>JAJQHY010000101.1 GCA_021199495.1 Lachnospiraceae bacterium | reverse complement strand
GCTTTCCAGCTTTTCAGCCAGGACAGTTTCCAGATTGTACGCCCACAATGAAATCGAGCGGTTTTCGAGCATCAGCTTAAAATGATACTGAACCGCTCTGGGTGTTATGACATCCCCGGTTGATATGTCAATCTTAATCGGTGTCACTGTCCCGTCAAAAGCCGCGGACATGCTGACCCTCACGCCGGGATACTCTGCTTCGTCCATGATGTCGGAAATACTTTTTACCTGAAAGCTCACGCCATCATCAACCGGAGCCGAGAGAATTCCGTCAATGATTGTCTCAATGGTTTCCCTGTTCAAAGTCGCCCCTCTTACGGTTGCATCCAGATCCATCGTTGAACGTGCATCTAATCCCACCATAGCAGCGACCAGCATTCCGCCTTTTAAAATGAATTTATCCCTGTACTCGGAAAGCGAAATCCGTTCGAGGAACCGTTCCATCATATAATTTCTCATCAGGACCTGCGCATCCGCTGATTTCTTCTTTGACAGATTGCGGATCAGGTCTTTTAACTGCTTTGATGTCTTAATCATAGAAGCACCTCCAAATACTGCCTTAAAATCTTTTCAACCCGGAATAGCTGGGCATAATTCATTAAATTCCTCAGATTCTTATCTTTGCGTCGGACGTATTGTTTCAACGCATCCTGGTACGTCTGCATTTCGATATGGTTCCGGCTGCGGATCAGGTCACAGATGGTACGTTCCATGTCATAAACGGGAACCAAATGCCCAAAGGGTGTTTTCATGGATGTGACTCCAATCCCATGCAGCTCTTTTTTTACCGTATATACCGCGACGCCTTCTCCTTTCAGGCCGCTGGCATTATAACCTCTTTTTACCGTGGCTGAATATGGAAACGGTTCCCGATCTGTCAGGTCATGAAAGAACAGGGCTGTTTCATGGGAAAAAACAAGCTGGCCATACCGTAAATGGAGCAGATACAGCGTATCTGTCCAACTGTCATCTGACACATAAATCCCATGCGCCGCCTGTTTTAAATCTTTTGATTTCACATAATCATAAAAAACCGGCTTTGAAATCCCCATGTCCACGACCTCTGAAGTCCGGAGGATTCCATTGTTTTTTTCCAATGCGGTATCCAGTAACTCATGCTGCGTCATGCCATCACTTCCTTTCGTGCTGCTATTATAAATAAATGTAGCATGAAAGTAAAGTAAAAAAGAATTTAAAACACGATTTCAGCCCCCAAAGATAAGATATGATTCGAGAAACGCGCCAAACCAGCGATTTGACACACAAAATTTACTTTTACCAGCTTGCATTCAGAATCTTTAAAAGGTAAAATAGCTGTCAGGCAGTATATGCGTCAGTGAGTGGCCTTTCGCGGAAATAGCCGTATCACTCAGACTAATCTCTGTTCTTTGTGTAAGGTTGTCATTTATCAGACAGAACAAGCAAAATTTGCGTTTTTCATACGTATTTTGCATTTTCCGATTTCCTGTAGAACCGTTTTCCCCTTACCACTCCAATGGAATGATCTGCTCATACAGACACACCGCCCGCTCACGCTGAAACATCACATTCTCATGCATATGTCCAAAAAACCAATAGCGATATGATGTCGCATGCTCAATTTTTTCCAGATAATCACTCAGAAAATCCGTCCGGTAAAAACCGCAGCCGCCGTCCATCCGCTCAAGCAAAGCAGAATACGGGCAGTGGGTCAGGATATAATCTACCTGATTTCCGGCAGCGCTCAGATTACGAAGTCCCTCTTCCATCTCTTCTAAAGAGGGCATTTCCCGCTCCCACCACGACACATGATTCACGCGAAAGCGCTTTTTTGTGTCTTTTGCCCACACTTTGATCCGCGGGTCTCCCGCTTCCAGAACCCCGTCTTTGATATCATGACAGCGGGCGCCGCCGAAGGTAAAGAAAGAACGCCCGTCAATTTCAAAAATCTGTCCCCGCAGCAGATGGATAACAGAAGGTCGGATAAAATGGACCTTCCCGCCGTGCCACTCCTTGACCGGATAAGCGTCCAGAATATCATAATTTTCATGATTCCCATCCAGAAAAAGCGTTGTAAAAGGCTTTTTCTCCAGCCAGTCCAGCGCGTGCTTCTGCTGCCTGGAATTGTCCCAGATGCCAAAATCGCCCAGGACAATCACATAATCATTCTTTGTCAGTGTTTTTCCCTCCGGGAAAGCCAGAGAGCTTAACCGTTCCTCCCAGTCTCCGTGAGTGTCGCCTGTCAGATAAAGCATTTTTCTTCTCCCACTTCTACAAAACAGGGAGCTTTATGCCCAAACCCCTGCGGTGCAATGCTCCCTGTTTTTATCATCTGTATCTTTACAATGCTCTCAATGATCCAGCGGAATACTGTCCATATACGCGGAATCCTTACAGATATCAATCTGATTCTCCCAATGCAGGGAGCTGTCAACATCCTCATCCAGATTCCACGCAATATTCCCAACATCATTGATGAATACCTTCTCAAATCTGCTTTTATCTCTGAGTACAGCAAAAACACCCGTCAATTCATCTGCCATCTCAAGCTTTCGCTTCTCTCCATTATCAAAGGTAATATAAAGTGTGTAATTCTCGCCAGGTGTAACTTCTTTTATTTTTCTCGGATTTTCAAAATACTGCTTTACTTTTTCTTCCAGCTCCATAGCGTACCTCTATTTCAGCGGGTCAATCTGGAACAGCATTTCTTTCTGCTGTGCAAGATACCATCTTTATGCCCCGAAACGTGCATATGGCAGGCATTCGGCTCCTCCTCTCTGTTCAATTTTGCAGTCATTATACCTTCAAGCTGAAATCGTTGCAACAAAATCTTTCATTTACGGATTTCCTCTCCTCCTGATTGTTCGCATTGCAGATTTTGTCACTCCATGTTAGTATAAATCTATTTCTATAGATTGGGAAATGTCAATTTGCGTTGCTTGCCCGCAACGGCATAAAGTCGTATGATGATACCGCAGGCTGGTCATCGCATCCCAAGCAATATCAGCATCAGAGGGCCAGAGCCAGGACGCTGGCGGGCACGATGAGAAACCTGCAAAAAACAACCGGGAGGTATCTCTCTATGCTGAATGAAAATATCCGAAATCTTCGAAAATCCAGGGGGCTTTCCCAGGATGAGCTGGCCGCCAGGCTGCATGTCGTAAGACAGACCATCTCAAAGTGGGAGAACGGCTTATCGGTCCCTGATTCCGAAATGCTGATTAAACTGGCAGCTGTCTTTGAAGTGTCTGTCAGCGACCTTCTGGGAGCAGAAATTCCGACGAAACAGGAAGCCCAGAAGCAAATAGCCGAACATCTTCAGCAAATCAATGAACAGCTGGCCATAAGAAATCGCAGAACCAAAAAAATACTCAAAGTGATTGCCGCAATTATTATCGCGGTGATACTGCTCAACATGGTTCTACTGGCAGTAAGCGTCAGTCCCTCTGAATCAATCGCCGAACCCACTATCGTCGAGAGCCAGGAATATGAGGTCGGGGAAAATTAACAGCCCGCGATATTTCGTTTTCGCCTTGCGGATTTTGTCACTCCATGTTAATATAATCCCATACTCTAAAAATGCGTGTTTTGACCGGTAACATTACAGACACGGCGATAATGCCATTGGCCGAGAAGGCCGAATACCGGATGATCATAAAGCACCTGGATCACCTGGAATATCTCGGGCAATTGAGCGCATACTTCAAAAAGACACTGATCGATATGTCAGAAAAGGTCGTAGACAATCTGGCAGCCAACTATGGAGCCGTAAAGGAAGGAGTGAGAACGGTTATGGGAGGACAAATTCTGGAATATGAGGCAAAAACGATTCTGCGTCAGGGGCAGATGGAAAATCTTGCGCAGAACGTTCAGGCCCTGATGGAGACCATGAACTGGACCGCTGAACAGGCCATGGACAGATTAAAGGTTCCTAAAGAAAAACGCGAAGCGGTTTACGCAAAGCTGTAGCCCAAAAACAACCAACATCAAAAAGCAGATAGGACAGGGAGTCTTATGCTTAAATCCTGCGGCATAGGGCTCCCTCTTTTGTCATTTTTCAATGTATAAATTTTTTACGTCCACTTTCCCGGGACCTCAATCTTCTCATAGCTTCCTGTCTTTGAATCGATCACAAGCATCGCCGACTCTCCGATCTGCGTCCCGTTGCGATAGGTAGAAAACACATCTGTCGAAATAATACCGTCTTTCTCACAGATTTTCTCAACCGGTGTATGGCCAACCACCTGCGTATAGGTTCCATTTCGAAATGCCTCTCTGTGCTTATACTGCGGTCTGAGCCAAAGAGGAGATTCGTCATTCCAGAGATACGCCTGTGGGGCGTTATTCACAGCCGCTATTACATCATCTATATCAGCATCCGGCAGGTTTTCATCAAGCCATTTTACAAATTCCATAGAAAGGCCGCCATGTGAAAAAAGCACATTGTCAATCCTCTGCATGATATTAATCTGTGCCGGATTCCGAAGGCTGTTCTCCAGTTCCTCAAGCTTTGACACCACCGTCCGCTCCGCATAAGGAGAGTACCCTGTCTCAAGCCTGCCCCACGGATAGCTTATGTCATGGTTGCCATAGCACCAGAGCGTGTCCGGGAAGGCCGCAGCAAAAGCAATCGCGCGGTCAAAAGTCTCCCGATATCGTTCTGTCTGAAATTCCATATTCCAGTCATCGGGCATATCCATAAGGCATACCGCCCGGTCTGCTCTGCCTGATTTCAGGATGCCCTCTGCTCTGTCAAAAATCCATGTTTTCAGATGGATATCGGGAATTACAAGAACCTTCATGCTACTTTCTTCTCCTGTTTTTATTTATCCATTATATGGTTGATTGGAAGAAATTGCAATAGTTTCAGAAAATCTTTACATTAAGCTTCAGAAAGCGAACCTTACACCTCTCTGTAACAATCATTCTTCAACTGTGACAGCACGATCACGCAGTCTTTGCCGTAAACGAGGCACGCCGGGAAGCGCCAGGGCTCACCGTCGTAATATTTGTCCGCGACAAGCGCTCCGTCCGCGTAAAGCTGGCAGGTATCGCAGATGTCGGCGATGTCAATAAAGCCTTCGGGGCTGTCGGCGGATAGCCGGTACCAGGTCAGGCGGCGGGAGCCGCCGATTGCAAGCTCGTCACAAAACTTCCCGGTATATAAATCACAGCCCGCAGCCAGTTCTGCCTCCTTCTCCCCGGCATTAAAGCCAACATCCTCTGCAGCTTCCCTGCCGGATTTATCTTCCGTTTTTCCTTCCTCATCTTCCGGTTGAATGCATTTTTTACGTGAAATATCCTGGCAAAACAGTTCCCTCAGCCGCTCTTCCTCAGGCCAGCCCTCCGTCTCCGCGATCTTTTCCACACAATAAGCCGCGTTTTTCCAGGCTTTTTCCACACTGTGCACCTCAAAATCACTCCCATTCCATTTCAGATACGTAAAGCTTCCCTCCTGCACAGCTTTCACTTCCCCGTCAGCCAGATAGAGGTCGCAGTCTTTTCCGATATAGACAGCTCCGTCCAGCTTGCGCAGAAAACGGGCCTGCTGCCAGGGGATGGTCACAATGCGGATATTTTTATATAAGAAGGAAAAGATCTGCCCGCCGGGCTCCTCCGTCATTGCTTCCGCCGCTATATCCGGGCATATCGCTGCCGTGCTGCCGGCAAATTGATACTGCGCGTCAATCCCCTCAATCTGCGCAAAGAAATACGTATTCCCAACTCTCGTCAGGGGCTGCGCCGTGGCGTATTTCAGCAGATTGCCCTGAAGGTCCAGGTTAAAGGGAAGGATAAAGCTGACGTCGCCGCAGACATCAATCGGCGGGAACGTAATAGTCCCTTCAATCACCACCCCGCGCAGATCCTCCACCTGTGCCAGCCTCTGATAATGATTGACAAAGACAAAGCCGCTCTCCCCATCCGTCCGCATGCAGTAGCGCAGGCTTTTTAAGTTCTCCGGCTCCACCGTTTCCGCAGAACCCACATATTCCATCGGCGCCAGCTTCTCCCCAAACTCCGTCACAAACAAATGCAGCAGATTTAAGAGACGATACTGCTCCCGCGCCTCCCCGTAGGAGGTCATGGCCGTGTGGAAATCATAGGACAGAATCGCGTAGTCGTTAGGATAGCCGGTCGCCCTGGATTCCTGCATCGTGGAAAGCTTCCCAATCTGATTGACGCCGCCGTGATACATATAATACCCCAGCAGATTATTGCCGCTTCCCAGCTTTGTCAGCGACATGGCGTAGGCGTCCATGCCGGAAACCAGCACACGGCGGTGGTGCGTGGACTGCAGACCCGGCCCCATCTCGCAGGTCAGGAACGGATAGCGCTCATAGGGCAGACGCCACCCGCTTTTGTCCGTATCCCGCATCACATCCACACCGACAGCCATGTCATTTCGCACCGGATTAAACACATAGTGCCTGCTTAAGGGCAGCGGGCCGGTGTGCGAATCCCAAGGCGCCTCCGCGTAAGAGCCGAACACCGGCAGCACCTCGTCCACCGGGATTTTCGCGCCATATTTGCTGTTCCAGCCGGTCACCGTATAGAGCGGCGCGTCAAAACCAATTTCCTGGGCCAGCTTTTTCAGCGTCAGCAGATGTTCCGGGCGGTCCACCAGCTCATTTTCCAGCTGAATCCCGATGATCGGGCCGCCATCCTTATAAAATAAGCCCTGCACCTGCTCATAAATTTTCTCATACCAGATACGCACCAGCTTCAGGTACCCGTCATTATCCTCCCGCAGCGCAAAAGGCTTGCTGAGCAACCAGTCCGGAAAGCCGCCGTTTCTGCACTCGCCGTGGCTCCAGGGGCCAATTCGCAGAAAGACATCCAGTCCCAGCTTTTTACACTCCTCTACAAAGCGCCGGATATCCCGGTCCCCGGTGAAGTCAAACTCGCCCTCAATCTCCTCATGGTAAATCCAAAACATATAGGTGGACACAATATTCACGCCGCCGGCCTTCATTTTACACAGCTCCTGATGCCAGTTTTCAGCATGGTCACGGCTGAAATGATACTCTCCCATGACACCGAGCCAAGGCTTCCCTCCCCGCTCCAGATACAGACTGTTGGCGTCGATACGCTCCCCCGCAGGATTATCGCCGCCCATGCGAAGGTGCCCCCGCAGGATGGCAGATTTTTCATAAGTTTTAAATGAATATGTCATACAGACCCCCTCATATCTTCGGGCATAACACCCGGTCACTTTTGTGGCTTTTTGCCGGTCACTTCTGCGATTTTCACAAGCCGTACCGGGGCAATTTCAATCTTTATCCTGGAGGCTTTCCATCTCCCGTTTCAACCTGATCAGCCCCTGGTGCGCGTTGTCCCTGGAAAGTCCTTCCTTCACAAAATAAGCCGCGTTCTCATATTCCTTCAGCCCATAACTGCCCAGCGCCGCAAGGAACGCGCAGCTTACCCGGTTTTTCCGTTCCAGATCGGTCTCAAAAATCAGGAAATCCGGCAGAGAAACCGCGAAATAATCAATCTCTGCCTTATCTCTTAAATGCACAATACCGTAGGCAAACAGGTTGTCAAGCATCCGCCGCGCCGCCTTTTCCTCACCTAAGGCCGCCGTCGCCAGCGCCCGGTAGTAGAACATTTCCGGCGGCTGGTCGTTATAATACTGAGCGGAGGACAAATCATCCCCGCCGCGCAGCGCCAGCCGGTACATTTCCTTCGCCTGCGCCGGATCCATATGCTCATACGCCTTCCCCAGAAAATAGTACACATCATTATCCATAGTGCCCGCAAGCTTTCCCTCTCCGAAGTTTTCCGGATAGGTGAGCGCCCGGTTCAGGCAGTCAATCGCGCCTTCATAGTCCCTGGCCCCCATTTTCTGCTGCGCCTGGCCAATGCGTGCGGCCTTATACTGGGCCGGGATTTTGCCCTCGCCGCCCTCCCAGGGATGGAATTTATGCGTCAGCATGGCGTCCAGCGCTTTTTCATACTCTTCCGCACAGTTAAGCAGCGTGATGTATTCCGTGTACAGATCGTCCCTGCCCTCCAGCAGCGCCCGGTGCTTTTCCATATTTTTAAGGCGCTCTGCAAACGGCCTGTTCATCTGCCTCTCCAGCTGATCCGCCTCAAAGAAAATCCGGGCGTCGTCCGGCGCGGCCGCAAGGGCTTTTTGCATCTGTCCCTGCGCCTGATCCGGATCCTTCTTTTTATTGAAATAAAGCAGCGCGAGGTTTCTGTGAACGATCGCGTTGTCTGAATCCAGCGTCTCCGCTTCCCGCCACAGCGCCTCCGCCTTTTTCCACCGGTCTTTATCATAGTACAGATTTCCCAGCAGGTACCTGGCGTTGGCGTCCGCGGGATTCTGCTCTATCGCAAAGGAGAGAGCAAGGATATCGTGCAGGCGGACAGGGAAGCAATAATCGCAGGCGCAGTGCGCGGCAGCAGCGAGCTCTGATTTCACATGATCTGAAACGTATGCCTCTGACGCTCCAACTGATATGCTGTTCATATTTTTCTTGTTTACAGAACGTCCAGACTCACTCAGAAAATAAGCCAGATAATAATGTACCATCGGGCTGTCCGCCATCCGGGCACTGTGAGTTGCTCCGATGCTTTCCGAATAAAGCCGAAGAACCCGGACCGCCTCCTCATACAACCCCCACTCGCCGTAATCGATGGCAAGCTCCAGATAGCTGTCCGCATCGTCCCGCATCAGCGTTTTAAACTGTGCCGCCAGACTCCCAGCCTGTTCCTCCGACGCGGCTTCCTGCATGTCCGCCCCTTGCTCCAGATGCACGTCCTCAGCCAGCTGCAGCAGCTCATAAAGGCTCCCGTGATCCAGCGGATCGATTATCCGCGTCTCCGCCGCCAGGGTTCTCGCCTCATCCGCTTTTCCAGTCAGGCGTAAAATCGCAGTCTTTAAATTCCTGGCCTTGATGTTGTGCATGCCGCGCAGCAGCGATTTCTCCGCAAAATCCAGAGCTGCTGCCCAGTCCTCCTTCCCCGCAGCGAGCGCCGCCAGCTGATAGAAGCCCTTATCCTGCATGTTGCCGTCCCAGATCGCTTTGTAAAACGCGTCATAGGCGGCCTCATATTTCCCCTGCTTTTTCAGCGCCAGGCCCAGGTTATAGTAGGGCTCGCAGTCATAGGGATTGGGATTTTTCCAGGTTGCTTTCGCGATCGCGGCCTGAAAATGCTTCTCCGCCTTCCCAAATTTACCTCGATTGTACAGAAGCCGCCCGTAGGCATTGTTGATCCGGATATCGGTCGGATCCCGCTTAAGCCCCTCCCGGTAATAATCTTCCGGACGGTAGGTCGCGTGGCGGTACTGCTCCAGGTGCAGACCGGACAGGTAGAGCTCCTCCATGGTTTCAATATCTTCAGGCTTCTCGCAGGGCTGGGCAGGGTCTGGAAGCGGCTCTTCAGCCTCCGCTTCTCCCGGTTTCGTGTAGGAGAGCAGGATGCGGCCGTCACAGTCATAGACGGAAAGGGTCAGGCTCCTCTGCTCCGGGCTGTCTTCCATATCTCCCGGCTTATCATCAGAATGAATAATGCCTGTCTCGCCGTCCCGCGCTTTATTTCCACAGCTCCTGTCCTTTTCCTGTGCAAGCTGTACATCCTCCACATAAGGCTTTTCCGGTGAAATTTCTGCCTCCATCTCCCACAGAATTCTCCCGGCCTCATCAGTCAGTCTTACAACATATCGCCCGGCAGAAGTAGTATAAACGCCGACCTTCACCTTGCTTTCCTCTGACACGCCGCCCTTTCCCTTATCATCCCTTGCCGCGTCATTCCACGCAGCGGTGTTTTTTGAATTGTACCCCTTGTCAAGGACATTTTAGGTTTTTAGTTGTCCTACTTTTC
>JAJQHY010000071.1 GCA_021199495.1 Lachnospiraceae bacterium | reverse complement strand
CTACTGCTTACTCTATTCTCCCCAGCATAGCTGGGGGATTAGGGTTTTCATTCATTGTTTTTGCAGGATGTGCATTCATATTCAATAAATCCTTATTATGTAGCTTGTGCGGGCGCTTAACGCCCGCACGTTGTCAGACTCATACACTTTTATTTTCAGTCTACCGTAATCAGTCCAACCGCTACCGCAACCGCTTTTCCTTCATCGCTGTATACGAAGTCGAACCATGCCTGAACCGCCTCGCTCTGCTCGGAGATTTCGCCGTTGGTCGCCATCACGAACGGTCTGCACAGGAAGTACTCACCAGCCACAATGTTCTCCTCAGTTGCCTCAACGCCGTCCAGCTTCAGAGCTACAACCGTATCATTCAGGCTGTCTAAGGAAGCATATCCGATTGCACCCTCGGTAGCCGCTACAGTCGCGATTACCGCGCCGGTAGAGTCAAGCTCGGAAGCATACGCGCAGGCATCCTCAATGCCCAGCAGCTCCTCAAAAGCCCCTCTTGTACCACTGCCTGCCTCACGGCCGATCACTACGATCGGTGTGTCGCTGCCGCCCAACTCGGACCAGTTGGTGATCTCACCGGTATAGATGGCAATCAGATCCTCCTGGCTTAAGTCCTCCACGGTATTCGCCGGGTCAACCACAACCGCGATACCATCAATTGCCACGATATTCTCTACCGCGCCGCTCTCCATCTCAGCGTCCTTTAAGTTTCTGGAAGAGTTACCGATATCTACGGAACCCGCGATCACCTGCTCAATGCCGGCGCCGGAGCCAACGTACTCAGCGGTCACAGTGATGTTGGGATTGATCTCCGCATAGGTCTCAATCAGAGCGCTGACATATTTCTCCATGGATGTGGAACCGGACATGGACACCTTGCCGCTCACCAGTGTAGTATCATCGGTGGTTTCTTCTGTTGCTGCTTCCGCCTCAGTGGTCTCCTCCGTGGTCGACGCAGCCGTAGTGTCCTCCTCCACCACCGCTTCCGAAGAACTGCTGGTGCTGGTACTCGAACCGCAGGCCACCATGGCCATTGTCATTGCCATTACAGTTGCAAACGCAACTACTTTTTTGAATTTCATTTTTTCCTCCTAATATTCTTTTTCGTGTACGTCTGCATTTTACTGCATGAACCGTTTTACAAACTATCCGGGGAAAGTAAAATAGAAATGCGGAAATGTAAAATAAAAGTAAGGCAAAAAACATGATTGTCACTGCCTCTTTCCTGTGTTATACTCTGCTTAACACAGGGGAGGCCATTCCTGATTATGAACAACTATAAAAGAATGTGGGATTTTCCGGTTGCCGATGGTGTTTTATTTCCCGATGCAAACCGGGTACATCCACTCATGCAAAAGAGGGTTGATACCCTTACACGTTCATTAAAAAAAGACAATAATATACGAAAACTGGTACTGTTCGGAAGTTCACTGGAATTCAGGTGCAACAGCCACAGCGATATCGACCTGTATATTGAAAAATACGACAAAGACAAAAAGATCGAGAATTTTCCGGAACTGGACTGCCCGGTGGATATTGTCGCGGATCTGAGTCCGGATTCCCGACTCTATCAGGAAATCGACAAAACCGGACTATTATTATTTGAAAGATAACCCTGGGAGGTAACAGAATGTGTGATATACGCTTATTTCAAAGCGCGCAAAAGGACTATACAGCTGCGGAAATGATATGGCAATCATGCCAAAACGATGAAATGATTTTAAATATTGCCGCTTACCACTTACAGCAATCTGTTGAAAAAATTCTGAAAGGCGCCCTGGAATGTGTGGGCGTCACTGTACCCTATACGCATAAAATCAGTAAGCTTCTGCTCATGGTCACTGATAATAGTGCCAACCTGACCATTACAGACTGGCTGGACGACCATGCAGAAATGCTCAGCGAATGGGAAACTGAAACGCGCTACAACATGGATTTTCTTGTTGAGAAAAGAAAACTTGACCGGGCAATACCTGAAATCAAAAAGTTCATGGATATCAACGGCATTCGTGATACCCTGCGTGAAGAGCTTCTTGACCCGGAGAAAAAAGAAAAGCTTTTGCTTTTCCTTCCGGAAGGAAAGCGAAACTGCACAGATTTTGAACTGAACTGTTACTACATCATGTTTAAGAAAAAACTTTGACTTCCTGCAAACTCAAAGTAAGATGCAAGACTGCGCTTTCACCAGCAAAAACATCGGCCGAAACGGAAATGAATCCGATTTCAGCCGATGTTTTTTAATTACTGTGTCACCTGATTGCCTGTATACAGTTGATAATACTTGCCCTTCTGCTCGATCAGCTCGTCGTGACTGCCGCGCTCGATGATGCGGCCCATCTCCAGAACCATGATGCAGTCGGAGTTTTTGATCGTGGACAGCCTGTGCGCGATGACAAAGGTGGTCCTGCCGGCCATCAGACGGTCCATGCCCTCCTGCACCAGACGCTCGGTTCTGGTATCGATGGAGGAGGTTGCCTCATCCAGGATCAGCGCCGGCGGGTTGGCCACGGCCGCTCTCGCGATTGCCAGTAACTGTCTCTGACCCTGAGAGAGGTTGCTGCCGTCGCCTGTCAGCATGGTATTATAGCCGTCGGGCAGTCTGTCGATGAAGAAGTCGGCTCTGGCTAACTTCGCGGCCTCGATGCATTCCGCGTCGGTCGCGTCCAGCTTGCCGTAACGGATGTTGTCCATGACGGTGCCGGTGAACAGGTGCGTATCCTGCAGCACCATGCCCAGAGACCGGCGCAGGTCACCCTTTTTGATCTTATTGATATTGATACCGTCGTAGCGGATCTTGCCGTCCTGAATATCGTAGAAACGGTTGATCAGGTTGGTGATGGTGGTCTTGCCGGCGCCAGTGGAGCCGACAAAGGCGATCTTCTGCCCCGGTTGTGCGTAAAGCACGATATCATGCAGCACCATCTTATCGTCCGTATAGCCGAAGTCCACATGATCCATCACCAGGTCGCCCTGTAAGAGCTGATAGGTGGTAGTGTCGGTATCCTTGTGATAATGCTTCCAGGCCCAGGTGCCGGTGTGCTCTTTCACCTCAATGACCTTACCCATGTTATTGACACGGGCATTGCACAGACCCACATAACCATCATCAACCTCCGGCTCCTCGTCCAGCAGATTGAAAATACGCTCCGCGCCGGCCATGGCCATGATGATGGAGTTCATCTGCATGGAGACCTGGTTGATCGGCTGCCCCAGGCTCTTCACCAGCTGCAGGAAGGTCACCAGAGTTCCCAGTGTCACACCCGCGAGACCGCCGCCCACAATCACCAGCGTACCGCCGATGGTCGCGCAAAGTACATAGCTTAAATTGGACAGCTGCGAATTGACCGGGCCCAGCATGTTGGAGAATGCGTTTGCTCTGGTAGCATTTACACGCAGATCCTCGTTCAGCTCATCAAATTTCTCGATGGCCTTGTCTTCATGGCAGAAGACCTTGACCACCTTCTGGCCGGTCATCATTTCCTCAATGTAGCCGTTTAAGACGCCCAGCGCCTTCTGCTGGCGGGTGAAGTACATACCGCTTCGTTTTGTCAATGCCCGCACCGCGCCGACCATGACACAGACCATCACCAGCGCAATGCCGGTTAAGGGCAGGCTCAGCACAATCATGCTCACCACGGTTCCCACGATCGTAACGCTGCTGTTTAAAATCTGCGGAAGTGCCTGACTGATCAGCTGCCGCAGCGTATCGATATCGTTGGTATACACCGACATGATATCACCGTGCGCGTGCGTGTCAAAGTATTTGATCGGCAGGCTTTCCATGTTATTGAACAGCTTGATACGCATATTTCTAAGCGTTCCCTGCGTCACGTAGATCATCAGACGGTTATAGGTAAAGCTGCAGGCCACGCCCAACAGGTAGACAAAGGCCACGCTGATCAGCGCCGTTAACAGACCGCTGAAATCCGGATTGTCCATTCCTAATAACGGTGTAATATAATCATCAATCAGGGAGCGGATAAACAGGGTTCCCCGAAGGCTTGCCAGCGCGGACCCCAGAATACAGACCACCACAACGATCAGATGTACCTTATATTCCTCCAGCAGTACCCGGAAAATTCTTGTCAGGAGTTCTCCCATGCTTTTTTCTGTTTTGGGTCTGACCCCTATCGGTTGTCTCGGCATAATCAGTCACCTCCCACTTCATCGAAGTCGCCGCTTCCCTGGGTCTGGGACTCGTAGATGCTTCTGTAAATCTCATTGTTCTCCATCAGCTCCTCATGCGTACCGAAACCGTCCACATGGCCGTCCTCTAAGACGATGATCTTATCCGCATCCTCGATGCTGGATACTCTCTGGGAAATGATGAATTTGGTGGTATTGGGGATCTGCTCCCGGAACGCTTTGCGGATCTTCGCGTCCGTTGCGGTATCCACGGCGCTGGTAGAGTCGTCCAGAATCAGAACCTTCGGTTTTTTCAAAAGGGCTCTTGCGATACACAGACGCTGTCTCTGCCCGCCGGACACATTGGTGCCGCCCTGCTCGATATGGGTGTTATAACCGTCCGGCATTCTCTGGATAAACTCATCCGCGCAGGCCATCTTACAGGCTTCAATGCACTCTTCCTCCGTCGCGTTCTCATTGCCCCAGCGCAGATTCTCCAGGATCGTTCCCGAGAAGAGCTGATTGTTCTGAAGCACAACAGAAACCTCGTTTCGGAGCGTTTCCAGATCATAGTCGCGGACATTATGGCCGCCCACCATGACCTTGCCCTGCGTCACGTCGTACAGACGGCTGATCAGGTTGACCAGACTGGTCTTACCTGTACCGGTGCCGCCCATAATGCCAATGGTCTCGCCGGCATTCACATGGATGTCAACATCGAAGAGTACGTCCTTACGGGCTGTCTTATGATAGGAAAAATAAACATGGCTGAAGTCAACGCTGCCATCCGGCACCTCAAAGAACGGATGCGGGGGATTGACCAGATCCGGTTCTTCATTTAAGACCTCCGCGATACGGCGCGCGCTCGCGATTGCCATGGAAAGCATGACAAAAACCATGGAGAGCATCATCAGGCTCATCAGCACGCTCATACAGTACTGCAGCAGGCTGGACAGATTGCCGGTCGTCATATTGCCGGCCACGATCATGTGCGCGGATACCCAGGAGAGAATCAGCATGACAGAATATATGGTCAGCATCATCGCCGGGTTATTGTATGCAATGATCTTCTCAGCCTTGACAAACATCTTATAAATATTCTCCGCGGCGGACTTGAATTTCTTCTTCTCATAGTCCTCACGGACAAAGGCTTTCACCACACGGATTCCGGTGACATTTTCCTGTACGCTGGCGTTTAAGTCATCGTACCTGTCAAAGGTCTGGTCAAAATATTTCATGGCCGTCAGCGAAAGCACCACCAGGAGCGTTCCGAGCAGAATCGCTGCCACCAAAAACGCGCTGGCCACCGCAGGATTGATCATAAAGGAAAGGACCATCGCGCAGATTAAGGTGATCGGAGCGCGCAGGCACATCCGCAGCAGCATCATGTAGGCGTTCTGAATGTTGGTCACATCCGTGGTCAGCCTGGTCACCAGGCCGGCGGTTGAAAATTTGTCAATATTGGAAAAAGAATAGGTCTGGATTTTGCGGTACATACCGTCTCTTAAATTGCTGCCGAAGCCCATGGCCGCCTGCGCGCCAAAGTGCGCGGACCCAAGGCCGCAGCAAAGACTGCCCGCGGCCATCAGAATCATCAGGCCACCGTAAAGGAAAATCTTGGTCAGATTTCCCGCTTCGATGCCCTGATCAATGATTGCAGCAGTCACAAGAGGAAGCGCTGTTTCCAGAGCCACTTCACCGATGGTACATAAGGCGGTAATAATTGAAACTGTTTTATACTGCCCTATGTACTTCATAAGTGTTTTAAGCATATGTTTTCCTCCCTGCATAGTTATTCCCACGGGCAACAGACCATAGAGGCGCACCCATAGGGAAATTTGATTTTCCGGTGTTTATTCTATGCTATCTTTGTGATGAAATCAATAGAGGCTTTATGAAATTTTTATTAAGTCAATCGCTTGCGATTAAATGAGATAATATGCAAAAGGGTCGTGGATAAATATAAACTGCTTCGCTCATGCTGCGCGGAACATTCCGATGAGCCCATGAGCGTGCCAATCGTGTTCGGGTGAGGCCTCCACGATTGTCAATGGTCTCATCTCCATCGCGCAAAAATCGTTCAGCAGTTTATATTTATCCACTCGGTTATACAAAGTCTTTCGTGAGGAATCATAAAGTGAATACGAACGAATTTAAAGCTCTGTTTTACAAGAACTTTCTTAAAATAATTGCAATGCAAATACAATAACTTAAAAGGGCCATCTAAGATAAAAAGGCGGATTCAGCATATGTTCGTTCTGAATCCACCTTTATAGATTTCATATGAATTTCAAATTATTTCTGCTTCACGCTCGAGCAGCCATTACAGCTGCTGCACCCGCAGCTGCAGCCGGCGCAGCCCTTGCCGGATTTTTTATCCTTTAAGATGCTGCGGACTGCCAGCGCCACGATGACAAGGAGTATAAGTCCGACAATGACATTTCCCATTATGCTTTCGCCGTTCCTTTCACAACCGCCTTTTTGCCGTCAGGATCGGGCATGGGGCGGAACAACAGGTACACAAAGCCGACAATCAGGGCGATGGCAACGACGGTGAAGATGCCGAAGCCGCACTCGCCGGTGAAGAGGCCCATAATCCGATAGACAACCAGGGAGACACAGTAGGCCAGGCCGCACTGATATCCGATGGCAATCCAGAACCACTTCATGTTGTTCATCTCCCGCTTGATGGCTCCCATAGCCGCGAAGCAGGGGGCACACAGGAGGTTGAATAACAAGAAGGAGTAGCCGACCGCGGTGGTAGAGCCGTTGGAAGCAAAGGCTGCCGCCATATTCTCCCATACGCTGCCTTCACCATTGGCGTAAAGGATACCCAGAGTGCCTACGATATTTTCCTTCGCCACCAGGCCGGTGATAGAGGCCACGGCTGCCTGCCAGTTGCCCCAGCCCTGCGGGATGAAGATCCAGGCAATCGCGTTGCCGATCGCAGCCAGGATACTGTAGTCGATTTCATCCTCCGCCAGCATCCGGAAACCGTCCTCCGCGAACCCGAAGTAGGTGGTGAACCAGATCACGATGGTGGACAGGGTGATGATGGTGCCGGCCTTCTTGATGAAGGACCAGCCGCGCTCCCAGGTGCTTCTTAAGATCGCGCCGATGGTGGGCAGGTGGTAGGCCGGCAGCTCCATGACGAACGGAGCCGGGTCACCGGCAAAGAGCCTGGTTTTCTTTAAAATCACGCCGGAGCAGATGACTGCCGCCACGCCCATGAAGTAAGCACCGGTCGCAATAAAGGGATTGCCTCCCAAGAGGGCGCCCACGATCATCGCAATGAACGGCACCTTCGCGCCGCAGGGGATGAAGGTGGTGGTCATGATGGTCATCTTGCGGTCTTTATCGCTCTCAATGGTACGGCTGGCCATGATACCGGGCACGCCGCAGCCCATGCTCACGAGCATCGGGATGAAGGACTTGCCGGAGAGGCCGAACCTGCGGAAAATCCGGTCCAGGATGAAGGCGATACGGGCCATGTAGCCGCAGTACTCCAGAATGGCAAGTAAGAAGAACAGCACCAGCATCTGCGGTACAAAGCCCAGCACTGCGCCAAGACCGGCGACAATACCGTCAAGGATCAGGCCGCGCAGCCACGCCGCGTTGCAGTTCACCGCATCCAGAAAGCTCTCGATGGCTGCCGGAATGCTGGGAACGAAGATGCCATAGTCAGCAGGGTCAGGTGCTTCATAGCCATATGCCTCCAGCACTGCTGCCGCTTCAACCAGGTCATCATAAGAAGCTTCCTCTGTCAGGACCTCCAGCGTTTCCTCGTCCTCTATCTCATAAACGATCTCAGCGCCTTCGCTGTACAGCGCGGTCAGTTCCACAACCGCTGCTGCCGCCGCGTCCGGATCATATTCATCCGCTTCCTCATCGATCGCCTCCAGGATTTCGTCAACACCCGCGTCCTCCGCAAAGCCGGTCACGATCTCGGCCGCGCCGCCGTATTCCTCAGCGACCTCCTCATAGTCTGCCGTGCCGATGCCGAAGAGATGGAAGCCGTCACCGAAGAGATTGTCATTCGTCCAGTCAGTCGCCGCCGCGCCGATGGTGCTCATAGCGATATAGTAAACCAGGAACATCACCACCGCGAAGATCGGCAGCGCCAGGATACGGTTCGTTACCACGCGGTCAATCTTATCAGAAATCGTCAGCTTTTCTTTATTAGACGCCCTTTTCGCGCATTTGTCAATAATAGAAGAAATATAAGTGTAGCGCTCGCCGGTGATCACGCTCTCCGCGTCATCATCGAAGGCATCCTCCACCGCCTTGATCTCGGCGGAGACATCCGGTACCTTCGTCATCTGCGCCGCGATCTTTTCATCGCCTTCTAAAAGCTTTAAGGCAAAGAAGCGCTTCTGCGCATCCGCGATGTCACTTCCCAGCTTCGCCTCGATGGAGCTCAAAGCGTCCTCAACCTTTTTGTCAAAAGTATGTACCACCTTCTGCGGTACACCAGCCTGTGCAGCCTCCACAGCCAGATTGGCTGCCTCAGTCACACCGGTGCCCTTTAACGCGGAAATTTCCACAGCCCTGCAGCCCATTTGCTGTGCCAGCTTATCTACGTAGATCTGATCATCGGATTTCTCCACCAGATCCATCATGTTGACCGCCATCACCACCGGGATGCCCAGCTCTAAAAGCTGTGTGGTCAGATAAAGGTTGCGCTCCAGGTTCGTGCCGTCGATGATGTTTAAAATCGCGTCCGGCCGCTCGCCGATCAGATAATTTCTGGCCACCACTTCCTCCAGCGTATAGGGAGAAAGTGAATAAATACCGGGAAGGTCCATGATGGTCGCATCGGAATGCCCTTTCAGCTTGCCTTCCTTTTTTTCTACGGTTACGCCGGGCCAGTTTCCCACATACTGATTGGAACCGGTCAGCGCGTTGAACAATGTCGTTTTCCCGCTGTTCGGGTTACCGGCAAGTGCAATTTTGATTGCCATGATTTCCTCCTCTGAGTTATATTAACCTAACCCATCCTTTTAAAAATAAGCTGCTTTCCGCAGCCTGCACAGGGATTTCTTCGCCGCTCAACTGTTCAGTATTTCACTTTGTCAGCAAGAATTTCAACACTCATTTTCCATTCTCAGATCCAGCTTCTGCAGCAACCCTCATAAAATGCTCTACTCCACTTCAATCATCTGCGCATCTTCTTTTCTGAGCGACAGCTCATAGCCGCGCACGGTGACCTCCACCGGATCGCCCAAAGGGGCAACCTTACGCACATAAACTTGCGCGCCCTTCGTGATGCCCATATCCATGATCCGACGTTTAATCGCTCCGGTGCCGTTCAATTTTACAACGGTTACGGTGCTCCCCACCGGTACCTCCTTCAATGTCTGCATACTCTTCTCCCTCCTCTTTCAAACTGCCTCAGGGCCATTCGGATCAATCTGAAGCCCGCCGGGCAAAATCAGTCTGCTCACACCCTCATTGGAATCGGCAAAATCACGCCACGAGAATCTTACTCGCCAGCCCTCTGTCTAACGCGATCCGGGTTCCCTTGACCAGAAGAATCATGCCGCCCGCGTTCCCGCCGACCACTTTCACCTCGGCTCCCGGTGTAAAGCCCATGTCCTCTAAGTGTCTTACCACCTCATCCTTGCCATGGATACTGGCCACCGTGCGCTTCTCTCCCACGCTCATTAATGCCAAAGCCATCATGTTTCCTCCTTTGTCATTTGTTAAGCAAAACTAACTTTATTTTCAATTTGATTATATGCAGAAAGTTAGTCAATGTCAACTAACTTTTTCACAAATTTACCACAATTTCTGTCTGATCTTTGTTGCTTTTTGCAGATCCTGCCATCAGGCAGAAGATACCTCGGGACTTTGACAGTTAAATAAAAGCAAAAACACTGCAGGCCTTATATAGCCTGTATTTTTTTGTCAAATTTTTTTCATTTTTATGTG
>JAJQHY010000026.1 GCA_021199495.1 Lachnospiraceae bacterium | reverse complement strand
AATACGCTGGTTTGCGGGATTTTCATTTTCTCCAACTGTCAAAAACAGGAATACTATCATAAAGGAGACTTTTGGATAATTTTTGGAGTCAAATTTAACATTTGGAAAATAAATTATGAACAAAATGTGAACGCAAAGCGGCTCCTTTACACAGCAAAAAAGTCCCCTCCGGGGAGAAGGGACTTTTTTCTTGACATGCTTTTGTGTGAAAACTATAATGATATGATACAAGGGACCAAAGGTCAGAAATTGAATGCTCGCTATCTTCTCCCCGCGAGAATTTTCTCCGGCTCGGGGTATTCCACGCCGAAGGTTTCCACCGTGACGGTGACCATGCGCTGGTCCTCAAGCGGCCTGTCGCTGCGGTTGGTGGGCACGGACGCGATTTTGTCGATGACATCCATCCCTTCGATGACCTGGCCGAAAGCGGCGTAAGCACCGTCTAAATGCGGCGCGGGCGCGTGCATAATGAAGAACTGACTGCCCGCGGAGTTGGGCATCATGGAGCGGGCCATGGAGAGCACGCCTTTTACATGCTTTAAGCTGTTCGGATAGCCGTTCTGGGAGAATTCGCCGCGGATGGAATAGCCGGGGCCACCCATACCGGTTCCCTCGGGGTCGCCGCCCTGGATCATAAAGCCTTTGATGACGCGGTGAAAGATCAGACCGTCATAGAAGCCTTTCTGAATCAGGGAGATGAAATTATTGACTGTGACCGGAGCAATGTCAGGATAGAGCTCCGCCTTCATGATGTCGCCGTTTGCCATCGTGATGGTAACGATCGGGTTTTGTGCCATAAGTGGTCCTCCTTTTGTTTTCGCCAGGGAGTCTTTCCCGGCGCAGTCTGAAGGTATTATAATGCAAAGTGAGCTGAAAGTAAAGGCTTACAGGAAAGTGAAAAGCCATGGAAATCAGGCTGGTAGATGTGCAAAACTGCATAGCGGAAAACCCTCCGCAGCCGCCCTGCATCATCGTCGGCCCTTCCCCGGAGGCGCTCAGACCCTGGAAGGAAAGAGGTTTCTGTGTGCTGGTGGAGTTAAAGGCGCTTCAGGCCTTCAGGGGCAGCGAACAGGAGCTGGCCGAACGGATTACCGCGCAGACAAGGCGCGGCTTTGAAGGCTTTGACAATGTCTGTATTCATGCGAACCTGCTCTCTGAGCGGGAGAAGCTTCTGATGTGGCAGCACCATCTGGGTGAGCCCGGCACGATCGGAGAAGGGGAGCGGGTTTTCGTCAGGGAGAGCGTGCCGGACGATGCTTTCGTTATCCGGGAAATTTATCAGGACGCATGCTGCAGCCGATATCTGGAGCCGCTTGCGCTTCCACAGATTCCAGGTGTGGAGGACAACGCGGAGGAAGCCTACGCGGAGTACCTGCGATTATACCGCAAATATCAGTATCCCTTCTATGGCTTCGGTATCTGGACCGTTGTGGAGAAGGAGAGCGGACAGGCCATCGGCTGGGCCGGGATCACAGCGGAGTCGCACGAGGGAGCAGACGGTCTGTATTTAGGCTATGCGCTTTTGCCTGCGTACTGGGGACAGGGGCTGGCGCTTGAGGCATGCAGGCTGATCTTAAGCTTTGTACAGGAGCAGGAGCTGACAGACGAGGTATATATCCGTGTGCGGAGAGAGAATCTGCGTTCCATCAAGCTGGCGCAGGCACTGCGGCAGGAAAGCACAGCCGTGAAGATCCGGATACAGACAGTTAATGAAAAAGACGATAGTCTTTAACAGATTCATAACTGCATGATGATAAATAATTCTTAAAAAGAGAAATGACGAAGCTCTGATTTCAATTCAGAAAGGAACGATTTATATTATGAACAGACATGATTTTATCAGAAATATCCCGAAATTAAAGGAGATCTATGTGCTGCATTCCCGGTACACAAAGCAGCCTTTTGTTTTCTGCCACAAAGAGACTATGGATGACTATATTGTGATTTATACGCAGGAAGAGCCCGCTGTGGCGAGGGCGAAGGCCATGATTGCCGAAAAAAGGCCGGCAACGGTGGTCAAATGCAGTGAAAAGGAGATCCCGCAGATTTTCAGCAGCTTAAAGGAGCTGGGGATCAATGCCATTGAGTTTATCGGCAGGGAGAAGGGGGAGGATTATCTGGTGCAGACCAAGGAATTCCTGCGCTGGCCGGATTTCTCAGACAGACCCTTAGAGCAGCGCCCGGTGGAGAATCCGTCGCTGCAGCTGTCCTTACTCTATTTTCTGCAGGAATACCGCAGGGAGACAGACGCACCGGACAGAGGAGATGTGCAGGCACTTTCCGAGGAAGTGTATGTCAATCTGACCAGGGCCCGTTTCCTGCTGGGGGCGCAGCCCGTGGAGGATGGCAGCGCCAAAAACAAAAACGCGCTGATGCTGATGAAGGATCCGGAGGGGAAGGCGCTTCTGCCTCTGTTCACTGATATTTTCGAGGTGCGCCGTTTTGCGAGAAACAATCCGCCGAAGCAGTTTGTCAGCGCGGATTTAAAGCGAGCCGCACAGATTGTGGAGCAGAGCGAGGCGATCGGTGTGGTCCTCAACCCCGGCAGCAGCAATTATGCCATTGAAGCCGGGAAGGTGAAGGAAATCCTGGATGCGTTTGCCGGCGACGAAGAAGCTTAAAACAGTGTCCTTTCATGGAGATACGGGAAACAGGATGAAAGGGGAAACCGACAGGTACGAGGAAGAATCATGAACTACGAAGAAGCATATGCAAGGCTGGCGGCTTATGACCAGCTGCATGTCCTGAAATATTATGAGGAACTGACCGCTGCTCAGCAGGCTGAATTGCTCAACCAGATCGAAATCACGGACTTTTCCGCATTAAAGCACGGTAAAAAAGGCGGCGGTGCGCGGGGAGAGTTTGCGCCTCTCGGCGCGCTGGAGCTTTCCGCAATTGAAGAGAAAAAGGAGTATTATACGCAGATCGGTGTCAAAGCTATTCAGGAGGGCAGGGTCGGTGCGGTTTTATTAGCCGGCGGCATGGGCACCAGACTTGGCAGTGACGGGCCGAAGGGCGTGTATGACATCGGGCTGACGCGTCCGGTCTATATTTTCGAACGTCTGATTGAGAATATGATGGATGTGGTCAGGCAGACCGGGACATATTTTCATCTTTTTATTATGACCAGCGACAAAAATGACGCTGTCACCAGGAGTTTTCTGAAGGAGAAGGCGTATTTCGGTTATCCGGAGGAATATGTGCACTTTTTCATACAGAAAATGGCGCCGGCCTCCGACTATGACGGTCATGTCTATATGGAGGAAAAATACAAAATCAGTACCTCTCCCAACGGCAACGGCGGCTGGTTCACCAGCATGCGGGAGGCGGGACTGGTTGCCTTTGCCCATGAACAGGGGATCGAGTGGCTGAATATTTTCGCGGTGGACAATGTTTTACAGCGCATTGCCGACCCGGTGTTCGTGGGCGCGACTCTGGATGCCGGAGTGAGTGTGGGCGCCAAGGTGGTACGTAAAAATGCCCCGCGCGAGGGTGTGGGCGTGATGTGCTTAGAGGACGGCAGACCCAGCATTGTCGAGTATTATGAGCTGACTGATGAGATGGTCGAAGCGAAAAACGAGAAGGGCGAGCCGGCCTACAATTTCGGCGTGATCTTAAATTATCTGTTTCGTATTCACGCGCTGGAAACGCTGTTCAAAGGGGAAATGCCCTGCCATGTGGTGGAAAAGAAAATTCCGTACATAGATGAGAACGGCGTGCGCATGCAGCCGGAGCGTCCCAACGGCTATAAATACGAGGAGCTGGTTCTGGACATGATTCACCAGCTGGATACCTGCCTGCCCTTTGAGGTGGTGCGGGAGCGGGAGTTTGCCCCGATCAAAAACAAAACGGGCGTGGACAGCGTGGAGAGCGCGCAGGCACTGTGTGAGAAAAACGGGATCGTGCTGTAAGCATATTTGGGAAAACATTCCGGCAAAACGGCCGGATATGGAAGGATAAAGCTGCTGTCGTTTGAGCAGACCGCAGTGGTTTATCAAAAAAAGGAGGCATGAGGAGGAAAGCATATGGCAATTTTAGTGACCGGCGGAGCCGGATTTATCGGGAGTCACACCGTAGTGGAGCTGCAGAACGCGGGCTATGATGTGGTGGTTATTGACAATCTGAGCAATTCCAGTGAGAAGTCCTTAAAGCGTGTGGAGGCCATTACCGGCAAACCGGTGCCGTTTTATAAGGCGGACATTCTGGATCGTGATGCGCTGGAGGAGATTTTTGCGAAGGAGAATATCACCGGCTGCATTCATTTCGCGGGATTAAAGGCCGTGGGTGAGAGCGTGGCAAAGCCCTGGGAGTATTATCACAATAATATCGCCGGCACACTGACGCTGGTGGATGTGATGAGAAAGCATGACTGCAAAAACATCATTTTCTCGTCCTCCGCGACTGTGTACGGCGATCCGGCGGTGATTCCGATCACCGAGGACTGCCCTAAGGGAACATGCACGAATCCCTACGGCTGGACCAAGTCCATGCTGGAGCAGATTCTGACTGACATGCAGAAGGCGGACCCGGAATGGAACGTGATTCTGCTGCGTTATTTCAATCCGATCGGTGCGCATAAGAGCGGTACCATCGGCGAGAATCCCAACGGTATCCCCAACAACCTGATGCCCTACATCACCCAGGTGGCCGTTGGCAAGCGCGCTGAGCTTGGCGTGTTCGGCAACGACTATGATACCCCGGACGGCACCGGCGTGCGCGACTATATTCATGTGGTGGATCTGGCAATCGGCCATGTGAAGGCACTGAAAAAAATCGAGGAAAACGCAGGCTTGAAGATTTACAACCTGGGTACCGGCGTAGGCTACAGCGTGCTGGATGTGGTGAGAAATTTTGAGGAAGCGACAGGCGTGAAGATTCCCTATTCCATCAAGCCCCGCAGGCCTGGAGATATCGCCGCCTGCTATGCCGACGCTACGAAGGCGAAGGAGGAGCTGGGCTGGGAGGCGCAGTATGGCATCCGTGAGATGTGCGAGGACTCCTGGAGATGGCAGAGCATGAATCCGAACGGGTATGACGACTGAGCGCCTTTCGCTTTGTTTTCAGTCAGGCCGCTGACGATCTGACAGGACTGCGGCTTTCATACCCTGAGACGATGACGATATGGAGACCGGCAGGCGCGGAGCTATTCCTCGATCACCTGCACCTCCATATAGTCGAAGTCAATCGTCTCCATGAAATGATCCTGATAAAACCGCGCCTTCGCGTGCTGCTGAAAGTCTCTGACTGTCTTGTCCAGCCAGATCGGCTCGCTTAAGTCAAACGCATAGCAGGCCGCCTCCAGCGCGTGGAAGACCTTGTGCGTGCGCGTCTCATCGGAGCCATCTTCGATGACCGTATCCCGCACCATATGATTGTCTTTCATAATTTTAAACCAGATTCTGAACATATTGCCCTCACGCTTTCACGGCATCCGTTTACGTAAGAAAAATGAATGTGAAACGATGCACGGATATGAATTTTTTGAATAATCAAAATAGCTTGTGGTTTCATTAGAAAACAGCAGTACAATCATTAACAGAAGAATGAATAGTTTAAATGCATTTGCAGTTTATATTTAAAACTGCAGTATCGAGTGTAAAAATAAAATCGCTGAGCGATTTTTCGTGCTATGGAGATGAGACCCAGGGAAAAGTGGAAGCCTCTGCTGAACACTTTTCCTGCTTTCGGGGGCTCATCGGAGTGCCCAGCACGTATGAGCAAAGTGATTTTATTTTTACACGACCCTATGCAGCAGATCCTTTACACGACCCAATGCTACTATTTTAAGAGTGCTAAAATTATAACATGAGTGAAGCAGGAATGGAAGAAAATTCGATCAAAAACTACGACATAGAGAGCTGGCAGGAAGTCATCCTCATCTACCGCTCTGCCTTAAAACAGGTCGAGACCAAAATGGAGATCCTCAATGACGAATTCCAGCATGTCCACCAGTATAACCCCATAGAACATATTAAATCCCGCATCAAGACCCCCGAGAGCATCGTCCGCAAGCTCAACCGCTACGGCAGCGAACCCACCATCTCCAACATGGTGGACCAGGTCAACGATATCGCGGGCATCCGCCTGATCTGCTCCTTTACCTCCGATATCTACGAGCTGGCGAACATCATTGCCCAGCAGAAGGACATCCATGTCCTTTCTGTCAAGGACTACATACGCTATCCGAAGCAGAGCGGCTACCGCAGCTACCATATGATCATCACCATCCCGGTCTACCTGACCGAGAAAACCGTGCGCACCAAGGTTGAGATTCAGATCAGAACTGTGGCCATGGATTTCTGGGCCTCCCTGGAGCACAAGATCAAATACAAGTTTGAAGGCACCATCCCCGAGGAGTTTCGGGATGAGCTTTTAGCCTGTTCCAAAATGGTTGCGGACCTGGACAGCAGGATGGAAACCATCAATGTCGCTATCCAGGACCTGAATCAGAAGGAAGAGGATGAGGAGGACGTGATGAAAGCGATTGAATCAAAGAATAACGGAGACGATCCTTCATAATTACGAAAAATCTGCGGATAAAAGTTGTTTTATCGGCAAAAACACAAAGAAAACGCGCCAGATTGTGCAAAATGAATATAAATTATTTCTTAAGTTATAAAAAAACCATAAATTTTTCGCGTTGACATCCAAAATTTCGGGTGATATATTTTATCACATAAAGCAATGGCGCTGTTGGGTAATCCACGGTGCTTTTGTTTTTTCCGCGGATTGTGAAAAAATATATCAGAGTGAGACGGCGGCGCGGCTGTCCGCTCAAAACCGGAAGGTGCGAAGAGGCATAGATGAGGAATATGTCTCTTCGCACCTTCCTTTGTTGAGGAGGACTTATTATGACAACTGAGATTATGGAATATGTCGGCAGCCAGCTCTTTGGCGTATGGTTCCTGATCGGCGCGGCTTTGGTTTTCTGGATGCAGGCCGGTTTTGCCATGGTGGAGGCCGGCTTTACCAGAGCCAAAAACACCGGCAACATCCTGATGAAGAACCTGATGGACTTCTGCATCGGCACCGTCATGTTCATCCTGATCGGCTTCGGTCTGCTGCTGGGTGAGGACTGGATGGGCTTTATCGGAAAACCGGGCTTTGACATTTTCACATCCTACGCGGACTTCGACTGGTCCAACTTCGTGTTCAACCTGGTCTTCTGCGCGACCACGGCGACCATCGTGTCCGGCGCCATGGCTGAGAGAACGAAATTTTTATCCTACTGCATTTATTCCGCGGTGATTTCCGCGCTGATCTATCCCATCGAGGCGCACTGGATCTGGGGCGGCGGCTGGCTCTCCCAGATCGGCTTCCACGATTTCGCGGGCTCCTGCGCCATCCACATGGTCGGCGGTATCTCCGCTTTGGTGGGCGCGAAAATTCTTGGCCCCCGTATTGGTAAATTCGTGAAGGATAAGGACGGTAAAATTACCAAGGTCAACGCCTTCCCTGGACATAACCTTCCGATCGGCTGCCTGGGCGTCTTCATTCTCTGGCTTGGCTGGTATGGTTTTAATGGCGCGGCCTGCACCTCTCTGGAGCAGTTGGGCAGCGTGTTTCTGACCACGACGGTGGCTCCGGCGGTTGCGACTGTGGTCTGCATGATCTTTACCTGGTTAAAATATGGCAAGCCCGATGTTTCCATGTGTTTAAACGCCTCTCTGGCAGGTCTGGTAGCTATCACTGCTCCCTGCGATGTGACGGATTGCTTTGGCGCGATTGTGATCGGCGGCGTGGCCGGACTTTTAGTGGTCTTTGGCGTATGGCTTTTAGATAATGTGTTAAGAATTGACGACCCGGTGGGCGCGGTTGCAGTTCACTGCTTAAACGGTATCTGGGGTACCATCGCGGTTGGGCTGTTTGCCACCAACACCGCTCCGGGCTACAGCATCGCGGACGCGAACGGGAATGAGCTGGTTGGCCTGTTCTACGGCGGCGGCTTCAGGCTCTTAGGCATTCAGCTCACCGGCTTTGTGACGGTGGCGGCCTGGACAGTTGTCACTATCACCATCGCGTTTATGGTGATTAAGGCGCTGATCGGTCTGCGCGTTTCCGAGGAAGAGGAAATCACCGGCCTGGATGCGACCGAGCACGGACTTCCGAGCGCTTACGCGGGCTTCTCCATTATGGATGTGACCGGCGGTGTGATGGATGTCAATGAAAATACGGATTTAGGCGACAGCGATTATGTGACGGCTTCCGAGGCGAAAAAGAACGCGGCCGTTCCGGTTGTGGAGGTTCCGTCCGTATCGAACAGCGGCATCCATAAGGTCGTGATCATCGCGAAGATGAGCCGCTACGACGCTCTGAGAAAGGCGTTAAATGAGCTGGGTGTGACCGGCATGACCGTGACCAATGTTATGGGCTGCGGCATTCAGAAGGGTGCCGGTGAGAAATACCGCGGCGTTGAGCTGGACGCGACGCTGCTTCCCAAGATCAAGGTTGAGGTGGTCATCTCCAAGATTTCTGTGGAGCACGTGATTGAGACGGCTAAAAAGGCTCTGTACACCGGTCATATCGGTGACGGCAAGATTTTCGTGTACAGCCTGGACAATGTGGTGAAGGTCCGTACCGGTGAGGAAGGCTTCGCGGCATTGCAGGATGTAGAATAAATTCACCAACTTACTCCCTTATTCTGACCGGCGAACCCCTTTAACCGCCGGGTCAAGCAACAAAAACGTAAAGAGCTTAAAAACCTCTTTACGTTTTTGTCGTTTACATGAGGAGTGCCCGGGTGCTTGGCACCCGGGCTTATTATGAAAAAATATATCTGAAGTCATCTCTCATCCGCCTTCGGCGGTTTCGTTACTATGAAATTTACTATACGGTACAATTATGAACAAATTATGAACGCCCTGTTAATAATTGGTTAAAATAGACAATTTTTATTTATCCCAGATAAATTATATGGCAAATATGCACAAAAACGGGTGTTGCATTTTGGAGCGTCAGGAGGAGACGGACGCAGTCATAATTTTTCCTGTCCTGCCCTCGCATTTGCCTTGTAAAAAAACGGGAAAGATGTTAGAATAATTTTAATTAACGTTCGAAAAAAGGAAATGGAGCGGCGGCTCTTTTGGGGAGGTACACGGATGGAGAATTTTATAGACAGACTGGCGCAGCGCCTGGTTTCCCAGGAGAGCATGCAGGCGAATCTTGACGCGGACGCGCTCGAAGCGGAGGCGTTAAAGGAACAGGCGGCCCTTTTAAAAGAGCAGGGAGACGCTTTAAAGGAACAGATTGACATTCTCAACAGGCAGCTGGCGGAATACCAGGATATTTCCCAGACAATGAAGCGTATTCAGATCAAAAATGTGGAGCTCTCCGAGAAGATCAATCAGGTCTGTGATTTTTCCTTACAGAAGATGGAGGAGGCCGAGGCGGCCGACCCGTTTGACGAGGAAGAGGACGCGGAGGAGAAGGCCCGCGCTGAACAGCTTCAGACCTGGCAGGAGAATCTGGAGGCGCACGTACACCGCGAATGCGTCAAGGTGTACAAAAATGTCCAGGCTGTGGTGGAGGAGCAATCTGCCAAAACACTGGAAGAAGCCAACCGTCAGCTTTCAGAGCAGACGCAGAAGCTTAAAACGGCAGTGGCTGAACTTGAGGCGCAGAATGCAAAGAAGCATAAGGTTACGCGCGTCTGGGTCATCGTGACCTTTGTGATGGCGCTGCTTGGCGTCGCGCTGCAGGTACTCGAACAGTTCGGCGTTCTGGATTACTGGATGAGTTTCCTGGGAATGTAGGATTTCCTTTTTAACGCTGCGAGGAAAGAGGAGCTTTTTGTGGCAAAACAGAATTTCAAGCCCGGCAATATGCTTTATCCGCTTCCGGTGGTGCTGGTGAGCGTTGCGGACAGAGCCGGCCATTATAATATCATCACCGTGGCGTGGACAGGCACAGTGTGTTCAGATCCGCCCATGGTGTCTGTGTCCGTGCGGCCTGACCGCTATTCTTACCATATGATAGAAGAAACAGGACAGTTTGTCATCAACCTGACCACGGAGGCGCTTGTGCGGGCGGTGGATTTCTGTGGCGTCAGAAGCGGCAGAGACCTGGATAAATTCAAGGCCTGCTCCCTGACGGCTCTGCCGGCGGACTTCGTTGCCGCGCCCTTGATTGCGGAAAGCCCGGTCAATATGGAGTGTATTGTCACGGAGCAGAAGAATCTGGGCTCACACACCATGTTTTTAGCCCGCGTCGCGGCTGTGCACGCGGACGATCGGTATATGGATGAGAAGGGCAGATTTTGCTTAGAGAAGGCAAAGCCCATTGTATATTCCCACGGACAGTATCTGGCGACCGGCAGGACACTGGGAACTTTTGGATATAGTGTAAAGAAGAATGGCAGCAGATCATAACATAAAAAACAGTCATAAAATCAAAAAAACACCGGCCTTGTCCTACGGATATCTCTGCGGTCTGCTGATATTTTTTGTCAGCATGTTTTTCGGGCCGTCTCTGGATCTGAGCAAACAGGGTGAGGACAATTTTTATCTGGTCTATATCAACGATACCTGTGTGGGCGTGGTGAAGGACGAAGAAACCGCCAACGCCTGCTTTCAGTCGGCGAAGGAGCAGATTATTTCCGATTCAGAGGAAATGACGTTTATTTCTGCAGATCTGACACTGGAAGGAACCAATCAGGTGCTGGGCACTATGACGGATACGGAGGAAATGACGCAGGCCATGACGCAGATCCTGTCGGACTGCGTGGTCGAGACGCTGGAGCGGGCCTATATGCTGAAAATCAACAGCTATATGGCGGCGCTTTCCAGTGTATCCGAGGTACAGGAGGTTCTGCAGCAGGTCGCGGACTATTATAATCTGGGCGGAGACTTTGCGGTCAGTATTCAGATTGATTCAGACCGTGGCTTTATGGTGCTGACCGCTGAAATCGGCGAGGTAACTGATGAGGAGGGCGGCACAGTGGACAGAAACATAGCTGGTCTTGCCACTCTGGAGGACGAACTGTTTGATGAGGAGAGTTACACGGAAGAGCTGACCGCGGATGATTATGAGCTGGGTGTGCTGGAGATGTATTTCGTGGACCGGATTGAGATCGCGGAGTGTTATCTTTCCCCGGACAATATCAGTACCGTGGACGAGGTGGTGTCCTATCTGCTCAATGATGAGCTGGAAAATGAAATCTACACAGTGCAGAGCGGCGATACCTTAAGCGCGATCGCGCTGTCTACCGGCGTCCCCACGGAGGATCTGATTGCCATGAACGACTCGCTGGCAAGCGAGAGTTCCATTCTGCAGATTGACCAGGAGCTGATCATCACGGTTCCGACATCCTCGCTGACGGTGGCTTATGTGGCAACCGAATTTATTTCGGGGGAGTACGAGGCGGAGACCGAATATGTGTACAATGACGACTGGTATACGAACGAGAGTGAGACGATACAGGATCCATCCACAGGCTATCGGGAGATCGTCGCAAATGTGACATATTTGAATGGAGTGGCCTCAGATGAGGAAATTCTTTATGAAAATGTGCTGATGGAGGCCGTCCCCAAGATTGTGGAGAAGGGCACGCAGACGCCGCCGACCTATATTAAGCCTGTGTACGGCGGTACGCTGTCCTCCGGCTTTGGCGCGAGATGGGGCACGGTGCACAAGGGCGTGGACTGGGCTGTCCCGGTCGGCACCTCTGTGTACGCTTCCTCCGGCGGTACGGTTACGAGAGCGGGCTGGAGCAGCAGCTATGGATACTGCGTTTATATCCAGCATCCGGACGGCAAGGAGACGCGTTACGCACACTGCAGCAAGCTTTATGTGTCTGTGGGAGACACGGTGGTCCAGGGGCAGCTGATTGCTTTAAGCGGCAATACGGGCGACAGCACCGGACCGCACCTGCACTTTGAGATCAGAGTGAACGGAGTGGCGGTCAATCCGTTACTGTATGTATCGTCATAAATAATTGGTTTACATCTCCTTGAAAATGGTGTAATATATAATATATTTTTATGAACCGGACAGGAGTATCATATGGAACAATATGCGATCTGGGGCGGGAATCCACTGGTTGGAGAGGTCGAGATCGGCGGCGCCAAAAATGCTGCCCTCCCGATTTTGGCTGCGTCCCTTCTGACAGATGATACCGTTTTGATAGATAATATGCCCGACATCAGAGATATCAATGTGCTGCTTGACGCCATGAAGGGTATTGGTGTGGTGGTGGAGCGCCTGGGCAGGCATCAGGTGAAGATTAACGCGGCACATATTCATACGACCGCGATTGAGGGAGAAGGTATTCGAAAGATGCGCGCGTCCTATTATTTCCTGGGCGCGCTGCTTGGAAAGTATAAATCAGCCAGCGTCGGACTGCCTGGCGGCTGCGAGATCGGCACACGCGCGATTGACCAGCACATTAAAGGGTTTAAGGCGCTCGGGGCGAAGGTCAGAATGGAACACGGGATGATTATCACCGAGGCCATTGACCTGACTGGCGCGCACATCTTCCTGGATGTGGTCAGCGTGGGTGCCACCATCAATCTGATGATGGCCGCTGTCCTGGCGGAAGGCCTGACCGTGATCGAGAATGTGGCCAAGGAGCCGCACGTCGTGGACGTGGCGAACTTTTTAAACAGCATGGGCGCCAATATCAAGGGCGCCGGCACGGATGTGATCCGCATCCGCGGGGTCAAGAGCCTGCATGGATCGGAGTATACCGTGATTCCGGATCAGATTGAGGCGGGTACCTTTATGATGGCGGCCGCCATCACCAAGGGCGATGTTACAGTCAAAAACATCATCCCCAAGCACCTGGAGTGCATCAGCGCGAAGCTGAAGGAAATCGGCTGCGAGGTGCAGGATTCTGACGATGCGGTCCGTGTGGTCGCTTCCAGAGTGTTGCGCGGGACGCAGGTGAAGACGATGCCCTATCCCGGCTTCCCTACGGATATGCAGCCGCAGATTTCCGTGACGCTGGGTCTGTCAGCTGGAACCAGCATTGTGAGAGAGAGTATCTTTGAGAACCGCTTCCGCTACCTGGAGGAGCTGAGCAAGATGGGCGCCAACGTGACCATCGAGGGCAATGTGGCCATCCTTGAGGGCGTGGAGAAATATGAGGGCGCCGCGATCAGCGCCACCGATTTAAGAGCGGGCGCGGCCCTGGTGCTGGCGGCTCTGGCGGCGGAGGGCTTTTCCACGGTGGATCACATTCATTATATTGAGCGCGGCTACGAGGATTTCCCGGAGAAATTAAACGGCCTCGGCGGCCATATTAAGAGAGTGACAAACGCCGACGAATTGAAGAGAGCAAGACTGAAGGTCGTGTGAAAAGAAACGCCTGACAGTGAACACTAAGACAGAGACAGCTGTTCCTTTTGGGGAATGGCTGTTTTTTGCATTGAACACTCCCCATTAAAGAGAAGGAGGACCCATGGCATTTACGCATCTGCATGTCCATACGGAGTACAGTCTCTTAGACGGCTCCAACAAAATCAAAGAATATGTGAAGCGCGTCAAAGAGCTTGGCATGGACAGCGCCGCCATCACCGACCACGGTGTCATGTACGGTGTGATTGACTTTTACCGGGAGTGCCAGGCACAGGGGATCCGCCCCATTCTGGGCTGTGAGGTTTATGTGGCGCCCAATTCCCGCTTTGACAAGGAGCTGACCGGCGGCGACGACCGGTATTACCACCTGATTTTGCTGGCTGAAAATAATCTGGGTTATCAAAATCTGATGAAGATCGTCAGCAAAGGGTTCACCGAGGGCTTTTATTACAAGCCGCGCGTGGATATGGAAGTCCTGCGCACTTATCATGAGGGGATTATCTGCCTTTCCGCCTGCCTCGCGGGCGAGGTGCAGCGCTACATCACCAAGGGCCTCTATGATGAGGCCAAAAAGAGTGCCTTAAAATACCTCGACTGCTTCGGTGAGGGCAATTACTTCCTGGAGCTGCAGGACCATGGTCTGCCCGAGCAGCAGACGGTGAACGCGCAGCTGGTGCGCATGAGCCGGGAGCTGCATATTCCGCTGGTGGCCACGAATGACGTGCATTACACCTACGCGGACGATGTGGAGGCTCACGACATCCTTTTATGTCTCCAGACCAATAAGAAATTAAAGGACGAGGACCGCATGCGCTACGAGGGCGGCCAGTATTACGTGAAAAGCGAGGAGGAGATGCGCGCGCTCTTTCCCTACGCGCAGGAGGCGCTGGACAATACGCACAAAATCGCGGAGCGCTGCCATGTGGAGATCGAGTTCGGCCACACGAAGCTGCCGCACTTTGAGGTGCCCGAGGGCTATGATTCCTGGACGTATTTAAACGCCCTCTGCAATCAGGGCTTTAAAGAGCGGTATGAAGACGAAAACGCACCCGCGGATCAGAGCGGCATGACACTCAGGGAACGTCTGGAATATGAGCTTGGCGTGATCAAAAGCATGGGCTATGTGGATTACTTCCTGATTGTCTGGGATTTCATCAATTACGCCAGGGAGCATAATATCCCTGTGGGACCGGGCAGAGGCAGCGCGGCAGGATCCATTGTTTCCTACTGTCTGCATATCACGGACATTGACCCCATCCGCTATCAGCTGCTGTTTGAGCGCTTTTTAAACCCGGAGCGCGTGACCATGCCGGATATTGACGTGGACTTCTGCTTCGAACGCCGACAGGAAGTTATTGACTATGTTTCAGAGAAATACGGCAGTGAGAAGGTGGTGCAGATCGTTACCTTCGGCACCATGGCGGCCAAGGGTGTGATCCGCGATGTGGCGCGGGTGATGGATTTGCCGTACTCTTTTGGCGACGCGCTGGCGCGTCTTATTCCCAACGAGCTGAATATCACGCTGGAGCGTGCATTGCAGATGAATCCGGAGCTGCGAAGCCGCTATGAAAACGAGGAGCAGGTGCATAAGCTCATCGACATGTGCAAACGTCTGGAGGGTCTGCCACGCAACAGCTCCATGCACGCCGCGGGCGTGGTGATCTGTCCGAGTGCGGCGGACGATTATGTGCCGCTCTCCAGAGGCAAGGACGGCGCGATCACGACGCAGTTTACCATGACGACCTTAGAGGAGCTGGGCCTGTTAAAGATGGATTTTTTGGGCCTGCGGACGCTGACGGTGATACAGTCGGCGGTCGATACCATCGAGGAGACCACTGGCAGAAAAATCGATATTTCCAATATTGATTATGATGATAAAGCGATTTTTGATTATATCAGCACCGGAAAGACGGAGGGCGTTTTTCAGTTAGAGAGCGCGGGCATGAAGAGCTTCATGAAGGAATTAAAGCCCGCCAATTTAGAGGATATTATCGCCGGCATTGCGCTCTACCGCCCGGGTCCCATGCAGTTCATTCCGCAGTATGTCAAGAGTAAAAACAGCGGGGAAAAGGTAGAGTATCTCTGTCCGCAGTTAGAGCCGATCCTTGCTCCCACCTACGGCTGTATCGTTTATCAGGAGCAGGTCATGCAGATCGTCCGCGATCTGGGCGGCTATTCCATGGGGCGAAGCGACCTGGTGCGCCGCGCCATGAGTAAGAAAAAGCAGTCCGTGATGGAGAAGGAGCGGGCCAACTTTATTTACGGCAATGCCGAGGAGGGCGTTCCCGGCTGTATCGCGAACGGTGTATCAGAGGAGGTCGGCAACCGGATCTACGACGAGATGATGAGCTTCGCGGAATATGCCTTCAATAAGGGACATTCCGCCTCCTATGCGGTCATCACCTACCGGACTGCCTGGCTGAAATATTATTATCCGGTCGAGTTTATGGCGGCGCTGATGACCAGTGTCATTGACAACCCCGGCAAGGTGGCGGAGTATATTATGTGCTGCCGCAATATGGGAATCGAGATTCTGCCGCCCGATATTAATAAGAGCAGCGCGAAATTCTCTGTGGAGGGAAAATCGGTGCGCTATGCCCTGCTGGCCATCAAAGCGGTGGGACGGCCCGCCATTGAGTTTATCTTAAGAGAGCGCGGGGAAAACGGGCCGTTTACTTCCTTACAGGACTTTCTGACCAGGACGGACGGATCAGAGTGCAACCGGCGTATGGTCGAGCATTTCATCAAGGCGGGGGCACTCGATTGTCTGAACGGCAACCGCAGGCAGTTTATGACGATGTATGAGCCCATTTTAGAGCAGCTCGCTGTCGGCAAGAAGAACCACATGGCCGGGCAGATGACGCTGATGGACTTAATGGATGTGAAGGAGAGGGAGACCTTCGAGGTCTCCATGCCGAAGGTGGAGGAGTATGACAAGGAGGAGCTGCTTTTCATGGAGAAGGAGGTCCTGGGTATTTATGTCAGCGGCCACCCCCTGGAGAGCTATGAGAAGCTCTGGAAAAAGAACATCACTGCCCTCACCACGGATTTCCTGCTGGATGAGGAAACGGGTGAGACGGCGCTTTCAGACGGCTCTACACAGACGGTCGGAGGGCTCATCAATGAAAAGACCGTCAAATATACAAAAAACGATCAGCCTATGGCTTTTCTGCAGCTCGAGGATATGTTCGGTATTGTGGAGATTGTCGTATTTCCGAAAACCTATGAAAAATATAACGGGCTTCTTAAGGAGGACGAAAAAATTTTTGTGACGGGCCGTGTCTCTTTGGAGGAGGAAAAAAACGGCAAACTGATTGCGGAGAAGATTGTTTTGTTTTCCCAGGTGGGGAGGTCTGTGTGGCTGCGCTTTGACAATATGAAGCAGTATCAGAGCCTGTGGCCGGAAGTGTCAGGGATTTTGCAGGGCAGCGAGGGCCCGGATCAGGTGGTCATTTATATTGCGGAAGGCAAATTAAAAAAGACGCTGCCGCGTAAGGATAATGTCCGGGCGGATGAGACGCTTGTGAAGACATTGTGCGAAAAAATGGGGGAAGAGAATGTAAAGATTGTTTAAAGTCGTTGCGGTTTCGCATAAAAAGTATTAGAATTACGGTAGTAAAAAGCAGCGTTGTATTTCATGAAAGAGGTTGCGATTATGGCGAAAGAGATTAAAACGATAGGGGTATTGACCAGCGGCGGCGACGCGCCGGGCATGAACGCGGCAATCCGCGCGGTTGTGAGAAAAGGAATCGCGAATGGCGTGAAGGTGATGGGAATTCACAGGGGCTATCATGGACTTCTGCGTGAGGAGATCACGGAAATGGATTCCCGGAGCGTATCCGATATCATTCAGAGGGGCGGCACGATTTTGGGGACGGCCCGCTGCATGGAGTTCATGACAGAGGAAGGCCAGAAAAAGGCCGCGGATATCTGCCGTAAATACGGTATCGACGGTGTGGTGGTCATCGGCGGCGACGGCTCCTACAGGGGCGCGCAGATGCTGGCCAAACAGGGCATCAATGTAGTCGGACTTCCCGGAACGATTGACCTGGATATCGGCTGCACGGAGTATACGATCGGCTTTGATACGGCTGTCAATACGGCCATGGAGGCCATTGATAAGGTGCGTGACACCTCCTCTTCCCACGAGAGATGTTCCATTATTGAGGTAATGGGACGGCACGCGGGCTATATCGCGCTGTGGTGCGGTGTGGCGAGCGGCGCGGAGAATATTCTCATTCCGGAAAAATATGACTATAACGAGCAGGCCATCATTGACCAGATCGTGGAGAATCGCAAAAAGGGCAAGAAGCATCACCTGATCATCAACGCGGAGGGCATTGGCCACTCTACCTCCATGTCGAGGCGTATCGAGGCGGCGACAGGTATTGAGACGCGCGCGACGATTTTGGGCTACATGCAGCGCGGCGGCAGTCCCAGCTGCAAGGACCGGTATTATGCTTCCATTATGGGCGCGTACGCGGCGGATGTGATCTGTGAGGGCAAGAACAATAAGGTGATTTCGATTGTGAATGGACAGCTGGCGGATATAGACATTGATGAGGCGCTGGCGGTGAAGAAGGATATTGACGATTACGAGTATTGCGTCAGCATTGATCTGAGCAGGTAGTTATGATTACAAGTGTGGGAAACGCGCAGGTGAAGCAGGTGTGCGCGTATGTGTTGAAGGCGAAGGAACGCCGCAGGGATCGGATTTATGTTGTGGAGGGGCCCCGGATGTTTAAGGAGGCCCCTGTTGATTCTGTGCGGAAGGTGTATGTGACGGAGGAGTTTCTGAAAAAGTGCGGAGCCGCGGATCCTGACCGCCGCCAGCAGAGCATTTCAGGGAAATTAAAAGCCTGCGGTTATGAAGTGGTTTCGCCGCAGGTGATGGATAAAATGTCGGACACCTCCGCAAATCAGGGAATCCTGGCGCTGTTATCCTGGCCGGCGTATGACTGGGAAGGACTGCTTGCAAAGCCGGACGGTGTGTATCTGGTGCTGGAGGATCTGCAGGATCCCGGAAATCTGGGGACGATATTCCGCACGGCGGAGGGCGCGGGTGTGTCAGGGATGATTCTGACGAAGGATACAGTGGATATTTTCAATCCGAAGACCATCCGGGCAACGATGGGCAGCATCTACCGGGTTCCGTTTCTGTACACGGACTCCGCTGCGGAGGCGATTGAGAGACTGAAAAAGCGGGGAATAGACGTGTATGCGGCGCACCTGAAGGGAACACAGTCCTATGACTGCTTCGATTATACAAAGGGCTGTGCCTTCCTGATCGGAAATGAGGGGAACGGCCTTTGCAGAGAAACGGCCGCCATGGCCGACACCTATGTCAGAATTCCCATGACAGGGCAGTTGGAGAGCCTGAATGCGGCAGTTGCAGCCGCAATTCTGATGTATGAAGCCGCCAGACAGCGATGGAAAATGTAACAGATTTCGAGCGGTAAGAGAACAGAAAAGAGGAAATTTCATTAAAAATCCGCTCTGAAAGTCTGCTGAGGCAAATATATTTTGGAAAAACGCTTGACAGCCGGATTGTTTCATGCTATTGTATTTGTTACACCCTTAAAAATTTGTAACAATTTTGTAACATTTGTTTACAAATACGTCATAAAAAAGACGACAATGTCGTCAGCATAAGGGTGGGACCGGAGGAAGAAACAGTGTTAAAGCGAAAACCAAAGTTAGCGATAGCTGCGGCGCTTCTGACAGTCATGATTTCCGTCTGGACCGGGCAGGTGTACATAACAGCACAGGCTGCGTCTGCGACCGGGGTCACCAGTGTCAAAAGCTGCATGGACAGCTACAACAGCGGAGTTGCTTCGATTTTAACCCCATCTTATAAAACAGCTGAGAGCCAGAGTACGGCGGTATCCGCCGAGACGAGCTATGAGCTGGTCATGGTGAATGTAGAGAATGTTCTGAATGTGCGTGCCGAGGCCAGCGAGGATTCCCTGATTGTCGGCAAGCTGTATAAGGACTGTGGCGGCGTTGTGCTGGAAAGAAAAGACGGCTGGACGAAGCTTCAGAGCGGCAATCTCATCGGCTGGGCAAAGGATGAGTATCTTTTATTTGGCGATGAGGCCACAGAACTGGCAAACAATGTCGGTTATCCCATCGCGGTAGTTTCCATCAATGCAGTGCGTGTGCGGGCGGAGGCCAGCTTTGACGCCGAGGTGCTCGGCTATGCGGCGGTTGGCGAGGAGCTGACTGTAGTAAATGAGGTAGATGACGACTGGCTCTGTGTGGAGTACGGCAGCGAGCTGGCTTATGTGAACCGGGAATTTGTTTCCGAGGAATATGAGGTTGACTGCGGCGAGACGCTGGATGATATTACAGAGCGTGAAATGAAGGAGGAGGCGGATAAGAAGAGCCTTTCGACTTCCTATGGCTCCATGTCCACCACAGAGTATGAGCGTATGCTCTTAGCTGCGCTGATTTACTGTGAGGCCGGCGGAGAGAGCTACGAAGGCAAGGTGGCTGTAGGCGCGGTGGTGTGCAACCGTGTGAGAAGCAGCGGTTATCCGGATACGCTTCAGGGCGTGATTTACGCTTCCGGTCAGTTTACACCGGCTAAGAGCGGACGTCTGGATCAGGTCTTAAGCAGCGGCAATATTCCGCAGAGCTGTTATGACGCGGCTGATGAGGCACTGAGCGGATACTCAAATGTGGGCACAGCGGTTCGTTTCCGCCGCAATACCGGCACGATTGACGGTATCGTGATTGGTAATCATGTGTTCTACTGATTGTGTGCGTAAACGATGATAAAAACAGAATAAGAAAACTTAAGACGGACCGCGGCAGGGAATGCCGCGGTCTGTTTTTTAAACAGGAATTGAAAAAAAAGAAGGTCTATGGTACAATTCCTACAGAGAGAGCGGGTCTTGAAAAATGCCTGGGAAAGGAGGACGTCGTGGAAAACTATACGGTTTTTGACTGGATTGTACAGAACGCTGTTGCTTTCTGGCTGCTTGTGATTGTGGTGCTGCTGGTGTTTGAACTTCTGACACTTGGGCTGACAACGATCTGGTTTACTTTTGGCGGACTGATCGCCATGGCGATCGCTGCTGCGGATGGCCCGTTTGCGTTCCAGTTTGCCGCTTTTGTGGTCATTTCACTGCTGGCGATGGTGCTGGTGCGGAATGTCGCTTTGGAGCGTTTTAATCAGAATCGGGCCAGAACCAACGTGGACAGCGTGCTCGGACAGAAGGCGATTGTGACGCAGAAAATCAATAACTTAAAGTCGGAGGGCCAGGTCGTGTTAAACGGCATGGAATGGACCGCCCGCAGCACAACGGACGCAGAAATTGAGATGGGTGCGGTGGTTGTTGTGAAGCGTGTCAGCGGCGTGAAGCTGATTGTAGAGAAGGAGGGGTAGTATGATTTTGGTAATTCTGCTGGTGATTATTATTCTGGCCGTGCTGGCCAGCTGTATCCGGATTGTGCCGCAGGCGCAGGCTTTTGTGATTGAGCGTCTGGGAACCTACCAGGGCACCTGGGATGCGGGCTTAAAGATCAAAATGCCGGTCCTCGACCGCGTAGCCAAAAAGGTGAACTTAAAGGAACAGGTCGTGGACTTCGCGCCACAGCCCGTGATTACGAAGGACAATGTGACGATGCGGATTGACACGGTGGTGTTTTTCCAGATCACGGATCCGAAGCTCTACACCTACGGTGTGGAGAATCCACTGATGGCCATAGAGAATCTGACGGCCACCACGTTAAGAAATATCATCGGTGAGATGGAGCTTGACCAGACGCTGACCAGCCGTGAGACGATCAACACCAAAATGAGAGCCTCTCTGGATGAGGCGACCGATCCCTGGGGCATCAAGGTCAATCGTGTGGAGCTGAAAAATATCATCCCGCCCACCGAGATCCAGAACGCCATGGAGCGCCAGATGAAGGCGGAGCGTGAGCGCCGTGAGGCGGTCACCAGAGCTGAGGGTGAAAAGAAGGCGGCCGTTCTGCAGGCGGAAGGACAGAAAATGTCCGCAATCCTGAAGGCTGAGGCCGAGAAGGAGGCCGCGATCCTGCGCGCGGAAGCGGAGAAGGAAAAGCGTATCCGCGAGGCGGAAGGTGAAGCGGAGGCCATTGTAAAGGTGCAGCAGGCCAAGGCGGAAGGCGTACGGATGTTAAAGGAAGCCGGCGCGGATGAGTCGGTGCTGCGCTTAAAGAGCCTGGAAGCGTTTGAGAAGGCTGCCGACGGGCAGGCCACCAAGATCATCATTCCCTCGGAGATTCAGGGACTGGCGGGGCTGGCAAGTAGCATAAAAGAGGTTGTGACGGAGTAAGCAGGATGAATTTAAAAGGAAGAAATTTTTTAAAGCTGCTGGATTTTACACCGGAGGAGATTACATTTCTCATTGATCTGGCGGCGGATTATAAGGACAAAAAGAAAAAAGGCATTCCGGTGGATGAATTTAAGGGCAAAAATGTGGCGCTGATCTTTGAGAAGACCAGCACCCGCACCCGCTGTTCCTTTGAAGTGGCGGCGCACGACCTGGGGATGGGAACGACCTATTTAGACCCAACCGGTTCCCAGATCGGCAAAAAGGAGAGTATCGCGGATACCGCCCGTGTCCTCGGCAGCATGTATGAGGGCATTGAGTACCGCGGCTATGGGCAGGAAATCGTGGAAGAGCTGGCCCGGTACGCCGGGGTTCCGGTCTGGAATGGTCTGACCAATGAGTTCCATCCCACACAGATGTTGGCGGATCTTCTGACCATCCGTGAGGAGTTCGGAAGCCTGAAGGGCATCCGCTTATGCTACATGGGCGACGCCCGCTATAATACAGGCAATTCCCTGATGGTGGCCTGCGCGAAGATGGGCATGCACTTTGTGGCATGCACCAACAAGGCATATTTCCCGGGCGAGGACCTGGTTAAAACCTGCAGAGCGCTGGCGGATAAGACCGGCGGCAGCGTGACGCTGACGGACAGCGTGGAAGAGGGCGTGGCGGATGCTGACGTGATCTACACGGACGTCTGGGTGTCCATGGGCGAGCCGGATGCGATCTGGGCGGAGAGAATTGCGGCGTTATCGCCTTATCAGGTCAATGCGAAGGCCATGGCTCTGGCGAAGGAGCGGGCAATTTTCATGCACTGCCTGCCCGCTTTTCATGATTTAAAGACCACCATCGGCGCACAGGTAGGCGCGAAATTCGGCATCACAGAGATGGAAGTTACTGACGAAGTCTTTGAATCCGCACAGTCCAGAGTATTTCGGGAAGCGGAGAACCGGATGCACACGATCAAGGCTGTGATGGCGGCGACGCTCGGCAAGGAGCTGTGAATTATTCCATTATGACAAAACAGGAAATTTTAACGATGTTAAAAGCATGCCCGGATTATATATCCGGGCAAACGCTGTGTGAGCACTTTCAGGTCAGCCGCACCGCGGTCTGGAAGGTGATCAATCAACTGAAGGCGGCCGGCTATCACATTGAATCCGTGCCGAATAAGGGCTACCGTCTGATCCGCGACACGGATATTTTCAGTGAGGAAGAGCTTGCAGGGGCAGTGAAGGGAAAATGGGTTGGCTGCCGGGTTATTTATAAAAAGACAACAGGTTCCACCAACCTTGATGCGGCGGCAGCGGCGGCCGGGCTTCCCCACGGCACGGTGATCGTGGCGGATGAGCAGACCGCGGGACGGGGCCGGCGCGGGCGCAGCTGGGTCAGTGAGCCGCAGGGCAATATTTATTTTTCCTTGCTCTTGAAACCGGACTTTGCGCCGGATCGCGCATCCATGGTGACGTTGATTATGGCGCTTGCCGTGACGAAGGCGATTGAAAAGGTGATGAAGCTGCCGGTGATGATCAAATGGCCCAATGACATTGTGATTCACGGCAAAAAGGTCTGCGGAATCCTGACGGAGCTGAGAGCTGAACCGGATTTTATTCACCACATTGTGATTGGTGTGGGCATTAACGCGCATCAGAAGGAGTTTCCTGAGGAGGCGCTGCAGTATGCCACCTCCATCGATCTGGAAACAGGCGGCTTTGTGGACCGTACAGAGCTGATTACGGAGGTCTGGGCGCAGTTTGAAGAGCTGTATGAAATCTTCACGCGGACGCTGGATTTAAGCGGTCTGATGGAGGAGTATAATGCGCACCTGGCCGACCTGGGGCAGAAGGTTCGGATTCTGGATCCGAAGGGCGAATATACCGCTCTTTCCGGCGGTATTAACGCGCGGGGAGAGCTTGAGGTGACGAAGGACGACGGCAGCCGGGAGAATGTGTTTGCGGGCGAGGTCAGTGTGCGCGGGATCTACGGGTATGTGTGATACAAGGGACAAAAACTCAGAAATCGAATGCGTGCATTCGCATTTCTGAGTTTGGGGACCGCAACAACATGAGGAAGGAGCAAATTTGACCGTTTCTCAGGTCAAATTGTGCGGATTCCGAATGGTGTTATGGATTGCGGGAGCGTATTTTGCGGAGCAATCCATAGTATCACAGGCTTAATTGAAAATACAGTAAGTGAGGCTTTTATGGAAGACAGAATTGTGCTCTGCGGCGCCAACGCCTATGAGCAGAAATACTATTTCAATGAACAGTTCAAACAGATTCCGCAGTCCATCCAGGATGAGCTGCACATCATCTGCGTGCTTTTTACGGAGGAAGTGGGCGGGATTCTGACCTTCGTGTACGAGCCGGACGGGACGCTTTCCTTAGAGACGACTGCCGAGGAGGATGATATCTATTATGATGAGATCGGCAGCGGCCTCATGATCAATCAGATCAGAGCCAACCGGCAGGAGCTGATTGAGACACTGGAGCTGTATTACCGGGTTTTTATTTTACATGAAAGCTTTGATGTGGAGGACTGAGTTGAATCTTTTAAAAATCGGCAATGTCACATTGGACAGCGGCATCATTCTGGCCCCCATGGCAGGTGTTACAGACCTGCCTTTTCGTTTGCTCTGCAAAGAGCAGGGAGCGGCCTTATGCTGCATGGAGATGGTCAGTGCCAAGGCGTTATTTTATCAGAATAAAAATACCAGACAGCTTCTGGAAATCCACCCGGATGAACGGCCGGTTTCCCTGCAGCTGTTCGGCTCCGACCCGGATATCATGGCCGAAATGGCAAAGCGGATTGAGGAGCTGCCTTTCGCGATTCTGGATATCAACATGGGCTGCCCGGTGCCGAAGGTAGTAAATAACGGGGAGGGCAGTGCCCTGATGCGCAATCCGAAGCTGGCCGGGGAAATCATTGAAAAGGTGGCGCGGGCCATCCATAAACCCGTGACTGTAAAAATCCGCAAGGGCTTCAACGATGCGGAGGTGAACGCCGTGGAAATCGCTCACATCGCAGAGGAGAGCGGCGCGGCTGCCGTGGCGGTGCACGGGCGCACGCGGGAGCAGTATTACAGCGGCAAAGCGGACTGGGATATCATACGGCGTGTCAAGGAGCGGGTATCCATCCCGGTGATCGGAAACGGTGATATCACATGCGGAGAGGACGCGAAGCGGATGCTTTCACAGACTGGCTGCGACGGCGTCATGGTGGGGCGCGGCTGTCAGGGAAATCCCTGGATTTTTAAAGAAATTGTGTTATATCTGGAAACGGGAGAAGTCCCGCCTGCTCCGTCACTGGAGGAAAAGGCGCGCGTTGTGAGGCGTCATATTGACCTGCAGCTGCAGTACAAGGGAGAATATACCGGTGTGAGGGAGATGCGAAAGCATTTGTCCTGGTACAGCGCGGGGCTGCCCGGTTCTGCGGATTTCCGCAGGCGCGTCAATATGGTGGAGACGGCGCAGCAGCTGTATCAGTGTGTGGAGGAAATGTTTGGGCGCGGATGATTTCACCGGGGCGTGAAAGCGCAGGAAATCACCCGCAGGAAATCCGCTTATCTTTTAGGTTGACACTGAAAATAAAAGTGTTTATAATGTTTAAGCTAACGAGGGGTTAGGAAACCGGATGCGGCTTAACATTGCGGCATTCTGATAGTTTGGCAGGGAAAGGAACTGGCATGAAAAAGAACATTCTGACCTATGAAGGCCTGAAAAAGTATGAAGACGAGCTGCAGGATCTGAAGGTAGTCAGGCGTAAGGAGGTTGCCCAGAAGATCAAGGAAGCGCGCGAGCAGGGCGACTTAAGCGAGAACGCTGAGTACGATGCGGCGAAGGATGAGCAGAGAGACATCGAGGCCCGTATTGAGGAGCTGGAGAAAATCCTCAAAAACGTGGAGGTTGTCGTCGAGGACGAGGCTGACCTGGATCGTGTCAGCATCGGCTGCAGGGTGAAAATTCTGGACGTGGAATTTGACGAGGAGCTGGAGTACAAGATCGTGGGTTCCACTGAGGCGGACAGCCTTGCGGGTAAGATTTCCAATGAGAGCCCGGTCGGAAACGCGCTGCTGGGCGCCAGAGTTGGCGATACCGTCGAGGTGGAGGCACCGCAGGGAGGAATTCTCGAGTACAAGGTGCTGGCAATCGACAGATCCAACTGAGAATGGTGTTGCAGGACGAAGTGAGCGCTGTACAGGGTCGATAGCCCCGGATCTGTCCGCGTATGGCAGACAGACGTGAGGATGACCGGACAGCGCGCAATCACACAGATTATGAGCTGAGAAGAGAGACGTGATTTTATGGCAGGACAGCAGAATCAGAACGCAGGACAGGACAATACGAATCAGCTTCTGCAGATTCGCAGAGAGAAGCTGAAGGATTTACAGCAAAGAGGCAAGGATCCCTATCAGATTACCAAATATGACGTGACCCACCACAGTGTGGAGATCAAGGATCATTTCGACGAGCTGGAGGGGCAGGCTGTCAGTGTGGCCGGCCGCATGATGTTCAAACGCGTCATGGGCAAGGCTTCCTTCTGTAATATCAGAGACCGCCAGGGCGACATCCAGATCTATGTGGCCCGGGACAATATCGGCGAGGAATCCTACGCGGATTTCAAAAAATATGACATGGGCGACATTCTGGGTATTAAAGGTACCGTCTTTAAGACAAAGACAGGCGAGATTTCCGTACATGCCGATGAGGTCACGCTGCTTTCTAAAAGCCTGCAGATTCTGCCGGAGAAATTCCACGGCCTGACGGATACCGACATCCGCTACCGCCAGAGATATGTGGACCTGATCATGAACCCGGAGGTGCGCGAGACCTTCCGCAAGCGTTCCCAGATCATTAAGGAGATCCGTAATTTCCTGGACGCGCGCGATTTCATGGAGGTGGAGACCCCCATGCTGGTGTCCAACGCCGGCGGCGCCGCGGCCCGTCCTTTTGAGACGCATTATAACGCGCTCGACGAGGATGTGAAGCTTCGCATTTCCCTGGAATTATATTTAAAGAGACTGATTGTGGGCGGCTTAGAGCGCGTTTACGAGATCGGCCGCGTGTTCCGCAATGAAGGCGTGGATACCCGTCACAATCCGGAGTTTACCTTAATGGAACTCTATCAGGCCTACACGGACTACGAGGGCATGATGGAGCTGACCGAGAGCATGTTCCGCTATCTGGCGGAGAAGGTCTGCGGCAGCAGCAAGTTTACCTACAACGGCACGGAGATCGACTTCGGCAAGCCTTTTGAGCGCATCACCATGACCGACTGCATCAAAAAGTACACCGGCATTGATTTTGACACCGTGCCGGATGTAGAGGCAGCCAGAGCATTGGCGAAAGAGCACCACGTTGAGTACGAGGAGCGCCACACCAGAGGCGAGATCATCAACCTCTTTTTCGAGGAGTTCTGTGAAAAGAACCTCGTGCAGCCCACCTTTGTCATGGATCATCCCGTTGAGATCTCCCCACTGACGAAGAAAAAGCCCTCCGACCCGTCCAAGGTGGAGCGCTTCGAGCTCTTCATCAACACCTGGGAGATGTGCAACGCTTATTCCGAGTTAAACGACCCCATCGATCAGCGTGAGCGCTTCGCTGCCCAGGACGCGGCCTTTGCCGCTGGCAACGAGGAAGCGAACCACACTGACGAGGACTTTTTAAATGCCCTGGAGATCGGCATGCCCCCGACAGGCGGCATTGGCTACGGTATCGACAGACTGGTGATGTTATTGACGGATTCACAGGCGATCCGGGATGTGATTTTGTGTCCGACGATGAAGTCATTGGAAAAATAAACTCCCTGCTTAGCAGGGAGAGGGAAAATCTTTAGATAATAGCATCAGGGTATTATCATTTGTGTAGTGTCCAAAAAATAGGTACTACACAATTTCAAAATGTCCTTGACAAGGGGTACAGTTTAAAATGAGTATCTATTATAATAATCTGCCCCAGATAGAGGGAATCAGGGATTCCCTGGTGGATCAAATCCATGAAAAGGTGTTCCCATACATGAGAAAGCAGGGATTGTTTCAGGATGATGGCAACGAAACCTTAACCAGAGTCAGACAATTTCTGGACCGGGCAGAGCGTCTGCCTGATTTATATCTGAATGCCGGTGAAATCGGAAGTGAAAAATGCCGCGAGGAAATCGATGCATTGTATAAGGAATTAAAAGCGCTTCTGGAGATTTCTGCTTCTGTGTAAGAATTTCGTCCAGGGCGGCATGAAGGATGCGTGTGAAAATATGAGAGTACACAGGCGCGGGATTTTTCCCGCGCCTTAACTTTTCAGTTTTCTTTAAAAATCCTCCCGAACACCCAGTGTGTAAACGGCGCGGCCGCGAAGAAATTCCAGAAAAATGCCATCGGGAAATTCTTTAATAAGGTGCCGACCCAGATCGCGGGCAGCTGTGTGATGGGTGCCCCGGCCAGCGCGATGTTGAATAAAAGCGAGGCGATCAGGCTCATGGATGGACACATGACGGCGACAGTCGCGCCCTGGCGCAGGAGCTGGCAGAAATAGGGATTGTCTTTTTCGGGGTTGCTGTGCTTCGCGGCGAAGGCGGCGCCGAAACGGTTCCCGTACAGATTGGAAATGATAAAGACGAAAATTCCCATGTAGGACGCTTCGATGAGCGCGTCAAAAAAGACGATATTTGTCATGTTGCTGAGGCCGCCCGCGGACAGCGTGACTCCTTCTTTGATGGCGACGTTGTAGACCTCCATACCGTACGCCATCGCATAGGACATGATCAGTCCGAAGATGATTCCCTGTGTTTTTGTTTTTGGCATATTGATGAACCTTCCTTTCTGTGAAATCAGCGCAGATGTGGTCATACAGGAACCAATCTCCGAAAAAAGGCGTATCCTCTTTCCGAAGAAAGAGTGATACGCCTTGCGAACTGTATGTATGCTACACGCACTGATTTTTTTGTGTGAGCCGGATCATGAACAAAGCATGTTGTGATCTGACTCGCCGTTTATTTTAGCACGGAAAATCCGCGGATGTAAGAAAAATTTCAGTTATGCTGCCTGCTTATTCGTCGCCTACCCGCTCCTCAATTTTTGCGAGCGCTTCCCGGATTGCGGCGACCACACTTTCGTCCTTCTCGTGGGAGAGGGATAAGCGGAGATGCGTTATGACATAGCTGTCTCCCGAAAGCCCCAGTGTTTTGATGATTGCTTTGCGGATTTCCGGGTCCGGATCCTCTTCCATACGAATCAGGACATTCTGTGAATCCTCTGTCTGCGGTACCTGTCCCAGCCCTTCGATTGCGGCCAGGCGGACCTTCTTGTCCTTATCCTGTGCCAGCGCAATCAGCTTATCTGTCTTTCCTTTTTCTACGAGCTTGGCTACCTTGTCAATTTTTCCCATAACCTTCGTCCTTTCTTTTGTAAACACATCCTGTCTGCAGCCTGCGTCAGCGGCAGGACAGGAGCTGTGACATTCGATCTGTAAATCATATAATCAGGAGTATTTGTATCAAATGTCAGATGTTTGAACTGTTATAGAAAAAATAGCACATCTATAAAAGATGGTCAAGACAAACGGAACAGAGTTAATTGAAATTTCATAATTACAGATCACTCATTTCATTTAAGGTAACCTCCGTCAGATTGACGCAGCTGTTGTCCGTGCGGTCGATGCATCAGTCGTGCGGTCTGCGTGGCCTGCTTGTTCGGTGAGAACGCCGGATGAAAACAGGTCTGCCTGATACTCGTCAATTTCAATGTGCAGAGACCGGGAGGTGTAAAATCGCGGTAAAATATGGAATCAAAAAAGAGCCGGTTGCCCGACTCTTTCAAATTTTGTGCTTATTTCGTTGAGATTGATTTTATTTAAACTCTGATTATTTGCTTTTCCTACGCTTCAAATATGACGGCGATGTCACCAAAAGTACAGGAAAGGTTCATGGTATTTACAGCACCGTTATCTATCATTTTGTCGGCCGCTCCGTGGTAGCCGTCCTCACCTACCTGCAGATTGCCGGCGGTCATTTTCAGGCTGTAGTTGAAGTCGGTCTGTTTGCCGGGTGTCTGAATTTGCAGGTGTCCTTCTCTGCATGCAGCGTCTATCGTTCCCGCAAATGTTCCGTTCAGAAAAGCCGAGCCGCGTTTTACCTGGGTAAGACAGCTCTCAGAAACCTGAATTTGCTCCAGGCTGACTTCTCCGTCATCCAGATCCAGGTTGAACTGATTTACGTTGAAAGAATAGTCCGAATAGACGTGGCCTTTGTCGACAGAAAGCGTGACTGTATCATAAGAATAGTCATCCGGAAGAATCAGAGTCAGTTCGTCAGCGCCCTGGTCTTCGATGTACAGAGTGTCATCCAGAACAGAATATTCAGCAGCTTTTCCACTTTGGTCAGTGAAAGAGAATGCCTCTCCGGAGCAGATGCGGATCGTCCCGGTCTTACATTCAATTTCAATATTGGAAAACTCCTGTTCCGCCTTTTCCTGGATGCTGCTTTCCGCTTCCACAGTATTTTGAACTTCCAAATCGGTATTCTGCGTTATCGTTTCAGTATTTGAAGCTGCCGGATCAGAATTTCCGCATGCCGCCAAGGAAAGCGAAAGGATGCAGCAGATAACAATAAGATTTATTCTTTTCATAATAACCCCCTCTTTTCTGAAATACTTCGAAACCCGGATATTATATTTCGGATAACCGGGAAATGCAATCCACACATTTTACAAAATTGACGGGATCTGTTTTATGAAAAAACAAGAATATTTTGTGCGGCCTGGGACAGGAAAATTGACATGGCAGTTCCCGGCGGGGCGATGGGGATTTGGCATACAGATTGGAAGTATCGAAAGCCAATCATTCGATACATTGAAATAAAAAGAGGTACCGCTACCACGATGTCTCATAAGTTTTTGTAATGCGTTTACAATTTATACCTGGTGATTTTCTTCCAGTTTTCCGGAAATCCCATTCTTTCCAGCAATTCGGATTGTGTTATTCCGTGCTGGTTTTTCGAATGATTTTCTATTAAGCGTGTTAACTGGCGTTTTAGCTCCCGAAAGTCTTCTTTTGACAATAAATATCTTAATGTAATAATTACAGCAAACAAGTCATGCTTTCCGTAAATGTACTGATTGCCGTTTTTGGGAATCTGTAGTTTGTTATGTATAGGAAAATCGGGAATACTCTCCACATTTCTGTATGAAAACAGTCTTTCTCCATGAGCACAGACATTACGAAAACGAACAAGATAGCGCAAAACCTGTTTTAACTGACTCTCGTTGATTCCCTGAAATTCACTGCTGATTTTAAACTGAATATCCTGCGAAAGGACAGAATACATGACGGAAATATTCCCGAAGGTCAGTGCATTCTTTAAAATCCAAAGCGGGACATTCCCGTGAACAGCCCGTGCGTGGTTGATGTAATGATAGTCTGTATCGCGAGTGGCATACTTTGTCAATACATGATCCACCAGTCTATCAATATCCGCTTTGTTTCTCCTGCCGGAATAATTATAATTTTGTTTGTCCAAATACGCCTTCTGAGACTCGCCGTATTTCTCGCAAAACGCATATGACAGTAGTGATTTAATGTGATTTTCTACCCGTAAGATATAGCGCAGAAAAAGTTCTCTGAGCATACGGTCAAATTCATACAACGCAACAATGTCTTCAAGACGGGTACCATCTCTGTATGCTTTCGTTGTTGGATTTTTGAACAGGTCCTTGTATCCGCTGATCAGAGAATAGTAGCTGGTTCGTTTTAGCACTTCTTCCGCATATTTGCGATTCGCAATCAGCAGTCCTTTTTCATTTATCAGCTTGTCTATCTGCTGCTCATATGTCAAAAAGCACTTTGCCATAAAACCACCACCTAATCACAGAAAAAAAGAGGAGCCCCCGCAGGTTCTCCTCCGGTCACAGGCCTCACAGGTGTCTGCAACGCATTCACTGGCAGTATAATACTTGAAATCACTCGGAAAGTCAAGAGTTCTGCCAGATATTTTCAATATATGCGATGAAGCCATATTTATTCATTGGATATCCAGAATTATAGACCTTATTACGCAAAGCGCACCCTGCGCGTCCGTGCTTAAATTCAGGAAAGCCTGAAAGGTGAAAGACACTGTGACAGCCGGATTGATAAAACCATTGGATCCGGATACTGCACCAAGATATATACCTGTTATTTTTTTCAGAGCTTCGGAGGTGGGAATGGTGTCCGTGACAAATAATAAGACCATCTGCACCAGAGAAAGAATTGCTCCGATTTTTTTATAAAATAGAGTCAGACCGGCGATGATCAGACCCATTCCATACATTCCAATAGTTGAGATCAATATGGCATACACCAAAGTCATGTTGACTGAAATCCGAATCTGAGCGACAAAATATGCTGCCGCGATGAGGCTCAGGACAACAGTGCTCCTTAACAGAAGAGAGGCGGTTACTCTCCCAAGTAAAAGCCATTGCAGAGGGTATCCGGATGTCCATTTTCTGTGGAAGGTTCCCTGACGCAGTTCATTCTCTGCAGTCTGGGCTGTGGATATGATTGCGGCTGAAGCATAGACCCAGGCGATATATCCAATCAAGGTCAGTTCCGTATAATCAGTGTATTGATACACGCTGCCGTATGTCTGTCCGGTATTGGAAAAAATGAAGAATATCATCAGGACCAGATAAACGAGGATGTCTGAGATGATTCCAAATCGGTAGCGGGCTGCGCCGGACAGTTCCATTCTGATTTCCCAGTAAATACTTCTCAGCATTTTTCCTGCTCCTTTTTTGATGGATAATACTCGGCGTATATGCGATCAAAAGATTTCAAATCCAGGCATTGCGGATGCTGCTCCAGCTTTCCGGCATGCAGAAAATAAATATCGTCTGAAACATCCGTGATAAAATCGTAATCATGGGAAGCGATGATAATGGTTTTTCCATTTTTGCTTTTCAGAAGCAGCCGCTTTACTAAGTTGACATGTTCACTGTCCAACCCCTCGGTGATTTCATCCAGTAACAGGCAGGAGACCCCGGATAGAACAGAGGAAAACAGAGCAACGAGTCTTTTTTGGCCATAGGAGAGCTTTTCCACGGTTATCGATTTTACGGATTCATACAGAGGAAAATCATGTTTCCATTCTTCTAAAGCACATTCAGCCTGCTTTGCACTCATCCCTCGAATTACGCAAAAATAAAACAGATTTTCTTTGACAGTGTTTTTGAAATACAGGTTTTTGTCACCGGCCTGGATCATATCCACATCTGTATGACGGGGATGTCCTTCCTTCGTCACTCTGCCATAGTCAGGCGCTGTGATCCCGGCGATGATATTTAACAGAGTGGTTTTTCCCTCGCCGTTCGGAGCAATGATTGCGGATATCCGGTTGTCCGAAAATTCACAGGAGACATTGTCCAGGATGATCCGGTTATCGTATTCTTTTGTGATATTTTCCAGCCTGATCATTCCTTCCTCTTTCCTGGCGTTTTCCATTGCGCTATCATGGCAAATCCGGAAGTTTATTTCCAAACCTTCACTCCATCAGTTTGCTATTCCGTTGAAAGAATACAGGAAATCTCTTTTGTTTTCAATCCATTTTCCTTTAAGATGCCCTTTGCAGTCCCTGAAATGCCCGGAGTATGGAAGGGACTGTTGGCAGGATATTAACTTAGTCAGAACTATGCCGGATCACAAAATGTCAGGCACCGGCAAGTATTTTCATTGCACTTGCCGGTGCCTGCGTATAAATCGTATGTTTTATTTTTAGACTGCTTCCAGCTCTTTCTGACAAAAATCCCTGAGTAAAGGAATATCATGTGTCACTGTCTCCCAGATGATTTCCCTGCTCATATTCCCATAATTATGCGCCACTAGATTGCGCATTCCTTTAATTGCTGTCCAGGGCATGCTATTTGCAGTTGCTGTCCTGTATTCGGTGGAAAGTCCTCCGCTTAATTCCCCGATTTGCAGGATACAGAAGGCAACGGAGCGCTGGTAATCCACATCTTTATCAAAAACTTCAAATGAGTTGCCATACCGCTCGATTGTTTTCTCTATCTCCTGGCAATAATCAAAAATATGGCTTAATCTCTGCATATCAGGCGACTGCATACAAATTCACCTTTTCCTTCCAGACATGATCTCTGAACCGCTCGTCGCTGGGCATCTGTGCCTCCTGCTGTAAAGACTGTACAGTTATCACATCAATTTCCTTTTCTAAAGCAACCTCCAGATCATGATACAGTGCGCCCAGGGCAAACAGTCCTTTTACAGAAGTGCCGGAAGTGTCCACAATCAGATCTACGTCACTCTTTTCTGTTGCTGTTCCACGCGCATAGGATCCAAATAAATATACTGACGGCAATTGATATTTTTCTGCAATCGGTATAACCCGTCTCGAAATTTCTTCAATTGTGTAAATCAACTAAAAACACCTCCTGATTCAGTTTATATCAGTTCTACTGTGTCCGTCGTCAACTGTTCTTACGAAATTGATTATATCATTTCTCCCACCGTTTTTCTACCTGTATTCAACTTTATTTTATGGCCTTTGTCTTACGGCATTGAGAAGATACTAAAAAACTATTGACATTTCGTCTCAGGTGCGCGGCGTTTAAGTATCCTTATGATCTGTCTGCCTGGAAATCAGCATGGAATTGATTTCTTCCGTTTCTGCAGTCTCTGTGACAGTACCATGCCGGATCACAAAGCGCCAGGCACCGGCAAGTATCTTCATTGCACTTGCCGGTGCCTGCGTATAAACCATATGTTTTGTCTTAAAGTACGCTGTCAATATTTCTGGCACTATAGATCAGTCTGCGAACCTCCATCACGTTGCCGATTACTACATAAAAGACTGTGTAATTTCTCACGTATATTCTGTAATAAGGGTAGTCTCTTTTCTTTGCGGAGTGATATGGTTCAAAGGAAAGCGGGTTATCCAGTCGTTTCAGGATAGCTGTTTCCACGTCGTCGATTAATCGCTGCGCTGCATCTTCATTCTGCAGTACATTGGTAATATAATCAACCGTATCGAGTAAATCCTGTTCAAACAATGGGAGATAACGAAGCTGAAAGGGTTCATTTTGCATGGGCGGCTCTCCTTGCGTTTGCAAATACCGTTTCGTGGGATAACCGCTTGTCAGTAGAAGCAGCCTGTCTGTCTGCTTCATCAAGTTTTATTTCAATGTCATCGGTAAGAGCGGAATATTGTTCCAGACTCAGGACGACCATCGCACCGTAACCATTTTTCGTCAGATAAACAGGCTGTCCTTCGTTTACCATATTTTCAATTTCAGGGAATTTATTCCTTAAGTCGGAAACCGGACGGATTTGAATCATAATAGCACCTCCTGATTTTTATTATCGTTATTTTATCAGAATTTTATCATAAATACAACAGTATAACGAAAATTTGTATAAGATACGCAGAAAGCATGAAAATGAAAAGCAGAGTCAACCTTGCGGCAGGCTCTGCTTTTCTATTTCAAAGAGTAGACGAAAGCGTTAGGAAAGGATCGATTACCCTGCGTTGAAGAGGGCGGATAAGGTATCCGCGTGTTCCTCGAAAATCTCTAACAGGATGGAATTCCAGTGGCGCGCGTCCTGTGTGCTGCTGCCGAAAACGTAATCCTCCTGGCCGTAGTCGATGACGTCGAAGCCGGGTATGGCCTTGCTGGCGCCGGCAGTGCGGTAGGAGACCGCGTCTGCTAAGGAGAAGGAGACGCCGGTAATATCTGAGTAGTCTACCCAGCTGCTTAAATCGGTGCCGGTGGCTGACGTGGAGGTTCCATTCGAAGTCTGCGCCTCAGCTTCGGCTGCCTCAACCGCCACACCGCCCGCATACTCGGCGTACATCTGGTCGACATACAGCGCAAAGGAGCTGCTGAAAATCTCGGAGGGAACATGGCCGCCGTTCCACTGCCACTCAATCTCACAGTCTGTGCCGGCGTTCAGCCAGGCAATCTGGAGATTTAGAGAGGTGAACATGGACATGTCGCCTTCGGAGGCGCCCATGAGGATGCGCGCCCAGGCGGCGCCCTCAGTGTCCTCATCACCGATATAGTTCAGCGGATTGTACAGGTAGACGAGGTTGTTGCCGTATTCATCCCCGACTTCGATTTCCGCGATGTCGGCAGCATAGGCCTCCACCATTTCCTCATAGCTGGAGTAATTGTTGGAATCGACTGAGCTGCCCGCGGCCTGCGTCGTGCCCGCGTCGGGAGTGCCGACGTCCATGGTGTCACCGCTGGTGTCCACGTTCTCGTTGGTGATGGAGGAGGTGGTGCTTCCTGTGACGGCCATGGAGTTGTCAGGCAGGCTGTCGGTCATTGACACGGTGTCGCCGGGCAGACTGGTCGAGTCGGGGCCGGCACCTGCTTCGGCGGAAATGTCGCCGGGCAGGCTGCTTGTGCTGTCCGTGCCGATGGAAGCGCCATCCGGCAGCGTACCGCCGGTCATATCGCCAGGCAGTCCGGTTGTAATGTTGTCTTTGCCGGAAGATTCTGTGTCAGACCGGTCTCCTCTGCCGCCGGTGAAGTCTGCAGCGCCATTCATGCTGCTGGGCAGCATTTCTGTGCCGCCGCCCATACCGCCGGTACTTCCGGCTGTGTAGCGGCCTTCAATAAAGGCCACTGCCTTATCTTCGGTCGTCATGGCGGCCACTTCCTCGTCAGACAGGGCGTTTCCGTCCTCGTCAAACCAGGTCCAGCCGCTCGCGTAGTCCAGATTATCCAGATACCACTGCAGGTTGGAAATAAATTCCGCCAGATACAGATCCAGATAGGTGCCGCCGTAGCCGTTGGTGTCGGCGTACAGGGTTTCATCATATTCAATGGTCAGGACGATGGTGCTGTTTAACGCACCGTCCCCGTCCAGGTCAAAGCCAACATCGGCTTCCTCCACGGTCAGGTTCTGCGCATTGATATATTCCATATATGCTTCAGAGAGATACTCCGCCAGCTGTGCCTGGAAATCAGAACCGAATTCATAATCAACATCCATATAATATTCGAAGGCCAGCGCCATGTCTCCCTCGTAGAGAGAAGTGATGGCACTGTAGGCGATGCACCCCCAGGCGCCGTCGGACAGCGCGACTTCCTCGCCGTCAATGGTAACCGTGGTGGTGTAGGTGCCGTCGTCATTCAGGTAGCAGCCGACCGCTCCCACTTCCTCCTGATAAGGATAGAAGTCGGGGTTGTTGGAAGTGGCCGCGAACATGGTCGCGTGCGCGCCGCCGCCGGAGCCGCCGGTGGAGACAAGATAATCCACGCTGCCGGGAAGGTTGCCCAGGAGAATGTTATATTTCACAAAACGGGCAGCGGCTTTCTGGTCGGCCAGGCAGGAGGGCGCGTCGCCGGTGTAATAGGTGTTGCCGTCCGCATCCGTGGCGGTGTCCTGCTTGCCGCGGTTGCCGCAGGCAACATTGATATATCCCTCGGAGGCGTAGGTGGTCGCCGCCTGGGTGTTGGTGGAGGAGGAGTAGCCCGCCGCCCCGGTATTGAGAATCACCGGCGCGGTGGAGGCGGTATACACCTGGCCGTTCGTGCTGGTGATTTCCGCGTCGTAGTCGATCACCAGGCTGCCGTTGACTGCTTCGGTATAATTTGCAGATGTCACATCCGCGGTTCCGTCACCATCGGTGTCGATGCCGGTGACATATGGGCCGGGCACGCAGACGGAGACGCCCTCCTCATCCTCGATCTCCGGATAGGCCACGGCGGAGACGATGGACATCACCCACGCGTCCGCGGAGGAATTGTAGCTCCAGGTATAATCTGTGTTATTGGCCAGATTCAGAGTGGTTTCGATATACTCCTTATCGGATACTACTGTGGCCTGTGTTTGTGTGCCGGCAGTATCGGTGCCTTCTGCTTCTGTGTTTTCAGACACACTGTCCTCTGTCTGTGCCTCTTCTGATTCTACCGCTGAAGATGCGCTGCCGCAGGCGACCAGACTGAAAATCAGGGACATGGCGCAAAGCAGCGCGATTGCTTTTTTCATAAAGTGAGACCTCCTTTTTGCTTTTTACTGCATATATACAGCCATCGCTTTTACATATATGGAGAAATGACTGTATACAGTAACTGCTTATATCATCCTATCACAGGTACCTTGAAAAAAGATTGAAGTCTTCCATCTATTTTCAAGGTTTCTATGGTATGATATATTATAAAAGATTGAAGGATTTTTTAAACAACCTATCCTGAATATACCCTGTTCCGGTGTTCATATATACATAAAAAGAGGAGGAACCGATCATGAAGCTTCTGCTGGTGGAGGATGAGCTCCGCATGGCCGATGCCCTGAAAGAGCTTCTGAGCCAGGAGGGCTATGATACAGACTGCTTTTACCGCGGGGATGAGGGTCTTGCGGCGATCTTAAGCGGACAGTACGACTGCGTGATTCTGGATGTCATGCTGCCCGGATTGTCCGGCCTGGAAGTTGCGTCCCAGAGCCGGAAGGCCGGAATTCATACTCCAATTTTGATGCTCACAGCGAAGAGTGAGCTGGACGACAAGGTGGCGGGGCTGGACGCCGGAGCCGATGATTATCTGACAAAGCCGTTTCAGCCGCGGGAGCTTATGGCGCGGGTGCGTGCCCTGTGCCGCAGGGGGCTTCCGTCGGCGGATGACAGACTGTGCGCGGGCGACCTGGCGCTGGATACGAGATCCCTGACGCTGTATTGTGTCGCCTCCGGCCAGAGTGTTCATTTGAGCGAAAAGGAGTGCCGGGTTTTAGAATATTTGCTGGCCAATCAGAAGCGGGTTTTGTCCAAGGAACAGCTTGCGGTGAAAATCTGGGGTTATGACAATGAGGCGGAATATAATAAGGTTGAGGTCTATATTTCCTTCGTCCGCAAAAAGCTCATGTTTGTCGGTTCCCGCGTGGAAATCAAGGCGGTTCGCGGCGCCGGGTATGAATTGAGGTGGGAGAGTGCGTAGGAAAAGATTAAACAGTGCGTTTCAGCGTTCCAGACGTCAGATTGTAGCGGTCGTGATGACGGCGTTTCTTCTGTTGTATATTGTGACGCTGGCGATGATTTATTTTCTCAGCTACCGGGATCTGTATCAGGAAAATCTGGATATGCTGGAGATATATGTGGAGGAGTATCGGGAAAACGGAAATCCGAGTGAAAGACAGATCGCAGAGCCGGTCTTACGGGACGGCGATGGTGACAGACCGGACCAGGGTGTTTCAACAGACCAGAAGGATCTGTCGGACCAGGACGCTTCAACAGACCAGGAGGAATTACCGGACCAGGAGAATTTGCCGGACCAGGACGACTTGCCGGAGCAGGGCGACTTGCCATCGCCGGATGATATTCCGGACCATGACAGCGCCAGGTACCAGCTTTCTTCTTTCTATTCCGTGGCGTATGATCAGGATGGGCAACCTCTCAGTATAGATATGGGAAGTGACGCTCTTTATTCGGAGGACCAGATTTTAAGTACGGCTGCGTATCTTTTGCAGAAAGGCATAAGTCAGGGCACTCGTGGTAATTTTGTCTACTGCATTGATGAGGAAGAGACTTATACGCTTGTCGTACTGATGGACAATACGCTGGCTTCGGACAGCTTTACCACACTGTTTCGTTATGCGCTGCTTCTGGGCGTGGTGATGGTAGCGGTTTTATTTCTGTGCGCCAATGCCCTTGCCCGCTGGATCATTCGCCCTCTGGAGGAAAGCGACCGACGTGAACGGCAGTTTATCTCCGACGCGAGCCATGAGCTGAAAACGCCGGTCTCCGTCATTGAGGCCAACGCGGAGCTTTTAGGGAGGGAAGTCGGCAGCAGTAAATGGCTGGACAATATTCGTTCCGAAAGCAGCCGGATGGCTGCACTGGTAAACGAACTGCTTACGTTGGCGCGGACGGAGCGGGAAACTCCGCAGATGGAGCAGCTGGATTTTGGCCGTCTGGTGCTGGGCGGCGTGCTCCCGTTTGAAAGCGTTGCGTTTGAGGCGGGAAGAAAATTGGATTATCAGATAGAAGAAAATGTGGCCGTTTACGGAAATTCCAGTCAGCTCAGTCAGTTGGTTTCCATCCTGATGGATAACGCGCTCTCTCACAGTGAAGGGGAGGGCAGTATCCTCATCCGGCTGAGCCGTGAGAAGACGGAAACCGTCCTGACCATTTCCAATCCGGGTTTCATACCGGAGACGGACAGAGCGGAAATCTTTTCCCGCTTTTTCAGAAGTGATCCAAACCGCAGCGATACGGGACATTATGGTCTGGGCCTGACCATTGCCCAAAATATCGTGACGGCGCATCAGGGAGCGATTTCCGTGACCTGCGCAGATGGAAGGGTTATTTTCACGGTTCGCTTTCCCAACGGGGAGAAAATGAAGTCCAAAACCACGAAAAAATCATGCAGGAGCCGGACAGGCATGCCGAACCGCCCGATTGTTCGTTGACTTTCTGCGTGTGGTTTGTTATCCTTGTTACAGGTTCCGGAGAGAAGGAGGTATTTTTATGACGGCACAGTGGAAAGGAAAAGAAAGAACAAAAGCAACAGAAACATCCATAAAACGGCGGATATTCAGTTTATGCCTCGCGGTTACACTTCTGTCTGCGCTCTTTAGCGGCTGTTCGGACGCGGGTACGTCTGACAGTGCTTCGCAGGAAGCAGGCGGCGAAACCGCGGTGGAGTTAAATATCATCGATGACAACTATCGCAACTATTATGAAATCTTTGTTTATTCTTTTTATGACAGCGATGGCGACGGTATCGGCGACTTAAACGGCGTCACAGAGAAGCTGGACTACATCGCGGACATGGGCTTCAACGGCATCTGGCTTATGCCCATCATGCCCTCGCCCTCCTATCACAAATATGACGTGACGGATTATTATGACATTGATCCGGTCTACGGTACACTGGAGGATTTTGAGAATCTGGTGGAGGAGTGCCACAGCCGCGGCATCCGCCTGATTATTGATATGGTGATCAATCATTCCTCCTCACAGCATGAGTGGTTCACCACGGCCTGTGAATATCTGGCTTCGCTCGGCGCGGACGAGGAGCCGGATGTGACCGTCTGTCCGTATGTGGAGTATTATCATTTTTCCAGAACACAGGAGAGCGGCGTCTGGTATGAGATTCCCGGCGCGACAGAGGGTGCGGCGTGGTATTATGAGGGAGAATTCTCCTCAGAAATGCCGGACTTGAATCTGGAGTGCGAGGCGCTGAAGGCGGAGCTGGAGAGTATCGCGGACTTCTGGCTGGATCTGGGCGTGGATGGCTTCCGCATGGACGCCGCCATGCACTTTGACGAGACGGACGGCGAATTAAACCGCAGTATTTTAAACTGGCTCTACACCTACTGCTGCGAGACCAATCCGGACTTTTACATGGTGAGCGAGGTGTGGGCAGGCAGCACCACGATCGAATCCTATTACTTAAGCGAGACGCCGAGCTTTTTCAACTTCCCGAATTCCAGCGTGGACGGCGTGATTGAAAAGACAGCCATGGGCACGGCCACCGCGGAGAAATTCGTGACGACCATGCTGACAGATCAGCAAACCTACTCGGCGGTGTACGCGGACTATATTGACGCGCCCTTCCTGACCAATCATGACCAGGTTCGTGTGGCCAACAACCTGCAGAATAATGAGAGCAACATGAAAATGGCCTGCGGCCTTCTGATGACCATGAACGGCAGTCCCTTCGTCTATTACGGTGAGGAGATCGGCATGAAGAGCAAGGGGCAGTCCGATGAAAACAAGCGCATTCCCATGTACTGGTCTGACACGGACATCACCGGGATGACCGTGGGCCCGGAAAATATGGAGCAGGGCATCACCTCTTCCTTCGCGGCTGTGGACGAGCAGCTTGCGGACGAAACATCCATCCTTTCTTATTATAAGGAAGCGCTGTTGATGCGCAATCAGAACCCGGAGATCGCCCGCGGCGGGATCACGATTGTGGAGGAGCTGACGGCAGGCGATACCGCAGTCATCTTAAAAACCTGGGAGGAAAGCACTATCGCCATTCTTTATAATACGGATTCGGAGGCGGTCACTATTGATCTGACAGGTACTGCGCTGGAAGGCATGGAGCTTAAAAACTGCCTGACGGTGGGAGAAGAGGAGATTACGCTTACGGACAACATGGTCACCATGCCGGGGCAGTCGATCTGCGTACTGCGTTAAAGAAAAAAGAGGCACTCTCTGGTCAGGGAAAACCGGAGGAGTGCCTTTTTCTTCTTATGCTGTACTAGTCAGAAAGCTGAATCAGCGTAAAGTCGTCCACGCTGCCCCAGCTTTGGGCGGCGCATTTTATATGTACGCCGAAGGAGATGGAGCCGCTTTCCTCAAGAGTAATTTCAATGGTGGGCGTCTGTATATTCCTCAAAGCTGGGGTTTGTGACCAGATTGATGGATGTTATCTCCACATGGCAGGTGACGGGATCACCATCCTCAGTGACGCCGGAAATCTCATAGGAGCCGTTGATACTGGCGTCAATGGAGTTAAGCTGCTCCGCGTTCCAGATAACGGCTGTCTCCTGATTGAGGGAGCGGTTGTTGTAAATGACCGGCACGGTTTCGGGAAGAGCAGGCTCGCTGCCCACAGTGCCGGTATAGTATACGTCCGGAATGTAGTCCACGGCGGGTCCGGCCTCATTGCCGTCCTTCAGATATCCGAAGACTTTCAGAGACGCCAGCGGATATCCGTCAAAGTCGAACATGGCCTGATTATCCCAGGAACAGCCGCCGTAATATTTTCCGGCGTCCTCCGGATCATAATCCGCTGCGTAGCTGCTGGCCCAGCCGCTGCCGTATTTCTCCCAGACGGGGAAATTGGCGTCATAATCCGCGTCACCTACGGGAATCCATACTCCCTCCCAGTAGAACACACCGATCACACCGGCCTCATTGGCTGCGGCACAGACATCCCGGATCATGGTCGCCTGGCTTTGCACAGTGGCGCCGTATCCCTCCACCAGATCATCGGCGTCAGCGAAGCTGTTTCCTGTGCCGTCCCCGTCCTCCAGGGTATAGCAGTAGGAGGTTTCTGCGATCATGACCTGTTTGCCGTAATGTTCCTGGATCATCAATGCGACAGACTGCATATTTTCATTGGTGCCGTCCCAGAAGGGATAATAGGACAGGCCGAACACGTCATAATCAATTCCGTACTTCGCAAGCTCCGCTGCGTGGGTCGCTATTTCTCCTTCATTGTCAATATTGGTGTAATGAACCGCAATCTGAATATCCTGCCCATAGGTCCTGGAGATTTCCCGGACCGCACGGCTGCCGGCATCCAGAAGCTGCATGACGGCATAACTTTCAGTTTCTCCGGACATGCCGTTGTTGATCTCATTGCCGATCTGGACCATGCCTACATCCACGCCGGCGTCCATGAGCTGCGTCAGGCTGTCTATGGTAAAGTCATAAAGAGCCTGACTCTTTTCATCAATATCCATGTCCGCCCAGGCTTTGGGAGCGTGCTGACGCTTCGGGTCCGCCCAGAAATCCGAATAATGGAAATCAATACAAACCTTCATACCACAGGTGGTGGCCCGTTTTCCCAGTTCTAAGGCTGTGGCCAGATCGTTGTTGCCGCCGCCGTAGCCGTTTCCTTCCTCATCATAGGGGTCATTCCAGACCCGCAGACGGATGTAATTGACTCCGGCCTGTGCCAGCGTCTGAAACACATCCTGTTCTTCGCCTTCAAAGTTGTAATAGATCACTCCGCTGTTTTCCTCCGCCAGAACGGAGGATGCGTCCATGCCGCGGATAAAATCATCGGACAAGTCCGGAATGGCTTCCACGTAAATATCGGAAATTGCTGAATTGCCCACACCGGCCTGCTCCTGCTCCGCGCCGCATCCGATCAGCAGGCTGACTGCCAATACCATGGAAAATACTGCCGGGATCATTTTACGTCTGATCTGTTTTGCCGTTTGCATTATGAATTCTGTACCTCCTCATAAATAAATTATATCAGTGAAACAGGTGTGCTTTTAAATGGTAAAAATGCACAAAAGTTTTTTTTAGCCCGGATTTTTGTCAAATTTACATAAAATGTCATTGACAGATAGAAAAAACAATGTTAGAATAGCTTAGACAATCTGAGTTGTCAAATATTTCACAAACAACGGATGTCGGAAACCCGAAGATTTGTGAAGAATTTTCTGTAAAGGAGAGAAGAAAATGAAAAAGAAATTGTTAGCGGTACTGCTTGCCGGCGCAATGACTGTTTCCATGCTCACCGCCTGCGGCAGTTCCAGCAGCACAACTGAGAGCTCTTCCAGTAACAGTACTTCCGGCGAGAGTACTTCCGGTGAGAGCAGTGACAGCACCACTTCTACGGGTGCCGGCGAGACGATCACCATCTGGGTAGCGGACGCTGTGACCAGCCTGACACAGACCATGGCGGAAGAGTTCATGGCTGATAACGGCTATGAATATACCATCGTTGTGGAGTCCGTTGGTGAAGGCGATGCGGCTTCCAATATGATCACCGACGTAGAGGGCGGCGCGGATATCTTCGGTTTCGCGCAGGACCAGCTGGCCCGTCTGGTTTCGGCAGGCGCTGTTCAGCAGCTGACCGGTACCGGCTATGACACCACCATCGAGGAAGAGAACGGCGCAGGCTCCGTAGCGGCGGCAACCTTCGGTTCCACCCTGTACGCGTTCCCGATGAGTGCGGACAACGGCTATTTCCTGTATTATGACAGCAGCGTTGTGACGGATCCCACTTCCTTAGAGCAGATCGTTGCGGACTGCGAGGCAGCGGGCAAGAACTTCTACTTTGAGATCAATTCCGGCTGGTATCAGGTAGCGTTCTTCTTCGGCACTGGCTGCACCCTTACTTATGAGACCAATGACGACGGCACCTTTGCTTCCTGCAATATCGACTACGCATCTGATGCGGGCCTTGTCGCATTAAAGGAGATCATCGAGCTGCAGTCCTCCTCTGCGTTCCAGAACGGCTCTTCTTTAAGCTCCGCGACCAATGTGGGCGCGATCGTGGACGGCACCTGGGATTCTGATGCGGCGAAGGAGCTGTTCGGCGACAACTACGCGGCAGCAGCACTTCCGAGCTTTACTGGCTCCGACGGCGAGACCTATCAGCTGAGCTCCTTCAGCGGCTATAAGCTCCTGGGCGTGAAGCCGCAGACAGACGCCGCCAAGTTAAAGGCCTGCCTGGAGCTGGCGCAGTATCTGACCAGCGAGGAATGCCAGCTTGAGAGATTCAACGAAGTAGGCTGGGGCCCCTCCAACCTGGCGGCTCAGGAAGACGAAGCTGTACAGGCTGACGTGGCGCTGAGCGCTCTGGCAGAGCAGTCCAACTACAGCATCGGCCAGGGTCAGTATCCGGATGATTACTGGACCTTAGCGACCGCTCTTGGCGATGATATCATCGCCGGCAACATCACTTCTTCCACCTCTGACGATGATCTGATGACCACTCTGGAGGATTTCGAGACCAAGTGCATTTCTTACGCGCAGTAAGAGGGTATCTGAAACAGACATGTTTTTTCACAGGGGAGGGACAGCATCTCTCCCCTGTCATTCTCTTTACGGTGCCTCTGGTATGGAAAAATCTCCGGCCCCGGACAATGGGTAAGCCCGTTTTCTGAGGATGCATACTCTGAGGCGCCAAAGAATTGGGGGTACTATGAAAAAAGTTGCGGCATTTTTTCAGGCGATCGGCGCCAATATCCGAGAGATTGGCGTAACGTTTAAGGAAGGCGACTGGAAAACGAAGGTGTCCTTCATCATTTTCGGCTTCGGTCCGCTTTTGAGAAAGTATTATCTGAGAGGCATTGCCTTTCTGGCGCTGGAGATTCTGTACATATGGTATATGATTTCCTTTGGCGCGTCTTATCTGGCCAAGTTTGGTACACTGGGTACCGTGGAGACCCATATGGATCCCACAACCTTCGTTACCGTCTATGGGGACAACAGCTTCCTGATCCTGTTATGGGGTCTTCTGAGCATACTTTTCACGATTCTGCTGGTTGCTTTATGGCGCATGAATATCAGTGAGAACCGCAGAGAAGAGCTGGCGGCGAAGGCGGGCAAAGAGGTTCCGACCGTCCGCCAGGATCTGCATCAGCTCATTGACAGCAAGTTTAATTATACCATGCTGTCCCTGCCTACGCTGGGCATTTTCCTGTTTATGATTCTGCCGATCATTTTCATGATCTGCGTGGCGTTTACCAACTATAATTTCAGTCATCAGGCGCCGTCCAAGCTTTTCACATGGGTAGGGCTGTCCAACTTTTTCAGTCTGTTCTCCTTCGGTGGAGACGGCTTCGGCGCGACCTTTGCGAAGGTCCTGGGCTGGACCATCGTCTGGGCTTTCTTTGCCACCTTCTTAAATTATTTCCTGGGCATGGCGGTGGCTATTCTGATCAATATGAAGGGCATCAAATTCAAGAAGCTGTGGAGAACCATCCTGGTTATGACCATCGCGATCCCGCAGTTTATCTCCCTTCTGTATGTATCGAAGCTGTTCGCGGCTGACGGTCTGGTGAACTCCTATCTGCTCAAATGGGGTGTGATCTCGCAGGCATTGCCTTTCTGGACCGATCCCACCTGGGCGAAGGTGACGATTATCGTCTTAAACTGCTGGGTTGGTATTCCCTACCTGATGCTGATCAGTACGGGTATTCTGATGAACATCCCCGAGGACTTATATGAGAGCGCCAGAATTGACGGCGCGAACGCCTTCCAGATGTTCAGAAAGATTACATTGCCCTACATGCTGTTCGTGACCGGCCCGTATCTGCTGACCAGCTTCACCGGCAACCTGAACAACTTCAATATCATCTACCTGCTCAGCGGCGGCGGCCCCACCACGATGTCCATGTCAGGCGGCGCCGGCACCACAGACCTGCTGATCACCTGGCTGTACAAGATGACGGTCAACGATACCAACTACTGCATGGCTGCTGTCATCGGTATTATGGTCTTCGTTGTGACGGCGGTGATATCACTCGCAGTTTATGGCATGCTGCCATCCGTTAAAGATGAGGAGGGCTTCCAATAATGGCGAATAAAGCAAAACAGAGTGCCAAAGCAGCCGGCATTGAGATGAATAAGACCCGCGTCAAACCGGGGCATGTGGCTGCCTATATTGTACTGATTCTGATCAGTATCGTGTGGCTCCTTCCCTTTGTGGGAATTGTGCTGCAGAGCTTCCGTTCCTTCACTCTGGAGTACGGCGGCATGGTGGATTATCTGCTTCCCAAGACCTTTTCCCTGGACAGCTACACCTGGCTGTTCTCCGGTGAGAGCCAGTTCCTGAAATGGTATTCCAACACCGTGATCATCGCGTTCTTCGTGGCGATCGGCCAGACCTGCATGGTGCTGATGGTGAGCTATGCGCTTTCCCGCATGCGTTTTAAGGGCAGAACCCTCTGGATGCGGATCTGCCTGGTTTTAGGCATGTTCCCCGGATTCCTGACCATGATCTGCCTGTATTTCTTATTGAAGCAGTTCGGCCTGACGCAGGCAGGCGCTATTCCGGGTTTAATCCTGGTGGGTGTCGCCAGCTCCGGTATGGGGTACTATGTCTGCAAGGGCTTCTTTGATACCATCCCGAAGTCTTTAGACGAGGCTGCCAGAATCGACGGTGCTTCCCGTGCGAGAATTTTCTTTACCATGATTATCCCGCTTTCCAAGCCGATGATCATCTACACCGCACTGACCGCGTTCATGGCTCCGTGGAACGACTATATCTTCGCTTCCTACATCGCGTTCGGTTACTCCGACAGCTATAACGTGGCCGTGGCTTTATACCGCTGGGTCAATACCAACGACTACCAGGGCTATTTTACGAGGTTCTGCGCCGGCGGCGTTTTAATCGCCATCCCGGTCACCATCCTCTTCCTCTGCCTGCAGAAGTATTACGTCGAAGGTGTTACCGGCGGCGCTGTGAAGGGGTAAATTTGGTATATTTCAGCTAGAATTAAGAGACTGCCTGTCATATAAATGATAGGCGGTCTTTTATTTTTGTAGTGAAAATTGCTGCACAGAGAGTCACAATAGCAGAAACTGTACAGTTCTTGATTTTGTGTAGTGGAAATTGCCCCGCGAACCTACAGCAACATCCTGAAAAATTCAAAATTTCAGTGGAATTGTTCCCCAAATAGGTTTATGATGTGTTCAGTAAATACATGACAACCCTATCCTCTGACAAGGAGACATCATATGAAAATCGTACTCCAGGATCTGACCAAGACCTTCCCCGCCCGCGGCAAAAAAAACGCGGGTGAAGTGACTGCTGTCGATCATTTTACCTTTGAAATACCGGACGGCGAGCTCATCGGCTTACTTGGCCCCTCCGGCTGCGGCAAATCCACGACTCTGAACCTGATCAGCGGCCTCTTAAAGCCAACGGGCGGCAAAATCTTTTTCGGCGGGGACGACGTTACCGATCTGGCGCCTGAGAACCGCGGCGTGGGCCTCGTCTTCCAGAATTATGCCCTTTATCCCCATCTGACTGTGAAAAAGAATATCACCTTCCCCCTGGAAAACTTAAAGGGCGATCAGAAGCTGACCAAGGCCCAGATGGAAGAGAAGGCTTTGGAAGCTGCGAAGCTCGTCCAGATTGAGAACCTGATGGACCGCAAACCCGGTGAGCTCTCCGGCGGTCAGCAGCAGCGCGTGGCGATCGCCAGAGCCTTAGTGAAAATGCCCCGTGTTCTTTTATTGGACGAACCTCTTTCGAACCTGGATGCCAGACTGCGCTTACAGACACGCGAGGAGATCCGCAGAATCCAGCGCCAGACCGGCATCACCACAGTCTTCGTGACACACGACCAGGACGAGGCCATGAGCATCTGCGACCGGATTGTGGTCATGAGGGATGGCCATGTCCAGCAGATCGGACGGCCGCAGGAGGTTTACGATGATCCCGCCAATCTTTTTGTGGCGAAATTCCTGGGTACGCCGCCCATCAATGTCTTTCAGGGCAAAGTTTCTCATAGCCGTATCTACATCGGTGATGAAGCGATTATGGAGATCGAGGGTGTGGACGATCAGGATCTGACCGTGGCCGTGCGCCCGGAGGGCTTTGTGGTGCAGGATAACGGACCGCTCACATGCAGACTCGACCGCCTGGAGGTCATGGGGCGGGATCTGAGCGTGATCAGTGAGAATCCGGCCTGTGAGGCCGCGAAGGTGCGCTCCATCATTCCGGCGGAGACCGTTGTAGACACACGGCAGCAGGAAGTGCATTTCACTATCAAACCGAACAAAATCTTCTTATTTAACAAAGAGAGTGGGAAGCGTCTGCCCTTTACTCTGGTGGCGGGCGGCAGGCAGCCCCAGATGTTTTCCATAAAAGATGACGTGGATGGCAGCACAAAAACAGCAGTTTCGGACGAAGAGCTTCGCGAAATGGTGGCAGCTTCCCTGCGCGTTGGCGAAACAGCAAAGCCTGCTCGGAGCGCAGGCAAAAAGGAGGATGACAATGCTTGAACATAAAAGCTGCAAGGCCTGGCTTTACTTACTGCCTGCTTTCCTCTTCCTGGCCGCGTTTATGATCTACCCCCTGATTGATGTTTTTATTTACTCCTTTGAGGAGGGGTATAACTCGGCATCCCAGACCTACTATGGGCTCGGCCTGTATAATTATTCCTACGTTCTGCACGATACCTACTTCCTGCAGGCAGTGAAAAATACCTTCCTGCTGGTCATCATTACGGTGCCGCTGTCCACGGGACTTTCGCTTTTGATTTCCGTGGCTTTGAATTCCATCACGCGGCTGCGCGAGTTCCTGCAGACCGTCTATTTCCTGCCTTACGTGACCAACACCCTGGCTGTAGGTCTGGTTTTCATGATTTTATTTAAAAAGACAGCTTACTCTGATGGTCTGGTCAACATGCTGATCCAGTTTTTCGGCGGCAGCTCCGTGGACTTTATCGATGGTCCCTATTGGGCGAAGATGTTTGTCCTCTGTTTTTATACTATCTGGGTTAACATGCCGTTTAAGATCCTGATTCTGACCAGTGCGCTGGCCAGCGTAGATCCGATTTACTACAACGCGGCCCGCGTGGACGGCACGCCGGCCCACCGGATTTTCTTTAAAATTACCCTGCCCATGATCTCGCCGATGGTTTTTTACCTGGTGATCACAGGCTTCATCGGCGCCTTCAAGGCCTACTCCGACGCTGTGGCCCTCTTCGGTACAGATTTAAACGCTGCCGGCATGAACACCATCGTCGGCTACGTCTACGACATGCTCTACGGCGACAGCGGCGGCTATCCATCCTTTGCCTCCGCGGCGGCGATTATTCTCTTTGCGATTGTACTGACCATCACCTGTATTAACCTGCTGGTCAGTAAGAAGCATGTGTATTATTGATTGGTGACAGTACAGTTCAGTGAATTAGTCGCAACAGAGCAGGCGACTGATAACGTGAACAGCTATATGAATTTCTAAAGGAGATCCCATGGAAGATCACGAAAACTATGAAAAAATAACCCGCCGCGCCCGTGCGCGCCAGCATACGACGAAGGTTCTGACCTACATCCTGCTGCTCTTCTGGGCGCTGATGGTCCTCTTCCCCTTTTACTGGATGATCCTGACCTCCATCAAGAGCTACAGTTCCTACAACGCAGAGTATATCCCCTCGTTCATCGCGCGTTCGCCCACCCTGGAAAACTACGTGGAAGCCTTCACCACCGTGCCGTTGGCAAGGTATCTGCTGAATACCCTGATTTTCACCCTGATTACCACTGCCATCATGCTGGTGGTGACGACGCTGGCGGCCTTTGCTTTCGCGCGGCTCGAATTCCCGGGCAAAAATATAATCTTTACCCTCTTTCTGTCTCTGATGATGATTCCCAATGAGCTGGTGGTCATCACGAACTTCACGACGATCACGAACCTGGGCTGGCGCAACACATTTATCGGCCTGATTTTGCCTTCTGTCACAAGTGTATTTTACATTTATTTGCTGAGGGAAAATTTTGCCCAGGTGCCGGACGAGCTTTACTACGCCGCCAAGGTGGACGGAACCTCCGACCTGCGGTATCTGCGCAGGGTTCTGATCCCGATCTGCAGGCCCACCATGGTCACGATCGTGATCTTAAAAATCATTGAGTGCTGGAATTCCTATGTCTGGCCGCGCCTGATTACCGACGACGAGGCTTACTACCTGGTTTCCAACGGTATCCAGGAGATCCGTGAGAACGGCTTCGGCCGTGAAAATATCCCCGCCATGATGGCGGCGGTGGTGGTAATATCCGCGCCGTTAATCATTCTCTTCCTTTGCTTCAGAAGGCAGATTATGGCAGGGGTCGCGAGAGGAGGCACCAAGGGATGAGACATGCTTTTCTGAAATTATGTCATGCAACCATGGCAGGAACTTCTCAAAAAGAAGGAAAGATTGGCGTGAAACGTTTGCCGTGGAGAACAGGGAGAGTAAGTGGAATGATGAGACGGGGAAAGAAAATTGCCGGAAAAGTGACTGCTCTGTCACTTGCAGCGCTGACCTGCCTTACATTAACCGCCTGCCATGGTTCCAAAGAAACTACCGCCTTCGAGCTTCCGGACGAGTTTGACACCTCCCGCACCTACGAGATTACTTTCTGGGCCAAGAACGACACCAATAAAAACCAGACTGCTATTTACAAACAGGCCATCGAGGATTTCCAGGAGATTTACCCGAATATCACGGTGAATCTGAAGCTCTATACCGATTACAGTACGATTTATAATGATGTCATCACCAATATTGCCACCGGCACCACGCCGAACGTCTGCATCACCTACCCGGATCATATTGCAACCTACCTGACCGGTGAGAACGTGGTGGTGCCTTTGGATGATCTGATGACCGATGAAAAATATGGTCTGGGCGGCAGTGAGGTTCTCTTTGATTCTCCCTCGGTGGAGGAGATTGTTCCGGAATTTCTGGAGGAGTGCCTGATCGGAGAGCATTATTACGCTCTGCCTTACATGCGTTCCACCGAGGCCTGCTACATCAACAAAACCTATGTGGAGGCGCTTGGCTATACGCTGCCGGATGTCCTGACGTGGGACTTCATCTGGGAAGTATCTGAGGCGGCCATGGAAAAGGACGCGGACGGAAATTTTGTCATCAACGGCCAGAAGACGATGATTCCGTTCATTTACAAGTCCACGGATAATATGATGATCCAGATGTTAAAACAGCTTGACGCGGGTTATTCCACCGCATCAGGCAGCATTGAAATTTTCAATGACACGACACAGGAGCTGCTGTATACGATTGCGGAGCATGCCTCCACGGGAGCCTTTTCCACGTTTAAAATTTCCAGCTACCCGGCTAACTTTTTAAATGCCGGCCAGTGTATTTTCGCGATTGATTCTACCGCGGGCTCTACCTGGATGGGGACGGACGCTCCGCTTTTAGATATCAGCGAGGACTCTCTGGTGGACTTTGAGATCGCGGTGATGGCAATTCCGCAGTACGATACGGAAAATATCCAGATGATTTCCCAGGGGCCGTCGGTCTGTATTTTCAATAAAGAAGATTCACAGGAGGTTCTGGCGTCCTGGCTTTTCGTGCAGTATCTGCTCTCAGACGAGGTGCAGATTGCTTATGCGGAGACGGAAGGCTACGTGCCTGTCACGACAAGTGCGCAGAATTCTGACGCCTACCAGGATTATCTGTCCCGCAGCGGTGAGGACAACGATACCTACTATGAGGTGAAAATCGCCGCCACGCAGATTTTGCTGGATAACACGGAAAATACCTTTACCACAGAGGTATTTAACGGCTCCGCTTCCTTAAGGGACGCCGCCGGCCAGCTGATTGAAAATGTGACAAAATCCGCGCGGCGCAAGGAAACCATTGACGATGACTACATGGAGCAGCTTTTTGACGATATCACCTCCCTCTATCGTTTGGATCAGATTTCCACTGTGGACGGGAAGGTGGAGCTGGGACCGCTGCCCTCCACAGCAGTGGCGCTTCTGGCGGCTTTGGCAGCGGCATGGATTTGTATAATTGGATATTTTCTTTATGAAAGGGTTAAAAAATTTTCACAGAATCACCATTGAAATATCGTGATAAACCGGTATAATGAGGTTCGTAAGCGGGGAGAAATTCTATGATTTGTCCTGAAAGCGCATTTGCTCATAGATACGCATGAGGTAATGAGCGCAAGCGAGGAAAGTGTATGCTTGCATGCATTTGACGAGCGGCGAATTGGATCATGAGCGCCCTTTGCTCATGATATGCATGCCGTAAATGAGCAGGAAGGAGATTTTATTATGAAAAAGAAGTTGGTAATGGCACTGGCTCTTTCCATGAGCCTGACGCTTGCCGCCTGCGGCAGTTCTTCTGATTCCAGCAGTGAGGAAGCGGATACGACCGTGGAGGAGAGCAGCGAGGAGACAGAAGAAACTTCATCTGAGGAGGAACAGTCCTCTGAGGAGGAGAACGCCACAGTGGATCTGGACGCGGAGGTACCGGTTCTGACCTATGAGGAATATGTGGCAGCTGATCTTGACACAGAGGTCAGCGTATGTACTTACGTGCAGGCGACCCAGTCCTGGTGGGATGGCACGATCACGGTATACACCCAGGATGAGGACGGCGCATATTTCCTGTATAATATGACCTGCTCTGAGGAGGACGCGGAGCTTCTGGTGCCAGGGACAAAAATTGTGGTAACCGGATACAAGTCCGAGTGGGCCGGAGAAGTGGAGATTATCGATGCGTTTTTTGAATTCGCGGTGGATGGCGACACTTACGTTGCGGAGCCTCTGGATGTGACTGACCTGCTGGCGGATGACAGCCTGATTGATTATCAGAATCAGTATGTATCCTTCACCGGCATGACTGTGGAGCCTTCCACAGATGCCAATGGTAATGAGGTTGCTTTCCTGTACAATTGGGATGGTTCCGGCGAGGCCGGCAGTAACTGTGACCTGTATTTCAACGTATCCGTGAACGGCGAGACCTATACCTTTACTGTTGAGTCTTATCTGTGCGATGAGAGCACCGAGGTATATCAGGCAGTAACCGAGCTGGAGGTTGGCTCCGTGATTGACATGGAGGGCTTCCTGTACTGGTATGAGGGTGTGAACCCGCACATCACCTCCGTGACCGTGGTGGAGTAGACTTAGGCTTTTATGGCTTTACCGCACAATTGAATATCTGAGCTGATAAAGGGACTGCCGCTATATGGGGCAGTCCCTTTTTGGGAGTGGGGGCTCGCCGCGTCAGATATTTTCCTGCGGCCGAAACTTCAAATTTTTTCATTTTTTTGACAAAATACGGATTATTCTGTTGACGGCCGCCGGAAAAAGGAGTATTCCTGTTTTTGACAGTTGGAGAAAATGAAAATCCCGCAAACCAGCGTATT
>JAJQHY010000075.1 GCA_021199495.1 Lachnospiraceae bacterium | reverse complement strand
TGGATTGCGAGAGCGTTTTTTGCGAAGCAATCCATGGTATCATACCCTTTTGTCGTTTTAATCATTATATCTCTAAGAAATAAAATATGGCAAAAAAAGTTTTTATCGCGGAAAAGCCCAGTGTGGCGAGAGAATTTGCCAAAGCCTTAAAAGAGCAGATGAAGCAGGGCAGCGGTTATATGGAGAGCGAACATTACGTGGTCACCTGGTGCGTCGGGCACCTGGTGACCATGAGTTATCCGGAGGCGTATGACGCAAAATATAAGCGCTGGTCGCTGGATACGCTGCCGTTTATTCCGGAGAAATACCGCTACCAGGTGATTGACAGTGTGAAGGGTCAGTTTCAGATCGTAGCCGGGATTCTGAAGCGGAAGGATGTAGACACCATCTATGTCTGTACGGACTCCGGGCGGGAGGGGGAATACATCTACCGTCTGGTCGCACAGGAAGCAAACGTAACGGGCAAGGAGCAGAAAAGAGTCTGGATCGATTCTCAGACGGAGGAGGAAATCCTGCGGGGAATCCGGGAAGCGAAGGATATTTCCGCTTACGATAATCTGGCGCAGGCTGCCTATCTGAGAGCTATCGAGGACTATCTGATGGGCATTAACTTTTCACGCGTCCTGACGCTGAAATACGGGGATCTGCTGAAGCAATATCTGGGCACGCAGAAGGGCGTGATCAGTGTCGGCCGCGTTATGACCTGTGTCCTCGGCATGGTGGTGAACAGAGAACGTGAGATTCGTTCTTTTCAGAAGACGTCGTTTTACCGTCTGATCGACCAGTTTCAGGTCAGCGGGCGCTCCATCGAGGGTGAATGGAGAGCTGTGGAAGGCAGCCGATATTTTCAGTCGCCTTCTTTATATAAGGAAAACGGCTTCAAGGACGAAAAAACGGCCAGAGCCTTCACTGCAGAGCTGCTGCAGCAGGCACAGGGTCATGTCACGCTCCTTTCTGTTGAGAAAAAGAAGGAAAATAAAAATCCACCTCTGTTATATAACCTGGCTGAGCTGCAGAATGACTGCTCCCGCTTTTTCAAGATCAGTCCAGCCGATACGCTGAAGATTGTCCAGGAGCTGTATGAGAAAAAACTTGTGACCTACCCCAGGACGGACGCAAGAGTACTCTCCACTGCGGTTGCAAAAGAAATAACCCGCAATTTAAACGGTCTGCGGTCTTATGGGCTTGCCAGGGAGTATGCGGAGCAGATTCTGAACAGTAAAGCATATCAGAATTTATCCCGCACCCGCTATGTGGATGATAAAAAGATCACAGATCACTATGCGATCATCCCTACCGGGCAGGGACTCAGTGCCTTGAACAGTGTAAATGCTGCTGCGCAGAAGGTCTATGAGGTGATTGTCCGCCGGTTCCTGGCGATTTTTTATCCGGCTGCAGTCTATCAGAAGATTTCACTTACCACAGGCATTGGCGCGGAGCAGTTTTTCTCTTCCTTCAGGACGCTGGTCGACGAAGGCTACCTGAAGGTGATGAAGTACAGCTTTTTCAAGGATCGGGAAGAAAGCAGAACTAATCAAAATCAAATACCTGAAGACGCCGGACTAAGTAGTAAAAAAGACGATGCTGACCAGAATCAGGCAGACGCCATACAGGCGGAGACTGCATGCGATACGGCACTTTTACAGGAACTGCAGAAACTGAAGAAGGGTCAGACCATGCCACTTTCTGATATCGTAATCAAGACCGGTGAAACCTCGCCTCCCAAGCGCTATAATTCCGGCAGTATGATCCTGGCAATGGAGAACGCCGGGCAGCTGATCGAGGACGAGAGTCTGCGGGAACAGATCAAGGGCAGCGGTATCGGTACCAGTGCCACCCGCGCGGAAATTTTAAACAAGCTGGTAAAAAATGAGTACCTGAATCTGAATAAAAAGACGCAGATTTTATCACCGACACAGCTTGGCGAGCTGATTTATGACGTGGTGGACTGTTCTATGAAGCGGATGCTGGAACCGGCCCTGACAGCCAGCTGGGAAAAGGGTCTGACCGGAGTGGCCGAGGGACAGATCAGCTATGAGGAATATATGTCCAAACTGTCTGGTTTTGTGACGCGCTATACGGTATATGCCAGGCAGCTGAATAATCAGACGCAGGTGTATGAAAAATTTAAAGCTGCAGAGCCTTATTATAAAACTGCCGATGGTGCGAAAAAAAGTTCTTCTGTACGGAAAAAGAACAGGTGATCTGCAGACTTATTAAACGTATGTTGTTTTCAGAGAGACGTATTTTGTGACTTTGGCAGGCAGTTGGAATGAAAGGCGCCGATTGTTTATCAGAAAGGCTGACAGAAATGGAAGAATGTAAAATTACAGAATTATATGACCTGACGCAGACCATCGCGGCAGAGCTGTTTGAGGGCGCGGAATATCCCTGGGAAGTCCTGCCGAAAATCCATGCATTTATATTGGAACTGGGTGAAACACTTCCGGAAGACAGATATTTTAAGCAGGGAGACGATGTCTGGGTGGCCAGAACCGCGAAGGTTGCCATTACTGCCAGTATCACCGGCCCCTGCATTATCGATGAGGAGGCGGAGATCCGCCACTGTGCCTTCATTCGCGGCAACGCCATTGTGGGGAAGGGCGCGGTCGTCGGCAATTCCACAGAGCTGAAAAATGTGGTGTTATTTAACGGGGTTCAGGTGCCGCATTATAATTATGTGGGCGACAGTATCCTGGGTTATAAGGCACATATGGGCGCCGGCAGTATCACCTCCAATGTTAAAAGTGATAAGACGCTGGTGGTCATTCATGGTGAGAGGGAGCAGTTTCCTACAGGGTTAAAAAAGGTTGGTGCCATGCTCGGCGATGAGGTGGAGGTCGGCTGCAACAGCGTTTTAAACCCGGGAACCGTGATCGGGAGAAGAGGACAGGTCTATCCGGTCAGCTGCGTGCGCGGCTTCATTCCTGCCGATCATATTTTTAAGGACAGGGATCATGTGATTCGCAGACAATAAGGGCTTGTAACCGGACAAAATAAAAAGCGGCTGCGTACTTCCCGACAGGGAGAATGCGAAGCCGCCTCTTTTCGTCATGGAATTCCCCCGGCCGGAGCGTGTTCACAGCGCAAGAATAAGTGTGAGACTGGACACCTCCGATGCAGACAATCAGTCCACACTCCTGCTTAGAACCGGGAGACATTCTGATTATACTGCAATCTTTTGGGATTGACAAGAAGCGTGCGGCGTATATCTGAAAAGAAGATTGCGATTTTCAAATATTTTTGCGTTTTTTGTTACAACTTGTTTACAAAACCGGTTTATACTCTTATCTGGCAGTGAAAAATCAGATTGCATTCCTATCATTGTTATGCACGGATGATTTTTCAGCAGTCGGGATCTCACAGGCAGCAGTGACAGGGGGGTTACAGAGAATTACAGCTATGCAGAATAACAGAACAGGCACAAACAGAGGAAGCAGTCATAACCGAAGCATTAACCGCAGGGCAAACGACAGAAGCGGAGGCTCTCTTACCATTATCGGGGAAGGCGACTTAAGTGCAAACCGTGCGGCCGGCAGAAATGTCAGAAGAACTGCCGGCGCTAAAAATACAATCAATCAGAAACGAAGGCGTAAAAAGAGGCTGCTGCGCCGTATATGGAGGGATGTTGTATACATATCTTTATTTATAGTCGTATTTGCGGCAGCCTTTCATTTGCTTCGCGTTTTTGGATCCTCCGGTGATGATCAGACGGTAGAGGCCCAGAAGATTACGAATGTCAGTCTGATTGAGGAAATCAATGTTTCTGAGAGCGAAGAGATTGTACTGAATCTGACAGATGTGGATCTGACCGGTTATACGATCGTGGTGGATCCGGGACATGGCGGAGAAGATCCGGGCTGTATGAGCGGGTCCATCTGGGAGTGTGATATCAATCTTGCGGTTGCCGAAAAGGTAGCAGACTTCCTTGAGAGGTACGGCGCGACGGTAGTGATGACCAGAACGGAGGACGAATATCTCTCCCTCACGGATCGGGCAGAAATCGCCAACGAAGCGGAGGCGGATTATTTTGTCAGTCTGCACTGCAACTCCTATGATGATGATGCAAGCATCAGCGGCCTGGAGTGTTATTATTATCCGGGTATGGAGGATGGAGAAGTGTTTGCAGCCGCCATCACGGCATACATGGACGAGAATACAGAGATCAATGTGAGAAAATATGAGGACAACGATCTGTCTGTTTTACGGAATACGGCCATGACGGCTGTTTTGGTTGAGATGGGCTATATGTCCAGCCCAACGGAGCTTGCGAATCTGACATCTGATTCTTATCAGACGCAGCTGGCGCAGGCCATTGCGGAGGGCATTGTTTTCGCAATATCGCAGGAGTGAGGGGAATGTACAGAATTTTAGTGGCGGAGGATGAGGAGCCTATCGCCAATCTGATCAGAATGAATTTGACAAAGGCCGGATACAGCTGTGTCTGGGCCGCGGATGGGGAGGAGGCCGCCAATCTTCTGGAGAAGGAAGCTTTCGACCTGGTGCTGCTGGATATCATGCTGCCGAAGATTGACGGCTATGAGCTGATGGGATATGCGGCCCGCCTGGAGGTTCCGGTTATTTTTCTGACCGCGCTGGGAAGCACCGAGCAGAAGGTGAAGGGGCTGAAGCTGGGTGCGGAGGATTATCTGACCAAGCCGTTTGAGATTGCCGAGTTGTTAGCCAGAGTGGAGGTCGTGCTGCGGCGATACCACAAAATGGATACCGTTCTGCGTGTTTTTGATATCTCGATTGATACGGTTTCCCGTATAGTGGAGAGAGATGGTGAGCTGATCAGGCTGACCATGAAGGAATTTGATTTGCTGCTGCTTCTGGCGCAGAACCGCGGCATCGCGCTTTACCGGGACAAGATATATGAGAAGGTATGGGGCGGCGACAGTGAAAGTATGGGGAGAACCGTGGATATTCATATTCAGCGCCTGAAAAGAAAGCTGAACTGGGACAGGGAAATCTCTACGATTTACAAAGTCGGTTATCGCCTGGAGGGAGAGGACAGTATCCCATGAAATTTGCAGATAAGCTGTTTTTATCCATGCTTTCTCTTCTCGCTTTCGCGTTTTCTCTCTTTGGCCTCTGGATGCTCAATTCCAATTTCAATCGTCTGATGGACAAGGAGAAGGAACAGGCGCTGCAGCAGTTGCAGATGCTGCAGTATTTTTTTGATATCACTTATCAGACATATGAAGCCTATGGCTCCGATTACGCGGTACAGGCGGCGTTAGATTCACTTTCCTCCAGCATGGACAGTGAAACCCTCGGATATTATATCATCTGGAACGGGGAGATATTAACGGGCGGCGATCCGCAGAATCTGCTTTATGATGATTCAACACTGCTGACCTGTATTATACAGATGTCGGAAAACATTGATGAGACGCATAACAGTGTCTACAGCATTCAGAAAATCGCAGACGGACAGTATGTGCTGGTCCGGATCATTTCTTACGAAAATGATTCCGCGCAGATGGTGCTTGGAATCTATCAGGACATTTCCGAAACTTATGCAGAGAGAACTTACTATATCCGCCAGTACTGGTTTGCCGTACTGGTTCTTTTGAGTGTCAGCGCATGCATAGTGGCTGTTCTGTCCCGTGTGATTACCCGGCCGATCAGGCGGCTTAACAGGGTTGCCAATCAGATTGCCGGAGGAGATTATGAAAAGCGCAGCCATTACCGGTCATCGGACGAAATCGGGGAGCTGGCGCAGACATTTGACAAGATGGCGGATACTCTGCTAAACTATATCCGGGAAAAGGAAGAGGCTGCAAAGCAAAAGGAGCTGGAAGCGAAGCAGAAGGAGGACTTTACCAACGCGTTTGCACATGAGCTCAAGACACCGTTAGCCTCCATCATCGGCTACGCGGATATGCTCAATACGGTTCCCCTTTCCGAGGCAGAACAGAGAGAGGCTTATTATTATATCTATTCCCAGGGTAAGCGCCTGGAGAGCCTTTCTTATAAGCTGATGGAGCTGACGAATGTAGAGCGTCAGCCCTTAATCGGCCGCGTGATTGATACCAAAAATCTCGAGGAAAATATCCGTGTCACGATGCGTCCTGTCTGGAAAGAGGCAGGCATACAGGGTAAGGCTGTCTTTGAGCGCGGAACGATCTGGGGCGATGAGGATTTACTGCTTTCATTGTTATATAATCTGATTTCCAATGCCAATAAGGCGGTGGAGGAAAATGGCTTTGTAGTTCTTCGGGGCAAAAAGAGCGCTGACGGCGGTTATGAGATCACGGTAGTAGATAATGGCCGGGGAATTCCACAGGAGGAAATCGGCCGCGTGACCGAAGCTTTTTACATGGTGGATAAATCCCGTGCCAGGAAACAAGGCGGCGCCGGTATCGGTCTTGCATTGTGTCAGAAGATCATTGATCTGCATCAGGGCACTCTGAAAATTGTGAGTAATGTCGGGGAAGGAACCGCCATCCGGCTTTCTTTCCCGCCAGCAGAGGAGCTTAAAAGAAAGATGAGGGAGGACTATGCGCCAGAGGCTTAAATATCTGTTTTTCATCGTGTGTATTATCCTTCTGGCTCTCATGGCTCCTGTTTTTCTTTTTTCACTGAAAGATCGGATTGATAATCAGACACTGTATGCGGAGAATCAGGATATTACGGTTTCCGACATCCTGACGAATAATTATATAGAGGATGACGGGGAGCGGTATACGACCTGGCTGTATCATCAGTCCCAGGGGGTGGAGTATGCGGTAATGGAGCTGGACAGCACCTTGAGCGATGAGGAGCTTTCAGCACTTCTTTTGAAAACTTTCCTGTATCAGGAGGCCGATTACTCGTTCATCAGGATGGGGATCACCTCTGTTTCTCATACGCAGTATGCCGTTTATAATACAGAGGATCACACAGATATTATATTCCTGCTTACGTTGATTACCATTCAGATGTACAGAGGCAGTTCCAGCTATGATACCCTCAGAATTCTGGTGGATTCTCAGACCGGTATGCTTTATTTTATGGGTATTTATTATGCCTGGAATTTATATGAAGATGCCGATAATTATAATCAATACAGCGGGATATTTTCAGATGATGCCGGATGGGCTGTGGCATCCTATCAGGAGCTTCTTTATACGAATATATCGGATCTGTATCTTTCCTGTTCAGAGCTGATTGGATTGTGCCTGTCTCCGTTTCTGGATCATATGACCGGGGATGTTTCCTGTGTGGAAGCCAGAAGTGACAGTACTTTTACCGCAGTTGAGGGTTTCGCAGATTTGACTGGGGATTCAGGATATCTTACAGGCGTGGAGTTTACAGTTTATAAAGAGGCCACAACATTTCCGATCAGCACTGCGGTATACACCTCTGATGGGGACTCTTATGTGACAGTGACGTTTACGACACAGTTTAATAAATGGGTTTCTTATTTCCAGGAAGACAGCGATTTCGGTCCATATCAGTGTAATCTGTGCATCGGACTGGAGGATATGGCTTTTCTTCTTCCGGAATTCTATTATTGGAAGCCGTCGGTGGGGTGATGGGATGTGCAATCGGCTTGCGTATATTCTTTTTATCGTCTGTATGCTCCTTCTGGTTCTCTCAGCTCCGGTTTTTCTGTTTGCCGTGCAGGACAGAATCGGCAGTCAGGCGGTATACGCGGAGAATCAGGAGCTTACTGTCTCCGGTGTTCTGACGAACAACTACATAGAGGATGACGCGGAGCGTATGTCCACTTATCTGTCGAACAGGGAAAAAGGTGCCGAATATCAGGTCGTTGAGCTGGACAGTACCCTGAATACGGGCGAGGTCCTTTCGCTGCTTCAGACCGCCTTCCATTATGATGAGCTGAGCTATGGGATGATTGAAGGCAGTATTTTAAGCCAGGCCAATACGCAGTATGTGATCTGCAGCCTGGACGACGCGAGCAATATTATGTTCCTGGTTACCTGCATCACATTGCTGCAGCATGGCGGCGATAGTGAATTCAACAGGCTGTACAGGCTTCTGGTCGATTCCCAGACGGGAGCTCTGTATTTTCTTTCCATCTGTTACGGCGATTCATCAGATGCGTGTAATAACAAAGCTTATGATCTGGATATTTTTTCCGCTATATACGGATGGGCTTACGAAGAGGCACTGGATGAATTTATGGATGAAATTGATGGTTTAAATGGATATACGGGTTATGACCTGTTGTTGGAATTTGTGGACTGGTATGGCAGCGATAGTCCGGTAAGCGGTATTTTCAACAGCGCGACTCTGAATGGAGCTGCTGACTATGACGATCTGGTTTATTATTATACCGATCGGGCGATTGACACAGTAAAACTGGACATCAGTGCCGTGAACCGCACGACTCTGACCATGCAGTTTCCTTCCGGTGCACAGCAGGGAGATTCTGATTTGAAAGTTGAGGTTGTCACGCAGTACCAGAAAGGTGATGTTACAACTGACGGGTTAAATTACAATTGCCGGATATGTATGGGCATTGCGGACTTTGCGGTCTGGATTCCAAGATTTGGTTATGCTGCATCTGAGTGATTACAGAACACAGGAGAATAAATACAGAATGACAGAGACAGGGAAATATAACAACATGGATATCAGACTCGTCGCAGTTGACCTGGATGAAACTTTATTTGATTCACAGAAGCGCCTGCCGGAGGAAAACAGGCTTGCCTGCGAGGAGGCTCTCTCAAAGGGCGTGCAGGTAGTGATTGCGACGGGAAGACCATATAATGGGATTCCCGCGGAGGCTTTAAAACTGAAGGGCCTGCGGTATGCCATCTGTACCAGCGGCGCTTCCGTTTATGACCTGAAGGAACATATTTGTATGTATCATGATCCCATGCCCAGGAATCGTGTGACAGAGCTGATTGCCGGCCTGATGCCGATGCCGGTGCTCTGCGATGTACTGATTGACGGTCATGCGTACATAGATGCATCCAAGTCGCCGCTGATTGACGGAATCATTGCGGCTAATTCCTTTAAACAGTATTTTCGCACAAGCAGAGAGGAGGTTCCGGATATCCTTGCGTATATCCGAAACCATAAAATGGAACCGGACAAGGTGACGGTGAATTTTTTAAAAGAGCCGGGCGGGGCACCTTATTACAAAGAAGAGGCTGCTGCCTGGTGCGCACAGTTTGACGACATGGTAGCCGTTTCAGGAGGAGTTGGAAATCTGGAGCTGACAAAATCGACTGCCACCAAGGGCGCGGCGCTTCTGTGGCTTGCTGACCGCCTCGGTCTGAAGCAGGAACAGACCATGGCCATCGGGGACAGCGGAAATGATTATGATATGCTCGTAAAAGCGGGGTTCAGTGTTGGAATGGCCAATTCAGAGCCTGATGTGCTGAAGGCTGTGGATTATATCACAAAAAGCAACAACGAAAACGGCGTTGCTTATGCAATCAGAAAATTTGTGCTGTAAATGATTTGTCAACAGCTTTATTCATATGTAATTTCTACATCGGAAGGCGTGTTGCCGTGCAGCAGGGATACAATGACACTGACGCGGCGGCATGCCTTTTCATAATACGCAAAGGCTGTTTCGGCAACGTCCGGATCATATTCCGCTCCGGTTGAGAAAATCTGGGTGTACAGGGTAAGCGCTTCAGCCATATATTCCTGTGCCTCTAAAGCCAGATCATTGACGTACTGGTAATCGTTGGAAGGCACTTCCACAGCTGCAAGCTTATCAATTGCAGCGGAGAGATCCTTCATATAAGCGAGTATTTCTTTGTCCGCTGAACTTGATTCCGTGTCCACTGCGTTCATATTGTCATTGATTTCCTCGATACTGTCTACAATGGTGCTGATCTGCGCTTCGAAGCTGGCGACCTTCACACTGTCAGCGGTGGCGCAGCCGCCCAGAAGAGCGGCGCATATCAATGATAAAATTAAAATTAAAGATTTTCTGTACATAATTCCCCTGTATATGCTTTTTCATTAACGAAGTCCATGATAAAATGAGCGCAAGTGAGAAGGGCGTGCTCGCACGTCCGGCGGCGCTGGATGTCCGGGGGACATCCGCTTAGCGTGGACCGTAGTGAAACGGAGACCGGCGAATTGGATCATGAGCGTCTTTTGCTCATGATAGCATATGAAATCCTGAAAATCAAGGAAATCAGGGAAAGAGGAGGAAAATTAAGAAATTGGTTGTGAGTTTTTAGGATTTATGATAAGATTGAAAAGTTAATGAGTGCATATTGAATTGTACCCCTTGTCAAGGACATTTTAGGTTTTTAGTTGTCCTACTTT
>JAJQHY010000077.1 GCA_021199495.1 Lachnospiraceae bacterium | reverse complement strand
GAGCGACACCAAGACCATCAACGCTATCAAGGCCGCCATCGAGCAGGCCAAGAAGGACTCCCTCTCCAAGTGGGGCGGCAAGGTCCCCGCTAACCTGAAGCTGCCTCTGAGGGACGGCGATATCGACCGCCCGGACGATGCCGCCTATGCCAACAGCTACTTCTTCAATGCCAATAGCCGTCAGGCGCCGCAGGTGGTCGATGCTCATGTACAGCCCATCATCGACCAGGGCGAGGTGTATTCCGGCTGCTACGGCAAGATCAGCGTGACATTCTACGGATACAACTCCAACGGCAATCGTGGCATCGCCGCCGGCTTGGGGAACATCCAGAAGCTCCGTGATGGTGAGTCCCTCGGTGGCCGTGCCAGCGCATCCGATGACTTCCAGACGGAGGAGGACGAGGACTTCCTGTCCTGATTTTCCCCCACGAGCGGGGTGGCGGCTCTCCGCCATCCTGCTCCCGTACATAAAATCCTATCACTTGGAAAGGAGCAGACGATGAGCCTCTTGGCAATAGATATCGAAACATTCTCAGATGTGGATCTGACAAAATGCGGCGTGTATGCATATTCGGACAGCCCCAATTTTGAGATACTCCTGTTCGCCTATGCCTTTGATGATGAGCCGACCCAAATCATAGACATCGCCTGTGGCGAAATGCTGCCGGAGCGAGTGCTGGCAGCACTGGAGGATACAACAGTCATCAAGGCAGCTTTCAACGCTCAGTTCGAGCGCACCTGTATCTCTCGCTACCTCGGTCATCGGCTGGGGCCGGAAGGCTGGCAGTGTACCGCTGTGCAGTCTGCTATGCTGGCGCTCCCGTTGTCCCTGGACAGCGTAGGTGAGGTACTGAACATACAGCGCAAAAAGCTGAAAGAGGGCGCCGACCTGGTGCGGTTCTTCTCAATGCCCTGTAAGCCCACCAAGGCCAATGGCGGGAGGACACGCAATCTGCCGGAGCAGGAGCCGGAAAAGTGGGAGCGGTTCAAAACATACTGTATCCGAGATGTGGATGCCGAGCGCGAGATACGGCAAAAGCTGCGGAACTACCCCACCCCGGAGTCCGAGCAGGAGTTTTACCGCATGGACCAGGAAATCAACGACCGTGGCATCCTGGTAGACCGCCAGCTGGTAGCCAGCGCAGTCCGCTGCGATAACCAGTACCGTGATCAGGTGACCGCCAGGGCCTATGAACTGACCGGCCTGTCCAATCCCAATTCCCCAGCACAGATAAAAGGCTGGCTTGCCGACCACGGTGTAGAGGCAGGGAGCCTGGACAAGAAATCGGTCAAAAGTCTGATGGCAGAAACAGATGGCGAGGTGCTGGAGGTGCTGAAGCTCCGGCTCCTGATGGCAAAGACCAGCGTAAAGAAGTATGAAGCCATCGAGCGGTCCGTCTGCTCAGATGGACGGGTACACGGTCTGCTGCAATTTTACGGCGCCAACCGCACCGGTCGCTGGGCTGGCAGATTGGTGCAGGTCCAGAACCTGCCGCAGAACCATATCCCTGACTTGGAGCTTGCACGGACGCTGGTAAAGAATCAGCAATTCGAGGATTTGGATTTGCTGTTTGATTCCACACCGGGGGTGCTGTCCGAGCTGATACGCACAGCCTTTATTCCCAAACCTGGCTGCCGATTCATCGTGGCGGACTTCTCTGCTATTGAAGCGAGAGTGCTGGCCTGGTTCTCCGGAGAACAGTGGCGGTTGGATACCTTTGCGGAAGGCGGCGATATCTACTGCGCCAGCGCATCTCAGATGTTTGGAGTGCCGGTCGTCAAGCACGGTGTAAACGGCCATCTCAGGCAGAAAGGCAAGATCGCCGAGCTTGCTTTGGGCTATGGCGGCGCAGTCGGAGCGCTGACCGCAATGGGCGCACTGGATATGGGGCTTAAGGAAGAAGAGCTTCAGCCGCTGGTCAGCCAGTGGCGTGGCTCCAACCCACACATCACAAAGTTCTGGTGGGATGTGGATGCCGCCGCAATGAAGGCTGTCCGGGAAAAGACCGATGTCTCATTCGGCAGACTTCGCTTTGTATACCGCTCTGGCATCCTGTTCATCACGTTGCCCTCTGGCAGAAAGCTGTCCTACATCAAACCCCGTATCACGCAAAACCGATACGGCAGAGACAGCCTTTCTTATGAGGGTGTTGGGGAAAGCAAGAAGTGGATGCGTATCGAAACCTATGGCCCCAAGCTGACAGAGAATATCGTACAGGCCACCGCTCGTGACCTCTTGGCGCTGGCGATGCTCCGGCTGCGTAATGCTGGCTTTGATATCGTGATGCACATCCATGATGAAGCCGTGCTGGAGGTGCCAGAGGGACTGTCGAGTGTTGACGAGATTTGTCGAATCATGTCGATTGCACCGGACTGGGCTGCTGGTCTTCCCCTCCGGGCAGACGGCTACGAGTGTTCATTTTACAAAAAAGACTGAGGAGGTCGAAAGCATATGGGAATCAGCTACTACAACAGTTCGGGCTATCCAGACCCTACGGCGCACTATGCCGTACAGCACGTGGAGCAGGAAGAAAAGACGCTGCACATCGTTTACCCTACCGGTCATATGGACATCCGTGTGGACAGGTTCTTCCCCTGCACGGTCGACCGGGCAAAAAAGGTGTTCAAGCTCATCTGCCAGTATTGCTCACAGGAGGACAAGGACAAGCTGCTCCGTTTCCTGACGGATAAGGAGAAGCGGTATAAGTCGCAGGCTCAGGCGCTGTGGAGCCGTATCGAGTCCTGCACAGATACAGCCGAGCGAAAACACCTGACTGCCCAATATAAAGAGGCTGTCCGTCTGAAAGACCGTCTGAACCGGAACATTCAGATATTTGAATATCGGGAGGGGAAAACGAGATGAGACTCAGTATTGGCAATTCACGGATGGATAAGGAATGGAACGCTGTGGATATGGAGCTTACTGAGTTCCGTGACCGCATCTCCCAGACCAGACGTACAGCAGAAACGGTCGAGCAGTATCGTAAGCTCGGCAAGGCAAAGCAGGACGATATCAAGGACGTGGGGGGATTTGTCCTCGGCACCCTGAAGGGCGGTCGCAGAAAGAAGGACTGCGTTCTGACCCGCTCCGGCCTCTCCCTCGACATGGACTACGCCACCCCAGATATCATCGACCAAATCGAGATGTTCTTTTCCTTCCAGTGCTATGTGTACTCTACGCATAAGCACACACCGGAAAAGCCTCGGCTCCGGCTCATCATCCCCCTTGCCCGTGAGGTGACCCCGGACGAATACTGCGCTGTTGCCAGGAAGGTGGCGGAGGATATTGGCATCGAGCTTTTCGATGATACCACCTATGAGCCAAGCCGCCTGATGTATTGGCCCTCCACCTCTGCAGACGGAGAGTTCGTCTTCCGGGAGATCAGCGGAGAGCTGCTCGACCCCGATGCTGTCCTTGCCAGATACCAAGACTGGCATAACACAGCGGAGTGGCCTGCATCCAAACGGCAGCAGACCATTGTCAGCCGAGATATCAAGAAGCAGGCCGACCCGCTGGAGAAGCCGGGAATGGTGGGCGCATTCTGCCGCACCTATAGCATTACAGAAGCCATCGACCTGTTCCTGCAGGATGTCTATAAGCACAGCGCCATGTCCGGTCGATACGACTATATTCCTGCGGACTCACAGGCCGGCGTAGTTATCTACGAGGACAGATTTGCCTACAGCCACCATGCGACTGACCCTGCTTGCGGCAAGCTGATGAATGCCTTTGATGCCGTTCGTATACACAAATTCGGTGCGCTGGATGCCAAATCAGATGAGGATACAGACCCTGCGAAGCTCCCGTCCTTCAAGGCCATGCAGGAGTTTGCTGTACAGGACAGCCGGGTGAAAGTACAGCTGGCGCAGGAACGTGTGCAAGCGGCGCAGACGGAATTCGATGACCAGCTGGATGGCGATGACTGGCAGACCGTACTGGAACTGGACAAGCAGGGCAACGTAAAAGACACCCTCTCCAATATCGCGGCTATCCTGCGGTATGACCCCCATCTGCAAAATATCGTGTACAACGAGTTCAAATGCATGGTGGACGTTACGGGTGAGCTGCCCTGGAAACAGGTGAAGCCCGGTTGGGGTGATACAGATATCTCCTGTGCCAAGCTGTACTTTGAGCGGGTCTATGGCATCTGGTCACCCACCAAGTTCAAAGACGCTCTTCTCGCAGTGGTGTCTGCGGAGCGGCTCTATCACCCCATCAAGGAATATTTTGACACCCTGCATTGGGACGGCATCGAGCGGCTGGACACTCTGCTCATCGACTACCTCGGTGCCGATGATTCCCCCTACGTCCGCGCCGTCACCAGAAAAACGCTGACTGCAGCAGTAGCGCGTGTATATGAACCTGGCATCAAGTTCGACTCCATCCTGGTGCTGAATGGGCCGCAGGGTATCGGCAAGTCAACACTGTTTGCCCTGCTGGGGAAGGAGTGGTATTCAGACAGCCTGTCCATATCGGACATGAAGGATAAGACCGCCGCAGAAAAACTGCAGGGCTATTGGATACTGGAGCTGGGCGAGTTGGCCGGCATCCGTAAGGTCGATGTGGAGACCGTGAAATCCTTTGTCAGCCGGACGGACGATAAGTTCCGGCAGTCCTATGGTGTAGTCGTGGAGAGCCATCCCCGCTCCTGCATCATCGTTGGCAGCACCAACTCGGAGGGTGGCTTCCTGCGGGATATCACAGGCAACCGCCGATTTTGGCCTGTCCATGTATCCGGGCATGGGAAGCATCATCCTTGGGAGCTGCGAGAGGTCGACCAGGTCTGGGCCGAGGCGATCGTGCGCTATCAGGCTGGGGAGGAACTGTATCTGAAAGGCCGGCTGGCGGCAGACGCATATGTTATTCAGCAGGACGCTATGGAGTCGGATGACCGTGAAGGTGTTATCTCCGACTACCTTGAAACCCTGCTGCCGGAAAATTGGGACAAGATGGATCTGTTCCAGCGCAGGAGCTTCCTCGGCGGTAGCGAGTTTGACGGTTCCCCCACTGCTGGCACTGTGCGCCGGGAGAAGGTGTGCATCATGGAAATCTGGTGTGAGTGCTTCGGCAAAGAGCGACCGAACCTGAAACGGTCTGACTCCTATGAAGTCGAGTCCATTCTGATGAAGCTCGGCGGCTGGGAGCCGATAAAGGGTCTAAAGAGCGGAAAGACCAGATTCCCTCTTTATGGCCCCCAGAAGACCTTTGTCCGCTGCTCTCAGGAACAGCCATGAGCAGACAGGAACGTTCCTTTGTTGCCTTGCTTCCATATCGGCACGGTAGTAAGGCACAGAGGGATTTCCCCCAAAATCAAGCGTTGATGGCGTTCTGTTCCTATGTTCCTAAGAAGAATCCTAATTGTTGATGAAAGATAAAAAACATAGGAAATCGGGTACGCATAACACACATATACGCGCGTAGGGAATTTTGACCCTTTGGAACAGCACATAAGAACAGGAGGCTCTGTCCATGAGAGAAAGTTTTGTAGAGAAGAAGCTGACCACAGAAGCAAAAAAGCGTGGTGGGCTGGCAGTCAAATTCGTGTCCCCCGGATTAGATGGGGTGCCTGACCGTTTGGTGCTGTTCCCCGGAGGAAGGTTGGCTTTTGTGGAATTGAAGGCTCCAGGCAAGAAGCCAAGGCCCCTTCAGGTACGAAGGGCAAATCAGCTGACCGCATTAGGCTTTCGGGTCTATGTGGTGGATAACACAGAAATGATCGGAGGTGTCCTCGATGAAATACAGTCCCCATAATTATCAGCAATATGCAGCAGAGTTCATTCTGGAGCATCCAGTGTGCTGCCTGATGCTGGACATGGGTCTTGGGAAAACGGTCATCACGCTGACCGCATTATGGGAGCTGGCTCTCGACCGCTTTGATATTGCAAAGGTGCTGGTCATAGCCCCCAAACGGGTAGCGACTGATACCTGGCCGAAGGAGCTGCAAAAGTGGGAGCATCTCACCGGGCTGACCGCATCTCTGGTAGTTGGGAGCAAGGCACAGCGGGAAGCGGCGCTTGACCAGCCGGCCTTCCTGTACATCATCAACCGGGAAAATGTCACCTGGCTTGTGAACACCCGCAGATGGGATTTCGATACCGTTGTGATCGATGAGCTGTCCAGCTTCAAATCCAATCGGTCTGAGCGGTTTAAGGCGATGCGGAAGGTTCGCCCCCTGGTACACCGGGTGATCGGGCTGACCGGCACACCTGCCCCCAACTCCCTGCTCGATCTGTGGCCGCAGATGTATCTGCTGGATATGGGAAAGCGGCTGGGTCGATTCGTAACTGGATACCGGGAACGGTTCTTCAAGCCGGATAAACGCAACCGGGAGATCATATACAGCTATAAACCCCGTGAAGGCGCAGAGGAAATGATTTACTCCCTGATCTCGGATATCTGTATCTCGATGAAGGCCGTTGACTACCTCGATATGCCGGAGCGCATCGACAACCGCATCGAGGTGGAGATGAATGCAAAAGAACGGAAGATATATGACGATTTCCGGCGTGACATGGTTGTCCGGCTCGGAGATACAGAGCTGGATGCCTTAAATGCGGCAGCACTCTCCACCAAGCTTCTTCAGATGGCAAATGGCGCTGTCTATAGCGACGACCGCAGAGTGCTTCCCATCCACAGCAGGAAACTGGATGCCTTGGAGGATTTGGTCGAGGCCGCCAATGGGAAGCCCCTTCTGGTGGCCTACTGGTACAAGCATGACCTGACCCGCATCCAGGAGCGGTTTCCGGCAGCACGGTGCATCGACACCTCTGAAGACATTACGGACTGGAACAACGGGAATATCCCGCTGGCATTGGTACACCCCGCCTCCGCTGGTCATGGACTGAATTTGCAGGAAGGCGGCTGTGCCATCGTCTGGTATGGGCTGACCTGGTCGCTGGAGCTGTACCAACAGCTGAACGCCAGATTATGGAGGCAGGGTCAGCAGCATACCGTGGCCATACACCACATTATCACCAAAGGCACCCATGACGAGGACGTGATGAGGGCGCTGGAACACAAAGACGTGCATCAGGCCGCACTGATAGATGCGGTACGGGCAAGGATAGGAGGCTGAGTATGAGCGAAAGGATAATCGACCTGATGAAGCAGTATCCTGAGAAGAAGCAGGAGCTTGCCGTACTGCAGGTTCAAATCAAAAACTTCAAAGGTGTGACAGAGGATGAGGTCATTGATTCCATGCAGTTCTCCTCGCCCCAAGGTGAGCGGGTACAGAGCAGCGATATATCTGATAAGACCGCCAGAGTCGCTATTTCCTATCGTGAGCGGACAAAGCAGATAAATGACGAGTGGTACAGCTACCTGGTGGAGCAGTACACCACGCTGCGGGATGAACTGGAGTTCTTCGAGTTCGCCCTGACCCAGCTTTCTGGTCAGCTGTCCGGCATCATGCACGACCTGGTGATAGGGCAATGCACCTGGGAGCAGGTCATGGAGCATTATCACATATCCCGAAAGACACTGTGGCGATACCGGCAAAAGGCCATCACGGAATTGGACAGGCTATATGAAATGCGAGACAGGCAGTTTGATGCCTATATTTTGAACTGAGGAGGGCAAGGAAAATGTGTATGCGTGGAGATATCTACTATGTGGACTTTGGCTCAGATACCACGTCCTGTGTACAGTCAGGCACCCGGCCTGCTGTCGTGGTCAGCAATAACATGGCAAATCGCTATTCACCGGTCATCACGGTCTTGCCGCTGACGGCGAAGACGCATAAAAGACGTGGCTTCCCCACCCACGTCTATCTGCCCCAAAGTGCTGGATTTGGTCTGAGCAGGAACAGCATGGTGCTGGCGGAGCAGATAATATCTATCGATAAAAGCCAACTGATAAACAAGGTCGGTGAAATACATGACACGGCAACCTTGGCAAATATTGATGCCGCACTTCAGATACAGCTCGGTGTGAATCAGTGATTCTTTCAATTTCTTAGAGCTTTTCTGCAAAAGGAAACTAAAAGGAAACTGATGTGCCACTGCTTTTGGATTTCCATTCTGATATACTTATAATCGCCGAGAAGTGGAGTGGGAGTGATCCCGCTCCTTTTTCTTTGCCGAACGGGGCTTCTATCCTTTCACCCGTTCGTACATACGAAAGGAGTGGACGATTTTATGATATTTACTAGTGAGCAGGTCTCATGCGGTCATCCCGATAAAATCTGCGACCAAATCTCAGATGCCATCGTCACGGACTGCCTTCAGCATGACCGGCACAGCCGTGTCGCTGCAGAGTGCCTGATAAAAGACTACAACATCGTGATAGCCGGAGAAGTCACCTCCCGCCACCACCCCGACTATCAGGCCATTGCCCGGAGAGCCCTTTGCAGCATAGGGTTAACAGAGCCAGAGAAATACACTGTGCAGGTCTATGTGTCTGAACAGAGCCGGGATATTGCCCTCGGCGTAGATGGCAGCTGTGGTGCAGGTGATCAGGGCATGATGTTTGGCTATGCCACCATGGAAACACCCGAAATGCTCCCTATCCCCTATGCCGTTGCCACTTATGCGCTCCAGCTTCTGCGGAGAGTGCATGAGCCGACTTTGCTGCCGGACGCAAAGGCACAGGTCTCTTATGATTACGACAGCGGTCGCATCACCACGTTCCTGATCAGCACCCAGCATCGGGCTGACGTAGAAGTGGCGGACATCCGCCCTCTGGTCGAACGTGTAATGGAAATGGCGGCACAGGATTACTGCCTGAACACAGATTTCAAAAAGCTGGTCAATCCTACCGGTCGATTTGTGCTGGGTTCCTCTTTTGCCGATTCTGGCCTGACTGGAAGGAAGATAATCGCTGACACCTATGGCGGGATGTGCCGTCATGGTGGTGGCGCCTTCTCCGGCAAAGACCCCACAAAGGTAGACAGGAGCGGCGCCTATATGACCAGGAAAATCGCACGGGATATTGTAAATCTGCGATTTGCCGACCGCTGTGAAGTACAGCTGGCTTATGCCATCGGCATCGCTGAGCCTGTGTCGATTTCTGTCGATTGTTTTGGTACGGAGCGGATTCCGACCTCCTTTATCGAAAAATATATCCGTACCAACTATGACCTGACCCCGAAAGGCATTATTGACCGGCTGGGGCTGCTGACTGTGGACTATAACATGGTCAGCGCCTATGGTCACTTCGGGAAAAGCGGTCTGCCCTGGGAGGAGTGACCGTCATGCCCCACAGACCACGCACACCATGTAAACACCCAGGATGTGGAGAGCTGGTCCCCTATGGCACGATGTATTGCGAGAAACACTTGCCCCTCCATCGCCACGACACCAAGACCACCAGCGAGAAGGGATACACCAGTCGCTGGCGTAAAGCCAGAGCTGCCTATCTCCGTTCGCACCCACTGTGTGTACGGTGCATGGCAAAGGGACTCTACGTGAAAGCGACAGTTGTTGACCACATCGTTCCCCACCGGGGAGACCCTGAGCTGTTCTGGGACACGACCAATTGGCAGGCTCTTTGTAAACACTGCCACGATTCAAAGACGATGACGGAAGACCGCTACGAGGAGTTCCGTTACCGGTAGGGGCGGTCGAAATCTCTACAGCCCTGCCGCTAAAAGACCGGCGCCCCCTCAAACGCGCATTTTTGCGAAATTAAAGAGGGGGGATACCCACCGGGGCGCCAGAAATACCCCCAAGCACAGCGTGGCGTTAGCAAAACCACGTTGTTTCTATCACTTTTCGCTCACAAGTTGGGCGGAGCATTTGCTAAATCGTTTTCATTTTGGCTGAGAAACCGTATCGCAAAGATGGGGTTTCCGGCCATTTTTATTTGCACATTTCAGCGAAAGGATGTGAGGCAATGACTGACTTTCAGGCGAAGCAGATACGGGAACTGCGGATGCGAGGTATTGGCTACAGAGCCATTGCTTCGGTAGTAGGTCTGTCCCGTGATATCGTCCGCAATTACTGCAAAGGGCATGGGCTGGACGGCTATGCATCAGCATTGACCCTGAACATAAAAGAGCAGATGGCGAACGGCGCTGCGTGTCTGTGCTGCGGGAAAGAGATCGTGCAGGCCGCCACCGGGCGCAAGCGAAAATTCTGCTCAGAGAAATGCAGACGTGAATGGTGGGCTGCTCACCCAGAGGCCATCAAGAGGAAGGCCACCGCCTACTACGAAGCCACCTGTGCCTATTGTGGCAAGGTGTTTATGTCCTACGGAAACCAGCACCGGCGTTACTGCTGTCACGAGTGCTATGTGCGTGACCGGTTCTGGCGGGAGGAAGAAGGGC
>JAJQHY010000086.1 GCA_021199495.1 Lachnospiraceae bacterium | reverse complement strand
GAAAGATGTTCTTTCTTCTTTCCCAAAGTGTAAAGTATGATTGACGAACCTACAATCCTCCACAACCGGATGTACGCCGGCGCGCTGGTGTTCGGGCGGCAGCGCTCCGCCATGTATGTGTTCCACGACGCCAGCCTGAAGCGGTGGACCGGCGAGGAGCAGGTCATAGAAAATCACCATGAAGCGCTGGTTTCCAAAGAGGATTTTGAACGTGCTCAGGTCATGCTGGAGATGTTAAAAGCGGATTTCAAGTCGAAAACGACAGTACGGCAGGAACCCGATATGGCACCTACGCCCTTTGTGAATGTGGTGCGCTGCGGCCACTGTGGGCGCTCCATGCTGCACACCCGGTACAAATCGACAAGGACGCCCTACTCCACCTATATCTGCTCCAGCCACCGGATGAAGCTACCCGATGCCTGTCCGTTACATCCCATCCGTCTGGATGAGATGCTGCCCGTGGTAAAACAGACGCTTTTGGAGGAACGCAGCCTTGCCCAGTCCATCGCCGCCCAGATGGAGGGCGGCAGAGACAGCAATGTGTATAAACGCATTGACCATGTATTCCAGAACGCCATTGACAGCGCCACCGACGCCATCCGGGAGAATACGCAAAAAGCCATCTCACTCCCCGCAGATGCTGAGGAGGAACGGGCGACGTTGGCAGCGGAACAGGCAGCTCTCCGCCAGCAGCTGGTGGATGCCTTAAAAGAAAAGACCCGGTTCAAGAAAACCTTTACCGCAGATAATCCCTGGCTCACGCTCTTTTGCAGCGTTCCCGCTGATTTTGAGATCACCAAGGAGTGGTCCCGGAAGCTCATTGACCAGATCGACCTGTACCGGGATGCCCCCTTAAAGGTGACGGTCAAGTGCCTTGCGGATAAGGAGAAGCTGCTCTCCTATCTGGAGATTGGGAAGGAGGAAACGGATGGCACGAAAAAGCCGACAGCGCCAACAGATCAACCAGATCCGGCAGTATGAACCTGTCACCCCGCAATCCATCCCCACCGTCAACCGGACTGCAATCTATGCCAGGCTTTCCATGGCAGATGCCTATGCAGAGGTAAGCGAAAGCATCGAGAACCAGGTTGGGATGCTAAAGTCCTATCTGGAACGGCACCCGGAATTAAACCTCTGTGGCCTGTATGTGGATGATGGCTGGACCGGCACCAATTTTAACCGCCCCCGGTTCCAGCAGATGTTAAAGGACATCGAGGCCGGTGACATCAACTGCATCCTGGTGAAAGACCTTTCCCGGTTCGGGAGGAATTACATCGAGACTGGCTATTTTTTAGAGACTGTATTCCCGGAATACCATGTGAGGCTCATCGCCATCAATGATGGGTTTGACACGGCAACTTCCGACCCTGGAGCGCTGGCGATTATCCTAAAGAACCTCCTAAACGACTTTTACAGCCGTGACATCTCCCGCCGCTTCTCCGATTCCATCGACCTGCGCCGTGCAAGGGGTGTTTACCGGCGAGGGCTGCCCTATGGCTACACCTATGACAAGGAACGCCCGGATCACCTTGCCTTTGACCCGCAGGTATCCCATTTTGTGTCGCTCATCTTCCAGTGGACGCTGGAGGGCATCCCGTCCAACCGCATTTCCATATGGCTCACAGAGATGGGAGCGCCCACGGAAGAACGGGTGGAATACCTGCGCAGCGGCGGCAGGACAAAAAACGAGGGCGGCTGCATCTGGTATGCAGACATCGTAAACCGTATTCTCTTAAACAGGATGTACACCGGGGATTTCGTCGCCGGGAAAAGCCGCCGTCGCAAGTGCGAGCCGTTCAACCAACGTGAGAAGATCCCGGAGGAGGAATGGATCATCATCCCGAACTCCCACCCGGCCTATGTCTCCCACGAGGATTTCACGAAACTCGGCCAGAAGCACGTCCTGCAGATACAGCGCCGGGGCAGAGCGATCCGCCATCATTCGGATACCTACCAGGAACACACAAAGCTGTACAAGGGGCTTCTTTTCTGCACCCACTGCGGCAGGCGGCTCCAGGCAAGCGTAGACACGAAAGGAAGCGGTAACACCCTGACCCTGTTTTCCTGCGGCAACTCCGGTACAAACCGCAGGGAAAACCACACCCGCAACACCATCCAGAAAAGGCTGCTGGATACTATCGTGCTGAATCAGATACAGAATCAACACCGGCAGGCAGAGAAATTCAAACGCTGGCTGTCCTCGGACGCCGGCGTCTGGCAGAGCCGCTCTTATCTGGATAACCTGCAGAAAGAGCTGGACACCTTAGATGCAAAACACCGGGCGTTCTCCGGCCAGCGGCTCTCTATCTATGAGGCGTTCACCTTATCGGAGATTAGCAAAGCTACCTTCCAGTCACAGATGGAGGAGCTGCGGGCGCAGATCAGAGCGACGGCAAGCCTGTTGGAAGAAAAGGCGCTGGAGCTTGAGGATGCACAGGCTGCCCTCTCCCTTGCCAATCCCTGGCTCACCCTTTTTACCGCCTTCCCCTACCCGACTACCCTGGATGATGCGCTGGTGCATCAAACGATCTCCCGCATTGATATAAGCCTTGGGCAGAAGGTGGCGCTCCAATTTCAGGAAACCCACTGGATGGAACTCAGTGCGAGAATCTACCTTATCTATAATGAAGGAGGTGACACCGGATGAAGGTCAAAGAGATTGCCGCTTACCTGCGGCTGTCCATTGCGGATGAAGATAAGGATATGGATGCGGAAAGCAACAGCATACAGGGGCAGCGGGCGCTCATCAAGCGTCACCTGATGCTCCATCCGGAGCTGTCCGGCCTGCGCTATACCGAGTACATCGACGATGGCATATCCGGAACCACCACGGCACGGCCATCCTTCCAGCGGATGATCCGCGCCGCCCGAAGCAGGAAGGTCGCCTGCATCATTGTGAAAGACTTGTCCCGCTTTTCCAGAGACTATATCGTCCTTGGCGATTATGTGGAGCAGATCTTCCCCATGCTGGGGATACGCTTCATCTCCATCAACGACCACTATGACAGCAGTGCCGACGCCAGTTCCTTAATGACCATGAACATGGCACTCATGGGGTTGGTCTACGACTATTACAGCAAAGACCAGTCTAAAAAACGCTCCAGCGCCATTGAGTACCGGATGGAGAAGGGCTACTATGACGCCACTCCCCCCTACGGGTATCTCTCTGACACCAAAAACCACTCTTTTCGGGTGGGCCCGGAAACTGGATATAATGTCCGGCTTGTATTTCTTCTTGCCAGCCGGGGCATCAGCATCAATGAGATCGCAACCACGCTCAACGATCTGGAGATACCCACACCAGCGGAATATAACGCCGACCATCCGGAATACAGGAAAGGCGGACATCGTTGGAAAACCTCCCAGCCGCTCTGGAACGGCACAAAGATACGGCGTATTCTGACCAGTCGCACCTATACGGGAGAACTGACGCTGACAAAGCATCAAATATCCGGGGCTGACCGCAAGAAGAAAAAGCCCGCTCCACAGCCGCACTACTATCATAATGAATCCCACCATGCGCCGCTGGTATCCAGGCAAATGTTTGATGCCTGCCAATCAGTTATCCGAACTCCTGCATTGAGGACTGAAAGGAGCAAAATACCCTCCCAAACATTGCTCGGCAAATTATACTGCGGTTATTGTGGGAAGAATGTCGTCTACCAAAAATCCGGCCTGACCGCCTACTGCGCAGATCGTGCTCTTTACCATTCGTCCTGCCCAAAGATCGACTTTGACATCCCCAAAATTGAGGCACTTGTCTACAGTCAGATAAAAGCAGCGCTGGAACAGTGCATCCGTGAAGAACAGGCGCAGGAAGAAGCGGTTCGCATCAGGCGGCTGGGATTGATGCCCTGCCAGAAAAAGATGGGGCTGCTCCAGCGCCAGTTGGAACAGCTCCGGGAAGAAAAGCGCTCGGCCTATGAACGGTTTTATACAAAAGATATGTCAGAGCAGGAATTCCTGTCCCACCGCAGCCGCCTTTCTGAACAGATAGAGCAGCACCAATCGGAACTGGCTTCGCTGCAGAAACAGGAACGGGAAATCCTGTCCGCCGCCGTAGATGATGACATCAAAAACCTTGCAGCCACGGCAAGGGACATGCTCTCCCCCGGCTATCTGACCCGTGAGCTGGTGACAGCCTATGTAGACCGGATCGATGCCTTTGGCCCTGTGGACTGCAAAATCACCTGGCGGTATGAAGAAATCTTCCGGGGCCTGCTTACAAAAGCCATCGCCACCGGACACAATGCAGATACGGAGGATTGACCCATGACGATTTTGGAACAGATCAACGCCAACCCACTCCTGCGGGAGATGCCGGGGGATAACCTGAAAAACCCGGCGCTCTACACCTACGGCTACTGCTATGACCCGGACGCTCCCTCTCTTATGAAAGTGGACGAAATGGCCGCCCCCTTTGTACGTTACATCTACCGGCAGTTCCTCTCCGGCTGGTCGCTCTCAGACATCGCAAACGCCTTAAATGACATGGAAGCGCCCACGCCGGTCATGCGAAAGGAACAGTTTGGCTTCAACCGGGAACACACCGCCGGTTACTGGCAGACCTGCACGGTAAGCCAGCTCATGGTAAACCATGCCTACATCGGAGATCATGTTTTCTCCCTGCCAAAGCTGCCCCGGCATCTGAAAAAGGAAGCGCTTGCACAAGCGCCTATCCCTCCCGGCACCGTAATTCACGGCCACCACGAGGCGCTGGTATCCAGAGAAGATTATGAACGGGCCTGCTGCCTGCTAGACTGCCAGGCCAAAGCGTTCCGCCTGACCCGCCGTAATACCCGTGCCAAAACGAAAGCCCCGTTTTCCAATGCCGTAATCTGCGGCGTATGCGGGATGCCCATGACATACAAAACCTACGGCGGATGGAACCGGTATGTCTGCACCAGCAAGCGCAAAAATGCAGAGCAAGCCTGCCCGAACACCGTCCACCCCGCAGATGCCATCGTAGAGGAAGTGACCGCCGCCATTCTGATGGAACGGAATCTTGCACAGATGGTTGCGGAGGTAGTCAGGGACGGGACTGCCTGTGAATACTATCACAAAGCCAGCGAAGCACTCCGGGAGCGAATCACGGCTGTGACCGATGAAGTGATGGCGCAAAAAGCCCTTATAAAACAGGATGATAACCCCGAAAGCACTGACCGTCTGGCCACGCTACAGGAAAAGTTCCTGTCCCTGCTGGGTGAAAAATCACAGCTTTTAGAAACCTTCACTGAGGAAAACGGCTGGATCACGCTGTTTCAGGATATTCCTGACGAATTTACCTTCAACCGTCCGCTCACCAAGCGGCTGGTAAAGCGTGTCACCGTCTATCCGGACAAGCCCTGTGAGATCGTGTTCCACAGGGATAAGGATAAGAAAAAACTGCTGCAGTATCTTCCTGGGATGGGATACACCCATCGAGATACCTTTGCACAAAGCGATTGATAGGAGGAAAACAACCATGAGCCAAGCCAAAACCTTTTCAGCTGCGATATACGCACGGAGAAAATTTACAGATGTGATTCAGCCTGGGGAATCTGACCCAACAGCGGATGAGCAGGTAGCGCAGGCAAAATCATTTCTCAGCAATCTCCCTGATGTCCAGCTCGGCGCAGTCTACATGGATCGTCAGCCAAGGCCGCAAGACTCGGAACGCCAGGAATTTACCCGGCTGAATCAGGATTTACGGGCGGCTAAATATGACTGCCTGATCATCACAAGCGTAGACACATTCGCCAGAGATTATGCGGAAAGCTGCTCCTGCCTGCTCCATACGTTTGCGGCAATGGGGATACGCATCATCTCTATCCAGGATGATTATGACAGCACGATTTCCGAACCAGTCTTCGGACAGTATGAACGTCTGAAAGAACTCATCTGCCAACTGGATTCCCTCGCTCGTTCCCGTATGAAATATGCAAGAATACGCAAAAAGCAGGCCGCCGATTATATTACCCTCCGGGGAACGCCATATGGCTATTTGTACACGGAAAAAGAAGGGCCTAAATGGATTCCCGACCCAGAAACCGCACCCCATGTGCGCTATATCTTTTCAGAATACCTGTCCGGTACAACGCCGAATCACATTGCAAAAGCACTGACTGCGATGGGCGTGTCTACGCCCATCAACCGAAAAAGGGAACTCAGTGGCAGGCCATTTGGCCACGGGGTTCACGACTACTGGTCTTCCTCATCTGTCATTCGCATTCTCTCCTCCCCCGCCTACGTCGGCACAAGGGCAGTCGGGAAAGATTCTCAAGCCCTTTGCCTGCAGAAAGACCCCGGCGCAACAGGTGGAACCGCCGTCGTTGTCGAAGGAGATCATGAAGCGCTGATTTCTAACGAGGATTTTGACCGGGTGCAATTGATGCTGCAGCTTGTCACTGTAGCATCCGACCGCCATCTTTGCAGCAACCCGGCTACAGCAGGTTTACAAACGCCCTTCCCCTGCAATGTATACTGCGGCGTCTGTGGACGGCTCATGATTCACCGCATATACGAAACTGGCCGTATCAATTATGCTACTTTCAAATGCGCCAGCCAGCGGATGAATCTGGACAATCCCTGTACCTACGAACCGTTAAACCATACCTATGTGGTAGATGCAGTTACAGAGATTGTGCGGAACGAAGGTATTACTGCCCGCAGGATCGCCCTGGAGATGGAAGAAACCAGCCAGCATCGCCAGCGGATTGAGGCGTATTTCCAGGTGCGCATTGCCGCAGCAACGGAAACATACCGGCTCAACACAGAACAGATCATGTCACTGTCTCCAGAGGATGCAGAGAGAGAAGCGGCATTGGAAGCAGAAGCGGCAAATACCCGCGCCACACTTCTGGAAGCCATCAGCGACAAGGATGCGTTTCTCAAGACGTTCCGTAAGAGCAATCCGTGGTTGACAGCATTTTCAGAAGTCCCGGAAGATTTGATTCTGACAAAAGAGTGGTCCAGGAAGCTAATCCAGCGGATAGATGTGTATCCGGATCAGCCCCCGGTTGTAACATTTAAATATACTGATGAAAAGAAGAAGCTGCTCGCTTATCTGGAGATTGGGAAGGAGGATACGGATGGCACGAAAAAGCAGACAGCAACATCAGATTAATACATGGAACGGCTATGACCCCATCCGGCCGGAAAACGTCCGGCCTGTAAACCGGACCGCAATCTACGCCAGGCTGTCTTATATGGATGACAGCCGCAAAGATAGTATCCAAACGCAGGTTGCGCTCCTGGAAGCATACCTTGAAAAGCATCCCGACCTGCATCTGGCAGGTAAATATGTGGATAACGGGTATACCGGGACAAACTTCAACCGGCCTCAATTCAAGAGGCTCCTGAATGACATGGAATCCGGCGCAGTGAACTGCATCATCATAAAAGATCTCTCCCGCTTCGGTCGCAACTACATCGAGGCAGGCTACTATTTGGAGACTGTCCTACCTGCATATCACGTCCAGCTGATTGCTGTCAACGATGGATTTGATATGGATACCTCCAGTGCAGACGAGCTTTCCATCATTTTAAAGAACCTTTTGAATGACTTCTATAGCCGCGATCTTTCCCGCCGCTTTTCGGATTCCTACGACCTCCGGGTGGCCAGCGGCGTATTCCGGCACGGGCTGCCCTATGGCTATACATATGATAAAGACCGACCCGCCTATATGACCTACGATAAGAAGGTCTATCATATCGTTAAGCTGATCTTCCAATGGGGGCTGGAAGGCGTGTCTGTGAGTGGCATCGCCTCACGGCTGAATAAGATGGGCCTGTCCCCCTCGGACAGCGGCACCCGCTGCAATTATGGTTATCTACAGCAGCACCATGAATGGACCTTTGATACGGTCAGTTTCATTCTGTCTGACCCCGTTTATGCCGGCGATTTTATCACCGGGAAAAGTTATGACCGCAAGTGTGACCCCTTCCGTAAGCGTACAATGATCCCCCAGGAAGAATGGAAGGTCATACCGGATACCCATCCCGCTTACATCTCCAGGGAGGATTATGAAAAGCTCCAAACGATGCTCCATCCACAGGCCAACCGCAAAAATATCCCGATCAAAGCAGAGCTTCTGGAAAAAGAAGCATTCCATTTATATAAAGGCGTTCTGTACTGCTCCGTATGTCATGTAAAGATCAACCTGAAATATGGTGTATCCAGCAGCGGGAAGCATTGCCTGTCCTATCGCTGCCGCGGAGATGCCCAGCAAACCCACGCAGGCCATGCTTCTTTTACGCTCCGGAAACCGGTGTTGGATGCTTTTGTGCTGGCAGAGCTGCAGAAACATACGGTGAGCGCTACGCAGTTTAAGGAGTGGCTTTCCTCTGATGAAGGCGTATGGCAATGCCGTTCCTATTTGAATCTGCTCCAGAGTGAGCTGGACACGCTGGCCCAACAGGTTTTGGCGCTGAACCACGCCATTGCCGATGCCTATGAATCCCATGCCGATGGGATGATCACCGCAAATACCCTGTCAGAACAGCTAAGTTCCCTCCGTTTACAGAGAACCATGCTTGAAAATCAGGAGGAGGAAAAAGCCCGCGAGCTAAAGGATGCCAAGGCCGCTCTGTCCCAAGGCAACCCCTGGGTCACAATCTTTGCAGCCGCTCCGTTCCCCACCAAACTGAATCGGGATTTGATTCAACGTATGATTTCCCGGATAGAAATTGGCCCCAATGAAGCTGTATGGATCGAGATCCGTGAAAAAGCCATGATGGAATTAAGCACAGCGATATACCAACGCTGTCAATCTAAAAGCGCTGCCCTTCCCCTTACCGTGGGTGCTGGCAGCGTAAAACAAAAGGAGGAGAAAATCCTATGAACCAGACAGAACAAATCCCCAATACTCCCTTACTGCGGTCATACAGAAACAACGCAAACTGTGCCACCTATGGCTATATCCACGACCCAGACATGCCTTTACAAATGACAGTTGATGAAACGGCTGCAGCCTATGTTCGGTATATATTTCAGCATTTCCTGGATGGCGAAAGTCCTTCTAAGATTGCTGCTGACCTGACGGATATGGGCGCTCCCACACCATCCATGCGCCGGAATGACGTGGGCATAAACCAGAGCTACATCTGTCGCCAATGGCATCGAAGCACAGTTACCTTCATCTTACAAAACCGGATGTACCTTGGCGAACTTATTTACCGGTTGCCACGGGTGTCAAAAGGGCTGGAGAAGGAGGCACTGGCACAGTCGCCCTTACACACTGGAGACATCATTCACAACCATCACGAGCCTCTGATCACCCATGAGGATTTTGATCGCGCCGCCGCATTGCTTCCAAACCTGTCACATACACCACGCTCCGGTGAGCACACGCCACGAAAAAATCTCACTCCATTTGCCCGTTCCCTGTTTTGTGGCGTCTGCGGACACCCTATGACCGGAGGCAGTTTCAAGCCCTACGTCTGCGGAAATCGTGACTGCACGACAAAAGAGCTTTGCCCACCTGTCAAACATCCATTGACAGAGTTGACAGCCAGCGTGATCGCCGCCGTTATAGCAGAACGTGACCAGGCAAGACACATTTCCCAGCTTCTCACAAAAGGCTATAAAGGCGAAGAATACTGCAAGGCAGAGGCGGCTATCAGGGAAAAGGTACTTTTGGCTCTGGATGCAACCCTTCAGGCTGGGGAGTCTCCTGCGTCCTGTACCGAGCAGCTCATGACCCTGCAGAAGGAAAAGAACCGCCTGCTGGACACGTTTACAGAACCAAACAAATGGATCACTCTTTTTCAAGATATTCCCGATGATTTTGAGTTTGACCGGGAGCTGTCCAAAAAGCTGATTCAGCGGATTGATGTATTCCCGGATAAATCTATCCGTATTTTATTCCAGAGGAACAGCGAAAAGACCGTCCTCATGGATTACCTGCGGGAACTGCATGTAATCGACTGATAAACTCAGAGCCACAGCTGATGATCTTCACCGATTACTGCTGTGGCTCTATTTTGTTCCTTTAAATCAATCCGCTAACCCATAGTCTCTGTATTTACGTTTCTGTATTGCTGTGTCGTTTATCCATATAATTATGATAAGCGATACAGAAAAGGACAGGGAACGGCCATGATTGATTCAAGAATCGGAAAACGCATCAAGCAATGTCGTGAGCAGCTTGGTCTGACTCAGGAACAATTTGCGGATAAGACCGGGCTGACCACCAACTACATCTCCACCATCGAAAGAGGGGCATCCTTCCCCCGGTGTGAGAAGCTGATTACGGTCATCAACGGTCTGGAGGTGTCGGCTGACGCTATTTTCTGTGATGTGCTGACACACTCAAATGATTATAAGGCTTCCGTACTTTCGGAAAAGCTAAAAGACCTGTCACCGGAGGCACAGAACCGTATCCTGCAGATGGTTGAATTGATGATCCAGCAGGAAAAGGAAAGTAAACACTGACGGCTTGATGAAACTGCGCTGCAAGGCGGAGACCATCCCGAAAATTGTGTAAACCTCCATCGTGGAGTAAAATAGACACAGTA
>JAJQHY010000033.1 GCA_021199495.1 Lachnospiraceae bacterium | reverse complement strand
TAGCTCAGATCATCCGAAGCGGACACCGTAGCCACATCCACCCATGCGCCGGCGTCAGTATTATACTGCTGAACACGGTAATAACTGCCCTTGGTTTCATTCCAGGTGAAAGTATAAACATTGCCGCCCTCATAGGCGATGGCGACATCCAGCTCAGTTCCCAGAAGATCTTCTCTGCTGACCGTGATCGTCGAAGAGGCCAGGCCATAATATCTGATCCCATTCTCCTCACTGATCACACACAGGCCGATGGTGTACTCTTCTCCCTGATCCGGCAGCGGCATCACCCCGGCCACACCGAAGGTCAGAGACGCGTCCTCCGTCTCGGAGTCAACCGTCATGATCTCCTGTACAACCTCCCCGTCCTCAAGCAGACAGACAACACAGGTGTCTCCTTCCCTGATGGAAAAAGTCGCGCTGAGCGTATTCGTGTTCCCATCAAGCGACCAGGATACATCCGATACCGACGGCGTGCTCAGATCCGCTTTCACCTTCAGGACAGTTCTGGAAAAGAAAAGAAACGTAACGGCACGCACCTTAATCGTACAGGTACCCACATCGCCAAGGCCACGCAGCACACAGCTGTTCGTCTGTGTCTTCGTGCGATAAAGGGAACTGCCGTTGTCATCCTCCCAGGTAATCTCCACCACATAGCTGCTGGCACCGGAAACAGCCGGCCATGACATCAGAATGGATCCGTCCGACTGCTGGGTCAGGACACAGGTGTCCTGTGAAGAATCATCTGTCAAAGAAGACTCTTCCGTATCTGTCTGCGATGTATCAGCCGTCTGTACATTCTCTGTTTGATCAGCATCTTCGCTGTCTGTTATCCCCTCAGCCGCTTCGTCATTTCCCGTATCAGAAGTCCCGTCAGCCGAACTCTCCGTGCTGACCTGACCGGTCGTCTCTATCGTATCTGTTTCATTGTTCTGCGCAACCAAAAGCGCAAGCACCAGCACCCAAAAAAGCACGGCCGCCACAACAACAGCCGCGATTAAAATGCGCGTTGAGCCTCTCCCCCTCCGCCTTCTTGCGTGATAAGACCTTCGCATTATTCTCTCCCCTTTTACTACCCGTCTGCGCTGTGGTGCAGACACTTCAATTCAACAGCTTAAAGAATAACTCATTCCTCTGGTTGTGTCAATAAAATTCTCTGTACATACCAGGATTTCCATCGGCATAAAATGTAAAAAAACATGGGTACATTTTATGGCTACAGTGATATTGGACGCGGGGCACGGCGGAAGTCAGTTGCGGAAAGTAAAAAATAAAGGCAGCCGCTGTCCCTGAAGACGACTGCCCAGATGGTAATATAGTTTGTACGGCCTTCCGTCAACTCCCCTCCAAGCTGACAGCAAGATTTTTATAAAATATCTCAGTTCAATGTTTCTGCAAATGTATTCTCGTAATCTTGTTGTTGATGATATACCGCCTCAACATAAACATTTCTGCCGCTCACCAAATACAGCATCAGATATTGATGACGCCTGAAATTTATCGCGCGGTATCCCCGTTTTCTTAGTCTGGGATTTCTGCAATATTGCAAACTGTCCGCGGCAATTCTGAGCTTTTCTATCGTTTCCAGTGCGTCATTGTAAACACTTTTCGCCGCCTGTTCGTTCAGCAAAGTAAACTGAATATAATCAACAAACTCATTTAACTGATTCCAGGCACGCGGAGCCATAATCACATTAAATGAATCCATGCCGCCTCCCCATCTCTGCCATGGCCTCGTCAGCCGGAATGCCCTTTCCGTCCTCGATCTGACGATGTGCTTCATCAAGATCTGAAAGAATTTGATCTGTTGTCAACGGGACAAATGGATTCGCCGGTTTTCTGGACGTAAAGAGCTGCTGCGTATACTTCATCACCTTTATTCTTGCCTCTTCCGGCATTACTTCCATCATGGACATGGTTGCTTCTATTGTACTCATAAGGAAACCTCCTGTCAAAATATGTTATCTTCCTGTAATTGATTTCATTATAATCTATCCTGAACATTTTGTGAAGATGCGTAAATCAAAAGAATTTTATAAGTTTTTCTCCATAAGCCCAATGGCTTTGTGCTTGTAGGCCAGACTAAGCAATATATCTTCCTTTTTATAAAGCAGCAATCATGGGGAACCATGAACGAAACAGTCAAAAAAGTATATTCACTGCGACCATTATATATAGGAGCCAAACAGTACAATCCACTGATTGTATACTATCCGATGGTATAGGAAGCCGGAATTTCCATCAAAAACGCCCTGTAATACAGAAACCTCGACAATGGTTTCTGTATTACAGGGCGTATCTTGCTTTTACGTCTATTCATCTCCCTGATCAATGATTTCAGATTTTGCAGGGCAGGATGAACACAAATTTTTAAAAAAATTTGAAAACACAGCTTGTCCAAAGGCCCTTCAAACCACAGGTTAGTGAAGGGAAATGTATATGGGATAAGCCCTGCCCCATATGTTGTATTATATAAAAGCTGAAACCGGAGCTGACCAAATGAGAGAAAGGAAATCGGAAAAAATATCATACATAGTAGAGCGAGATTTTCTCTCCCACTACACGGCCGAGGAAATGCTCCGCAGCCTGATCCGGACACATCTGCAAAAATCAGACGATTTAGCAAAAAATGAATTGGAAAATGTCGCTTCCTGCGGTACAATGACCACAGGGACAGCGGTTGAAAGGTCATTACCATGAAAAAACAAACTCTTTTCAACGTAGCTGAATATATCAGGTTATCCAGAGAGGACGGTGATAAAGCAGAAAGTGACAGCATCTCAAATCAGAGAAAACTGATCGCGGATTTTCTGAAGGGCAAGGATGAATTTGTGGTCTACGATACTTATGTGGATGACGGATTTACGGGCCTTAGCTTTCAACGGCCATCATTCATGAGAATGATGGATGACATCGAGGATGGAAATGTAAACTGCGTGATTGTTAAAGATTTATCAAGATTTGGTAGAGATTATATCGAGACCGGAAGATACCTGGAACGCTATTTTCCGGATAACGATGTGCGTTTTATCGCCATCACGGATAATATTGACAGCATGAAGCAGGCTTACGATATCCTGCTGCCGATCAAAAATATTTTCAACGAGCAATACGCCAGAGATATCTCAAAAAAGGTTCACGCGTCCATGAAGACCAAGCAGAAGGCCGGGGAATTTATCGGTGCGTTCGCCTCTTACGGCTACAGGAAATCTCCCACCGACAAAAACAAGCTGGTGATCGACGAATATGCTGCTGGTGTGGTGCGCCGGATTTTTCAAATGTACATCAGCGGATATGGGAAGATCAGAATTGCTGGAGTTTTGAATGGGGAAGGCATTGTCTGCCCGTCCGAGTATAAGAAACTGAACGGCGAGAATTACTGCAATAACCATAAACTGGAAAGCACATCCTACTGGACCTATTCCACGATCAATCGTCTTTTGAAAAATGAGGTGTATGCCGGCAATATGGTACAGGGCCGGAAAACCCAGCGGATGAAAGGCCGTCAACGCAGCGTGGACAAAGAGGACTGGATTATTGTGGAGCATACACATGAGGCCATCATTGATCCGGACACCTGGCAGAAAGCGCAGGAGCTGCTGAAACGCAGGACAAGGGAACTTGATCTTAATTCCAATGTATCCGTATTCGCGGGATTTTTAAAATGCGGCGACTGTGGCAGATCATTGGTAAAAAAAGGAGGAAACCCAGGCCATGGAAACGACATCATCCATTATTACTGCGGTACATATGTGAGATCCGGCAGAGAGTTTTGTACACCTCACGCAATCCCTTATTCCATCCTTGAGGAAATCATCTTAAACGATCTTAATACGATCATCCGGAATGTGGACAATCTGACAGAGCTTCTGAAGCAAAATCAGGCACAGGAAAACTTTTTAAAACAGCAAAACGACAAGGAAAAAAATCGTTTAAAGGCCGAACTGGAAAAGACAGGCGCTCTCAGGAAAGCCGTATACGAGGATTACCGGGAAGGACTGATTTCCAAAGACGAGTTTGTCACTTACAGAGAGGATTATGTAAAAAAAGAAGAACTGTTCACAAAACAGCTTGAGGATATGGAAAGCCGACAGAAAAACAAGACCGCCGATCAGCTGATGGAAAATCCCTGGGTAAAGCGGCTGCTCACGCTTAGGGGCATTGACCGGCTGGATCGTGACATTGTAGTGGAAATGGTTCATGAAATCAGGGTTTATGAAAATCACAGGATTCAGATCATTTACAATTTCTCAGACGAGCTGGCGCACTTATTCTCGGGCACCTGTGAAAGCACTGGGCAGAAAGAAGTAATTTAATAGAGAAGCGAGTACCCCACTCAAGAACTACACAATAGCCGAGTGGTAAAAAACCCGCTTCTCTTGAAAAAGACTTTATCATTTATTTTGAAATCTGTCAATAACAGATTTCTCATTTCTACAAAAGATCAAACGTACCACATCGGTACAAATTACGCAACTTACTACCGCCCCACGGCGGCGCAGACTACGGCGCAGTCCATGAAGGACGACAGGAAAAAGACGATGTTCTGAGGCTGACGCTGGCGATCGGCGATATTTTAAGCAACAACGGAATCAATGTCTTATATACGAGAACGACGGACATTTATGAGACACCGGCACAGAAGGCGGAAAAGGGAAATGCCGCGGACGCGGATTACTTTGTCTCCATCCACAGAAACTCCAGCCCCATTCCGGGGCAGTATACAGGCGTGGAAACTTTAGTTTACTCCCGCAACACCCGCGCTGCCATGATGGCAGAAAATATTAATGCCCGGCTGGAAGCCATCGGCTTTGCCAACCAGGGCGTCAATGAACGGCCAAACCTCGCAGTGCTGCGCCGCACCTATATGCCGGCCGTTTTGGTAGAGGTGGGCTTTATCAATAATGAGCAGGATAATGCCCTCTTCGATCAGCGATTTTACGAAGTAGCGAACGCAATTGCGGAAGGAATTCTGGAGAGTATTTAGCCCTTCCTTCCGTACACTGCTCGGAATTGAAAACAGATCAATGCGCAGCAAAAACCCGCGCACTTCCACAGCTTTACCGGGCAATGCGCGGGCACAATCTTTGATGTCATTTCATTTCTATCATTTTTCTGTTAAAAAACCGTCTCCGGTCTTTGCATGCAGCACATACCAGAGGCTGCCGGCCAGGCAGACAGAGGAATACGTACCACAGACAATACCGATCATCAGCGGCAGGGCAAACTCACGGATGGAAGTCACGCCCCGGATATACAGGCAGGCCACCATGACAAACGTCGTCAGTGAAGTGAAAATACTCCTGGAAAGCGTCTGCGTGACGGAAGCATTGACGATATCGGAAAGCTTCGCGTTCTTTTTTGCCCCCGCCATGCTCTCACGAATCCGGTCAAAAATCACGATGGTAGCGTTGATGGAATAGCCTACGATCGTCAGAATACAGGCAATGAAAGTGTTGCCCACCGTTATTCTGGAAACCGCGTAAAATCCCAGAACAATCAGCACATCGTGCACCAGGGCTGCCACAGCGCTAAGTCCGAAACGGATATCGCGGAACCGAAAGCGGATATAGATCAGCATACACACTACCGCGACCACAACCGCTATTACCGTCTCCCGTCTGGTCTCTGCGCTGATGGTAGAACTGATGGTCTCCGAAGTGATCAAATCCTCATTCACGCCATAGCTGTCCACAAGCGCGGCACGGATTTCCTCCCGCTCATCCTGTGTAAGCGTTACGGTCTTGATGACGACCTCTTCTCCGCCGTCCACGACCTGCACCTGCACGGAGCCGCTGTCAATGACGTCCTCAAAGAGCGGCACAATCTCCTCCTCCACCCATTCGAGCGTCACACTTTCCTCAAAGGTAATGCTGGTGGAGGTGCCGCCGGAGAATTCCAGCCCGAAATTCAGGCTGCCGTCTCCGCTTACTCCATGAAATACCATGAACACCAGACCAGCGGCGATCAGCACACCACTGAGCGCAAAGAAAATGCGCCTTTTTCCCAGAAAATCAATCGTCTTATGCGTTTTCCCGACACCGTACCACTTCGCATCCCTGAACCCGATCGCATAAAAGGCATTCACCAACAGTCTGGTAATCACCAGAGATGTAAACATGGACAATGCAATGCCCAGCATCAGCGTCTGCGCGAAACCTCTGATCACGCCGCTGCCCATGACCATCAGCACAAGCGCCGCAATCATGGTGGTCACATTACCGTCCAGAATGGCGGAAAAGGCTTTTTCAAAGCCGCTGCGGATGGAGCCTTTCACAGTTTTGCCAAGGGCCAGTTCCTCCCGGATTCTGGCAAAAATGATCACATTGGCATCCACAGCCATGCCAATCGACAGGATAATACCCGCCACACCAGGCAGTGTCAGTGTCAGATCAAAGCCATGAATCAGCACCACAACGGCCGGTACATACATGCACAGCGCCAGCCCCGCACAAAAGCCCGGCAGGAAATAGACGGCAATCATGAACACAATAATCAAGACCAGGCCGACAGCGCCCGCCTGAATACTGCGTGTGAGCGCCTCGCCGCCCAACTGCGCGCCCACGACTTTATTATATACCTCTTCCAGCTCCAGACTCAGGCTGCCGATCCGGATTGTACTGGCCAGTGCCTCCGCCTCCGCGTAGGAAGACATGCCGGAAATCTGCGCAACCCCTTCGGTGATCGCGCTGTTGACACTGGGTACGCTCTTAAAGGAGCCATCGTAATAAATGCCGATGCTCTCTTTCCCGGCTGCCTTCCCGGTCGCGACGGCAAATTTCTCCGCTCCTTCGTCCGTCAACGTCAGTTCCACAATATACTCCGTGCCGGAAGTGCCGGAATAGGTGCCCGCCTGGGCATTGGCTATATCCGTACCATACAGGACGATAGAACCGTCCTCCTCCAGCTCTTCAATTGTCTTCGTCAGCGCGTAATAATAGGTCGTGCTGCCACTGGAATAATTGTAATTGCCGTTCTCATCCACGCCCTCAACGAGCGTGTAATTTTCATTACCGTCCGAATCGGTCTCCGCGATGAAATAAAGCGCGCCCGGCCGCCCCAGCTCTGCCAGAATCTCATCCGCATTGGTAATTCCCGGAATCTCAATGCTGAACCGGTCATCACCCTCCTGATAGACAATCGCCTCCGTGCTGTACTGCTGCACACGGTCCTCGAGCTTTTTCTTTGTATCGGACATATCCTCGGCGCTCGGCGTCTCATCTCCGACCACCTGGTAGGTAATACTGACGCCGCCGGCCAGATCCAGTCCCTGCTTGATGTTGGAGGCAGAGGAACCCGCGGCCGTAAAACCGACGAGTGCCTGATAACACAGAACAGCTATCAGGGCGATGATGGCAATGATGGCCAGATAACCTTGCTTTTTATTCAGATGATTCATACTGGTTATCCTCCACGCCGCTCAGTCGTGACACACCTGCATGCCGTCTGCAGTCTGAGTGTCCTGATTGTTCTCACACAAATCCTGGCAGTCATCACACTGTTCCTGACCGCTCTCATCCAGACCGTTCTCGTCGGATGCGTCCATCTGAGCAATCGCGGCCTTCATCATGATCGCGCACTCGATCCGCTTCCGCTGCAGCTCACAGCCTGTATCATAAGCGTCATGAATATCCCCATGGAAATTATAGGAGTTCGCCGCGCAGCCGCCGCTGCAGTAATATTTCGCGAAGCAGTCCCTGCACTTGGGCTTGGCGTACACATTGCAGCATTTGAACTCATCCACGATATCCTGCCGTTGAATTCCATCGAAGACATTACCCAGGATAAAATCCTCATTGCCCACAAACTGATGACAGGGATAGAGATCTCCCCAGGGCGTCACCGCCAGGTACTCTGTCCCGCTGCCGCAGCCGCTTAAACGCTTGGCCACGCAGGGGCCTCCCTCCAGGTCGATCATGAAATGGAAAAAATTCACCGGTTTTCCCTGTCTTCTGCGCTCCAGCAGATACCGCGCCAGCTTGTCATACTCCTCTAAAAGTACCGGAATATCCTCCTCCTGAATCGCATAGTCATCCTCCGGCTTTGCCACCACCGGCTCCACGGAAATCTGTTCAAAGCCCAGCTCCGCTAAATGTTTCACGTCCTCGGAGAAATCCAGATTGTGATGGGTATAGGTACCTCTCACATAATAATTGGTCTGATTTCTGCTCTCGGCGGCTTTTTGAAACTTCGGCACAATCAGGTCATAGCTGCCTTTTCCATTGCGGAAGGGACGCATCCGATCATGCACAGACTGCCGCCCGTCGATGGAGAGCACCAGATTGCTCATCTCCCGGTTGGCAAATTCCATAATCTCGTCATTTAAAAGCACACCGTTGGTGGTCAGCGTAAACCGGAACTTCTTGTGATTCGGCTCCTCTAAAGAACGGCCATAAGCCACCAGGTCCTTCACCACCTGCCAGTTCATCAACGGTTCCCCGCCGAAAAAGTCCACCTCCAGATTGACTCTGTTTCCGGAATTCGCTACCAGAAAATCCAGTGCCGCCTTTCCTACCTCAAAGCTCATCAGTGCCCTTCTGCCGTGGTACTCGCCCTCCTCGGCAAAGCAGTACCGGCAGGCCAGATTGCAGTCGTGGGCGATATGTAAGCACAGCGCCTTTACTACCGTGCTGCGGCTCTTGAAATCCGTGATATATTTCTCATAAATATCCTCGGTAAACAGCTGCTTTTCCTTCGCAAGCTCCATAATCTCCGCCACAGCTTCCTTCACATCCGCCTCCGGATAAGAAAGCTCCTCACAGCCCAGGACAGCAAGCTGCATGGTATCGGTTGCGTGAATCCCCTGCTGATAGAGCTTCTCCACGAAGGGAAGCACATCGTACACAATATCGTCCACCACATGGATGGCGCCGCTGTTTACGTCCAGAATAATATTATAGCCATTGTTTTTGTATTGATGTGTCACCGATCTATCCTCATTTTCCCTTTACAACAACGAAGCAGCGATTGCAAAACCGCTGCCTGTCTTTGTGTAAGTATCAGTTTCTCATTATGGATTACTTCTTGAGCTGTTCGCAGCTCTGATTGCCGACCGTACAGGAAGTCTTGCATGCGGACTGGCAGGAGGTCTGGCACTCGCCGCAGCCGCCCTTCTTCATGGACTCCTGCAGATTTCTGGTGTTTAAGGTCTTAATATGCTTCATGCTGATTAACTCCTTTTCTCTGCCTGTTCGTTCAGGCAGTCACTGTGTTCAGTATAGCATACCTTTTTCAAAAGTCAAGCCTAAGGTGAAACGTCTGCTCTTCTGCCCTCTCTGCTTCACGTTTTCGTATCGATGTGAAACCAGAATGATACTCCTCAAACTGCATCCTCTCTCAGGCAGCCTGCTTATTCACCTTCACAGAATAACGGAATAAAATCAGTCCGATCACAAACATCACCGACAGCGCACTGACTCCCAGGTTCACACTGCCGCTCAACTGGCTGATGAAGGACACCAGCGCGGTACCCACAACGGACGCGCCCTTGCCGCAGATATCATAAATACCAAAATATTCACCGGACTTCTCTGCCGGAATAATTTTTGCGAAATAAGAGCGGCTCAAAGCCTGGATCGTGCCCTGGAACATACCCACTAAAACCGCCAGAATCCAGAAATCCATCTGGGAATCCAGAAAATACGCATAAATGGAAATGAAAAGATACGCGCAGATGCAGATCGTGATAATACGCTCCGGCGTCACCTTTTTCACCAGGCGTCCGAAAATCAAAACCGACGGGAAGGCCACAATCTGCGTCACCAGAAGCGCCAGCAGAAGGCCCGTGGTGTCAAGCCCCAGCGCCTCGCCGTAGGCAGTCGCCATGTCAATAACCGTATAGACACCATCAATATAGAAGAAAAACGCCAGCAGGAAAATCAGAATGTTTTTATCCTGCGCAAGCTCTTTAAATGTATGCCCCAGGCGTTTTAAGCTGTCGCTGACCGGATGCTTCCCGATTTCTGAATAATATTTCTGCCTGTAAGCGCCGAGCAGAGGCAGGGAGGAACACAGCCACCATACAGCTGTGATAATAAACGCAATCAGCATGGCGGTCTGTGTCGTCAGTCCCAGGCTGCCCGCCCCCAGCACCACGCCCAGGCAGGCTACAAAGGGAATGCAGCTGCCGATATACCCCCAGGCATACCCGGAGGAAGAAACCCGGTCCATGCGGTCCGGTTCCGTCACATCGGTCAGCATCGCGTCATAGAATACCAGGCTCGCGGAATATCCGGTCTTGGCCAGGATGAACACACCCAGAAACCAGATCCAGGAGGAAATAAATCCCAACGCGACACAGCCCAGCACACCAATTCCCATGGTAACGGAAAAAATAATCTTTTTAAAATCCTTTAAATCCGCTACCGCACCGAGTGTCGGACCCAGAATGGCGACTAAAAGCGTGCAGATCGAGGTCGCATAGCCCCAGTAGGCCAGATAGTTGACGTCCGAAATTCCGGCCGCCCCGGCCAGCCCATTGAAATAAATCGGCAGAATGGTCGCCACCAGCATGGTGAAGGCGGAATTGCCAACGTCGTAGAGTACCCACTTTTTTTCAAGGGATGTCATTTGAAATTTCATCAGATTGATTCTCCTCGTTCCCGCATATTTTTCTGAAACGACTACATTTTCAGCCGTTTCATGTCTCAATTTCATATAGCCTGCTGCCCAAGACTCAGACTCTCCCACGAATCCCCCGCCTCAAAATCGCGGTGGAACCTCTCTGAAAACGTCCCGCCCTCTTTCAGAACCCGCTCAAACTCCTCAATCAGACTGACCGCGACCGGTACAGCCTCGTCGTATTGTCTTTTTAAAATAAGGCAGTAATCCCGGCAAGCCGGATTGGGCGTTCGGCTCATGACGATGCCGTGCAGGGAGTTATAAATACCAACAAGCTTCATTGCACCGAATAAAAGGGCTCTCTCCACTTTTCCAGGAACGCGGAACAGATTATGATAAAAAATCATGGAGCGCAGGGCTTTGTACACCTGTTTGACTGACAGATCCTGAAAAAACGGCGCGATCACAGCCGCATTCTCCTCTGACGGATGTACATGAGCGGTCTGCACATGGCGCACCGGATCAAAGCCGTCCTCCACAAGCAGGTAACGGTCTAACTCCATCTCAATCTCATTGTGGCTGATACCGCCAGCCTGCATCATCTTCTGCACATAGGGGTGGCATTCACTGTCTAAAACGAAGTGGCAGATGAAGCCGTACAGATAAGCTCTCGCAGCATCCGTGTCTGTTTCGCTTCGCTTTCCGGCGTCTGACAAGTTGCTGCCGGAAACCTCACCTGACTCTGCAGCCCCGGCAGTATCCGCACCCCGCTTTCCTTCTGCCCTTAGTATCTCAACCGCCCGCGAAAAAAATACATCCGCATTCTGCCGATGCAGTGCGCTTCCCTGTGCTGCCACCGGATTTTTGAAAAGTGCCTTATAGTAAAAAAGAATATCCGGACCGTGCTGTCCGATATCGTATAATTCTCTGTACCGCTTCACTCTTACCTGTAAGGAAGGCGGCAGGGCTTTCAGCACCTCCGTACCGAATTTATAATGCGTATATGTGGTTGGCATTGCGTGTTTTCTCCTGTTTTCCTCATCTGAACAATATCCGGAAACGCCTGAGGATCTGAGAGTCATCGTTTCCCATATATAGCAGCGTTCATTCCATAAAAATACCGACAGGACAGTCCTCACTGACCCACCGGTATTTATTCTAACTTATGTCAGAAAGAATTGCAATTCCATCCAGGAAAAATGTCTGTAAAAAACTATCTGATCGCGTCCTTCATACGCTTCACATACTCCGCCACATAAGGGACACTGTCCGCGCCGTGGGCAGCGATGAGTTTCACAATAGCGGAACCAACGATGACGCCGTCCGCTTTCGCACTCATTTCACGCGCCTGCTCTGGTGTGGAGATGCCGAAGCCGATCGCGGCCGGGATGTCCGTAGTCTCCCGCACCAGTTCCACCATGGCGCCGATATCCGTGGTGATCTGCGAGCGCACGCCGGTAACGCCAAGCGAGGAGACACAGTAGATGAAGCCCTCCGCCTCGGCCGCAATCATGCGGATACGGTCATGGGAAGTCGGCGCGATCAGGGAAATAAAATCAATGCCGTACTTTTTGCAGGCTGGCTGAAAATCCGCCTTTTCCTCATAGGGAATATCCGGTAAAATCAGGCCGTTGATGCCCGCCTCGGCTGCTCTTTTTAAAAACTTCTCCGTTCCGCCCTCAAGATTGGTCTTGGTATTATTTCCGTAGGAAAAGACCACGTTCGCATAGGTCATGAAGACGAGGGGAATGGTCACAGTCCGGCGCAGCTTAAGCACCATGTCCAGAATTTTGTCCGTGGTAACACCGCCGGAGAGGGCGCGCAGATTAGCCTCCTGGATCACAGGTCCCTCCGCAGTCGGATCGGAGAAGGGAATGCCCAGCTCGATTACATCCGCGCCGGCCTCCTCCATGGCTATCACCAGCTTTTCGGTGGTCTCTAAGTCCGGATCGCCGCAGGTGATGAACGGGATAAACGCTTTTCCGTTTGCAAACGCATCAGTCACTCTACTCATGGATGTCCTCCCCTCTGTATCTGGCGATGGCCGCGCAGTCCTTGTCGCCGCGGCCGGAAATGTTGATGACCATGATCTGGTTCTTGCGCATGGTGGGTGCGAGCTTCATGGCATAGGCAACCGCATGCGCGGACTCGATCGCAGGAATGATGCCCTCCATCCTGGACAGATACTCAAAAGCGTCCACCGCCTCATCGTCCGTGATGGCCACATACTGCGCTCTGCCGCTGTCATAGAGCATGGCGTGCTCCGGTCCGATGCCCGGATAATCCAGTCCCGCAGAAATGGAGTACACCGGCGCGATCTGGCCGTACTCATCCTGGCAGAAATAAGACTTCATCCCATGGAAAATCCCCAGCTTGCCGGTGGCGAGAGTCGCCGCCGTTTCAAAGGTATCCACACCTCTGCCAGCAGCCTCGCAGCCGATCAGCTTAACCTCCGGATCATCGATGAAATGATAAAACGCGCCGATGGCGTTGGAGCCGCCGCCCACACATGCCAGGACGCAGTCCGGAAGCCTTCCTTCCTTTTCCAGCATCTGCTGCTTGATTTCCCTGGAAATGACTGCCTGAAAATCACGCACAATGGTCGGGAAGGGGTGCGGTCCCATGACGGAACCCAGCACATAATGGGTGTCCGCAATGCGGTTGGTCCACTCTCTCATCGTCTCGGACACCGCGTCTTTTAAAGTCGCGGTGCCGGTAGTGACAGGGTGAACCTTCGCGCCCAGCAGGCGCATTTTGTAGACGTTCAGGGCCTGGCGTCTGGTGTCCTCCTCACCCATGAAGACCTCGCACTCCATATTCATCAGGGCTGCTGCCGTGGCGGTCGCGACGCCGTGCTGGCCAGCGCCGGTCTCGGCGATGACCCTGGTCTTTCCCATCTTTTTAGCCAAAAGAACCTGTCCAAGGGCGTTATTGATTTTATGGGCGCCGGTATGGTTTAAGTCCTCCCGCTTTAAATAAATCTTCGCGCCGCCCAGGTCTTCTGTCATACGTTTGGCCAGGTAAAGGCCGGAGGGGCGGCCGGTGTATTCCTTAAAAAGTGTGTCGAGCTCTTCATTGAACTGAGGATCTTCTTTATAATAATTGTAAGCATCTTCCAGTTCAATAACTGCGTTCATCAGGGTCTCGGGGATGTATTGTCCGCCATGAATCCCAAATCTTCCTTTTGACATCGTTGTTCTCCTGTTATAATTGATTCAGTTTCCGGAGAAAGCATTTGGCAAAAGAACGGCTCTGCATACATGCATACGAGAAAGCTGCCAATCAGCGTTCGCCGATGGCTCCGCTTCTTGGGCTTTCTCAGTAACAGCTCACCGCGAATGTTCGCCTTATCTTTTCCAAACGCTTTCTCCTGCTTTAAACAAAAATAATACTTTACAGCAGTTCTCATAACATCCGAACTGCCTCTTACATTTTACGGACGGCCTGAATTGCCGCACGGATTTTGTCACGATCCTTGCATTGATCGGTCTCGACGCCGCTGGAGATGTCCACCATGGAGGGGTGGTATCGCGTGATGACGTCGGGGATAATTTGAGGGGTGAGCCCTCCGGCGAGGATGTAGGGACGGGTAAAGCACTGCCCTTCCGAATATGATGAGTCAGGCTGCTGAGCGGGATGTTCCTCTTCATACTGCCCTTCACCTGCTGATTTTACAAGCAGACTATGATCAAAGCAATGGCCGGTGCCGTAGCCGTTGTCCAAAAGAATGCGGTCCGCGGTGGATATCTGCGCCCTCATCAGATCCTCAATGGAACGAACCTTAAAAGCCTTCCAGACAGGAACGCCGGGCAAAAGTGCCCGCACTTTCGCGATATCTTCCTCAGTCTCCTGCCCGTGCAGCTGAATGATCTGAATTGCCCCGCTTTGAACAAACTCCGCGATTTTTTCCGGCGTCTCATTGACAAAGACGCCGACGGCCGGAATGCAGGGATTTGTCTGTCTGCGCAGCTCCATAGCCTGCTCAAGCGTCACAAAACGGAAGCTTTTCTCCCAGAAAATAAAACCAATATAATCCGGCAGGTATTCGTTGATATAATCTACATCCTGCGGGCGGCGGATGCCGCAGATTTTAATCTGTGTTGGCATCACAACACCTCCCGGCTGCTGCATGAAACTCCTTAAGCTTCTGCCCCTTTTCCGGCGCACGCATCAGAGCCTCGCCGACCAGCACCGCGTCCGCGCCCAGGGCTGCAAGCGATTTCACGTCCTCACTGTCTTTGACGCCGGACTCCGCCACAAAGGTGACATTCTCCGGAATCAGCTCTCTGAGTTTCGCCGCGTTGCCGAAATCAACCGTGAAGTTTTTCAGGTTGCGGTTATTGACGCCCACAAGCCTGGCTCCAGCCTTTAGCGCGGAAGTGATTTCCGCTTCATCATGCGCCTCCACCAGGGCGCTTAAGCCCAGCTCATCACAGATTTGCAGATATGCCCGCACAGTTTCCGTATCCAGGAGCGCGCAGATCAAAAGCACCGCATCCGCTCCCATCAGCTTCGCTTCGTAAATCTGATAGGCGTCCACTGTGAAATCCTTGCGGATCATGGGAAGGGAAATCTCCGCCCTGATCTGACGAAAGATTTCATCGGAGCCCAAAAACCACTTCGGCTCGGTCAGGCAGGAAACACAGTCCGCGCCCGCCGCCTCGTAATCCTTCGCGATCTGCAGATAAGGAAAATCCTCCGCTATAATACCTTTGGACGGCGATGCCTTTTTGACCTCGCAGATAAAGGAAAGACCGGGCTTTTGAAGTGTTTTCTCAAAACGGAAGAAGTCTGTTCCGCCCGCCTTTGTCTGCTCATCGGTCAGCTGCAGGGCCTCCGCTCTGATCTGCTGCAGGGATTTTAACTCTTTTGCGCGTTCCACACGGATGCGCGAGTATGCTGCCAGTTCATCTAAAATCATTGTTTTGATGCCTCGATATACGCTTCCAGCTTCGCCTTTGCAGCGCCGGAATCAATTAACTCCTCCGCCAGCTTCACGCCATCGGCAATGCTCTCCGTCATACCGCCGATGTACAGACCAGCGCCCGCATTTAAAAGAACAGTGTCTCTTTTCGGCCCCTTTTCACCGTTTAAGATTGCCAGTGTGATGGCTGCATTTTCCGCAGGCGTACCGCCCTCAAGGTCTGAAATATCGCATCTGGTAAAGCCGAAGTCCTCCGGTTTGATCGTATATCTGGTGAACACACCGTTATTATTTTCGCATACCAACGTATCGCAGCAGGTGGAAAGTTCATCGAGTTTGGAAGTGCCATACACGGCCACGCTTCTCTTCACGCCCAGATTATAAAGCACGCGGCTCATGGGCTCTAAAAGACTTTCGTCATACACGCCCAGCACCTGCATGGTATTATGTCCCGGATTGGTCAGCGGGCCAAGAATATTAAAAATGGTGCGCACACCCAGTTCTTTTCTGACGGGTCCTACATATTTCATGGAAGTGTGATATTTCTGCGCGAAAAAGAAACAGTAATTCAGATCCTGTAAGGTTTTCACGCAGTTAGCCGGTTCCTGGTTGACATCCACACCGAGCGCTTCCAGGCAGTCCGCCGCGCCGCTCTTCGAGGAGGCCGCACGGTTGCCGTGTTTTGCCACCTTTACGCCGCCCGCCGCGATGACAAAACCAGCGGTGGTAGAAATATTAAAGCTGCCGGCATTATCGCCGCCGGTTCCCACAATCTCCAGGACATCCATGTCATGCTCCACCTTCAGAGCATGGGAGCGCATGGTGACAGCACTGGCTGTGATTTCCTCGATGGTCTCACCCTTGGTCTCCAGAGCGGTCAGAAAACCGGCGGTCTGCACCTGGCTGGTCGCCCCGGTCATGATCTCATCCATGCAGGCCACGGTTTCATCGTAGGTCAGGTCCTGTTTCAGAATTAGTTTGGCGGTTGCTTCTTTAATCATCGTTTTTTGCTCCTTTTTATAAAAAATCTACCTTTTACATTTTCATTTTGATATGTCTTACTTACACTCTGAGAAAATTCTCAATAATCCGCATTCCCTCCGGAGTCAAAATCGATTCCGGATGAAACTGCACACCATAAATCGGATAATCGACATGCTGCACTGCCATAATCTCACCGTCTGTCGTGGTCGCCGTCACACGCAGGCAGTCCGGCATGGTTTCCGGCAGCGCCGCCAGAGAATGATACCGGGCAGCGCGAATCACTTCGGGCAGTCCCCGAAACAACGGACAGTCGGTATCCAGGCAAATGTCAGACTGTTTACCATGCATCAGTTTTTTCGCGTAGCTGACAGTCGCGCCGTAGGCCTCGCAGATGGACTGGTGGCCCAGGCAGACACCAAGTGTAGGAATTTTCTGTGCGATTGTAGCGGCCACCTCCACACAGACGCCAGCCTTTGCAGGCGTGCCCGGCCCAGGAGACAGGATAATATGGGACGGGTGCAGTGCCTCAATCTCCCCGACAGTCATTTCATTGTTGCGGATGACTTTGATATCCGGCTGTACGGTGCCTACATACTGGTAGAGGTTATAGAAAAAGCTGTCGTAATTATCAATTAATAAGATCATGAATCATCCCTCGTACTTTTCCGTCTGCTGGCGGATCAGCTCCGCATCCTCGAAATAATTGATTCTCATCGCACTCTTCACTTCAGAAAGGGTCTGCGCCGCATCTGCTCTGGCCACTTCTGTTCCGGCCTTCAGCACATCGAAGACAGCAGGGATATCCTTCTCCAGCTCTTTTCTGCGATTACGGATGGGCTCTAAGGTCTCCTGCATCACATTATTCAGGAAACGCTTCACCTTCATATCGCCCAGACCGCCCTTCACATAATGTGCCTTCATCTCATCCAGATTTGCATACTCCGGCAGATAGCGTTCAAAATGCTCATCCTTGCAGAATGCGTCAAGATAGGTAAAGACCGTGTTGCCCTCCAGATGCCCCGGATCGGAGACCTTTAAGTGCAGGGGGTCTGTGTACATGTTCATAATCTTGTTTTTCACATCGTCGGCCTCGTCCGCCAGGTAAATACAGTTGCCCAGCGACTTGCTCATCTTGGCCTTGCCGTCCGTGCCTGGCAGACGCTTGCAGGCTTCGTTGTCCGGAATCAAGGCCTCCGGCTCCACCAGAACCGGCGCGTAAATCGAATTGAATTTGCGGACTATTTCTCTGGCCTGCTCAATCATGGGCAGCTGATCCTCGCCCACCGGCACTGTGGTCGCTTTAAACGCGGTGATATCAGATGTCTGGCTGATCGGATAGGTGAAAAAGCCCACCGGAATGCTGGCCTCGAAGTTGCGCAGCTGAATCTCGTTTTTCACGGTGGGATTGCGCTGCAGCCTGGATACCGTCACCAGATTCATGTAATAAAAGGTCAGCTCCGTCAGCTCCGAGACCTGTGACTGGATAAAGAGGTGCGACTTCGCCGGGTCAAGGCCGCAGGACATGTAATCCAGCGCCACCTCGATGATATTCTGGCGAACCTTCTCCGGATTCTCGAAATTATCGGTCAGCGCCTGCGCGTCCGCAATCATGATGTAAATCTTATCATACTCCCCGGAATTCTGTAGCTCCACACGTCTGCGCAAAGACCCCACATAATGTCCCACATGTAATCTTCCGGTCGGTCTGTCTCCTGTTAAAATAATTTTGCTCATTTTCTTTTTTCGGACGGCTCAGCCGTCCACTCCTTCCTCTGCGATTTTCAGCGCCTTCATCACGGCCGCTGATTTATTGATTGTTTCCTGATATTCATTTTCCGGTACGGAGTCCGCCACGATCCCGGCCCCGGAACGGACGAAGACCTTTCCGTTTTTCTTAAAAGCAAGGCGAATGGCGATGCAGGTATCCAGATTGCCCTTGAAATCAATGTAGCCGATGGCGCCGCCGTAAATGCCCCGCTTCGTCCCCTCCAGCTCATTAATAATCTCGCAGGCTCTGATCTTGGGCGCTCCGGAAAGGGTTCCCGCCGGCAGTACCGCGTCCACAGCATCGAGTGCGTCCTTATCCGGCCGGATCTGTCCGTGAACCGTGGACCCGATGTGCATGACCGTGGAGAATTTCTCAACAGACATGTATTTTTTCACACTCACGCTGCCGAACTGCGAAATTTTACCAATGTCATTGCGTCCCAGATCGACCAGCATGTTATGCTCCGCGCACTCTTTTTCGTCGTGTAACAATTCTTCCTTGAGTGCCTGGTCCTCTTGCTCCGTAGCACCTCTGGGTCTTGTTCCAGCTAATGGAAATGTGTAAAGCTCGCCATTTTCCAGCTTCACTAATGTCTCCGGAGAAGCGCCCGCCATCTCAATATCATCACTGGAAAAGTAAAACATATACGGCGAAGGATTGGTGGTGCGCAGCACCCGGTAGGCATCCAGAAGACTTCCTTCGAAATCCGCCTCAAAGCGGTTGGACAGCACAACCTGGAAAATATCGCCCTCATGAATATAGTGTTTTCCTTTTCTGACGATGTCGCAGAACGCCTCTTTTTCAAATAAAGAACGGAATGGACTCGTCATATGTCCCCGCACATGTTCCTTCGGCGTCCCCTTCATCAGCAGGTCGATCATGGTCTGCAGCTCCAGCTTCGCGTTATTGAATTCTGTATCAAAATTTTCGCAGCGCGCATTGGCGATCAGGATGATCTTCTGGCGGAAATTGTCAAAGGCGATGACCTTGTCAAAGAGCATCAGGTCCACGTCCTTAAAATGCTCCTCGTCCTCAGCGTCCAGCTTCAGGCCCGGCTCCGCATATTTGATATAATCATAGGAAAAATAGCCCACCAGGCCGCCGGTAAACGAAGGCAGGCCGGGGATCATGGGCGACAGATTATCTGCCACGACCTGCCGGATATATTCTCCGGGATGTTTCACCGGAAACGAGATGGAGGAACCCGATTTAATCGTCATCATACCATCCGTGCAGGTCAGCTCCATCTTCGGATCGTAGCCGAGGAAGGAATAACGCCCCCACTTCTCGTGGTCCTCGATGGATTCAAGCAGGTAAACATGATGGCTGACATTCTGTAAAATACGCAGCGCCTGGATGGGTGTGCAGATATCGGAATAGATTTCGCAGCTGACCGGAATGGTTTTATATGCACCGGACGCGGCCAGAGTGCGGAGAAGTGCTTCATTTTGGATATTCATGGTGTCTCCTTTCTGATGGGCGGTTGGTTTTTCAACACTGCATTCCTCACGCAAGCGCGGGATTTGCAGACAGACTGTTTGATGGCTGAGTTGTTGAATCAAAAAAGCCCATCCCTGATGTTCTGCATCAAGGACGAGCTTACTCTCAAACCCGCGGTACCACCTTGCTTCATGGAGAGACTCCATGCACTCTGCAGGATACAATCATATCCCCGGCAACTGACGTATGCCCTCACGTCGCGAAATACTCGTATGCCTTTCCTCCGCGCCCTCTGCGGTCCATTTGATCATCTGCGTTCTGCCCGGCTCACACCTGCCCGGACTCTCTGTGAGTGCACAACAACCGTTATCTCCGCTTCCTCGGTTTCAAAAAACTAAATTTACCTTACCACTTTATCCGGTATTCGTCAAGGGGAAAATCGAGATGTTTTTTAAACTTTTGTATCCGGATTCGTTAATGGAAGCTATCTGTTTTCTGCATGATACAAGATTTTCCTGTTGCAATTATTTGAAAATATGGTAATATAAATGAAAGGAGAATCCTGCCTGAAGTGGATATCATAAAAGCGTTGATGCCGCCACGGTGGCATCACATTTACAAGGACTATGGCGACATAGTCCTTGTACTGTTTTTACGGGGAAGTTTATATGACGACTTTACCATTAGGATTATACCATATAGATATGAAATATATTCGCAATCTTCATCATATTGACGACAGAATCATGTCTGTTTCTCCACAGGTTGGCAAAGATGAACGACCATTTTTAGGCGTTATTACTCTGTACAATCGTATGCAGTACTGTGTTCCTCTGTCAAAGCCAAAGCCAAAGCATAAATACATGAAGAATAAAATCGATTTTAAAAAAATCGAATATGACGGTGAACTGCTCGGTGTTTTAAATTTTAATCTGATGATCCCGGTAGAAACTGCACAATTAATATCCATAGATACTACAATCAGAAAGCATGATAACCAGAATATTAAAAACAGAAAAAAATTATTGTTCAAAGAATTAGGATGGTGTAATGAGCATGCCATCGATATCTGTAACACAGCTAATGTACTCTATCGTAAATACCTTTCAGGTGAAAACTTTTCCGCTAAAAATCAATGTGTAGATTTTTTAAGACTGGAAGCTGAATGTATCCGCTATAATAAAAATCTGCCGCCCAAAAAATGATAAATCAGGAAAAGAAAAAGATCACCACTGCCAGCGTCACCAGTACCACGCCGGTCGCGCGGTTCAAAGCCTTCGGCGTTGCTTTATTAGCAATACCGGCGGCAATTCTGGCCCAGATAAAGGTAAAGATGATACATAACACCAGGACAAACAGATCAGGCATGCCGCCCAGCACGAAGTGTGAAACCGAACCAGTGAACGCGGTGAAGGTCATGATAAAGACGCTGGTGCCCACCGCCGTTTTTAACTCATAGCCGAGCACAATGGTCAGAATCATCAGCATCATCATGCCGCCGCCCGCGCCCACGAAGCCGCAGATAAAACCGATCACAATGCCGCAGACCAGCGATTCGATCGCCCTGATCTTCGGGGAGACCTTCATCATATCCTCTCTGGTGGTCATGACTGGAAAAAGAATAAACCTCACACCCATCAGAAAAGTCATAAATACACTGAAATCCCCAATTGTCGTGGAAGGAATCAGACTTGACACAAAGCTGCCGACCACGGTAAAGCACAGAACAGACATCATCATAATCAGGCCGTTTTTGATATCCAGATTGCCGTGCTTATTGTATGTATAGGCAGAAACGGCGCTGGCCAGCACATCCGATGCCAGGGCAATACCCACCGCCAGATACGCATCCATATCCAGAAAGGCGACCAGCACAGGCGAAATCACGACCGCGGCGCTCATGCCCGCAAAGCCTGTCCCCAGGCCGGCTCCCATACCCGCCATAAAAGTAATGAATATCGTATATAATATCTGCTGCATCAGAAAATTTCTCCGTTTCCATGTATCTGCCATATACCGCTCCGCCTTTGGCATCGCTGATACGGCATTCGCCGTATCCACGCAGAGAAAAGACCATCCGCTTACATGCAAGCATGACGCGGATGGTCTTTTCTCTGCGCGCACATGGCTCATTGCTAAATCATACTATTTTTTGTCTTCGAATGCAACGAATAATTCTAAATGTTCCAAATTCAAATTATAAATATTTTCTAAAGCCCTTTTCTTTTTTGAAATTCTGTGGTATTATAGCTGGGCACGGAAGTATAGCTCAGCTGGGATGAGCGCTCGCCTGACTAGCGGGAGGCCAAGGGTTCGAGCCCCTTTACTTCCATAAGCAAGCCGGAAATCGTACTTTAAGTCAGATTTCCGGCTTGTTTTTGATTCAGTTCGTGTTATAATACCTGCAGAAGATAGCGGCAATGACCAGCTATCGTGGCAGTGAGGCAGTCGACTGTGTCGGAATGCAGCCTTCTGTTGAGCCAGTTATGGGTTATGCGGTCACCACAAACCGACCAGATTCTGTGGAATCGAACAAAAACGCTTGCTTGAGAGCCCTGCCGCAGCAGGGCTCCTTCTTTACATATACTTTCCAGCCTGCAGCCCGAAGAGATACGCATACCTTCCGCCCTTTTCCATCAGCTCATCGTGGCTGCCCTCCTCCACAATCTGTCCGTCCTCCAGCACCAGTACCCGGTCAGCTAAGGTGATGCTGGAGAGCCTGTGAGAAATCAGCACAGCGCTCTTCCCGCCGGAAAGCCTCGCAAATTCCTGAAAGATCTCCTCCTCCGCCACGGGGTCTAAGGAGGCGGACGGCTCATCCAAAAAGATCACCGGAGCGTCCCGGAAAAATGCCCTGGCCAACGCCACACGCTGCCACTGGCCGCCGGAAAGCTCCTTCCCCTCCGGGTCAAAGCGGCGGGTCATATTTTCATCAATTCCCTTCTCCCAGCCGGAAATGAAATCGTATGCCCGGCTTTTCTGACAGGCCTCTATAATGGCAGCCGTGTCCTCCATCCGGGACAGGTCGGACATCGCCACATTTTCCCGCAGGGTGAAGCTGTAATTTACATAATCTTGAAAGAGCACGCCGAAAAGCTCCCTCAGGCTCACGATGTCATACTCTCTCGCGTCTTTTTCATCGATCAGGATTCTGCCGCCGGTCGGATCATAGAAACGGCACATCAGCTTTAAAATCGTAGACTTTCCCGCACCGTTTAAACCAACCAGTCCCACCGTCTCTCCCCTGTGAATCGTAAAGGAACAGTGCGACAATACATCCGTCTTTGCCCCGGGATAACGAAATGAGACATCCTCAAAACAGATTTCCGGCAGAGGCAACGGCACGGCCTCCCCGCCCTTCTCCACCACCGGCTCTTTGTCCAGCACCTCGCGGATGCGGGATACCTTTTCGGAGACATCATCATATTCCACAAAAAGGGAGAACATTCCCATATAAGCGCCGCGAAACGAAGTAAGGAGCGACACATAATACGTCACATCGCCAATACCAATGGCCCCTTCGATGAGCCTTATGACAGCTGTCAGGTACATGACGGCCTCGCCTGCAAAGAGCATGATTTTCCCTGCCGCGTCGCCGCAGAACTTTCTTTTATCCCTGGCACTGCGCTCCGCATCCCAGACCCCGTAAGCCTCATTGTACAGCTTCATGATATAAGCGCCGGAGTTGTTCAGCCGGATTTCATTGCGGGAGTCCTCATCAAAAAAGTAATCGCAGTAGCCCTCCATCTTTTCGTCATAAATGCGATAATCCCTGTCAAAATCCCTGTCTGACTTCCTTGCGCGGTAATCCGCCGCGATGGCAGGGATGGAGGTCAAAAGAATCACCGGCGCCAGCACCGGATGCAAGGAACATAAAAGCACCACGGAAGCCGTCAGGTTCGTCACACAGTCCAGAAAACCGAAGAAAAATTCCGCCATGGACTGCGGATTATGGATATATATTTCCGACAGCTTTAAGGTGAAACGCGCATCCGGGGAGTCAAAAAAGCTGATGTCGCAGTCAGCTGTTTTATCAATGAGCACGGAATCCAGGAAATAAGATATCTCATCCTGAAACCGGTACATGAAAATATTTCCGATGCTGGCAAGAAGCTTCCTGACCAAAGTCAGAGCCGCATACAGGCCGACCAGCATGAGGATACCGCGAAACACCGTCGTGACATCGGAAGAAAGCACGTCGTTTACTGTCAGCCTGTTTAAAATATCCCTCCAGAGGAAAAGTAGGCCGTAATCCAGAAAGAGCCCTGCCATGAGGAGCACAAGCCGCCCGGCAAAGTATCCCTTGGAAACCTTCCTGATCAACCTGGCCGAATACAGGAAGTTATCGGCAAATTTTCTGCAATATTCCATCTTATGCCCCCTCCTTTTTGTATTTGTCCGCCTGCATCCGGTACATCCGCGCGTATTCGCCGTCTTTTTCCATCAGCTCCCGGTGCGTACCGCTCTCAATCACTCTGCCGTGATCCATCAGCAGAATCTCATCGACCATCATGATGCCCGAAAGCCTGTGGGAAATCAGGATGCCGCCGCGGTCCCGGCACACATCCTGAAAGGAGGAAAAGAGCCTGTCCTCCGCCACCGGGTCTAACGCGGAGGAGGGTTCGTCCAGAATAATAAAGGAAGCGTTTTTAAAAAACGTCCTGGAAAGCGCCAGCTTCTGCTTCTGTCCTCCGGAGCACTGATAGCCGGAGCGGTAAAAGTCGCGCGTCATCTGCGTCTCATAGCCCCCAGGCAGTTCAGCCGCCAGCTCGTCCATCCCCGTCTGCGCCGCGGCCTGCTTCACAGCGTCCTCATCTTCCATTCTGGCAATATCCGAAAAGGCGATATTTTCCTGAAGTGACATGGCATACACCACCGCATTCTGCAGGCACACCGAGAAGAGCCTATACAGTTCTTTTACATCATATTTGCGGATATCCTCCCCGTTTAGGAGGATTTCTCCCTTCTCCGGCTCATAAAACCGAAGCAGAAGCTTGACCACAGTGCTCTTACCGGCGCCGTTGACGCCCAGGAGGGCAACCTTCTGTCCCCTTTCCATCCGAAAGGACAGACCATTCAGGGCATACTCCTCACTTCCTGGATATTTGAAATACACATCCCGAAACTCAATCTGCGGACTTGAGGTTTCTGGAATGAGGCTTCCGGACTGCTCCTGATTTTCATAGGCCATGAACGCCATATATCGCTCAAACTCTTTTAAATCGGCGGTGATCATCCAGGATATCCCTGAGACAAGCTCCTGGAACATGGAGCCCGCGGAGGCCGCAAGCCCTGTGTACAGGATAAGCGTACCGATCGACATTTTCCCGTAAAACACCGCAATCACAGAGAAAACCGTCACCGCAATGATCCCGGAGTAAGTCAGTAAAGACAGCAAAAAGGAGATCACAGTGTTTTCCCGAAACATCTTCGCACGCTCAGACCGGACCTTGTCGCGGACGGTATTATATTGATCCAGAATATAAGGTTTGAGATGATACAGACGGACATCCCTGGCATAGCGGGATGTGGTCAGAATGGACTTGAGATACCCGCGCCTGCGCTCCTGCGGAACATTATCCCTTGAATACTGATCCATCTTTTTATGATACCGATAGGAATTGACTGCCCCCGGAATAAAGGTGAGCAGGAAAAGAATCCCTCCCAGCGGGTAATACGCCAGAAAGGAAAAAAGAGTTGCCGCAAAGGCCACGATACCCGTGACCTGCTGCACCTGTGTGGGAAGACACTTTGCAAAATAGATTTCACTGGAAATAGCCGCGTCCAGAATATCCGCATTGGCGGGATCCGCAAACCAGGACGCGTCCATGGCAGAAAGCTTCTCCATGATGATGCGGTTCATCTGAAAGCGCGACCTGCGGTACACCACGCCCTCCAGCATGGAGGCCGCTGAAGACAGCAGGGAACGCACACAGCTGACCGCCAGATAAATGCCGATCAGAAGCCAGATGCGGTATCCCACCATTTTACCAAGCGTAATCCGCTCCAGCTCATCCACAATAAATTTCCACAGCCACACCGTCAGAAGCGGTGTCAGCTGTAAAAACAGCTGCACGAAGATATATAATATCCCCGCCAGGCAGCAGCTGTCCAACATCAGTCGTATCCAGAATAAAGTGGCAGACACATACTCTCCCACAAGCTTCCTGCTGTCTTTCAGTTTTCTGATCAAACTAATTCTCCCCCCGTTTTTTTCGTAACGCAATCCTCCTTATGTATTGTTCTTCGATACCGTTTCATGGCAGCGATGTGCTCCTCCCATGTTTATTGACTGTTTCTGTCAGTCCGGATCCCCGGAATGCGCCACTGCCTGCGCATCTGACTGCTTTTCGGCTGTGACATTCACAGATTTCACAGTCATATTCCCAATCATCTCCTCTGAAAATCCGTTGATCTGCGCCGTCACTGACAGATTTTCAAACGTGAAATCATGCAGCCGGTACTGCTCGGGTGACGGCTCCACGTCAAAGCAGATCTTACAGTCGCACTGACAATCCCGCATCGTGATGTGCTGCGCCACAGAAAGCGGCTTGTCCGTCCGCCCCTTCAGGTCAAAGAACTGCGTCCACGGCTTGATTTTAAGGAAAGTCGCCATCCTGCCCTTTACCTGCTCTACGGTAATGTACTCGTACAGCTGCGGTGTGTCAGGGCGGAGCTTGAGCCACAGAAGGTTGCTGCCGGCCAGCACGTTGATTCTGCGGACAATAATATTGCGGTTATGAACCGATTCTGAACCGCACGTCAGGCAGCCGTGGCAGAAGCCATAGGTACAGTCCTCCACGATAATCCGCTCATTGGTGCCGTTCTCCGGCTGTGTGTCCGCCCAGGGTCCCTTGCCGCCCTTCAAAACTACGGAATCATCATTAACCTCCATATAGCAGTTTTTGACCAGAAAGTCTGAGCACACATCAATATCGATCGCATCTGTGCTGGGCGCCCTCACCGGCGTCACCGGGGAGAAAATACGGCAGCCTAAATATTTCACATGATGGCTTCTGTAAATATGATTGGTCCAGAAGTGAGAATTCTGAAGATTCAAACCCGCCACAAGGACATTGGCCGAGTTGGAAATATAAACCAGACGTGGGCGCTGCTCGTCCTTGTTGGTGCACTTCGTGTTCCAAGCCCGTCTTTGCCAGAAGGCCTTCCAGGAACGCAGGCCGTTGCCGTCGATGGTGCCCGGGCCGCACATGGTAAAACCATCCAGACCGTCCGCGTTGATCAGTGCCGCGAAATACGGACAGGTCTCGCCCTCAATCCGTGTCTCACAGACCGGATAATCCGAGATGTCGTCGCTGCCCTTCAGGGTGCCTCCCTGCATCACATACAGATTCACGCCCTGCTTAAAAAGCAAAGCGCCCGTCATATACGTTCCGGCAGGCACCACGATGACACCGCCGCCCTCTGAAGCCGCCCGGTCAATCAGAGCCTGAATTTCCTTTGTATGCACTGTGCCGTCATCTAAAATTCCATACTGTGTCAGGATATACTGCCTGCCCAGTTCTTCTAAGGAAGGCACCTTTGTATCATAAAACCAGTCATCGATGGGTGTCCCATCGGGAAAATATTCTTTTACGGGCATGTTTTCTCCTTTTTACTCTGACTTCTTTCAGTCTTTATGACAACGCTCACAGAGCCTCTGCCCTGTGAGCGCAATCTGTCTGTTATTACAGCTGAATCATCTCCGAATACGCCATGATATAGGGGCCGCTGCCCTTTCCCTCATCCGGCATATAATAATCGGGATTCTCATAATTATTGGTGTTATTGGCGGATGCCTTCATATAAATATCAATCAGGCCGTCCTCTGTCAGCTTCAGTTCTGTCATCGCCGTGAAAGCCTTCACCGCCGCGTCACGATAGGAAGCGTCAAGCCAGCCTTTGCGCACGCCCTTTAAAATGGTATACACCATCATGGCGGTGCCGCTCGTCTCCAGGCGGTTTGTCTCCGTTACCGGCCAGTCAGCGACATTGGCCCACATACCGCTTCCATCCTGATATTTCAGCATGCCGTCCACAAAAAGCTTCAGGTTCGGCTTAATGACATCGACCATCTCACCGCCCGCCGCATCCATCACATCCACCATGGCCATGGCATACCAGCCCATGGCGCGGGTCCAGTGGAACGCACAGACATCGTCCTTACTGTTGCAGGCATGATAATACATGCCGTCCGGTGCCAGCATCGTATCAGCTACCCACTGAAAACGCTTTTTAATCAGGTCAAGCTGCGCCTGGTCGCCGGTCTTCGCCGCATAGCTGGCCAGGAAGGGCTGCAGCATGTAGATACCATCCAGCCACACCTTGTACTTGGGAGCCTTACCGCCCGCCCAGGAGTGCCAGTAATTAAAACCAAGGTCTTCCTCCATAAAGTCCAGCGGGACGATATTTCCCTTCGAATTCACATGTGCGGTATCCGTCAGGTCACGGTAAAGAGTGGACGCGAGCTTCATATAATCGTCATGTCCGCTCGTCATTTTCATCAAGACAGCCGCGGTCTTATAGCAGTCCGCCCCGTGATGATCCACATAGCCGGCCAGTCTCGGATTCAGGGATACATTTCCATCCTCGTCCTTCACCAGCATGGCATCCAGGTATTCCTTCACATAATCATAATAACGCTGTCCCGCCTCCGGATTCACAGCATAGATGTCATAAAGTCCCTCCATCACCACGCCGTTGTAATAGCTCCAGTCAAACAGGTAGGGCTTCTCGGACGGAGTTCTGTACTCATTGTCCCAGGTAAAGAACTTATGCTCGTCCGCCACAACCTCCTTCGGCACGTTCTGCGTTGAATCAACAGTCAGACCGTCAATATAGGCATGTGCTTTCTCCAATACATTCTGCAACTCCATAAAATAACCTCTCCTTCTTAAATATTCAGCGAATTTCTCTGTAAACAGCTGATCTCTTCGCTGTCATATTACACTGATTCACAGGCTGCAGCCCGGACACAGCCCCTTCTGTGTTCAAAAACTGCCTCCCGCTTCTGCCGCAGTGCTACCTCACCCCGTATGGCACCGCGCGTATTCCATATTTATTCGCCAGGCTTCCTGTCATGGTCACCTCGATCTCATTTTCGCCCTCATGCAGAAGGCCCTTTACCGGAAAACGGTGTGTCGGCCAGAAGGACACACCCGCGTCCTGTCCGTTGATTTTCAGCTCCGCCATATCGTAACCGTCGAAGGTAATCATCGGGACGCCTTCCGCAAGATCCCCGGCGCTCACCTCCATTGTGGCGGTGTACGTTCTGGTGCACTCAAAGGTATTGCGGCCGACAAGGGTAAACTTCGGCTTTGGCAGCCAGACCATTTTCGGCGGCACGGGCAGTGCCTCATACTCCTCCTCACTGCAGAGGAAGAAAAGCTGGCTTTGTCTCGGATGCAGACTTAAGCGGATCTGCGCACCGTCCTCGCTCTGTAAAGATGTCTGCCGGCAGGCCTCGTCGTTCCACAGGTCATATCTGCCAATCCGGCCGGTCACGCCCGGCATAGTCATGGTCGTCTCGATAATCCGGTTTCCTTCATTCACCAAAAACCAGCATTCCACTCCGCCGCGCATAAAGTGCGAGACACGCAGCATGGGCGCTGCCGGGAAGCACTGCACATCCGCCATCGCCTCCGTCACCTGATGAGCCGCCTGCGGAAATCTGTTTTCCGTATCATTCAACACTGCCTGATAACGATACCCGTTTAAAATCAGTTCATGCGTCTCTTCATCCACAGTGCAGTCATTCCAATAGCTCTCCGGTATGTACTGAAAGCCGGTCTGATGCTCAAATAGAGGCGCCACAACATCCGGGCAAAGTGCCCGGTTTCTGCACAGCACCGCCACAGGTGCATGAAGCTCCGTATCAGTCATCAGGCAGGACAGCCTGCGCATGTAGGAAGACCAGAGATTGTAATGCGGCCACCAGATATTATTCGGTCCGACATCCGGCGGACGCTCCCCTTTTCTCTTGCCTTCAATGGAATAATAAAACGCGTGCGGTACGAAAAGATTGACGCCGCGCACCGCAAGCCAGTCCAGGTACCATTTCATGTCTCCGCCCGAGAACTGCCAGGGATTATTGTCCGCATTGCAGGCGCCGAAGCATTCGTTGGCGTTACGCCGCCGTCCCATCAGTCTGGCTGCGTCCGCGCTGCACTTGGCCATAGTGGAATCCATGCCCTTTATGCCGCTCTTTTCCGGGCCGATCCAGCGCAGCACCAGATCCTGCCCGGGAATGTGGAAATAGCGTTCCGCTTCAATATCATCGCTCTGGTGCGGATGCCCCATCAGGCAGATACCGTGATTGGCGCACCAGTCGCTCAGCTTCCCGTAATAAACCTCGCTCTCCCGCTTCAGAATCAGTTTGTCGTACAGGCGGGTGTCGTCATTTTCCCGGCCGAAAAACATCTCCGGAAGATTTTCCAGCCTGCCGCCGGCCTGCGTGAAATCTTCAGCGAAATTGTGACTCCAGGCAAACATGCCGCGCACGTTGCGCCCCATGATACTGGGCTCATCCGTAAAAATGGCGATAATCGTGTTGCCGAAATATTCCGGGAATTCTCTGTAATACGCCTCATGCGTCAATTCAATAAAACGATCCACCGCAACCGGATTCAACAGATCCGCAGTCAGAGGCGCGTTCAGTTCGCCGTCCTCCTGATCCCAGTGAATACCGCGCATGGTGCCGCCGGTTTTGCGCGCCACCAGAAAGCGATCCCCGGCCTCAGCCAGAAACTCGTCGCCTGGCTGTACCTTTCTGGTCAGCGTGATTCCCTCACTGGCCAGCTCCGGATGTCCCTCCACGACCTGCCCGTTGGCGGAGCCGGAAGGATACATGCCCTCATCGTAAAGCACGATGGACATATGCAGACGATCAGCTGTCTCAACTGCCGTGCGGATATAACTGAAAAACGCTTTTGACAGATATTTGATGCGCTTCGGAAGACCCATACGGGGATGCAGCACCACGCCGGATACGCCGTGCGCCGCAAAGTCCTCCATCTGGCGGACAATCTCCTGACTTGAAAGATTGCCGTTTAAAAACCAGAACGGGATTGGTGTATACTCGTCTCCCGGACTGTGAAGCATTTCCAAAAGATTCATTCTGTGATATCCTTTCTGATAAAGGTTGCCGCTGTCCGCAGCAATTTTGGGGCAAAGACTCTGCCCTTCCCGATGATTATAACATTTCCCTTTTTAAGAGTAAAGACAAAGGAAGACGAAAAGAATGCCGAAAATAAAGTTGATTTCCAATATTTTTTTGCCTTGCGTGAAATGCCCCGCCCGCTTATAATGAGAACAATAAGGCAAAATGACCAACGTTTGACGTCCTTTATCCGGCAAAATGCAAAAAGTGTGGTTTTCTGTATGTTTTTGTGGTTTTGTCAGGCGATAAGTGACTGATAGTGATTGATTGCATGTTTATGCAGGATAAAATATAATAACAGGAGGAAACGCGAAAATGATAGAACAGATTTTTTATTACACCGACCCGGACCGGGCCGAGCTCTGGTGGGAAAAACCGGCGGGCGCCGTTCCCGGGACCAAATATCAGGTATCCTTAGGCGGGAATATACTTGGTGAGACTGACAAAACACATTTCACCGTGGAAGGACTGGAAAGCGGGAAAGAATATTCCGCAGCTGTCACTGTACTCCCCGCCTGTGACGAGACCTCCGCTGCCAATACGGCCAGTCAGCAACTTGCAAATGAGACACCGACAACGTCTGCAGGTCATTTGCCTCAGACAGCTTCTGTCACCTTCACCACATCCCTGCCCCGGACGCGCATCGACGTTTCCGCCGCCCCCTATCACGCAAACGGCGACGGCCAGACCATGAACACGGCCGTGCTGCAGAAAGCATTCGACGACTGCCCGGCCGGCGGCGCGGTCTATCTGCCTGCCGGTACTTACTTAACCGGAGCGCTCAGACTCCACAGCGATATGGAGCTGTATCTGGACGAGGGTGCCGTATTACAGGGCACGGCCAATCCGACGGATTATCTGCCCCGCATCAAAAGCCGCTTCGAAGGCACCGAAATGGAGTGCTACCAGAGCCTGTTAAACTTGGGAGAACTGGATCACACCTCCGGTCCCAACTGCTCCAATGTCATCATCCACGGCAAGGGCACCATCAAAGGCGGCGGCTTCCCGCTCGCCTGGGCCACCATCCAGTCTGAAAAGGAACTTTTAAAGGAATATCTTGCTGCCAACGCGGACTATGTAGCGACCTGTGAGAATGACAACACCATCCCCGGCCGTGTGCGCGGCCGCCTCATCAACATGAGCAACTGCAGCAATATCCGTATCAGCGGCCTGACCCTCGCCGACGGCGCCAGCTGGAACCTGCACATGGTCTACAGTGACCACATCATCACCGACCACTGCACCTTCAGCTCCAAAGGCACCTGGAACGGAGACGGCTGGGATCCGGACTCAAGTGAAAACTGCACGCTCTTTGCCTGCGTGTTCCATACGGAAGATGATTCGGTCGCCATCAAATCCGGCAAAAACCCGGAAGGCAACGAAATCAACCGTCCCACCCGCCACATCCGCATCTTCGACTGCTACAGCTCCTTCGGCCACGGCCTGTGCATCGGCAGCGAGATGAGCGGAGGCGTCGAGGATGTCAAAATCTGGGACTGCGACCTGAAAAACTCCATGGTCGGCATCCAGGTCAAGGGCACCAAAAAGCGCGGCGGCTATGTGCGCGGCCTGCACGTTCAGGACTGCGTTGTTCCCTGCCTGCTCGCCGTCTCCGTGGGCTATAACGATGACGGTATACCCGCGCCGGAACCGCCTTATTTTGAGGATTTCACCTACGAGCGTGTGACCGTCACCGGCCGCAGCCTCTTAGAAGAATTCACCGACTGCAAGGCCATCGAGCTGATCGGCTTTGATGAGGCGCACCCGGTGCGGAATGTGTTATTTAAGGATGTCAAAATCACAGGCGGCCTGGGAGTCAATACCGAGCTGTGTGAGAATGTGAGGTTTGAGGATTAGCGAAATAGTGAGAGGCGCTGCGAATTTGCGGCGCCCCTCATTTTTCACACCACTGCTTCCACCAGTACCTTATCTCCAAGAGAAATTTCTCTTACCCCAATCTCTTTCTTCTTATTAAAATTAAAGCTGAGCATGTAGCCCTTCTTTAAATGATAATAATCCAGATACTCTGTCAACTGCCGCTCTCCGCGTTCATGATAAGCATTTCCACGATATATTTTCAGCTCAATGATGTACTGCTCGCCCCGATAGTCAATAATCAGATCGGTACGCTCCCTGTTTCTGGTCTGTGTTTCCACATAATAATTCCCGGTTCCATTGATAATGGGTCGTAAAAACAGCATAAAATAACGCCGTCCATCATCCTCGATAAATTTCTGGTCCTGATCTCCGTATATATCATCAAAATACAGCACAAACTTTTCCAACAGAAGCTTCATATCCAGTTTACCATTCCGGATAAATTGATTCTTATCCTGTTCCGCATAATTGTACAACTCCTCTCGTTCCACCTCCGGGGGCATCAGGAAATAATTATACAGACGGGTTTCAAATATCCGGTTAGCTATCAGCAGCCTGCCGCCCTCCGCTTTGACAAAACCAAACATATGGAGCAGATCTGTGACGGGATCGTCCACATTATAAGGAACCGGATCGCCCCTGAATAATATTGCGCGAATTCTTTCCTTCATCTCTGGATACAGGTTCAATTTCTCGAACAGAGAATCAAACAGCGCATTTTTTTCCTGCAAAAGAATCCGCACCGCCTCCAGCACTCCTTCCTTGGTCCATGCTTCTTTCCGGCTCGGGAACACCTCTGTGCCGGCAATATATTCATCCATCAGCTTGCATAATCGTGAAACAAGAACTGGGTAGCCGGAAGTGTATTCATATAAAAGCTCTGCTATCTCCTCTATATTCATTCCGGTATGATAATCTGTCTCATATTCCCTCAACATGCCGCTGATATCCAAAACAGAGAAATTCATGGCAACATTAAAATCTGCCGCGATGTTCCACGGACTGTTTGTTTTATGCTCCTCATCCGGGCGAATCTTTCTCCGGATATTTCTGATATCATAAACCCCTGCCAGAATCACTGACTGGAATGTGGCCGCTTTTGGCCGTTTCAGGTAACAGGCGCGAAGCTGTGCCAGGAAATCCAGAAACACCTGATTATTCGTCGCGGTATCCACCTCATCAATGATCAACACCACCCCCCTGATCCAGCTTTCCGCACCATGATTTTATGACCCTGAAAAGCGCATTGAGAGAATTAATTCTGGCTGTACCTTCCACAAACTCCAGAAACTGTTCCTCAATTCCTTCAGGGAAATCACCGACACTATCCAACAATTCTCCTGCAAACGCTGCCACAAAATTCTGAACACCGTCAAAAGACATTGTATCCATAGTCTGAAAATCCAGGCTCACCACTTCATAATCTTTCCTGAGATACTCCGCAAGCGCATTCAGCGTGGTAGTCTTGCCATACTGCCGTCCCCGGTTAATCGTAAAATAATCTCCGTTATCTACCATCCTCTTGATCTGTTCCAGACGGGAACTCAGATCAACCATATAGTGCTTCTCCGGTCTGCACAATCCATTTACGTTGAAATATTTTGCCATCGCCGCGCAACCTCCCTGTCAGCTTTCTGCTGAAAACTTAATCGGCATAGTTTCTTTCATTGAATTCAGATTATCATAGAGTTCATTTCAAATCAACAAAAAAAGCCGCGCCTTCCAAAATAAAGACGCGGTTTTGTAACATTGTGTGACTATGTCAAAAGACTTTTATGCCGCCCACCTCCAGGCTGTTCTCCCCGAAATGCAGTCTTAAGCTGATCTCTTTTAAGGGCATCTCACCCAGTTCAATGCAGACCATTCGCCATTCCCTGTCTGCTCCGCTCAGCGTCACACCGCCCTTCAACTGATTATCGACAAAGATAAACACCGGCAGCTGTGCCAGGTCACTGACAGAGCCGCTTCGGACAGTCAGCTGAAGCTGATATTTTCCTGCTTCTTTAAATGTGAGCGCATACATGTAATCATTGCTTTCCCTGTTTTCGAGCTTCTCCACCGGCAATTCTGTCTCTTTGACAACAGAAATCTCAGCCACTCTCACCGCAGTTTTTGATTCCAACGGTGCTTCTTTTTCCAGCGCTTCCTCCACGGAAAGTGGCCTTCCTTCCTGGCGCGCCATCACCGGCAGCTTCACCAGCGCACGGCAGAGATTGGCAGCGCAGCGAAGCAGTTCGCCTCTGGTCAGTCTGCCGTCTTTTAATGCCTCCGCAAGGTTGTCCCCATTGGAATTAGCCGCTGCATCCCGGGTCACCATATACAGGTCATTCTGCGCACGAACCATGGACGCAAAATTCCGTCTGTCCGACTCGTACCCTTCCTCGTTTCCTCTGGCCCACCAGTCCGTCATGACAATACCGGTGTAGCCCCATTCCCCACGCAGGATCGTCGTCAGCAGATCATAGTTACTGGCGGCATGGACGCCGTTTACCAGGTTATAGCTGGACATGATGCTGAACGCGCCGCCTTCCCGAACCGCCATTTCAAATCCTTTTAAGTAAATCTCCCGCAGCGCCCGCTCCGACACCACCGCGTTTACATCATGGCGGTGAAATTCCTGGTTATTGCAGGCAAAGTGTTTGATTGTTCCGGTCACTCCATACCGGTGCAGGCCCTTTAACTGTGCGATTGCCATCCGTCCGGTCAGGAACGGGTCCTCTGAAAAATACTCAAAATTCCGGCCGTTTAACGGGCACCTGTGGATATTCATGCCCGGTCCTAAAAGCGTATCAATCCGGTTTTTCAAAAGCTCCAGTCCCACCATGGCAAACAACTCTTCGGACAGTGCTTCATTGAAGGAAGCCGCCAGACATGTTCCGTTCGGCACAGAAAAAGCAATCGTACCGCATTCCATACGAATCCCGCTGGGTCCGTCCGAACAGCAGGCAAGCGGAATCCCTCGCTGTTTAAGCGTGTCACAAACGCCGCCAAAAGCTCCGGCTGTCCCGGCTGTCACCTTGGGCGAGCTCATGCCCTCGCCGCGAAGCAGGATGCATAACTCCTCATCAGAAAGTTGATTCAGGAAATCCTGCAAAAGCTTCTCATCCAAAACCGGATCAGTCATGTCAGAGAAAGCCGCCGCGTCCGCCAGTCGAAGCCCTTTTTCTCCCGTACATGGAATGCTGACCGGTCTTTCTGACTCCATCCGCTGTTTTAAGGAATATTCCCGAAGTGGCGTTTCCTCGCGTCCCGGCTTTCCGGTTTCATCAACACAAAGTCTCTCAAAATGCTCCGTCGGCGCCATGGCCTGACGCAGCTTCTGCACCACTTCTGTCTGCTCTATCATCAGGCTGCCCGCCAAAGCTGCGCTTCTGACGTCCGTGCCAATGAAAAACTGATATGTCCCTGCCTCCAGCACATAGCAAAACCGCTCTCCGCTCTTTCCGCTGTCATCATAGGAAGCCAGCAGATACGCCGGACAGGAAATGGTCAGAAGCTCCTCCTCCCCCGGGGCAAGCTCCCTGGTTTTTAAAAAGCCGCAGAGTACCCGGGCCGCTTTTCCCAACTGCCCGCAGGGCGCTGCACTGTACAGCTGCACCACTTCTTTTCCGGCTCTGCTACCTGTATTTTTCACAGATACTGACACGCGGATTTCCTTTTCTCCAGGATAGGACGTTGTATTTTCACCCCAAACCAGACTGACCGGTTCAATCTCAAACTGCGTATAAGACAGACCAAAGCCAAACGGATAGACTACCTTTTGAGGCGCAAAGGTCTCAAAATAGCGGTAACCCACATAGATATCTTCCGTATAAACGGACCGATCCTCTCTTCCAAAATCCGACGCCGGGCAATCCGCGATCTCCTGACAGATCGTATCCGTCAGCTTTCCGCAGGGATTCACGCTTCCTGTCAGTACGTCCAGCACCGCATTGCCGCCCTCCTGGCCACCCTGCCAGACATAAAGCACGGCGGCAGGATCATAACGGGATACCCAGCCCATGTCGATCACATTTCCTGTATTTAACAGCACAACCGTCTTCGCAAAATGCGCACAGACAAGTGAAAGCATCCACTCTTCCTCGTCTGTCAGCAGATAACTCCCCTGATCAGCGGAATTATCTTTATCCTCACCCGCAGTCCTGCCGATGATCACGATGGCAGTCTCCGATTCCGCGGCAGCCGCTGATACCACTTCCTCTGTAAGCGGCATTTCCTCCTGATTCCAGGGCTCGCCGGCCCAGCCAATGCCGTTGTCAAACGGATGCCTTTTCAGCCACTCCTGATAAACAGCCAGCACAGACGCATTCACCTGAATATCTTCGCTGCTTAAAAGCGCGTCCAGAATCCCCACCACATACGGCGCGTTCACCTTGCCTCCGGAACCTGTTCCGCTTTTATAATAATGAAACTGACTCCTGCCGAAAACCGCCACTTTCGCGCTCTCAGCCAATGGCAGTGCGTCCCTGTCATTTTTTAAAAGTACAATTCCCTCCGCGGCCGCCTGTCTGGCAAGCTCCGCGTATCGATTCACATCAAATACCTGCTCCATCCTGCTCTCCTTATTATCTGTTCTGTATATGGCATTCATGCTTCGATTCTCCTGCCTGCATCCACTGAATATTTTTTCCATCTTCACCAGCTGTTATTGATTTTCATATTGCGGAATCGTCGTTAAATTGTCAAGGCATTTTTCTACCGTAAATATAATTCATCAGGCAGTACCGGTCCATACCAGTCCATGCATATGTTCGGTAACATGCGCCGCCAGGCACACCTGCAAAAAAGCGGCAGTCGGACACGCCGGCTGCCACTTTTCCTCATCAGGAACTCTTACAGATATCCGTACTCCTCACAGTACGCATTCCACTGCTCCTGAAAGCCTTTACGGCAGGTTTCAATACCCGCTTCCGTAATTTTTTCCCTGAATTCAGTGACCGCAGCCTCCACATCGTCCACCAGCCCGGCCTGCAAAGGCACCAGATACTGACCCATGACGTTCGCAACCGCTGAACGCTCTGCCGAATAGGAAGAATAATCCTCCGTAAATCCGCTGTAAATATCTACATTCGGGAATTTTGTCTGATTTCCGATCTCCTCATATTTCGCAAACAGTTCATTTAACAGATCATCTGATTCTCCATAGAGTCTGTAATCCGCATTCCGCAGGTTCCACGTATTAAATGCTTCATAAGTGAAATTATCGCTCAGCCCCTGATAATATCCATCCCCATCAATCTCATAATGAACGCCTTCAATTCCATACTGAACCAGGCGATTTACCTCCTCGTCAGTCATCAGAAGCTCAAGTACTGCAAGCGCCCTTTCTTCGTTTGCAGTTCCATGCACAACCGCTGTCGCGTTCTGCGTCGCATGTCCGGCATACATCACACCTGTGACCTCTCCATACGCGATGTATGCGGCGCTCCAGTCAGGATGATCCTCCGCAAACGTGGTAACAGAGCTTACATACTTACTGGGGTTAAGGCCTTCTACCTCCAGAACGTTCAATCCGTCTGCGAACGCATCAGAGTTATTGGCTTCGGAAAGCGAACTTCTGGACCAGAAACCCAGATCTGCCCACTTTTTCATCAGCTTCATATCCTCCACAAAGTCATCAGAAAACCAGTAATCATACACTTCGGACGGGCTGTCATAATCTGCTCCCAGGCCATAGGGAAGACCATTCACCGTCACCCAGGGATATTTGATATTAAATACGCTGGCCGCGGCAAAGGAAATCTGAAATCCATCCAAAGACCCCGCCGTCATCAGCACCTGATCCGGCATATTTTCCTGTACACCAAGCAGATAAGCCTCAATATTCTCCAGGCTATCCGGTACCGGCAGATCATAAGCCTGACGCAGATCCTCCCTGTAACGAACACCGGGGCAGGTGTACTCCGACCAAGTGGAAGGAATCCCGTAAATCTTTCCGCCAACGCGCATCATATCCAGGTAATATTCTCCGACCGTGTCTCTGAGTGTGGGCGCTACCGTATCCAGCATTTCATCCAGTTCCGCAAAGGCGCCGCTGTTGGCGAATGTACCGTAATCCATCCAGTTCGCCACATAAATCAGGTCCGCCCCACAGGATGTCAGTGTCAGATTATATTTAGATGTCCAGTCCGTCCATGAAGAAAACTGAAAATCAATTGTAGCGTTCAGTCTCTCCAGCAGGATTTCATTCAGAGCCTCCTCTACAACAACCTCATCCGCGGGAGCGTCGCCCATCACATAAAATATCAGATTCACCTGCTCTGAGGTGTCCAGCTCATGCGTACTTTCCGCGGCTGTTTCCTTCTGTGTGCTTTCCGAGGTGCTTACAGAGGCGCTTTCCTCCAGAGTTTCTTCTGATGCGGACAGATTCTCCGAGACAGTCTGCCTGCTCCCGCAAGCGCTCAAAAGACCGGCAGATCCGGCCGCCACGCCTCCCACCATCATTCCTTTCATGAAATCTCTGCGGGACAGTCCTCCCATCATTTTCGACATAACCTTTTCCTCCTTCATTCAATATAATTTTCTTTACAGGCGCTTATGCGCAAAGTATCGTTTCTTTTATCCCTTCACTGCCCCGACGGTAATGCCGGATACAAAATACCTCTGCACGAACGGATATACCAGCAGTATCGGTCCGGTTACCACCACCGCCATCGCCAGCTTCACAGACTGAGTCGGCAAATCCACCGAGGCGATGCTTGTATACTGCGACAGCTGCTTTAACGCCGTTGTCGCATTCAGCAGATCATAGAGATAATACTGCAGCTCCCAGGTCTTGGAGCTGGTGGCAAACATGGAGGAACGATACCAGTCATTCCAGTATCCCAGAGCCAGAAACAGCCCCACCGTCGCCAGTCCCGGCTTCAGCACCGGCATGACAATTCTGGCAAATATGTCTACATGTCCCGCCCCGTCAATTGTCGCGGCCTCCGTAATCGCGTCCGGTACGGAATTGGCTATGAAGGTCCTCATTAAAATGACGAGGAACGGACTCATCAGTCCCGGAAACCACATAACAAATGTTGTTCCTTTCAGATTCAGGACGTTCGTGTACATCAGATACCACGGTATCGTGCCTCCTCCGAATATGCTGGTGAAGTAAATGATAAATGATACCTCATTTCTGTATTTAAACGCCTTTCTGGAGAGCACATAGGCGGTCAGGGTAATCATCAAAAGGCCAACCGCAGTGCCGACAATCGTATAAAACAGAGTCATCTTATATGCCTGCAGAATATCCTGCGGCGCCTTAAAGATTGTCAGATAGGCATCCAAAGTGATGTTCTTCGGCAGGATACTGTATCCCTCCTTCAGAATGGTTGCATTATCCGTCAGGGAGCCGGAAATGATGATGATAAAGGGAAGGACGCACGCCAACGCGCTGACGCCCAGTACCACATAGCAAATGATTTCCAGCAGAATGGTTGTTTTCGCTTTTTTGATTTTCATCTGTCTTTCCTCCTCTCAGAACAACGCATATTCTTCATTCTTGCGTTTGACAAGGAAGTTTGTCACCATAACAACCACAAATCCGAACAGGGACTGGAACAGTCCGGCAGCGGTGCCAAGCCCGATCGACAACGGCTGTGTCAACGCAATTCTGTATACATAGGTATCAAAAATATCCGTAACATTGTAGAGCACACCATTCGTACCCACCAGCTGATAGAACAACTCAAACTGTCCCTTCATGATGCTGCCAAGCGCATACAGCAGAAGAATAATGAATGTGGGTTTAATCTGCGGCAGTGTAATGTACCAGATCTGCTGAAAGGCATTTGCCCCGTCCACCTTCGCCGCGTCGTAAAGCTCTCCGTCTATTCCCATGATCGTAGCCAGGTAAACGACCATTCCATAGCCAATATTTTTCCACAGGTAAAAAATGGTAATCAGAACCGGCCAGTATGAGGGCGTATTATAAAAGTCAATTCTGCTGCCGCCCAGGCTGGTCACGATATTGTTAATGACACCGTACTGATATTCAAACATATTGTAAACAAGCACCTGCAGAATAACGAACGATACAAAATACGGCATGAAGAGAAACGTCTGCGACGTTTTCTTGAACCACTTTTTCGGAACCTGACTTACCAGAATAGCAAAAAGAATCTGCAGTACATTTCCAACCCCGATAAACACAACATTATAAAGAACCGTATTGCGGATCAGTTTGAACAGGTCCGCTTTAATGAGGTACTGGAAATTCTGTAATCCCACAAACGGGCTGGCCCACACACCGTCCCTGAAATTAAAGTTTGTGAACGCCAGATAAATCCCCAGCATCGGCAGATAACTGTTAATCAGGAAATAAATAAACATAGGCACCAGCATCAGGAACAGTACCCAGTTTTTGCGCAGCTCCTTTAACAGTCCGTGTTCGTGATAGCGTATCCGCTCTTCCCGCTCTATTACTTTGATTGCCAGATAAGATACAAGCGCCAGCAGAAAAAGAAAATATACCAGAGGCGAAGTCGCAAATCCTTTCATTCCCGCTTTCGCATTTCCGTATGCGGCAAAGCCGATCGTTCCCGCTGTTACGATCATCTCAAATTCCATGGACAGTCTGCCGGCCGCATACAGATCCAGATTTCCATGAACCCCTTTCTGATAGCGGGCAAATCTGTAGATATTCATCACGTGGAAATAAATCGCCGCCACATCGAGCAGCAGCAGTATCATCGCATACAATCCCAGAAAGCCCTGCTCAGAATAATAGACAAAAGAAAGCAGATTCACCACGTTGTAACTGACATATAAATTCTGTGCGGCCTCACTGGTGATGGACAGTGCTGAAAACAAAGCAGAAATGTTTGTCAGACTCACCCATGGTATAAAAGGCAGTGCGCATATCAGAAAGAGTACACTTAAAAGCGCCGGAAATAAAATTCCCGCCTGCCTCCCCTGTATTTCCCGATACAGGACATTACATGTCAAATATTTTTTCTGGTCCATTTTTCTTCCCTCCTTAAAAATTTATGGCCATGGTTTCAATTTTTTTAGTTATTTTATGTAAAACGTTTTTATTCTTATTTCGTGACATCATGTTATCATATTGTGCATTTAATTTCAACTATAAATATCATTTTCGTCATATTTACTAATTATCGAACGTTTTTTGCTTTCAAAACGGCCCTTAAATTAAAACGTTTTTGTTAGTTTTTAACAGAATTTTAATTCTGTATTGACATTGTTTCAAGGGCAATGCTATCTTAAAACAGACAGGAGGGCCTTCAAAACGGCTGTTTCCTTTCATATCTGACATATCAAGGAGGTATCCATCATGAATCTTACAATCAGTGAAAGCTTCCCTGATGGGAAGCATATGACATCCTTTTCCCAGCTGATCTGCTTTCATCCAGACTCCGCGCATGTGGAAAATCATGTGGTAAACCTGTACCCGGAGATCACTTACGAAACCTTTGAAGGCTTCGGCGGTGCCATCACAGACGGCGCCGCAAGCGTTTACAGCCAGATGGATGAGGAGAATAAAAACAAACTGATTCAGTCTTATTTCGGTCCGGACGGTCTGCGTTACTCCCTTGCCCGAATCAATCTGGACAGCTGTGATTTTTCCACAGAAATGTATGAAGCAATGAATGATCCGACAGACATTGCCCTTCACTCCTTTTCTTTTTCAAAAACCGAGCGTGATATCATCCCCATGCTGAAAGACGCCCAGGACGCAGCGGGCAGACCCATCCGGCTGCTGCTCTCCCCCTGGTCTCCTCCCGCCTTCATGAAAACCAACGGACAGAGAAAATTCGGAGGCCGGCTGAAACCTGAATACCGGTCCATGTGGGCGGAATATCTTTGCAGATACATTCTGGAATTTCAAAACAGGGGATTTATGGTGCAGCGCTTCACCATCCAGAATGAAGCGAACGCAACACAGACCTGGGATTCCTGTCTGTATACAGCGCAGGAAGAGAAGGAATTTCTCAGGGATTATCTGTATCCGGCTCTGGTCAGAAACGGCCTGGAGAATGTAGAAGTTTTTATCTGGGATCACAATAAGGAACGCGTCTATGAAAGAATGCGTGATACTTTAGATCCGGATACCGATTCCATGGTCACAGGCGCCGCCTTCCACTGGTATTCCGGCGATCATTTTGATGCGCTTAAACTCATCCGGTCCGAGTATCCTGACAAGAAACTGATCATGTCCGAGTGCTGCTTTGAAGCAAACTTCTCCGGTCTTGGCCGAAAAGCCGAAAACCTGGCTCATGAAATCATCGGTGATCTCAGTCACGGGACCCAGGCCTTCTACGACTGGAACGTGCTTCTGGATGAGCGCGGCGGCCCCAACCACGTGGGAAATTTCTGCCTCGCGCCTTATATTTATGACAGGCAGGCGAAATGCCTGATGGAAAAGGATCCTCTCCCGTTCCTGTATCATTTTTCGCATTACCTGACGCCCGGCTCCAGAAGGATTGCTTCCACCTCCTGGTTCTGGAAGCTGGAGCAGGTAGCCTACGAACTGCCTGATGGACGTCTGGCGCTGTTTCTGCTCAACAGAAGCGACAATGTGCTTCCCGTTTCCGTCAGGCTTCAAGAAATGGCGGCCGAACTTATGCTCATGCCCGGCAGCATTTCCTCCTGCATCATTGATCGCGGCTGATAACCAGAAGCAAAGGCTTAACTGCCGTTGCCGTCGGCATATATACTATGTAAATCCATAGATACTCTTCCGTTCTATCGTTTTCATAAAACGTTTCTGGAATATCTGCGATTTTTTCTGCAAACTACTGGCGTTTTATTTTGAAATATAGTAAAATGCGGTAAGAAACGTTTATATTACAGTAATATAACGGAGTGTAAAATTTTATGGGAAAAGTAACAATCAAAGATGTGGCGAAGGAAGCAGGCGTGTCCATTTCCACCGTTTCCAACGCCCTGAATAATTCAGAGCTTGTCAATGAAGACACCAGGCAAAAGGTTCTTGACGCAGCAAACCGGTTGAATTATGTTCCAAATCTCAGCGGTAAATATTTAAAAAGCGGCAAGAGCTATATGCTTGGCTTTCTCACCTCCAGCGTCAGCGGCGAATATTTCACGACTCTGATCGAGGCCATCAGCAAGCAATGCGGAGATCAGGGCTATACCCTGAATGTGCTGATCAGTCGGGACAAGTCCGTCATTAACGACCAGATCTTCGGCAGAGGCTTTGACGGCGTATTCATCTTTGAAGGGGAAAGAATTGGCGAAGAAGAGCTGGCGCTTCTTGAGAAGAAGCACATCCATACAGTTCTGCTGGATCGGGCCTATCAGAGCAGCAGCATCGGAAGCGTCGTTTTTGATTCCCATTATGCGGGCTATACGGCAACAAAGCATCTCATCAATCTGGGGCATCGCGAAATCGCCTTCATTGAGGGAGCTGCTGATGTTTATGACAGCAGCGAGCGCAAGCGCGGCTTTATGGACGCAATGGCAGAATATGGTCTCCCCGTCCGGGAGGAGTATATCCTGCAGGGGTATTTTGAGGAGCTTCTCACCTATAATACAGTCAACATTTTCAGCAGAGTGCGTACCAATAAAATGCCGGATGCCTTTGTCTGCGGCAATGATCAGAGTGCCATCGGCTGCATTAACGCCTTAAAGGACGCAGGCTACAGGGTTCCGGAAGATATCAGTGTGATCGGCTTTGACGACATCCAGGTTTCGCAATATTTTTCGCCCTCCCTCTCCACCTTCAAGAACCCGATCAATCTGCAGGGCGTCACCGCGGCCAGAATGCTGATCGATATGATCGAAAATAACACGCAGGGACACACAGAGCAGCTGCACGGTGAGCTGACCGCAAGGCAGTCGACGGTGGTACGGCTTTCACCCCGCTCCTGAACAAATTATGGTACCCCTTACTTTTAAATCATGCAATAAACCGCGCCTTTCAAAATAAGGACGCGGTTTTTTGTATAGTTTTATGCGGCTCTGTCAATTAAGCTCAAACCTGCATGTCACCTTTTTGCCGGGCGGCATTACCAACCGAAGCAGGAATGCCTGCATGCCTCCGACCGGTGAAAACTCCCTTTTTTCGATACCGGACAGCTCCCATTCTGAATCCATATGTATAGTCAGAACAGTGCCATTATCTCTCATCACAGAGATCCCGCAGCCGTCTTTTTCAAATAATACCTCTTCTCCCTGTCTGGAAACCACCGGCAATACCAAAACGGCAGAATCGACTTCACAGCCAGCACTCATCTCAAAGCAATGTTGGTCCATCCTGTAGTCCAGTTCGAACCGTTCTCCCATAGCATTGTCCTCTGACGTCATCTGTCCATTTACATGCACTCGCAGCTCCTGTGCGGTATCCTCCCACCATATCCGCGCCGCCTTATCATAGATGCTTCTGAACAGCACGCCGTCCAGCTGATATTCGATTCGGGGCGTCAGACATGCAGGCATACCGTGGCGCAGAAGCTGCATATTATTCGGCTCCACCATCTGATACTCGCCCATCGTACCAATCAGAACCAGCCCCAGTTTACGATGCCATAATAAACTCACCGCGCCGCCTGACGGATGACCATGGCGGCAATATTGCACATCATAACCGGTAATGGTCGCGCGCCAGTCTCCTTTGCCCAGCAGCAATGTCTGCACAGACAGGAAATCACGAACACCGTCTCTAAGTTCACACGGCAGGGACACCGTCTCCTCAAACCGGCATAAGGTTTCCACACGTTCAGGAGCCGCCTTCTCAAGCAGCATAGCAAGCCCCTTCGCGTGACAGAAGGTATGATGCACACAGGTCGGCTCTCCAGCGTCCGCAAACATCGGGCCGCCGCTTAAAAGCCCATTCCTGGTGCATTGCCTCAGCAACAGGAAATTTCTCCTGACCGCCTCCTGGCAGACTGGATCAGGCGATAGACCAAAGCCACACAAACAGCCGTCAGAAGTTCTGCTGCCCCAGTAACTCCATTTATAGTTTCTCGTGCCGAAGCTGTTATCCCAGGCTCCGTCCGGGAGCATGAATTCCAGATGCGTGCGCATCGCTTTTTCCGTAAAAACACGAACCTCCTCATCATGCTCCATCAGAGCGTAGAGATATAGCGACGGCAAAGATTCTTCCACATTATAGCCGATATCAACCGGACGGCAGCCTTTAGGACTGATTTCCTGCCGATTGTGCCCTTCCCCGTACAGCAGGCCGTCCTCCGTGAAATATTCCATAGCCTGATGGGCCAGTTTCCATGCTTTGATTCGATACGATTCCTCTCCTGTCAGCGCATGGGCAATGGCCATCGTGTAAGCACACGTTACAGGATAATTGACATTTCCCCCGATTTTTTCAATATGGTCCCGCAGGTATTCCGCGCACTTCAAAAACCGATTCCGGACAAACCGGTACTCCTGATCCGAAAATGTTTCCCCAAAATCCAGCAGACATTCTCCCAGGCAGGCCGCGGCAAAAACCGTAATTCCTCGCCATGCACTGTTGGTATCATTATAAAAATAGCCTTCCTCGTGGTACATATTGTCGCTCCACGAAAAAAGCCGCATGGCGCAGTCTTTATATTTTTTTCACCGGTCTCACGGTACAGATACAGCATCGGATACATCGCGTCGGCACACCTGCCGTGTACCCTGGCGCAGACCGGACAGAGAATCCCGCCCGCAAGCTCCGGGCGGGGATTCTCTTTGATCTGCAGATTTTCCAGTGAATCGCACCATTCCTGTAATAATGCAAAATAAGCGTTCATTTTCTCCCTGTCTGTTACGTTGTCTTAGTTTTTTTCACTCTGAGTCATAAAAAGCCGAAAACCTGGCTCATATCCATTTTGACGCCTTTAAGGATTCATATTGCGGAATAGCCATCGCTTTGTCAAGCGGTTCTTTCCCACCATAGAAATAATCCACCAGACAATACTGTCCCGGCTCCAGCTTATAATATATAGCAGGAATCACGGTCAGTGGCGCCATCAGGTTGGTGTTCGGGAAGGGCCTTATGAGTCTCGCCTCTCCATCCCCTTCCAGATTCACAGCCAGCGCATTTGCCCACGGGAAATGGCAGCAAATTTCCGTTTTTTCCAGACTTACCATGTCATTTTCCATACGTCTTAAGCCATTCTCTGCAGGAATCGCGAAGCCTCCGTCTGCCAGCTCCACCGCAACTGATGTCCTGATAAAATGTATACGCAAATGTCCGCGCCCGCACGGTACAATCAGGCTTTCCACCGTCACGCCAGGCATCATCTCATACAGTGTTCTGACCATATCTGGCGTTGCCTCAAAGTGCTGCATCCCGCTTCGCATTCTCCAGAAATTTTCGCCTGCCGCAGTTGCCGCGAGCGTATTATCAAAAGCGCCGTCCTCCAGCTGCGTACCCCTGGAAACGCTGAACCCATAGAGGTTTGAGTACACAAATTTCTGATACTTTTCCACTGTACATCCAAAATTGGCTGAGTGCTGCCCCGTAGGATACAGAAGCGTATGGCCGCCGCTTTCATGAACGGCGATCATATTCGGATGCGCCAGAAATCTTTTGGCCACAAACACCGGCTCCTTCTCCTGCGTCTGCCAGAAAGGATGCTCCTTCGGCATGGCCAGAATCAGAAATGCCTTGAAGCTCCAGTAAGGAGAACCGGGCGCATTGTACCGCTCGCTCATCAGCAAATTTGGGTACTGATAACCAATGGTAAAAACTCCGCCATTGTCCAGAATCGGCTGCACACTCCAGTAACGCAGGTTGCCTAGTACCATGTGCTTTAACTCTCCCATCGGCACATCCACGCCCGCATATGCCATCGCCGCAAAACAGGCGCTGTGCGCGAAACGATAAGTCAGGCTGCGCCCGTATGGCACCTCCCTGCCCTCCCCATTAAACCAGTGAAGGAAATCCGGATAGAACTGTGCTGCCCGCACTTTCAATACCCGTGTATACTCAGGTTCCCGCTCCTCCATCCACTTTGCGTACAGTAGGCCATAGTAATGCATGGCAAACGGAATGTAATAATCTTTCTGCCCCGGATGCCCGTCATAATACCATCCATCCCCCTCATAACAGCTCTCTATCACCCCAAAATCATCTTTCAGGCATTCCTCGCTTGCCGGAAGATCAAGGCAACGAAACATGGTATTGACCAGAATACGGAAAAAGCGCCAGTTATTGGGGTGCACCTGATGGTCATTGATCTGATTGAGCCAGTGATAAACATTTGTCTTCTGCGCATCTGTCAGCGGCTCCCAGAACACCTTAGGGGCCAGCATGATCGCATTCACGATCGATGCCATCTCGACCATCTTCTGATCGTAATCCCAGACATCAAGCCAGTACTCCCCGTGGGAAGGGTCTGTTCCATGAATGAGCCCTGCCCGCGTCAGCGATTTCCAATCCTCTATTTCCTGCCTGTACAAAAGAGGAAGCTCTTCGTTATCCTGTGAAAACAGCGGAGCCAGTCCCCACAGTACACGCGCATACCCCTCCATCAGGATGGAAGATTCTCCATAATGTGCCGAAGTATTCCCAATATGCAGCTGCGCGCCTCCCACGCTATAATGCGCTTTTAAAGGTCTTACCCAGTCAAGCAGCAGCAAAGCGACATCTTCTCTTGTCCTGATCACCAGTAACTCCTCCAATCTCTCGTCAGGCGCACCAGCGCCTCCATGTAAAAATAGTCACCCCAGATCGTGCATTCCCGCGCACCATCATGCCTGTGATACATTCCTTCTGTCAGAACGCCATTGGAATCCGGCAGATTACGGGTAGAATAATGTTCCCGCAGGCTTTTCATAACCTCTTCCGCAAGCTTTAAATATTTTTTGCCTGATCCGGTTCCACATGTTCGCAAAGTTCCAGCAGGCCACAGACAAAAATGGAAGCCGCGGAAGTGTCCCTGATATCCGGGTTTTCATCCGTAAAATCAAAATCCCAGTAGGGTACCAGGTCGCGCGGCAGATTGTTCTCAAAAACTTCCTCCGTGCGCCGTGCCACCTCCAAAAACCACGGCTCCCGTGTATACCGGTAAGACAACGCGTAGCCGTAAACAGCCCACGCCTGGCCTCTGGCCCATGTAGAGGCGTCCCGATGTCCCTGGTGTGTTTTCCCTACAACTGCCTCGCCTGTTTCCGGATTCATCAGATAGGTATGGAAGGTAGAAAAATTTTTGCGCACCAGCGTTTTTGATGCGGTCATCGCGTGATTTTTCGCTATGGCAATACAGGTTTCATCCCCAGTCCGGTACAGAAGAGGAAGATTTAACATGGTATCGATAATAATCTTCACATTCGGGTAAGCAATCCCCATCTCTCCCCACGCCTGAATATATTTGCCTTTTACATTGTATCGTTCCGTCAGCATCTGCGCCGCCATCCGCGCGATTCTCTCACCCTTAAGATTACCTGTCACCAGGTAATCCGCCGCACAGGATAAAGTATATTCAAATCCCAGGTCATGACTGATATGATTCCGCTGCAAAAGCCTGTCCTCAAAGCTTTTCAGATGTTCTTTTTCATATTTCAGATAAACCGGATCCTGACTGTCTTCATAGGCCAGAAAGCACATACCGACAAAGAAAGAGGAAGTCCACAGGACATTTTCCTGCGGCTGATAACGATTGTGCTCACTGACATGCGGATATTTTCCCACGAACAGATCCAGGTTTTCCTTCAATATGTATTCAATTCGTGCAAGTTCCTGGCGATATGCTTCCTGATATATGGCATTTTCATTCACCTTCATCTTAACCTTTCCTCCGAAAACCGTCATTTTTTTAATTATAGACAGGATGCAATCACTCCTTCACTGCACCGATCATGACTCCCTTGGTAAAATACTTCTGCAGAAACGGGTAGACACACAAAATCGGCACTGTCGCCACCACAATCGTTGCATACTTGATTGTCATTCCCACAGCCTCCTGATCCGCTGCGCTGACCCCTGTTGTCATGGATCCTACGTCATTATTCAGAAGTATTTCTCTTAAAATAACCTGCAGCGGATACTGTTCTCTGTCGCGCAGGATTGCAGTTGCCCAGAACCACGAATTCCAGATACTTACACCGTAATACAGCACCATAACCGCCAGAATTGCCTTTGACAAAGGAAGCGCTATACTTGTAAGAATCTTTAAATGGCTCGCTCCGTCAATCTGCGCCGCTTCAACCAGACTGTCCGGCAGGCTTTCAAACGACGTCCTCAGAATAATCATGTTATAGGTACTGATCATAAACGGTATAATCAATCCCCACAATGTTTTTGTCAGGTGCAGATTCTTCAGTGTCAGATAAAACGGGATCATTCCCCCGGAGAAAAACATGGTAATCATGATAAAAATCATAATTGGTTTCTGGAACATTACATTTTTCCGTGACAGAAAATATGCTCCCAAAGATGTCATGATGATATCCAGTGCAAGGCCCACAATCAGGATAAACATGGTATTTGCATAGCCGCGCAGAATCATGGGATTCTGAAATACTTTCTTATAAGCTTCCGTACTGAAGCCCAAAGGTTTTAGTAAAATACCGGAATACTGCATCAGCAGACTGCTGTCGGAGAAAGACGCTACCAGCACATACCATACCGGATAGAAACAAATCAGCATGATGCCCGTCAGAAAAATATAATTAAATACAGAGAAAACTCTCTCTCCCCTCGAACGCTTTATTTTCATTGCTTCTCCTCCTACCACAGGCTGGTGTCACTGATTTTTTTACTGAGCTGGTTCGTAATAATCAGCAGGGTACAGTTGATTACAGAGTTGAACAGACCGATCGCCGTTGAATAGCTCCAGTTCTGCTCCAGAAGACCGACCCTGTATACATAAGACGAAATAATATCCGCCGTCTCCAGCGTCGCGTCATTGTATAAAAGAATTGTTTTTTCATATCCCAGACTCATCAGCGACCCCATTTTCAAAATCAGCATGGTAATGATTGTGGGGGAAATTCCCGGCAGCGTAATATGAATCATCTGCTTCCATTTTCCCGCTCCGTCAATTGAAGCCGCCTCGTAAAGCTGGGCATCCACGCCAGACAGGGCCGACAGGTAAATAATAGATCCCCATCCAACCTCCTGCCAGATACCTGAAGCCACATAAATCAAACGGTACAGATTCGGATTCTGCAAAAGCGGAGACCGCTCCCCTCCAAAAAAGACAATGATATCATTAAACAGACCGCTGGACATACAAAAGTTTGTAATCATGCCCGCCACAACGACCATAGAGATGAAATGCGGCAGATAGGTGATTGTCTGTGTCAGGCTCTTAAACTTTGTGTTACGCACTTCATTAAGCAACAATGCCAGTATAATCGGTGCCGGGAAACCAAAAATCAGGTTGTAAATGCTTAAAAGCAGCGTGTTGCGAATCAGTCTGAAAAAATACGGACTGTTAAAAAACCGCGTGAAATTGCTTAATCCCACCCAGGGACTTTTCATGACTCCGAGACTGGGCGTATAATCTTTAAACGCAATGATTGCTCCGTACATGGGCGCATAATGAAAGACAATATAGAAAATCACAACCGGTAGTACTAAAAGATACAGGGCACGGTTTCTGCGAAGATCTTTTTTTGCCCGTTGTATAAAGGTTTTGTTATTCATGTGAAATCCCTCTCTTCTGTGAAAACAGACTTCGGAGACCAAAACCGCAGTCTCCGAAGTCACCAGCTTCAACGTGACATTAACGCGCGTTATAACGATCCAGCGCTGCATTCTGAATTTCCAGCGCTCTCTCCAACCCTAAATCATAAAGCGTTTCCACAAACTTGTCGAAATTGTCCAGACTCTCATCACCGAGGATGAATTTCAACGACATCTCGTCCCGATAAGTATTGATTTCACTCATAATAGTAGAATATTCCTTACTCTCATCCGTGGTGGGTGTGATAGGCGGCACCTTATACTTGGACGCATTGGTCGCGCCCCAGATTTCCGCGCTTTCCTTCTGCGTTTCATAGGTATAGTACTGCTCAAGATAACGGATATCCTGTACAAAGGGGCCATTATAATTTCCTCTGATATAAGCAGACAGGGACTGCGCCACACTCCAGCCCTCCGGATTGTCCATCACCAGATCTGTATAAGTCGGATAGTCATCAATCATTTCATAAGATTCGCCTTCAATGCCGAAATTAAACAGCATGTGTCCTGCATCACTGTAGGCATAATCCAGAAGCCTTGCCGCGGCCTCTACATCCTTGCAGCTGGTCGTGATGGCAACGCAGCCCTGATTGGGATAGCGGTTGTCGATCTGTCCCATCTGCGGTGTATCTCCCTTGTTAATCGTGGGATAAGGAGCACAGACCAGCATATAGTCCGGATTTGTCTGGATAGCAGCGTTAAGCCAGGTACCCATACGGCTTCCAGCCCAGCCGATGGCAGCGCCTGCCTTCCCACTGGTAATCTTGGCACTGACCTGATCCAGCGCCAGAGTGGCCAGATCCTGATCCAGCAGCTTTTCCGCATACCACTGATTGAACAGTTCCAGATACTGCTTAAACCCTTCTTCCGCAGGTCCATAATGAACCGTCCCATCCTCTCCCAGATAGAAACCTCTGCAGGTCCCGTAGGCATAAGCAAACGGATTGGCATCAGTCAGCGATCCCATGGTGTATTCCCAGGAAAACGGTGACTCCGCGCCCATCTCATCTCTGAATGCCACCAGTACATCATGCCACTCATCAATCGTGGTGGGTACTTCCATATTCAGTTCCTCGAGCCAGTCCTGACGCAGCATAAGACCGATCGTATTGCATAATCTCTCGTCTCCTCTGATAAACGGGAAACAGTAATAATGGCCCTCATCTGTCTTGACCATTTTGTCAATATCCGGATTCTCTTCCAGATAAGCCTTCAGATTCGGACAATACGCATTAATGATATCTGTCAGTTCATAGATCACACCATCCTGAATCGCCTTTTCAGGCCCGCCCGAAAAACTCATCCAGGCATACTCCATCATGTCCGGCAGGTCACCGTCCGCCAAAAGCAGGCTGAACTGTTCACTTCCCTGATTCGCGGGCGGATGCTGAAATTCAATTGTAACGCCGGTTTCTTCCTGCCATTGCTGTCCAAACGGTGTATCTCCAAGACTTGCAAAATTAGCGGATACATTATTGTTTAATTCACACCAGTAGGTTAATGTTACATCCGTGTCCATGGGATATGTAAATTCTGACGCCGATGCCGTCTGTTCTTCCGATGACGAAGCTTGTGTCTCACTACTATTCTGAGTCTGACTTTCCTGTGACCCCGAGTCAGAAGTCGAGCTGCCGCAGGCCGCCAGAAGCCCTGCTGAACCCACAGCTGCACCCGAAATCGCCATTCCTTTCATAAAATCCCTGCGAGTGATACCTCTTAACATGAAATTTCCTCCTCGTATCTTGTCTTTTTTATTTTTTCGTTCCGTGGCCACCGGATCTGTTTAAACATTATCACGGAAATTTTTCATTTAAAATAGACAAAACCCTGATTCAATGCACAAAATCAGGGTTTTGAGGTTCTTATTTTTACTTAAAATTCACAATTTTTCAGGTTTCAGTCTCTTTTTATCTGTCCGGGCGTCATGCCGGTACACTCTTTAAATACCCGGATAAACGCTCTGCTGCTGCTAAATCCACACAGTCGCGCCGTCTCATTTACACTGTTTCCTTCCTTCAGCAGCCGAATGGACTGATCCACACGCGTCTGGTTGATGTATTTCAGCAAACTTACTCCAGTCTGTTTTTTATATACTGATGAAATATAGGCTGGCGTCATTTCCAGATGCAGAGCAACCTGAGATATATTCAGATCCGGATTCTGATAGTTTTCCTGAATATATTTTTGCAGCTTATCAACAAGATTTGCGCTGCTGCCCTCCTTTGTGCCTTTCACAGCAGAACATAGTTCCCTGATCAGCCCATCAAACCGATTTTCCATTTCTGTCGGCGTCCCCTGCCCCATTGTTGCCAGATCCACACGATTTTCCTCAAAAAAATCGCCGCAGCCGGCTTTATCTGCGCTCTTTACAAGTGTTCCCAGAAGATCATAAAACAGGCAGGATAACATTCTGGCTGAAATGTGGTTTTCCTGATAATTCACACGCAAAATCTCTTTCACACCCTGAATGGCAGGCTCAGGCAAACCATCTGCAATGGCTGTCATAATCCGGGTCTCCGCCTCAGTGGGATAATAATACTTTCTGCGCCTGTCCTTGATATTGTCGTAATTGATATAATAGGTTTCCAGAAGTGGTGCATACTCCTGCGTTTCCCTGGCCTCCTGATAGGAGAGATGGACATTTTTCAGGCCCTTCTTCACACTACCGGCACAGATCTGCATATAGAAATGAAACCTGTCCCTGATCAGATCATGCGCCTTTGACAATGCCTCCCACATCCGATCATAATTGTCTGTATCCATGGCTTCAAGCCTGACCATAACGACTACATACTCCCCTATATCCAGAATATGCGCCGGATACACCTCATTTAACAGTTCTCCAGCTACATTGCCGATGATAAAACGCTTTAAATCAGGCTCAATGCCCGTATCATTGATTTCTTCGCCCTCTTCCTGTGGTGGGATTCCTGTCCCGCGCCGAATTAATGTTCCCGCCTACTGCACTCTGACGGCATATTATTT
>JAJQHY010000035.1 GCA_021199495.1 Lachnospiraceae bacterium | reverse complement strand
GCACGGACCGTTTCCGCTCCCGCAGGAAGTTCCGCCAGGTGAAGGTCGCGGTGGGCGTCTCGGTCTCCTCCGGCCTGCTGGACTTAGAGATTACGACCGGCGATGTGCCGCAGGATGAGCTTTTAGAGCTTCTGAACAGCTACCGCGCGAAAAAGAGTTACTATCGCTTAAAGGATGGCTCCTATGTCGATCTGGACGATCAGTCGCTGGAGCTGTTGGCGGAGCTGATGGATTCCATGCATGTAAAGCCGAAAGACTTCGTGCAGGGCAAAATGCATCTGCCCCTCTACCGCACCCTTTATCTGAATAAAATGCTTGAGGAAAACGACAGTGTCTACAGTGACCGGGACAGCCGCTTCCGCGAGATGGTCAAGGAATTCAAGACAGTCAACGACGCGGATTTCGATGTGCCGGAGAGCCTTTCCAAAATCATGCGGCCTTACCAGAAGGACGGCTATAAGTGGCTCAGGACGCTGGAGGCCTGGCAGTTCGGCGGGATTCTGGCGGACGACATGGGGTTGGGAAAGACACTGCAGGTGATTGCGGTGCTGTTGTCGGCGCGTGAGAGAAGGGATGCGGCTGTTTCCGAAGGGGCGGGAGTTTATGCTGTTGCAAAGGCAGCTTCCGATGCCAGTCCGGCAGAGCAGTCGACACCCGCCACCTCCATCGTCGTCTGTCCCGCCTCCCTCGTTTATAATTGGTGCGAGGAATTCGCCCGCTTTGCCCCATCCTTAAAGGTCATGCCAATTGTCGGCACGCAGGAGGAGCGCCTGGAAAAAATTGCGGCATACCGGGATTATGACGTTTTGGTGACTTCCTACGATCTGTTAAAACGCGACATTCATCACTATGAGGGCATGGAATTTGCCTACGAAGTGATCGACGAGGCGCAGTACATCAAAAATCACACGACCGCCGCGGCCAAGGCGGTGAAGGTTGTGAAAAGCCGCTATCGCTTCGCCCTGACCGGTACGCCGATTGAGAACCGCTTAAGTGAGTTGTGGAGCATTTTTGACTATCTGATGCCCGGCTTTCTCTATCCTTATGATACCTTCAAAAAGGAAATCGAGACGCCGGTGGTGAAATATAAAGACGAACAGGCGATGAAACGCCTGCAGAAGATGACGGCACCCTTCATTCTGCGCAGGCTGAAGGGCGACGTCTTAAAGGATCTGCCGGAGAAGCTTGAGGAGGTGCGCTATGTCCGCTTAAGCGGGGAGCAGCAAAAGCTCTACGACGCGCAGGTACTGAAAATGCGGAATGTCGTGTCCGCGCAGAACGCGGAGGAATTCAATAAATCGAAGCTGGCGATTTTAGCGGAGTTAATGCGGGTGCGCCAGATCTGCTGCGATCCGTCGTTATGCTTTGACAGTTATACCGGCGAGTCGGCGAAGACGGATGCCTGCCTGGACCTTGTCATGAGTGCTATCGACGGCGGCCATCGTCTGCTCTTATTTTCCCAGTTTACCTCCATGCTGGAGATTTTGCAGAAGCGCCTGGAGCAGGAGCAGATTCCCTGTTATACGATCACGGGCGCGACGCCGAAACAGACCAGGCTGGAGCTGGTGAAGAACTTTAATGAGGGGACAGTCCCGGTTTTCCTGATTTCCTTAAAGGCCGGCGGCGTCGGTTTAAACCTGACCGGCGCGGACGTCGTCATCCACTACGATCCCTGGTGGAATGTGGCGGCGCAGAATCAGGCCACCGACCGTGCTCACCGCATCGGCCAGACCAAAAAGGTGACGGTCTTTAAGCTGATCGCCAAAAACTCCATTGAGGAGAAAATCCTAAAGCTCCAGGAGGACAAGCAGGACCTGGCCGACCAGGTCATCAGCGGTGAGACCGGGCAGCTTGGCGGCATGACCAGGGAGGAGCTGCTGGGACTTTTAGAAGTCTAGGCGGCAGGAAAGAAAGGAGAGCGGTATGGCGGCGTTTGAACGGATTTTAAGCGGGCACAAAGGACTGGACGCGGTTCTGGACAATATCCGGCTTGGCGACAATGTGGTGTGGCAGGTAACGCGCCTGGAGGATTTTTCTTATTTCATGGAGCGCTTCGTGAAGCAGGCCATCGCGGACAAACGAAATCTGATTTACATGCGCTTCGCGAACCATGCGCCGCTTCTGAAACCGCAGCCGGGTCTGAAAATCTATGAGTTTGACCCGGATAAGGGCTTTGAAACCTTCACGGTGGAAATCCACAATCGTATTGAGGAGGAGGGGTATGACGCCTTCTATGTCTTCGACAGCCTTTCGTCTCTGCAGTCGGTTTGGTATACCGACCTGATGATGGGCAATTTTTTTAAGCTGACCTGTCCCTTCCTTTTTCAGCTGGACACAGTGGCTTATTTCCCGCTGCTGCGCGGCCGTCATTCCTACAGCGCCGTGGCCAAAATCCGGGACACCACACAGCTCCTTTTAGATGTTCACATGGCTGACCAGCTCTATGTGCATCCGTTAAAGGTCTGGAACCGGTATCTGCCGGAAATGTTCCTGCCGCATATCTGCCCTGCAGAGACAGAGGACTGCGTTGCCTTAAACGGCGGCGTCCCCATGAGCCGGTATTACCGGGTGATGGAGGAGGTCAATTTAAAAAGCCAGGACCAGAACCTGGACAGCCACGACCGCTTTTTTGCCCTCGCGAGACTGGAATATCAGCGTGGGCATTTCAGCGAGGAGACAGAGGATCTGATCATCGAGAGCACGATGACGAAGGATAAACGCCTTCACGAGCGGATCCGCGCATATTTTGAACCGAAGGATTATTTCGCGCTGCGCGACCGCATGGTGGGCAGCGGCTCCATCGGCGGCAAGGCCTGCGGGATGCTTTTAGCGCGCCGCATCGTGGAAAAGCGCCTGCCTGAGTACGCGGCGTATACCGAGCCGCATGACTCCGACTACATCGGTTCGGACGTATTTTACACTTATATTGTGATGAATAACTGCTGGGATATCCGCCTTAAGCAGCGTACCGAGGAAGGTTATTTTACGGAGGCGGAGAACCTGAAAAATGCCCTTCTGTCAGGTACCTTCCCGGACGATATCCGCGATAAATTCCGCTCCATGCTGGAATATTTCGGCGCATCTCCGATCATCGTGCGCTCCTCGAGCTTTCTGGAGGACGGCTTCAACAACGCGTTTGCGGGCAAATATGAGTCCGTGTTCTGTGTCAATCAGGGCAGCCCCAAGGAGCGCCTTACCGCCTTTGAGAACGCCGTACGCAGAGTCTACGCCAGCACCATGGACATTTCCGCGCTGGAATACCGCAGACAGCGTGGCCTGGACGACTTAGATGAACAGATGGCCGTGCTGGTGCAGCGCGTCTCCGGCGCGTTCTGGGGAAAGCTTTATTTCCCGGCCGCCGCGGGCGTGGGCTACAGCTACTCAGTCTACCGCACAAGCCGCGACATGGATCCGAACGCGGGACTCTTGCGCATCGTCGCGGGTCTGGGCACCAGGGCGGTGGACCGGCCGGAGAACGATTACCCGCGCCTTTCAAGTCTGGATCGTCCGGCGGTTTCCCTCTACGGCTCTGTGGCGGATAAGCACCGTTATTCCCAGCGGAATATCGACGTGCTGGATCTTTCAGACAACCAGATTAAAACCCTGACTTTTGATTCCGTTATGAACGACCTGCCGCTCTGGTATAAAAAGGCGGTTATGGAGCGGGACTACGAGGCGGAGGCGGCCTTAGAGCGGATGAACCGCTGGCGGCAGGTGTGGTTTGTCAACTGTCAGAAGCTTCTGGACAATGAGAAGTTCACGACCTTCATGCAGAAGATGTTAAAGGTTCTGGATGAGGTTTACGAGAATCCGGTGGATATCGAGTATACGGTTAACATGGATGAAACCGGTGACTTTGTGGTAAATCTCCTGCAGTGCCGTTCCCTTTATACCGGCACACAGGGCGGGCAGGTGGCGGTTCCTTCCCTTCCGGACGAGAATATTTTCTTTTCCTTAAAGGACTCCTCCATGGGTAACGCCAGGGAGGAAAAAATCGGTGCCGTCGTCCAGATCGACCCCATTGCCTATTATAATTATCCGTACAATAAAAAGACCAAGGTGGCGGAAGCTGTCCGCCAGATCAATCTGTATTACCGTACAAAGGGTATCCATCCTTTATTGATGACGCCGGGTCGGGTCGGCACCTCCTCCCCGGAGCTGGGTGTGCCGGTGACCTTCGCGGCCATCTCAGGCTTTGCCGGTATCTGCGAGGTTTCCGACAGCCGCGCCGGTTACATGCCGGAGTTAAGCTACGGCAGCCATATGTTCCAGGACCTGGTGGAGGCAGACATTTTCTACAGCGCCGTCTGGAACGATAAACGCACGCTTACCTACCGGGAGGATTTTTTCAAGGATCTGCCCAATGTCTTTCAGGACATCTGCCCGGAGTTTGACTCACTCTTTGACATGTTTACCGTGACGGAGCCGGAGAATCTGTATTACTGGCATGATGTGAAGAGCGGGAGGACGCTGTGCGGGTACAAACGAATATGAGATGAAAAGACTGCCGATAAGGCAGTCTTTTTCAACAGGAAAATATTCCGGAATGGAAAAACAGGATTCTCGAAAGGAATTGCTTTTCTGTGCGAAAAAAATGTATAATAATGAGGAAAGGACAAAAGGACAGACCTTGTGTCAGTATTTATATTCTAAATCTTTTGTCCCCGGTATTAAGAAGAAAAAAGAGGCGGAAACTTATGGGAAACACACTGAATTTCAATGAGGAGCAGTATGAGATCAAAACCTGCACCCTGGGGCAGGATACCATCACCTACCGGGCCTTTGAGGGGCTTGCATATTGTGAAAAGCCGAAGGCTGCGGTGCAGAAGCTGAATCTCTTCGCGCCGGAAGCTTATTATCACGGGGAAACGATCAATGGCTATGGTCTGCACACGGCGCCGATTTTCATGCCGAACACGGTGGGCGGCTATATGGAAGGGCCGGCGACTGTCCCGGGCGTGAACCGGGAAGGAACGCCAAATTCGCTTTTTCGGGCACTGCAGCATGGGTATGTGGTGGCCAGCGCGGGTGTGCGCGGCCGTACGACCGGGAAGGTCAGCAAAGAGTTTTTTGAGGGAAGCACAGGAGAGTTAAAGGCAGCCACGGATGGCCGCCTGGTGGGAAAGGCTCCCGCACTGATCGTGGATATGAAAGCGACGATCCGCTATCTGAGACATAATCAGGCACATATTCCGGGTAATACAGAGCATATCATCACCAACGGCACCAGCGCGGGCGGCGCTTTGTCCGCCATGACCGGTATGACTGGCAACAGCTCAGATTATGAGCCATATCTGAAGGAAATCGGCGCGGCGGACGAGAGGGATGATATTTTCGCGGCGAGCTGTTATTGCCCGATTCACAATCTGGAGAACGCGGACGCGGCTTATGAGTGGCTGTTCTGCGGGCATAATACGTATCATAGTATGAAGCTGATCAGGACAGAAAGTGGTATGAAGCGTGAACCGATGATTGGCACCATGTCAGAGAAACAGCAGCGCCTGTCCGTGGAATTAAAAGCGCTTTTCCCGCAGTATGTGAACAGCTTGCATCTGAAGAGCCCTGACGGTGAAGGTCTGAGACTGAACGCGGACGGAACCGGCAGCTTTTTAGAATATGTGAAACACTGTGTCATACAGTCCGCGCAGAAGGAGCTGGATACTCATGACACGCAGCTTCACAGGGCGCAGGTGATGACGGAAGGAAGCCAGATTGAAAGCCAGGATTATCTGACCAGCGAGGACGGAAAAGTAGTCGACTTAGACTGGAACCGCTTTGTGGAGAAAATCACCCGCATGAAGACTACGCCGGCCTTCGACGCCCTGGATTTGAGAAGCCCGGAGAATGAAGAATTTGGCACCGAACAGGTGGAGAAAAAGCATTTTACTGCGTTTTCTCTGGCACATACGGAAGTTGGCGGCGAGCTGACGGATGCAGAGGTTATCCGTCTCATCAATCCGGTTGCGTATGTGGATAATCCGGGCGCGGCAAAGCACTGGCGCATTCGGCACGGTTCCTTCGACCGTGATACTTCTCTGGCAATTCCGGTGATTTTATCCTTGTTGCTTCAAATGAACGGCGCGGACGTGGACTTTTTCCTGCCATGGGGCATCCGCCACAGCGGCGATTATGACTTGGAGGAGACCTTCGCCTGGATAGACGGGCTCGTGAAGGGATGATGATGGGCGTTGACAGAACCCGATGGATTGTGGTAAGATTTATACAAAGTTAGAAATAAATAACCAGAGAAAATCCGTGTTGCGAATCTGTATAAAATGAGTTTATGAGAGTAGTGTAGAGCCAGGAGAAATCCTGGCTCTGTGTTGTATCAGGAGGAAAAGTGGAGAATTACAGGAATATGGAATCAGAGAAGGACTTAGAAAGCAGAGACAGAACTTTTCATGGACGGGACAATCGCGTGAATGAACGAAATGGCGGCCGGGAAGGTCACGGCGGTAGCGGTTTTCACGGACATGGAGGCGCTCCCGGTCAGATGCTCCAAGGCCGCCTGGGCGGGGATGAAACCGCCATTCTGGTCTTTGTGGGCTCGTTAAACTGCATCCGGCATAAGCCTTATATGCGGATCGGGGAAATGATGCAGGAGGGGAAGGCGGCGTTATTGTGTCCTTCCATGAGCGATTTTTCCAGCGGGCGGTATTTAAACCAGATTGTGGACGCGATTGTGGAGTTATCCAAAGAGCGTGGAACGAAACATTTCGTGCTGACCTATGGGTGCCAGTGGGTGATTCTCTCCACGGACGGGGAGCTGCTGACACAACGACTGAAGCGGGAGTATGACATAGATCTGAAGCTGTGGGAGGACTCTCACCTGGAGTTCGGGGACCACGAGTAACAGCGGCATGAAGGATGGGTATGATAGATAGAATGCCTTCAGGCAGGTGCAGCGGACTGGCTGCATCACGGACATGGACGATCGTGAAGGAGTTTTGAGAATATGAAAAGATTATGGAAGGTAATACCGCCCTGCCTGTCGGATGTATTGGGGTTTGAGGCGGTGTTGAATGAGACGGAAGGGTTCGGCATTATCGATGATCCGAGCCGGTACAAACCGATCCGTATGGGACAGGGAGGGCAGTCGCATGGCGGCCAGACAGGCAGAACGGATGGGCATGGGCCGGGTTCGGATGGCGGCCGTGCTTTTGCGGCGCGGGCCGGAGGAGAGGCTCATGGCGCAGGCAGCTTTGACCGGGCAGCCCGGATGCGCGGTGTGCGCGTTATGAATTCGGATATCCGCAATGAGGATATTATCACGGGGACAGAGGAAAAGGTCATGCGGACCTTTGAGAGAGGAATGGAGCAGTATGCGCCCGATTTTGTATTACTTTGCTGTGCGCCTTCCTCCTCTATGATTAACTCTGACCTGGAATATGCCGCGGAAAAGATTACTGTGCAGAGCGGTTTGCCTGCCGCGGAGGTGAAAATCGATGGGGAAAAGGACTATCTCTATGGTATTGGCGTGACACTGGAGACGCTGGGGCGGATTCTGTTGACGCCGCGGGAAACGCTTGCGGGAACTGTCAATCTCCTGGGAGCCAACACCATTGACTGGACAACGGACATGCTTGCGTCTGTGGACAAACTGATTGCCAACGCGGGCTGGCGTGTGCTTTCCCATTGGGGTACGAAGGAGACGACTGAGAATCTGAAAAGAGCGGCTGCGGCGCAGGTGAATGTGGTGGTCAGCGAGGCGGGGCTGAAGCTGGCACGTTTTATGGAGCGTGAATTCGGCATTCCATATGTTGCGGGAGCGCCATTTGGAGCAAAAAATGCAGAAAATCTTGCATTACAGCTGAGCAAATTTAAAATTGACGGAATAGTTGCGGAAAACGGGTCGGACGATCTGTTTATATCGGGGTCTGAGATGGAGAATCGATCATTGACGAGCTCCTCCAAAGCGTCAGAGGAATATGGTTCATCTGACCTGACTTGTGCAGTAACAGGGATAGCTGTGCAGGAAACTGACGTCCCAGAGATCCTCATCGTGGCGGAGCAGTTTATTGCCAATGCTGTGCGCGAAACGTTCCTTGCGCTCGGGCAGCGCAATATCCGCGTCCTGAGCTTTTATGACATGGATCGCGCGTATATGCTTCCCGGGGATAAAAAGCTGACCGGGGAGGATGATTTTACGGCACAGGCCAATGCGGATTCTGTGCGTATGATTATCGCCGACCTGGATTACAGGCCGTTGGTGAAAAAGAAGGTGCAGTATATCGGTTTTCCTGACGGCGGCAGCTTCTCACCGGTGCATCCGACAGAAAATTTTAATATGACAGGGGAACTGCTGGATTTATGGCTGGAGGAGAGATTGGCCTGATGTGAAATACATCAACATTTTCAGTATGGACATTGTCTGAAAGATAATGAGCGAAGACATAAAGGTATGACATGCCTCAATAAGGAGGGCAGAGAAGGAGGGTAATACATAGATGAGACAGATTGCAATTTACGGAAAAGGCGGTATCGGGAAGTCCACTACCTCCCAGAACATTGCGGCCGCGCTGGCGGAGCAAAATAAAAAACTGATGATTGTGGGCTGCGACCCGAAGGCGGATTCAACCCGTCTGATTTTGCATGGACATGTGAAGCAGACCGTTCTTGACACGATGCGCGAAAAGGACGAGGATGAGGTGGAGCTGGATGATTTTCTTTATACGGGCTTTCACGGTATTAAGGCTGTGGAGTCCGGCGGGCCGGAGCCGGGCGTGGGCTGTGCCGGCCGCGGCATTGTCACCGCCATCAACCTGTTAGAGAATCTGGGCGCATATACGCCGGATCTGGACTATGTCCTTTACGACGTGCTGGGAGATGTGGTTTGCGGCGGTTTTGCCATGCCGATCCGGGAGGGGAAGGCGAAGGAAATTTACATCGTCTGCTCCGGGGAGATGATGAGTCTTTACGCCGCCAACAATATCTGCAAAGGTATCCGCCGTTACGCGGAGAGCGGCAAAACCAAGCTGGGCGGTATTATCTGCAATTCCCGTCTGGTGGACAACGAGCGGGCACTTGTGACAGAATTTGCGCAGAAACTTAACACGCAGCTTCTTTATTTCATTCCCAGGGATAATATCGTACAGCGGGCCGAGCTGCGCCGCCAGACTGTTTTGGAGTACGCGCCGGATTCGCAGCAGGCGGAGGAATACCGCGCCTTGGCCCGCGCCATAGATATCAATGAGAACTTTTCCGTACCTACACCGATTTCCAATGATGATCTGGAAGAACTTCTGTTAAAGTATGTGCCGGCAGCGGAGTGACAGCTGTGTGGTCATTCCATGGCTGTCGTGAATTGTTTCGCGGCGAAGCTGCAATTTTGAAAATCCACTTGACGAACTTCATATGAAAAGTCATAATCAACTCATAAGTTGCACTTATGAGTTGATTTTTTACAGGAGACCAAAGATAAATGGAACGAAATGATTTACGATACGACTGTTATGTACAGATTTTAAAAGAGGAGCTGGTGCCGGCCATGGGCTGCACGGAGCCGATTGCCTTAGCTTACGCCGCCGCGAAAGCGAGAGAGCTTCTGGGGGAGCTGCCAGAGAAGGTGGTGCTGCAGGTCAGCGGCAGCATTATCAAAAATGTCAAGAGCGTGATCGTGCCGGGTACGAATCACTGGAAGGGCCTGGAGGCTGCGGCCGCGGCGGGGATTATCGCGGGGCATGCCGAGCGGGAGCTGGAGGTGCTCTCCGAGGTGGATGACGAGGAGAGAAGCGCCATGAGCCGGTATCTCGACCAGGTGGATATCACGGTGGAGCATATTGAGGAGGGGCATATTTTTGATATCATTGTGACGGAGTATGCCGGGGAGCATTATTCGAAGGTCCGGATTGCGGATCATCACACCGAGATTGTCCTGCTGGAAAAGGACGGGAAAGTGCTGTATCAGAAAAACGTGGCGGACGGTACCGGTACTGACGGCGGCGCGGCTCAGACGGCCGACCGCAGTCTCTTAACTGTGGAGGGAATCTGGGACTTTGCCAATACCTGCGACTTAAGCGATGTGGAGGCGGTGCTGGATCGTCAGATCCGTTACAATACCGCCATCGCGGAGGAAGGACTGAAGGGAGATTACGGCGCCAATATCGGCAAGGTGCTTTTAAAGTCCAACGGCTCCGACGTGCGCACCCGGGCGCGGGCCTACGCGGCCGCAGGGAGCGACGCCAGGATGAACGGCTGCGAGCTGCCTGTGATTATCAACAGCGGCAGCGGCAACCAGGGCATGACCTGCTCTCTGCCGCTCATCGTCTACGCTGAGGAGCTGGGCGCAAGCCGCGAGCAGCTTTTGCGCGCCCTCATCATCAGCAACCTGATCAGCATTCATGAGAAAACCGGTATCGGTACCTTGAGCGCCTACTGCGGCGCGGTCAGCGCGGGCGCAGGCGCGGGCGCGGGTGTCGCGTATCTGCTCGGCGGCGACTACCAGGCGATTATCCATACGGTGGTGAACGCTCTGGCCATTGTCAGCGGCATCATCTGTGATGGCGCGAAGGCCAGCTGCGCGGCCAAGATTGCCAGCAGCGTGGACGCCGGTATCCTGGGCTATGAAATGTACTGCTGCGGCCAGGAGTTCAAGGCCGGGGACGGCATTGTGATGAAAGGCATCGAGGCCACCATTGACAGCATCGGCCGCCTGGGCAAGGACGGGATGCGTCAGACGAACGACGAGATTATTTCCCTGATGATCGGGGAGTGAGACGGAGCCCCTTTTCCCTGGCATAACGGTATAAAAGAATGGCTGCACAGACGAAAAACAATCTTGACGAATTTCATAAGGAAGAATATAATCAACTCGTAAGTTACTAACTTACGAGTTGATTATATATTGAACGACAAAGAATTGTCGTCCAATATATAAGTTGATGCACACGATCGCGTAAGGAAGGCTACTTATGCAGCCCGCGATTGGCGCAATAGTAAACGACACGAAGTCGTTTACTATAATTCATGGAGGAATCGATGTTTTACTGTCGGGAAGAAGAACTTCGCCTTATGAACCGGCGTTATGAAAAAAATCAGTTTGAGTGCGTTGTCATATATGGCAGACGGCGTGTGGGAAAAACGGCGCTGATCAACGAGTTTTGCAAAGACAAGCCGACGATTTATTTTTCCGCGCTGAGCGCGTCTTCACAGGAAAATCTTGAGGCGCTGTCGCGGGCGATTTTCACCTGTAAAACGCCGGAGGCTGTTTCCACACCGGTATACGGAAGCTATGAGGATGCGCTGAATGAAATTACGGAAATGTCCAGTAAGGAGCGACTGGTATTTGTCATTGATGAATATCCTTATCTCGCCCGGGCTGAGCAGTCCATTTCCTCGAGGCTGCAGCATATGATTGACCGCCAGTGGCAGAATGGCAGATTATATCTGATTCTGTGCGGTTCGTCTATGAGTTTTATGGAATATCAGGTTCTGGGATATGAAAGCCCACTATATGGCCGACGCACTGCACAGTTTAAAATACAGGCCTTAACCTACAGAGAGATGACAGTATTTTATCCGGCGCTGTCTTTTCAGGATCAGGCGCTTTTATATGGCGTGACAGGCGCCATCCCGCATTATATCAACAAGCTGGATGTGCGGGATGATCTGGATGAGGCCATTTTGGATAATCTGTTGGAGCCTTCCAGTTATTTGTTTGAGGAACCGGAGAATCTGTTGAAACAGGAGCTGCGGGAACCGGCAGTCTACAATTCCGTGCTTTGGGCTGTGGCGTCAGGAGCCAGTCGCGCCAATGAGATTGCGACTAAGGTGGGGATCGAATCTGCGGTGTGCGCCAAATATCTGAAGGTGCTGACAGACCTTGGAATTTTAAAGCGGGAATCTCCTGTCGGGGAAAAGCAGGGAAGGAAGACGATTTATACGATAGACGACAATTTATTCTGCTTCTGGTACCGCTTTGTTTCCCGTAATATGTCCCTGATCAGCGCGGGGCGTATCCGTTCTGTTTATGAAAGGGCAGTCAAAAGCAATTATCCGGACTATATGGGACTGATTTTTGAAAAAATGTGCAGAGAGTATCTCATGCGTTATGCGCAAAATCTGCCTGTGGAGCTGAGAGAGGTAGGCCAATGGTGGGGAAGCGACCGCGAAACACATCAGGAGGTGCAGATTGATATTGTGGGCCTGCCGGTGGACGGAAATGCCTGCCTGATCGGTTCCTGTAAATATCGAAATGAAAAGGTTGGGGTGGAGGAACTGAAGCTTTTGCGAAGATATGCGTCCGTATTTCGTCCAGACGGTGTGTTTTATTATTATATTTTTTCAAAAAGCGGTTTTACACCGGCTCTTTTGGATCTGGAAAAGCAGGGAGAGGTTACGCTGCTGACACTGGAAGACCTTTATACGTAACGACGAAATTCTGACGTAACAAGGAGTATTCTGATGGACGAACAGCATTTTTCACAATCCGGGCAGAACATCTGCATCGGCCTTTTAGCCCACGTGGACTCCGGCAAGACGACCCTGGCGGAGTCCATTCTCTATGCCCAAAACGCAATCCGCAGGCAGGGCAGGGTGGATCACGGGGATGCCTTTCTCGATACGGATCAGATGGAGAAGGCGCGGGGCATCACGATTTTTTCCAAGGAAGCGCGGGTACGGATCGGCGAATATGAGGCGGTGCTTTTAGACACACCGGGGCATACGGATTTCGGTGCGGAGATGGAGCGGGCGCTGCAGGTGCTGGATTACGCGATTCTGGTGATCAGCGGCTCTGAGGGCGTACAGAGCCATGTGCATACGCTCTGGCAGCTTTTACAAAAGCACAGTATTCCGGTTTTTCTTTTCATCAATAAAATGGACCTGCCGGGGTGTGAGCGGGAAGCACTGATGTGGCTTTTGAAAAAGGAGCTCGGCGGCGACTGCGTGGACTTTACGGACACGTCGGATGCTGGATTTCTGGAAAGCGCGGCGGAGCGCTCGGAGGAGCTGCTGGAACTGTATTTACAGGGAAATGACCTGCCTGTCAATCTGATCGGGGAGCTGATTTTAGAGCGGAAGCTCTTCCCCTGCTATTTCGGCTCCGCCCTGAAAAATGAGGGTGTAAAGGAGCTGCTGGCGGGTTTAGAGACTTATATGCTGCCAGTGCGTTATCCGCACGAATTCGGCGCGCGTGTCTATAAAATTTCCCGGGATGATAAGGGAAACCGCCTGACACATTTAAAGGTCACCGGCGGCTCGCTTCGGGTGAAGGACCTCATTGGCGGGGAAAAAATCAATGAAATCCGTCTGTATTCCGGCGTGGATTACGAGCAGGTGAGCGAGGCGAAGGCGGGAACGCTCTGCGCGGTGACAGGACTGTCAGATTCCTGCAGCGGGCAGGGGCTGGGCTTTGAGCGGGAGGACCTGGCTCCAACGCTGGAGCCGGCGCTTTCCTACCGGATGATTCTGCCGGACGGCTGCGATGTTTACCAGACATATCTGAAGATCAGGCAGCTTATGGAGGAGGATCCGCAGTTAAAAATTCTCTGGGTGGAGTCAAAGCGGGAAATCCAGGTGCAGTTCATGGGTGAGGTGCAGATTGAGATTGTGCGTGCTATGATTCTGGAGCGGTTTCAGATCGCTGTTTCCTTCAGCGAGGGAAGCATTATTTACAAGGAAACGATCGCTGCGCCGGTGGAGGGGGTGGGGCACTTTGAGCCCCTGCGCCACTACGCGGAGGTGCATCTGTGGATGGAGCCGGGGGAGCCCGGCAGCGGCCTGACCTTTGATTCAATCTGCAGCGAGGACGTGCTGGACCGCAACTGGCAGCGCCTGATTCTGACGCATTTAAAAGAACGCAGGCACAAGGGAGTGCTCACGGGCGGTGAGTTGACAGATGTGCGGATTTCACTCGCGGCGGGCCGGGCACATCCAAAGCACACGGAAGGCGGCGATTTCAGGGAAGCGACCTATCGGGCGGTCCGTCAGGGACTGATGCGGGCGGAAAATATCCTGCTGGAGCCGATGTATGCGTTTGAGCTGACGCTGCCCATGGAGAATGTAGGCAGGGCCATGAATGATATCAGCCGCATGAGCGGGACCTTTTCCGGACCGGAACTGACAGACGCGTCAGAAACGGCGGAGGGGCGAAATCCGGCCGGAGCGCGTGGGCAGGGCGAAGCCTTTGACCGGGCCGGTGATGACACTGCCGGTGTGGAAGTCGGTCGTATTGGTTCAGCCTATGCAACCATGGCAATCCTGTCCGGCAGAGCGCCGGTTTCCACGATGCAGGGTTACCAGCGGGAGGTGGCCTCCTACACCAGAGGGCTTGGCAGACTGAAGCTGCGTCTGGCCGGCTACGCACCCTGTCACAATACGGAGGAGGTGCTGGCGGCCTCGCAGTATCTGCCGGAGGAGGATCCGGAAAATACGGCGGACAGCGTGTTCTGCGCGCACGGCGCGGGCTTCGTAGTGCCGTGGGATCAGGTGGAGGCGTATATGCACCTGGATACAGGACTGACGGGGGCGTATGAGCGGGAGCGGGCAGCCGCTTGCGAAGCGGCTCAGACGATGGGAGCTTCCAGCGACGGAATATCTGACGGTGGGGCTGTAAATCTGCCGGGGCAGCAGGACGAAAAGCCAAGCAAAGTGTCGCAGACTTATCACGCGCAGCGAAAAGCGAAGGAGAGCAGTTCCGCTTCGGACTTTATTTCCCAGGAAGAAATCGACGCCATCTTCGCACGTACCTACGGCAGCACCTCGCGTAAAAAAGAGGGTTGGGAGCATACCTCCCGGTCGGCAAATCGCCCGCGCCCCGCGGCGGTGCCCGTAAAAGAGTATGTCTACCAGCCAAAGCCCCGCAAACCCGAGGAGGAATATCTCCTCGTGGACGGCTACAATATTATTTTCACCTGGGAGGAGCTTTCCGCTATCGCTGCCGTCAACATCGACGGCGCCCGCGACCGTCTGGCCGACATCCTCTGCAACTACCAGGGCTATAAAAAGACGACTGTCATCCTGGTCTTTGATGCCTACCGCGTGGCCGGACATCAGGAGACCGTGCAGCAGTACCACAATATTTACATCGTTTACACAAAGGAAGCGGAGACCGCGGATCACTATATTGAAAAGACGGTCAAACGCATGGCAGGCAAATATAAAGTGACTGTGGCAACCTCCGACCGCCTGGAGCAGATGATTATCTGGGGCCGCGGCGCCGTGCGCTTAAGCGCCAGGGGACTGCTGGAGGAGGTGGAGCGAACCGGGCAGGAGATACGGGAGTATCTGTCGTGAGGAGCTGGTACGAGATGTTATAAAGTCCATGTAAAAAATATCTTAAGAAAATTTAAATTTTCTCTTTATCTCTTCCGGAAAATAATGTATAGTGAGGTATAGCGCAAAGCTATATTCCGTTCTTAAAAGATTTGATTGGCTTTCTGCCGCCATCCGGTGGTAAACTGATCAAAACCGCAGAACACAAAAGGAGAAAAAAGATGAAAAACAATTCCGTCAGAAACGTCGTCGCAATCGGTATCGGCGCGGCACTGTTCTTTGTGCTGGGCCGCTTCGTGGCAATCCCCAGCGGGATTCCGAACACCAACATCAGCTTACAGTACGCCATCCTGGGCATGCTGGCTGCGATGTACGGACCCGTGGCAGGCGCGCTGATCGGCTTCATTGGCCATACCCTGATCGATTTATCCTGGGGCGGCAGCCCGTGGTGGAGCTGGGTCATCGCTTCCACAATCGTCGGCGCCCTTGTGGGGCTGGTGTCTAAGAGGCTGAATATCAGCGAGGGTGAGTTCGGCAAGTCCCAGATTATTCTTTACAATGTGGCAAATGTGGTAGCCAATGCCATTGCCTGGATTATTGTCGCTCCTGGTTTGGACATTCTGATTTACGCTGAGCCGGCCAATAAGGTATTCGCGCAGGGCGCGATGGCCGCTGTTGCCAATATCCTGACTGCCTGCATCATCGGCACCCTTCTGCTGCTGGCCTACACGAAGACCATCGCCAAAAAGGGCTCCCTGGATCAGGAATAATGATTATGTTATAACTGCAGAAAGAGCAGGGCTGTTCGCCTTGCTCTTTTTCGTGGTATTGGAGAAATATACATGAGCGAACCAATCATTTCCTTTAAAAACTTCGGTTTTCAGTACCGGGCGCAGAAACGCCCCACTTTATATGATATCAACCTGGACATTTACCCCGGCGAGCGTGTCCTGATCGCGGGCCCCTCCGGCAGCGGCAAGTCCACCATCGGCAACTGCTTAAACGGTCTCATTCCCTTCAGCTACACCGGCGAGTGCACCGGGAGCCTTACGGTGGACGGTGTGGACGCCCCAAAATCCAGTATTTTTGAGATGTCCCGGCATGTGGGCACGGTTCTGCAGGATCCGGACGGACAATTCATCGGCCTGACAGTGGCTGAGGACATCGCCTTTGCGTTGGAGAATGATTGCGTGCCGCAGGATGAGATGCGTGAGACAGTGCGCAAGGTGGCAGAGATGGTCGGCATCACGGAGCGCATGGAGTATGCGCCCCATGAGCTGTCCGGCGGACAGAAGCAGCGCGTGAGCCTGGGCGGTGTCATGGTGGATCAGGTGAAGATCCTGCTCTTTGACGAGCCGCTGGCCAATCTGGATCCGGCTACCGGCAAGCAGGCGATCGAGCTCATTGACGATATTCAGAAGCGTACCGATACCACAGTGGTTATCATTGAGCACCGTCTGGAGGACGTCCTCTGGAAAAATGTGGACCGCATTATTTTAGTCAGCGAGGGACGGATCGCGGCGGACTTAAAGCCGGACGACCTGCTCAGTACCAGTCTGCTGACGGAACACGGAATCCGCGAGCCGCTGTATCTGACCGCTTTGAAATACGCAGGCGTGGAGATTACGCCGGAGAAAAAGCCCGCTCACGTTGATACGGTAGTGCTGGATGAAAGCGACAAACAGAAGGTACGCGACTGGTTTACCTCCGCGCCTCCCGTTCCCGCAAAGCCCGAGCGGCCGGTGCTTTTAGAGGTAAAAGACGTGACCTTCGGCTATAATCCGGAGACCGTAACGCTGCATGATATCAGCTTTCAGATCCGGGAAGGCGAAATGCTCAGCATCGTGGGACGAAACGGCGCCGGCAAATCGACCATGTCCAAGCTGATCTGCGGTTTTGAGCCTCTGACGCAGGGCAAGGTTTATTTTAAAGGAAAGGACGTCACCAACGATACCATCCGTGAGCGTGCCGCCCATATTGGCTATGTCATGCAGAACCCCAACCAGATGATTTCCAAGACCATGATCTTTGACGAGGTGGCGTTAGGCGTCCGCAATCAGGGCTTAAGCGAGGCAGAGATCAGGGAAAAGGTGGAGGAATCGCTTAAGATCTGCGGCCTCTATCCCTTCCGCAATTGGCCCATCTCCGCGCTCTCCTTCGGGCAGAAAAAGCGCGTGACGATCGCCAGCGTTCTGGTGATGGGCCCCGAGTTAATTATTCTGGATGAACCTACCGCTGGCCAGGATTTTAAGCATTATACGGAAATCATGGAATTCCTTCGCTCCTTAAATGATCAGGGCGTGACGGTGGTGATGATCACCCATGACATGCATCTGATGCTGGAATATACACCCAGGGCGCTGGTGTTTAACAACGGCCGCCTGGTCTGCGATGAAGCATCCTCCGTGGTGCTGTGCAATCCGGATCTGGTGAAGGAAGCCGCACTCAAGGAAACGAGCCTGTTCACCCTGGCGAACCGCTGCGGGATCACGCCGCCGGAAGCCTTTGTGGACCGCTTTATTGACGCTGACAGGGAGGTGAGAGACAATGGCCGCTAAGACTGTTTTAAATTACATTGAGCGTAAAAGCTTCGTGCATGACCTGACCGGTGTGACCAAGCTGGCCTTTTTCCTGCTCTTTACCTTCGCCAGCATGCTGACCTATGATACCCGGGTGCTGCTGGGACTGCTCATCATCAGCTGTCTGGCCTTCCGCTTCAGCCACATTAAATTTAAGGAAGTCCGCTTCATGATGGTGTTCATGCTGGTCTTCCTCCTGATGAACAATATCTTTATTTACCTGTTTAATCCGGATCAGGGCACCGCGGTGTACGGCACTCGTCATGTGCTGTTTCACTTTTTCTGGCGCTACGACGTGACGGCGGAGCAGTTATTTTATATGTTCAATGTATCGTTGAAATATTTCGTCTCACTGCCCATCGCCATCCTCTTTATCTCCGCTACGAACCCCAGCGAGTTCGCGGCCAGCTTAAACCGCATCGGTGTCTCCTACCGGGTGGGCTATTCCGTGTCCATCGCACTGCGCTATATTCCGGACATCCAGCGCGATTACCACAATATCAGCCAGGCGCAGCAGGCCCGCGGCGTCGAGCTGGGTAAAAAGGTAAAGCTCTGGACGCGCTTAAAAAACGTGGTGACGATTCTGATGCCGCTCATTCTGTCCAGCCTTGCCCGCATCGACGTGATTTCCAACGCCATGGAGCTGCGGGGCTTCGGCAAGGACAAAAAGAAGCGCACCTGGTATATGGCGCGCCCGCAGAAACGAAATGACTGGCTGGTGATTGGATTCGGAGTGCTGCTTTTAGTGCTCAGTGCGGTGATTACCTTCTGGGATGGGGACAGGTTCTTTAATCCGTTTGTGTGAGCGCTTTTTTGCGAAGCAATCCATGGTAACACCCCTTTTTTGGCGTATCATCTATGCTATATGAAATAAAAAACGCGGAGGACTTTTGACATCTTCCGCGTTTTGTTTTTGATGGCTGCGCTACACCGTCCACCCGCCATCCAGGGTAATGATCTGCCCTGTCAGGTATTCCGGCGCTTCTGCTAACTGCAGGCAGAGCGCCGCCACCTCCTCAGGCCGTCCAATCCGGTCCGCCGGAATTTCCTCGATCAGCATCTGCATCTCGGCCTCAGACAGTTTCGCGTTCATGGAGGTGTCGATCAGGCCGCAGGCGATGGCGTTGATCTGCACATTGGAGGGAGCTGCCTCCTTCGCCAGTGCCTTCGTCAGAGCGTTGACGGCTCCTTTGGAAGCTGAGTAGGCCGATTCCATGCTGGCACCGTGCTCTCCCCAGACGGAGGAAATATTGATGATCCGTCCGCTGCCGCGGCTTAACATTCCCGGCAGCAGATATTTGCAGCTTAAAAAAACAGAGGTCAGGTTGGTGTCCATAACCCGCCGCCAGTCGGCAATCGTCATATCCTGCAAAAGCCCCACGTAGGAAATGCCGGCATTATTGATGAGCAAATCCATGACGGGCAGTTCCCTTAAAAAGGCTTCATATGCCTTTGCGTCCGTCACATCCACGGCAAAGCAGGCCGCGTTGACGCCGTATTCCCGCCGCCATTCACAAGCGGCACATTCCAGCATTTCCAGATTTTCCTTACAGATTAAATATAATTCCCAGCCCTCCCTGGCAAAGGCTTCGGCGATGGCACGGCCGATTCCGCGGGAGGCACCGGTGATACAGATTTTTTTTGGCATTTCATGATTTCCTTTTTTGAAGAATTGAAAATAGTTGTATTTACGCAGAGAGAGTTCTCTGCTTTTTCAGGATACCACCGAACGGAACGTTTTACAAGGCGGTGCAGGACAGGACTTTTGGGCTTTACTTTATTTTCATGCGATGGCATAATGAAAACACCTGATAAAACTCCGGAGCAAAGCCTATGCAATTCAAAGAACAAAAATTACAGCTGCAGGACATCATTTTACAGTATTCTGTCCAGAATAACAATGTGACCATCACCGGCATGGAAGGCTTTCACGCCGCGCTTGCGGTGCCGGAAGCAATAGAAAATCTGCCGGTGACCGTGATCGGTAAAAAGGCCTTTCTGGGTAAAAGCTGCCTGGAGCGGGTGACACTGCCCAAGACGGTGATGCGTCTGGAGGACTATGCCTTTGCCCAGTGCGGCCGCTTGAAGGAGGTGGAAGCGCCGGGGGAGGTGTCCCTGGGAACGGGTGTTTTCAAGGGCTGTAAATCCATGGAACGCCTGGCGCTGGGGGAGATTTCACCCGACGCGCAGATCCTCATGGCGGCGCTGTGCTGCCATCTGAAGGCGGATTATCTGTTAAGCGACCCGGAGCGGGGAAGTGAGCGATGGTTTGAGCGGTGGGATCAGTGCCTGCTTTCCTTTCTCATGGAGGACGATGAGGAGAATTACCACGACCTCGTTTTCTGCGGGGAGGAGGACATCGGAATCCGCATGCAGGACCAGATTCTGGAGGAAAAGAAGCTGAAGGCGTACCTGTGCTTTCTCAGGCTGGCGCACCCGACTTTTTTAAAGGAAGACGGGCGCAGGACATTAACGGATTATCTGCTGCACCATACGAAGGGTTGTGCCTCTGAAGAGGCCTGGCAGGTATTGACAGAGCAGTTAAAGGAGCAGATGCAGTATTTTAAGCTGTTTGCCGACCTTGGCGGAGTGACGAAGGACAATCTGGACGGCATGATTTCGGATCTGGATGAGACGCAGACAGAGGCGAAGGCGTTTCTGATTCGTTTCCGGGAGGAGCATTTCGGGGAGTATGATATTTTCGCGGATTTTACACTTTAAAAGGAAATACAGAGGATATGGCGGTTTATCAAAGAGTAAAATTTTTTTTGCATATCCCTGACTGAAGGAGGAATTAGCTGAATGAAAGACTTAATCATTATCGGAGCCGGTCCGGCCGGCCTGTCGGCGGCGGTCTATGGCCTGCGTTCTGGCATGGACCTGGAAATTTTAGAATCCAATTATATGGGCGGCGGTCAGGTGCTCAACACCTATGAGGTGGACAATTATCTGGGCATGCCTCATTATAACGGCTTTGACCTGGGTATGGCTTTTCAGAATCATGTGGCGGATATGGGGAAGGAGCCGCTTTCCCGCGATGTGACAGCCATTGAAAAGACGGATGCGGGTTTCATGGTTCATACGGATCAGGGCCTGATGGAGTGCAAAACGGTGATTTACGCGGCCGGTGCCACGAACCGTAAGCTTGATGTTCCCGGGGAGGAAGCACTTCGGGGCAAGGGCGTTTCCTACTGCGCGACCTGTGACGGCGCGCTTTACCGGGGGCAGACGGTGGCGGTTGTGGGCGGCAGCTATGCCGCGGTGGAGGACGCAATTTACCTGGCGGGCCTGTGTGAGAAGGTGTATCTGATTCACAGGCGGGACAGCCTCCGGGCAGGTGCGGTTCTGGAGAAACAGCTGAAAAGCCTCTCCAATGTCGAGATTCTCTGGAATACGATTCCTGTGGAGATTCTCGGGCAGGAAGAGGTGGAGCATTTCCACCTGCGGAATAAGCTGACAGGCGAGGCGCGCACACTGGATGTGCAGGGTGTGTTCGTGGCGGTGGGCACCGTGCCAAATACGCAGCTTTTAAAGGGTCTGGCCGACCTGGACGATTACGGCTATGTCATTGCCGGGGAGGACTGCGCTTCCTCACTTCCCGGCCTGTTCGCGGCGGGGGATCTGCGGACGAAGAGGCTGCGCCAGGTCATCACGGCGGTGGCGGACGGCGCCAACGCGGCGACCGCAGCCTGGGAGTATCTGCGGGGCTGAGATGACATTCACAGCCGCTTCCTCTACGAGACGCCCTTCGGGTGCCCTACATGTGCAATCTCGCCCGCTTCGTGTGCTTTCCCGCCCCTTACGGGGCTAAGAATTGTACAGAATATTCAGTCAATTTCGAAAAAAGTTTTTCTGCCGTAATCCGCAGAAATTTCTTGACAAATGAAAATTTAGCAAAAATAACAAATCAATTTGCAGGAAAAGCGTCAAAAAAGTTTTTTCACGCGATGAAATCAGGCTGGCTGAAACTGGAAAAAAGGGAAGTTGTCCACATGGACAACCCCTCTTTTTTTCATGATTTTCAAGTTATACACAGAGTTATCCACTTTATCCACATTTTGCAGTGCGCAAATCTGTGCTTCCCTGCATTTTTTGGCCGGCGAACAGCTGTTTTGTCAAAAATGAACAGAATCAAAAAAATAAAGTAAAATTTTCGAAAATCCGGGAAAACGAAATTGTCTGAAAAATAGAAGGTAAAATTTTTTTAAAAAAGTAAAATAAAGGATTGCATATTGCGAAGGCTTATGGTAGAATACGGATTGACAAAAAAATAACAATATAATTTACCGTTCCGTTACAAATCATTTCATAAATTAAAAAGGAGAACAAACTATGGCAAAGAAAGTTGTACTGGCGGGTGCCTGCCGTACCGCAATCGGTACGATGGGCGGCACCTTGAGCACCACCCCGGCTGTGGATCTGGGTGCGATCGTGATTAAAGAGGCCGTGAACAGGGCCGGCATCAGGCCGGAGGATGTGGATCAGGTTTACATGGGCTGTGTTATTCAGGCGGCGCAGGGACAGAACGTAGCGCGCCAGGCGTCCATCAAGGCAGGACTTCCGATTGAAGTACCGGCGGTTACCATGAACGTGGTCTGCGGCTCCGGCTTAAACTGCGTCAACCAGGCGGCGCAGATGATCCTGGCGGGTGACGCGGATGTGGTCGTGGCCGGCGGCATGGAGAATATGTCCATGGCTCCCTACGCGGTACCCCAGGGCCGTTACGGTTACAGAATGAACAACGGCGTTTTGGTGGATACCATGATCAAGGACGCCCTCTGGGATGCGTTCAATGATTATCACATGATCAAGACCGCGGACAATATCTGCGAGGAGTGGGGCTTAACCCGTGAGGAGATTGACGAGTTTGCACTGCAGAGCCAGTTAAAGACCGAGGCGGCGCAGAAGGCCGGCGCGTTTGATAAGGAAATCGTTCCTGTTACCGTGAAGAAAAAGAAGGAAACCATCGAGTTTAAGGTCGACGAGGGACCGCGCCACGGCTCCACCATCGAGGGCCTGCAGAAGCTTCGCCCGATCAATCCGGGCGGCTTCGTGACCGCGGGCAATGCTTCCGGCATCAACGACGGCGCTGCGGCGATCGTGGTGATGAGCGAGGAAAAGGCCAAAGAGCTTGGCGTGACGCCGATGGCGACCTATGTGGCTGGCGCTCTGGCAGGTGTTCGTCCGGAAGTGATGGGTATCGGCCCGGTGGCGGCGACGAAGAAGGTCATGGCGAAGACCGGCATGAAGATCGAGGACTTCGATATCATCGAGGCCAATGAGGCGTTTGCGGCACAGTCCGTGGCGGTTGGCAAGGAGCTCGGCATTGATGTGGAGAAGCAGTTAAATCCGAACGGCGGCGCGATCGCTTTGGGACATCCGGTGGGCGCTTCCGGCTGCCGTATCCTGGTGACGCTGCTTTATGAAATGCAGGCAAGGGGCGCAAAGACCGGCCTGGCGACGCTGTGCATCGGCGGCGGCATGGGCTGCGCGACGATCGTTTCAATGGAGTGATACAAGGGAACAAAATCCATAAAACAGATGCTTGCATCTGAATTTATGGATTTGGGACCCGAACAGACATGAGCAAGGAGCCCAGTAGGGCGGATTGCGAATGGATGCAGGATTTCGGGAGCGCTGGGGCGCGAAGAAATCCTGGTATCACGAACAAAGTGCTGGAGGAACAGAATGGAATATATTTTATATGAGGCGCAGGGCAGCGTGGCTGTCCTGACCATCAACAGAGAGCGGGCATTAAACGCCTTGAACTCTATGGTATTAGAGGAGCTGGATCAGACCATCGACGCGATCGACCTGGATACAGTCCGCTGCCTGATCATCACCGGCGCAGGCGCCAAAAGCTTCGTGGCCGGTGCGGACATCGGAGAGATGAGCAGCCTGACCAAAGCACAGGGCGAGGCCTTCGGCAAAAAAGGCAACGACGTCTTCCGTAAAATCGAGACACTCCCCATTCCCGTCATCGCGGCGGTGAACGGTTTCGCGCTCGGCGGCGGCTGTGAGCTTGCCATGAGCTGTGACATCCGTATCTGCTCCGAGAACGCGGTCTTCGGACAGCCTGAAGTCGGCCTGGGCATCACGCCCGGCTTCGGCGGCACCCAGAGACTGACCCGCATCGTGGGCGTGGGCATGGCGAAGCAGATGATCTACACCGCGCGCAATATCAAGGCGGCTGAGGCTTATCGCATCGGCCTGGTAAATCAGGTCTGCGCGGCGGAGACGGACGCGGACGGCAATGTCGTGAAAACCGCACAGGAAGCGCTCATGGAGACAGCGAAAAAGCTCGCTTCCACCATCGCAAAGAACGCACCCATCGCGGTGCGCAACTGCAAAAAGGCCATCAATGAGGGCCTGGAGGCTCCCATGGATGAGGCCATTGTGATTGAGGAGAAGCTTTTCGGCGACTGCTTTGAGACCGAGGATCAGAAATACGGCATGGCCTTCTTCCTGGACAAAAACAAGGAAAAGGTGAAGGAGCCATTCCAGAACAAATAAAGGAGGCAATTTATTATGAAAGTAGGCGTAATCGGCGCCGGCACCATGGGTTCCGGCATTGCGCAGGTGTTCGCGCAGACTCCCGGCTATCAGGTTTATCTGTGCGATATCAACGAGGAGTTTGCCGCAAACGGCAAAAAGAAGATTGAAGCGGCATTCGCGAAGAGAATCGCGAAGGGCAAGATGACCCAGGAAGCCGCGGACGCGGTTCTGGCCAACATCACCACCGGTGTCAAGGATATCTGCACCGACGCGGATCTGGTTGTGGAAGCTGCCCTGGAAGTCATGGATGTGAAGAAGCAGACATTCAAAGAACTGCAGAGCATCGTTCCCGCAACCTGCATTTTCGCGACCAATACATCCTCCCTCTCCATCACGGAGATCGGCGCCGGACTGGACAGACCGGTCATCGGTATGCATTTCTTCAACCCGGCTCCCGTGATGAAGCTGATCGAGATCATCCGCGGTGCGAACACGACCGATGAGGTCTTTGACAAGGTGAAGGCTATCTCCGAGGAGATCGGCAAGACGCCGGTAGAGGTCAATGAGGCTGCCGGTTTTGTGGTGAACCGTATCCTGATCCCGATGATCAACGAGGGTATCTGTGTATATGAAGCCGGTGTGGCAAGCATCGAGGATATCGACACTGCCATGAGACTGGGCGCAAACCACCCGATGGGACCGCTGCAGCTGGGCGACTATGTCGGACTGGACATCGTGCTGGCCATCATGGAGGTCATTTACAAGGAGACCGGCGACAGCAAGTATCGTCCGTCACCGCTTCTGCGTAAGATGGTGCGTGCCGGCAAGCTGGGCGTGAAGACCGGCGAAGGCTTCTATAAATATAATTAATTTCAGAAAAGATGACATCAGGCAGACTGTTTTACGGGCTGCCTGTATGTGCTTGAATATGATTTGAAGGAGAATAAAAAACATGGATTTTACTTTAGGCAAAGAGTATGAAATGGCGAGACAGTTGTTCAAAGATTTCGCCGAAAAAGAAGTAAAGCCCCTTGCACAGGAAGTGGACGAGACCGAGCGTTTCCCCCGCGAGACTGTGGACAAGATGGCAAAGTATGGATTCTTAGGTATTCCGGTTCCGAAGGAGTACGGCGGACAGGGCTGCGACACTTTAACCTACGCGATGTGCGTGGAGGAGCTCTCCAAGGTCTGCGGCACCACAGGCGTTATCGTTTCCGCGCATACCTCTCTCTGCATCGATCCCATTCTGACCTATGGCACCGAGGAGCAGAAGCAGAAATATGTTGTGCCGCTGGCAAAAGGTGAGAAGCTTGGCGCGTTCGGTTTAACCGAGCCTGGTGCCGGCACGGATGCGCAGGGACAGCAGACCAAGGCTGTCTTAGACGGCGATGAGTGGGTCTTAAACGGCTCCAAGTGCTTCATCACCAACGGTAAGGAGGCTGACGTATATATCATCATAGCGGTGACCGGCAAGGTTGAGAAGCGCGGCCGCATGCAGAAGGAAATCTCCGCGTTTATCGTGGAGAAGGGCACTCCGGGCTTCACCTTCGGTACCAAGGAAAATAAGATGGGTATCCGCGGCTCCTCCACCTATGAGCTGATTTTCACGGACTGCCGCATCCCGAAGGAGAATCTGCTGGGCCAGAAGGGCAAGGGCTTCAATATCGCCATGCATACGCTGGACGGCGGACGTATCGGTATCGCCGCACAGGCGCTGGGCCTTGCGGAGGGCGCTTTGGAGACCACCGTTGCTTATGTAAAAGAGAGAAAACAGTTCGGCAAGACCATCGGTTCCTTCCAGAATACCCAGTTCCAGCTGGCTGATATGGCGACCAAGACGGAGGCTGCGAAGAACCTGGTTTACAAGGCTGCCTTAAAGAAAGACGAGTTCAGGAAGGATCCGAAGGTTTCCTACTCTGAGGAAGCGGCCATGGCGAAGCTTTATGCTGCCGAGACCGCGATGGAAGTGACCACCAAGGCGGTGCAGCTGCACGGCGGCTACGGCTACATCAGAGAGTATGATGTGGAGCGCATGATGCGCGATGCCAAGATCACCGAGATCTACGAGGGCACCAGCGAAGTGCAGAAAATGGTTATCTCCGCGAATCTGCTTAAGTAAGGCGCGTAAGGTTACGATAATATGAATTGGACTGCTTGCAGGACAAGGCATATTATCGGAAGCTTACAGCGGTGCAGCGCAGCACCGCGAACGAAAAAATCCGTAGGATTTTTGAGTGGCGCCTTACGGAGATATAAAAATTTAAAGAGAGGAATAATTAACATGAAAATAATTGTTTGCATCAAACAGGTTCCGGATACCAAGGGCGGTGTGAAGTTCAACCCGGACGGAACATTGGACAGAGCCGGTATGCTGGCGATCATGAACCCGGACGACAAGGCCGGTCTGGAAGCGGCTCTGAGATTAAAGGATGAGTACGGCGCGGAGGTGACAGTCCTGACCATGGGTCTGCCGAAGGCTGCGGACGCGCTGAGAGAGGCGCTGGCCATGGGCGCTGACAAAGCGATCCTGGTGACCGACAGAGTTTTAGGCGGTGCCGATACCTGGGCAACTTCCACCACCATTGCGGGCGCAATCCGCAACCTGGAGTATGATCTGATTATCACAGGACGTCAGGCCATCGACGGCGACACCGCGCAGGTAGGCCCGCAGATCGCGGAGCACCTTGGCATTCCGGTCATTTCCTACGCGCAGGATATCAAGATTGAGGGCGACAAGGTCGTGGTGCAGCGTCAGTATGATGACAGATATCATGTGCTGGAGGCGCAGATGCCCTGCCTGATCACCGCTTTAAGCGAGTTGAACGAGCCCCGTTACATGACACCGGGCGGCATCTTTGACGCCTGCCAGGCTGAGATCATCACCTGGGGCAGAAAAGATCTGGTGGATGTGGATGACTCCAACTTAGGATTAGCCGGTTCCCCGACCAAGATCGCGAAGGCCTCTGACAAGGTCCGCAAGGGCGCTGGTGAGAAGGTGGTGCCGGAGTCTCCGGAGGATGCGGTCAGCTACATTGTCGGCAAGCTGGATGAGAAGCACATCATATGATGATACAAGGGACCAAAAGTCAGAAAGCGAGTGCTTACGCAAGGTACGCCCTTCGGGTGTGCATGAGCATTTCTGAATTTGGGGACCGCAACAACATGACACCCGCAGGGCGCCCTGTGGGGGAAGGAGCAAATTTGACCGTATCTCAGGTCAAATTGTGCGGATTCCGAATGTTGTCATGGATTGCGGGAATGTATTTTATGGAGCAATCCATGGTATCATCAAAAAATTCAATGAATATCAGAGGTGAATAATATGAATTTAGAAGAATACAAGGGTGTATATGTATTTGCCCAGCAGGTAGATAACGTAATCAGCAGCATCTCCTTCGAGCTGCTCGGCAAGGGCAAGGAGCTGGCTGCTGATCTGGGTACCGATGTGACTGCCGTACTGATCGGCTATCAGGTAAAGGACCTGGCGGATCAGCTGGCGGAATATGGAGCTGACAAGGTCATCGTGGTCGATGATCCGGAACTGGAAACCTACAGAACTGAGCCCTACGCACAGGCGCTGGCAGGCGTCATCAATGCGTTTAAGCCGGAAATCATGCTGGTAGGCGCGACCGCCATCGGCAGAGACTTAGGTCCCACCGTTTCCGCGAGAGTAGCGACTGGTCTGACCGCGGACTGCACGAAACTGGATATCGGCGACTTCCCGTTAAACCCCATCCCCGGCAAGGAGCAGCTGCACAATCAGCTACTGATGACCCGTCCGGCGTTCGGCGGCAATACCATCGCGACCATCGCCTGCCCGAACAACCGTCCGCAGATGGCGACCGTTCGTCCCGGTGTGATGCAGAAGATCACTCCTGTTGCTGGTGCGAAGGCCGAGGTCATCGAGTACAATCCCGGCATCACCGTGAACAATAAATTCGTCACGATCAAAGAGGTCGTAAAGGCCGTTTCCAATACTGTGGACATCATGGACGCCAAGATCTTAGTCAGCGGCGGCCGCGGCGTCGGCAGCCCCGAGAACTTCAAGCTTTTAGATGACCTGGCGGAAGCAATCGGCGGCACTGTCAGCTGCTCCCGTGCGGTGGTAGACGCCGGCTGGAAGCCGAAGGATCTGCAGGTCGGCCAGACCGGTAAGACCGTTCGCCCGAACGTTTACTTCGCCATCGGTATCTCCGGCGCCATCCAGCATGTGGCCGGCATGGAGGAGTCCGATATCATCATTGCCATCAATAAGGATGAGGACGCCCCGATCTTCGATGTGGCTGACTACGGTGTGGTCGGCGATCTGAATAAGATCGTTCCGCAGCTGACCGAGGCTATCAAGGCGGCAAAGGCAAACAAATAAAATCAATAAAAGACATTCGGAAAATCTGCCCTGCACTGCGCATGCCCTTATGGGAGGGCAGATTTCCTGATTTTCAAAGTTACTATTCACAGACGACTTGAGAGGTATAAACAGATCTGTCAAGCGTAGTTTGCTTGTAAAGAGCTGGTTTATACCTCTCAAGTTGACTGAGAATCAGTCACTTCACCCTCATAAGCAAAAGGATGAGCAGCGTATTTTGCTGCGGCAGATGCGAAGCAGATGCTTTTGCGTATGAGGGTGAAGCGGATGTGAATGTATATATGCGAGAGGAAAAATCATGAATTTCGACTATGTATTGGCTAAGGTGAAAACCTTAAGCAAAAAGAAGGTTGCCATCGCCGCCACCCAGGACAGCGCGGTTTTAGAGTGCGTGAAAGCCTGCAAAGAGCAGGATATCGCGGACGTCGTGCTGGTGGGCGATCAGGAAAAGATTGAGGCGATTGCGAAAGAGATCGGCCTGGATCTGACCGGTATCGAGATCATCGATGAGCCGGATATGATCGAGGCTTCCTTAAAGGCTGTAAAGCTGGCTCATGACGGCGATGTGGACATGTACATGAAGGGCCTGGTGGATACCAAAAACTTCTTAAAGAGTGTCTTAAATAAAGAGGTTGGCCTGCGCACCGGCGGTGCCCTGTCCCATGTCAGCGTCTTCGAGGTGCCTGGCTATGACCGTCTGCTTTTCCTGACGGATGTAGCCTTCATAACCTATCCCACTCTGGAGGACAAGGTACATATCATCAACAATACCATTCCGGTCTGCAGAGCCTGCGGTGTGGAGCTGCCTAAGGTTGCGCCGGTGGCGGCTGTGGAAGTTGTCAACCCCAAGATGCAGGTGACCATTGAGGCGGCCGAGCTGACCAGGATGAACGAAGAGGGCGAAATTACCGGCTGCATCATCGACGGACCGCTTTCTCTGGACCTGGCCATTGATCCGGAAGCCGCAAAGCACAAGGGCGCGACTAACCGTAAGATTCAGGGAGATGCGGATGTCATCCTTTTCCCGGATATTCACGCCGGCAACCTGGTGTACAAGACGCTGGTACACACCACGAAGTCTAAAAATGGCTGCATTTTAACCGGAACCAAGGTACCTGTCATTCTGACCAGCCGCTCCGATACTTTTGAGACCAAGTTAAATTCCATCGCGCTGGCGGCTGTTGTTGCGGAGGAGCTTCAGCAGGGGAAATAGGCCTGTTGTGAAATGGAAAGCGTTTTCAAATACGAATGCAGCTGCGCAGAAAAGGGTCATACTGCGCAGAACAGCATTCAGAAAAGAGAAAATAAAAATGTCTGTTAAGAGTTTAATTATCAACCCGGGATCTACCTCCACCAAAATCGGTGTCTTCGAGGATGAGACCCTTCTTTTTGAGGAAACACTGCGTCATACCACAGAAGAGATCGCACAGTTTCCCATGATTGTGGACCAGAAGGATTTCCGCAAAAAGATTATTACGGATCTGCTGGAGAGCAAGAATTTTGACATCAACAGTCTGGACGTGGTGGTGGGCCGCGGCGGCATGTTAAAGCCTATCCCCGGCGGGACATACGCTGTGACGGATGACCTGCTGGAGGACTTGAAAATCGGCGTCCAGGGCCAGCACGCTTCCAATCTGGGCGGCATTCTGGCCAGAGAGATCGGAGATGAGATCGGTGTCCCCTCTTATATTGTGGACCCGGTCGTGGTGGATGAGCTGATGCCCATCGCCAGATATTCCGGTCATCCGGATCTGCCCCGCACCAGCGTCTTCCATGCCTTAAATCAGAAAGCGGTGGCAAAGCGTTATGCCAAAGAGATCGGCAAATCTTATGAGGACCTGCGCCTGATCGGTGTGCATATGGGCGGCGGTGTATCCGTGGCGGCACATGAGTACGGCAGAGTCGTGGATGTGTTCAACGCTCTGGACGGTGACGGCGCTTTCTCCCCGGAGCGGGCAGGTGCGGTACCGGTCGGCAAGCTGATCGGCCTGTGCTTTTCCGGCAAATATACGGAGAAAGAAGTCCGCAAGATGCTGACAGGCAACGGTGGCTTTAACGCCTATCTGGGCACCAACGATATGCGCGAGGTGACAAAGCGCGCCAATGAGGGCGACGAGAAGGCGAAGGAAGCCAAGGAGGCATTTTTGCTTCAGGTATCCAAGGACATCGGTTCCATGGCCTGCGTGCTGAACGGAAAAGTAGACCAGATCATTGTCACCGGCGGCATTGCCTACGGCGCGGATGTGGTTGAGGGCCTGAAGGAGAGATGCGGCTGGATCGCGCCCTTCACGGTTTATCCGGGCGAGGATGAGCTCCTGGCGCTGGCGCAGGGCGCGCTGCGCGTGATGAACGGCGAAGAGGAAGTTAAGACTTATTGAATGAATTGAAGCGCTGTAAAAAAAGAATGAACGCGGAGAACTTATTTCAGAAAGTACAGGAAAGAAGTTCTCCGTGAGATAAAAAAGAACTCCCCGGTTTCAGTGAAAACCTGAGGGAGTTCTTTTTTTGCTTATTTGTTCAGATGATTTGCTGGTCTATTTCCTGATCTTTTTGACAACCCAGATCAGGATGCAGGAGCCAAGCACACCGCAGATGATGCTGCCAATGATTCCGTGGAAGGAAACACCGATCAGTCCGAAAAGCAGGCCGCCGACAAAGCCGCCGACGATGCCCAGGATGATATTGAACAACAGGCCGCCCTGCACATGCATGACCTGTCCGGCGATGTAGCCGCAGAGAGCGCCGACAATCAAAGAAGCAATAATGCCCATAATCATGTACCTCTTTTCATTCTAAATCTGGCTGATAAAATCAGTCTAACGGGAATTTAAAGTATTTCTTCGCGTTGTTATAAGAAATACCTCTGACGATCTCCTCCAGGGTATCCCAGTCGCAGGGGAACTCTCCGTTTTCTACCCAGTTGCCGATCAGGTTGCAGAGGATGCGGCGGAAATATTCGTGTCTGGTGTAGGAAAGGAAGCTTCTGGAGTCGGTCAGCATGCCGACGAAGCCGCTTAAGTTGCCCAGGTTTGCCAGGGAGATCATCTGATTCTGCATACCGACCTTGTGATCGTTGAACCACCAGGCGCTGCCCTGCTGGATTTTGGCGACCGCGGTGGAATCCTGGAAGCAGCCTAAGATCGTGCCGATGGCTTCATTGTCATTCGGGTTCAGGGAGTAGATGATGGTGCGCGGCAGCTGGTCGGTCTTAATCAGCGCGTTCAAAAAGTCTGCCATCTGGGCGCTGGGCGCGTAATTGTTGATGCAGTCGTAGCCGGTATCCGGGCCGAGGGACTGATACATCAGCTCGTTGTTGTCGCGCTTGCAGCCGTAGTGGAGCTGCATGGCCCAGTCTAAACGGTTGTATTCCTTCGCTACGAAGAGCATGAAAGCGGTCTTGAATTTCAGCTCGCAGGTCTTGCATACAGGATTGCCGGCCAGGCGGTTTGCGAAGATTTCCTCGATCTCCTCATCGGAAGCGGGCTCGTACATCACATACTCGAGAGCGTGGTCGGAAACGCAGCAACCCTGGGAAGCGAAAAACTCCATGCGATTGACGAGGGCGGCCTTCAAATCCGCGAAGGTCTTAATCTCGATGCCGCTGACTTTGGACAGAGCTGCCAGATAGTCCAGATATTCCGGCTTTTCGATATTCATGGCCTTGTCCGGTCTCCAGGCCGGCAGGACCTTTACTTCAAAGTTCTCATCCTCTTTGATTTTCTGATGCCATTCCAGGCTGTCTATCGGGTCGTCGGTGGTGCAGATCAGGGTCACGTTGGACTGGCGGATCAGGTTGCGGACGCTCATGGAGTCGTCGTGCAGCTTTTCATTGCAGAGGTTCCAGACTTCCTCAGCGGTGTTTTTATTTAAGACACCATGATAATCGAAATATCTCTGGAGCTCTAAGTGAGACCAGTGGAAGAGGGGATTGCCGATGGCTTTGCCCAGGCACTCGGCCCACTTGAAAAATTTCTCCTTGTCGGATGCGTCTCCGGTGATGTATTTTTCCTCCACGCCGCAGGAGCGCATGAAGCGCCACTTGTAGTGGTCGCCGCCCAGCCAGACCTGTGTAATATTGTCAAATTTGCGGTCCTCGGCGATCTCTCTGGGGTTGATATGACAGTGATAATCCAGGATGGGAGTGGTCGCTGCATATTCGTGATACAGTTTCTGAGCAGTTTCTGTTTCCAACAGAAAGTTCTCGTCCATAAATTTCTTCATTTTTGCCTTACCTCCATGATGAACCTGGCTTTGAAAGCCGCGCGGAGTTTCTCTCCGTATAGTCAAATTCATTATAAAGCATGGACGGGCGAAAAACAAGAAGTTCCTTTTATTTTCAAAACCACATTGACGAATACTTTGTTTTGGTATAAAATTTATGTAATTGCTGTGCAGGAAAACGATTTTTTTGTGCATAGTAACTACACTTTGTTAAGAATATAACAGATGGGAGAACAGGTATGGAGCAATTAAGCAAAGCAATGACCAAAAAGGTGAACAGACCGGTAAAAGTGGTACAGTTCGGCGAGGGCAACTTCCTGCGTGCCTTTGTCGATTACATGATCGATATCGCGAATGAGAAGGGATTATTTGACGGCGATATCGTGCTGATCAAGCCAATTCCCTTCGGCACGACTGATATGTTCCATGAGCAGGATTGCCAGTACACCGTGTCGTTACGCGGCATCGTGGAGGGCGAGGCGAAGGTACTCAACAAAGTGATTACCTCTGTGCAGGATATTGTGGATACGGCGACAGAATATGACAAGTATATGTCTCTGGCGGAGATCGACACCCTGCGTTTCGTGGTTTCCAATACCACCGAGGCGGGCATCGTTTATGATCCCACTGATGAATTCGATTTAAAGCCGGCGAAGACCTTCCCCGGCAAGCTGACCCAGTTTTTATACAGAAGATACACCACATTCAACGGCGCGGCTGACAAGGGTCTGGTGATGCTGCCCGTGGAGCTGATTGATGATAACGGCATTATGTTAAAGAAGTGCGTGAACCAGCTCATCGACCTCTGGGGTCTGGATGCGGGCTTTAAGACATGGGTGAATGAGAACTGCATTTTCACCTCCACCCTGGTGGACCGCATCGTGACCGGATATCCGAGAGCAACCGCCGAGCAGGAGTGGGAGAAGTTAGGCTATCAGGATAAGATCATGGTGACCGCGGAACCCTTCGCGCTCTGGGTCATCGAGTCTGAGAAGGACATCAGCGGCGAGCTTCCGTTGGACAAAGTGATGGCGGACATGCCCGGCATGGACGTTATTTTCACAGACAATCAGAAGCCTTACAAACAGCGCAAGGTTCGCATCTTAAACGGCGCACACACCTCCTTCGTGCTGGCGGCTTATCTGTGCGGCTATGATATCGTCAGAGATGCCATGAAGGATAAGGACATCCGTCCGTTTATCAAGGCAACTCTGTATGATGAGGTCATTCCGACCCTGACTCTGCCGAAGGATGAGCTGGAAGCGTTCGCGGCGGCGGTTGAGCTTCGCTTTGAGAACCCCTATGTGGATCACGCCCTGATGGCAATTTCCTTAAATTCCGTCTCCAAGTGGAAAGCGAGATGCCTGCCGTCCTACTTAGGCTATGTGGAAAAGACCGGCAAAATCCCGTCTCACCTGGCATTCTCCCTGGCAGCACTGATGGCCTTCTACACCGGCTCTGAGATCCGCGACGGCAAGCTCGTCGGACACAGAGGAGAGGAAGAGTACATGGTGCAGGATGACGCCGCTGTGGTGGAGTTCTTCGCGGAGTATTCTCAGAAGTCTACGGAAGAGTTCGTGACCGCTGTTCTGTCCAATGAATCTTTCTTTGGACAGGATCTGACCAAGGTGGCGGATACCAGGGACGCCATCGTCGCTTATCTGGATGACATCAAAGCAAACGGAATGAGGGCCGCTTTATGCAAAGTTTCTTAAGAATTAACGATAATGACAACGTCGTGGTGGCGATCGAGACACTCGCGCCCGGTACCGTTGTCAAAGTTTCAGATGATTTATCCGTGACCGCGCAGGAAGAGATTCCTGCCGGTCATAAGATGGCGCTTGCAGACATCCCGGAGGGAAGTCCCGTCATCAAATATGGCTTTCGCATCGGCAACGCGAAGCAGAATATTAAAGCCGGCCAGTGGATTCACACCCACAATATCAAAACTGCCCTGGGCGATCTGCTGGAGTATAATTATGAGCCGGTTCCCTGTGAGGTGCAAAAGACCGAGGACGCTACTTTCATGGGCTTCAACCGTCCCGACGGCAAGGTGGGCGTGCGCAATGAGATCTGGGTTATTCCCACCGTCGGCTGTGTCAACGACATTGCAAAGCTGATTGTGAAAAAGGCCAATGAATATGTGAAGGGCTCCGTGGATGAGGTTATCACCTTCACGCACCCCTACGGCTGCTCCCAGATGGGAGACGACCAGGAGCATACCCGCACGATTTTAGCGGATCTGATCAACCACCCCAACGCGGGCGGCGTTCTGGTGCTGGGCCTGGGCTGTGAGAATTCCAATATCGACGTCCTGAAGCCTTATATTGGCGAGGTCGATCCGAACCGTGTGAAGTTTTTAGTCTGCCAGGAATCTGACGATGAGATCGCGGACGGGGTCGTGCTCTGCAAAGAGCTGATCGATTATGCTGCCGGTTTTGAGAGAGAGCCCATCAGTGTATCCAAACTGGTGATCGGCATGAAGTGCGGCGGCTCGGACGGTTTCTCCGGCATCACCGCCAACCCCTGTGTAGGACGTTTCTCCGACATCCTGGTGTCCAAGGGCGGCACGACGATCTTAACGGAGGTACCGGAAATGTTCGGCGCGGAGACGCTTTTGATGAACCGCTGCGCCAATGAGGAGCTCTTCCACCAGACCGTTGATCTGATTAATGATTTCAAAAATTATTTCAAATCTCATAATCAGACCATCTATGAGAATCCGTCCCCCGGCAACAAAAAGGGCGGTATCTCTACCCTGGAGGACAAGTCCTTAGGCTGCACGCAGAAGTCCGGGTCATCTCCGGTGAAGGGTGTTTTAGCCTACGGCGAGCGGGTTTCCACACCGGGCCTCAACCTTTTAAGCGCTCCCGGCAACGACCTGGTGGCTTCGACGGCCTTAGCGGCCAGCGGCGCGCACATCGTCCTGTTCACCACCGGACGCGGCACACCGTTTGCCTCCCCGGTGCCGACGGTAAAGATTTCCACTAACTCCCGCCTGGCTGGCAAAAAGTCCAACTGGATTGATTTCAACGCCGGTGTGCTGGTGGAGGATCAGACCATGGCGGACACCGCGCAGAAGCTCTTTGACTATGTAGTGGCTGTAGCTTCCGGCGAGAAGGTCTGCTCGGAGCAGAATGGCTTCCATGACATGGCGATCTTCAAGCAGGGCGTAACTTTATAAAAATATACAGTGCCGGAAATATCGGGCAGATTCTGTTCCCTGTTTCCGGCATTGTTTTTTCGTAAAAGTGCGAAAGGTGTTTTATGAAAGAAAAACTGTTAAGGGCATATGAGGCCATGAAAGCCGGTGATTTTGCTTCCGATCTGGTAAAAGAGACGGCAGAGGAGATCAAAGCACTGCCGAGAAATGGGTTTGGCGTCTTTGACCTGTCTTCGGTTTCTGACAATATCTTCGAGGCCGGCAGCTATGTTTATCCGGTATATATGCTCTATGAGACGAAGGCAAACGGCAAGAAGGGCTACATGGATCTGATGGCGCAGCTTCGCACCCTGTCGCTGCAATATGACCATGATTCGTCTTTGAAAAATGCGGCCTTTTATCTGGATATGATGGTGAAATGCATCGACGCTATCAGCCAGGAGATTTATGAACTGTATCGCGAGCTGATTTCCATGTTCCGCGCACGGATGAAGGGTGCACTGATGATGGCGGAAGGCGAAAGCGGCACGGCGGTTCGTCTGATCGGCGCATCTGTTGAGAAGGCCTGTGACATGGACATCATTCTGGCGGAGAAATATATCGACACCGCGAAAGCGCTTCAGGAGGCATGAATATGAATATTTCACTGGTAATGAGTACAGCCAGAAGCGCTGTCATTGAAATCGAGGACGGCGGACGTTATTTCACAAAGAAGCCATATGTAATAAAGCTGAACGGGTCTGTGTACGGAGAAACCGACCGGACTATCACCAATTTGTTCAATTTAAAGCCGGAGACACAGTATCTGGCGGAGATTTACGATGGGGAGAAGGTTGCCGGCAGCATTGAGTTTACTACGGATTACGAGTATGTGACGCTGGATGTGCGCAAATTCGGCGCAAAGGGCGACGGCGTGTCGGACGATACCCATTTCATTCAGGCGGCCATCATGGCCTGCCCGAAATACGGCAGAGTATTGATTCCGGCGGGGACATATCGCATCACATCCCTGTTTTTAAAGAGCAATCTGCGGCTGGAGCTGGCAGAGGGCGCTGAACTGAAGGCCTTTACGGACAGAAGCAAGTTTGTGACCATGCCGCCCAGCATTGAAAGCTACGATGAGAAGGACGAGTATTTCCTGGGCACCTGGGAGGGCAATCCGTTGCCCATGTTCGCCGCCATCATCAGCGGCTATCAGGTGAAAAACGTGATCATTTACGGCCCCGGTAAGATCAACGGCAATGCCAGCAAGCAGGACTGGTGGAACAATCCGAAGGTCATGAACATCGCGTTCCGCCCCAGGCTTTTCCACATCAATAACTCCAAGGATGTGACGCTGCAGGGCATCACGGTGTGCAATTCCCCGTCGTGGACGCTGCACCCGTTCTTTTCCAAGAACCTGCGCTTTATCGGCATTACGATCAACAATCCTTCGGACTCTCCCAATACTGATGGCCTTGACCCGGAGTCCTGTAAAAATGTTGACATTCTGGGCGTGCGCTTCTCCCTGGGTGATGACTGCATTGCTGTGAAATCCGGCAAGATTTACATGGGCAGCCGCTTCAAAAAGCCTTCGGAGAATATCATGATCCGCCAGTGCCTGATGGAGGACGGCCATGGTGCGGTGACGCTCGGCAGCGAGATCGGCGGCGGCGTAGTGAATCTGACCGTGCAGGACTGCCTGTTCCGCAATACGGACAGAGGCCTGCGCATTAAGACAAGAAGAGGACGCGGCAAGGACGCGATTCTGTCCAATATTACATTTAAAAATCTGACGCTCGACAATGTGATGACGCCGCTCGTCGTGAATGCGTTTTATTTCTGCGATCCGGACGGCCGCACGGAATATGTGCAGTCCCGGGAGGCGTATCCGGTGGATGAGCGCACGCCGGTGCTGAAAAAAATGCTCTTTGAAAATATGGAGTGTACCAACTGCCATGTGGCGGCGGCCTATTTTGACTGCCTGCCGGAGTTAAAGATGGAGGAGCTGGAATTAAAGCACGTGCATATCAGCTACGCGGACGATGCGAAAACGGATGTACCGGCCATGTCCGAGGGTGTGGAGCCGTGCTGTAAGAAGGGACTCTTTGCCCGCAACATTCACAAGCTGATTCTGGAGGATGTGACCATCGACGGGCAGGTGGGCGAGCCCATGGAGCTGATCGGCGTGGACACGTTGATCCAGAAGTAAAAAATGAAGGGGTCTTTCTGTGACACTTATGTCGCCGGGGATCCCGATTATGATAAGGAGGTATAAGATGCAACTGGGACTTCGTTTACATGATACCAGAAACCTGCCTTTTGACGAGAGAATCGCCGAGGTGGCGGCGCAGGGCTTTTCCTGCGGACACTTAGCGCTCGCCAAGGTATTTCCTAAAGAGATCAGCACCGCAGATGAGGCGCTGACCCCCGGCTTTGCCAACTATGTGAGAAAGGTATTCGTCAAACACAATGTGGACTGTGCGGTGCTTGGCTGTTATTTAAACCTGGCCAATCCGAATCCGGTCACGCTGGCGCAGACGACGCACCGTTACATGGCCAATATCCGCTTCGCGTCGATTCTTGGAGCCGGTGTGGTAGGTACTGAGACCGGTGCGCCGAATGAGGGCTACACCTATGGCCCGGAGTGCTATACCGAGGAGGCTCTGCAGATTTTCATCAAAAATCTGCGCCCCGTGGTGGAGTACGCGGAGAAGATGGGTGTGATCGTGGCCATCGAGCCGGTGTTCAAGCACATCGTCTGCAATCCGGAGCGGACCCGCAGGGTGCTGGATACCATCAACTCCCCGAATTTACAGATCATCTTCGACCCGGTCAATCTGCTGGATATTTCCAACATTGATCACGCGGACGAGGTGTTCGCGGAGGCCATCGACGCCTTCGGGGATGATGTGGCGGTCATGCATTTAAAGGATTATCGCGTGCAGGACGGCAAGCTTTTAGCCTGCGGCGCCGGGCTCGGTGAGATGAACTTCGACCGCATCATGAAGTTTTTAAAGACAAAGAAGCCGTACATTTATGCGACGCTGGAGAACACCACGCCCGAGGACGCGGTGCAGTGCAGAGAATTCCTGGAGCGGGAGTACGAAAAGGCGTAAGGCAGGATATTCATTTCAAAACGGGGAGAATGCTGGCTGATGAAAGAGAGAGCTGACTGGACTGGCAGACAGATCTGACATTCTGCGGCAGACAAAACTGGTTGGAAATTGGTAATGGAAATCAATAGAACAGGAGAGAATTCATGGAACTGACAGAAGGCGTACTTGCGAGAAGAAGTATCCGCAAGTATACGGAGCAGCATATCAGCGAGGAGGATCTGCACACAATTTTAAGGGCCGGCATGACCGGACCTACATGCGCCAACACGCGCGACTGGAGCTTCCTCGTGGTGCGCGACAAGGATACCCTCAATAAAATGGCGGACGCCAATGGCCGTCCCGCCGGACCGCTTCGGACATGCGACGTGGGCATCCTGATCCTGGGAGATTTGGAGCGTGCCTTCTCCCGCGCGAAGGACTACTGGGTGGTCGATGGCGCGATCGCCGGCCAGAATATGATTCTGGCGGCCGAGGGGCTCGGCATCGGCTCCGTCTGGCTCGGCACCTGGCCGCAGATGGAACGCGTGGAAAGGCAGCGGGAGCTCTTCTCCCTGCCCGATACAGTTATCCCCCATTCCATCATCGCATTCGGCTATCCGGCCGAGGAAAAGACCGGAGAGCACCCCGATTATGAGGAGAGTCAGGTCCATTTTGAGAAGTGGTGATATGGCATGATGGCCCCGCCTGTTCTTGGACAGGCGGGGTCATACATTATGCCTGTGGGAGCAGTCCAAGCCATTGCCTGACAGTCTCTGGATTCGAACGAACATATTTGGCAATTACTTTTATCGGGTATCGGTCCTGATACATGGCTTGTGCCATTTCTCTGGCGACCCGTTCTTCCATTTCTCTGGCGGTTTCCCGCTTTTCGCTGATAATATAATCTCTCAATGCCTCATCCTGATCAAATAATGTAAACATGATATCAATTACCTCCTTCCGTTGACGGTTAAGATACTCCTTCAGTATATTATTATCCGTGCAGATCTGAATTGCATTTGCAATGGCTTGCCTGGTCTGACCGTATGTACGGATCTGCTCATTTATGATGTGGGTAAATGTTACATACTGGCTGATAATATCATGACTGCAAAATACGCATCCATGCTCCAATTCGCCGCTCATTATGTCAGCCCTGCCCTCGCCAGTCAGAACCTTTACACGCACCTCCAGCGACGTCTGTATCCCTGAGAAAAATTCTTCCGTCAGAGAAATAAAATCTTTTTCAATCTTTTTACTGCCGGTGTAAATTACATACAGCTCAGGGACCGGTAAATGAACCGGCTTCGTTGAAAAAAGACTCTGTCCGCTTTCTCTGAGGAAATCCTGATAGGCCGGACGATATACAGCATGGAACGGATAATGATGTTTACGCTCCAGGTACTCTGAGCTTCGACCATGATCAGAAGCCTGTCTCCAACCAGAAAACCGAGATCATTGTAGATATTGCGGATCAGAATCTGTTCGAGTGTCACACAGGTCAGGTCATCCTCCGTACAGTCCTTATCCTCAGGGTGCAGTGTCTGATAAAGCATGAGCAGGTACTTTTTGTCGGAGAACAGGTCTCGGAATACGCTGTCCTTCACATTACGGTTCGCTTTTGGAATCCGGCGCGGATCAGTTGATAAATCCACTGCTTTCTCTTTGGCAGGTGTCTGGTCTTTAGACGCAGAATTCATGTGCTCACCTCCCAAATCTGAAATGATTTGTTGCTATTCGCAGCCGGCATGAGGATCTAAACAGACTCATCGGACGCGGCTTGCCTGGAAGCGACTGCGAATAGTAGCATACTTCGCGTGCACTGCGAAAAAGGATGATTTCAGGAGAAATCTCCCATCAAAAGAAGTATAACACAGAATTTTGGCGAAAAGACGATATATCGTCCGAATCGACGATTTTATAAAAATTTAATAATTTTAGCAGAGTCAAATGATACAACTTTGATACAAGCCCTCCTTACAGTAAAAGTGTAAAAAGAAAATTCAGTCGAAGAAACCGGAGGGGAAAAGTGAAAAAATCATTCCGTATCATGCTCTGTATATTTATGCTCTGCGGCCTTCTGTCCGGCTGTGCGGCAAGCAGTTTGTCTAACCAGGAGAAAGACACGCAAAATGAGCCGATCATTTTAACGCTGGCGACCTTCAGCGCAGACCCGGCAAAGTTAAGCGATCTGGGAATAACCGATTATGATCCGAGCGTGCTTCAGATGGTGGAGCAGTTCAATGAAACGCACACTGACTATCAGATCGAGGTGGAGTATTATTCGCATTACGATGACCCATATCTGGATGGGCTGGCTGTGATCCAGAGAGAGATCGTATCAGGGGAAGGCCCGGATATCATTGATTTCGGAATTGATTATTCTGTCGTAGATACAGTCGGCAAATATACGCTGGATCTGTATTCCTTCCTGGATGAGGAGGATTATCTGGAGTCAGTTCTGGAGGCGTTTTCTTATGAGGGAGGATTGTACGCAATCCCTGTTGGCTTCGCCATCGACAGTCTGGTGGGAAAGACCTCCGTTGTCGGTACACAGAGCGCATGGACGCTGGAGGAAATGATTGCCTGCTATGAAAAGGAAGCAGCTGAGTCCGGAGCGGATTTCATTATGCTTGCTACCGCAAAGCAGGTGCTGGGAGTCATCCTGAGCTCGACAGTGGGAGATTATGTGGACTGGGAAACTGGAGAATGCAGCTTTGACAATGAGGAATTTCAAAAGCTTTTAGAATTTGCAGGTTCCTTCCCCACTTCGGCTGCGGTCAGTGGTGATGATTCCACCACGCAGGCCTATTTAAACGGTGAGGTCTTTGTCATGCCGGTATCGCTTGCTTCCGTATATGACATTGCCAAATATGAGATCATCTTCGGGGATGAAGTAAATTTTATCGGTTATCCATCAAACGGAACCGGCAATACCGTCATTAATCTGAGTGGGACGACAGCCTTAGGGATCAGCATCGGCTGTGATGATCCGGAGGCTGCATGGGAGTTTATCAGTCTGTATTTCACGGAGGAATATCAGGAAAGTTTAAGCGGTGCGCTGCCTGTCAGCAGATCGGCGTTTGAAACTTTACTCGAAAGCGCACAGACAACTCAGTACGAGGAAAACGCGGACGGAACCAGCACGCCAATACTGCAGAAAAAGGTGAGCTTTGCGGAGGAAGGTGTACTTGGGGAAATCTATCAGATCAGTTCCGAGCAGGCGCAGCAGATGTTGGAACTGACAGATCGGATTTGTTCAGAATCCGTTTATGACTCGACGCTTCACTTCATGATCCTGGAGGAGGCGGACGCGTATTTTGCGGGGCAGAAATCCCTGGAGGAAACCGTGGAGATCATACAGAGCCGGGCAAGTATCTATGTGAATGAGAACAGGTGAGCTGTAAAAGAAAAAAGGGGGTTACTGCGGCAGCTTTAAGGAAAGCCAATCAAAAGTCTGAAATTTCTTTAAAAACAAGATTTCTGAAAAATATTCAAAAAAAATTGACTTGTCTGTAAAGATATGATAATAGTTGAATTAACAGACAAATGTCTGGAACACAGATGTACCGCGGAAAGGGAAGAATCATTGCGAATGCTTCCTGAAATCACCCGCAGTCAGGCATCTGTCCGGACGGTCAGTTACAAAGGAAAGAACGGGGGAGCATGATGAGTTTCAGAAGTTTTTCACGCAGAGATTTCATAAAAGGGCTGGCGGTAGGAGGCGCGGCGTTTGGCAGCGCCTCTCTTCTGACTGCCTGCGGGCAGACGAAGCAGACGGAGGAGAAAACGAGTGGGTCGGCTTCTGAGTCTGAAAATCACGATGGCATGACCCTGGTGGCCACGATTGCGGAGCTGAAGGTGGACCTGGGCAACATGTCTGCGGTGCAGTATGTCTGGCTGGGGGATCAGATCTATTATCTGGAGGACTATGTGTATGATGACGGCTGGACCGCCGGAAGTATCTCTCTGCTTTATGATAAAGGAATGACAAGCCTGTCAACGCGCCTGAAGGTGCGCTCCGTGGACGGTACAGGGGATGATGTGGTGCTGAATGAAACGGAAGGGCGGTATGTGTTTGCTCTTTTTGAAGGGACGCAGTCAAACCTGGCCATGATCATCACCGAGTGCAGTGCGGAGGATCAGACCTGGAAATATTATCTGATCCAGACGGATCTGGAGGGCAATGAACTGTCCAGAACGGAGCTTTCCGGCATGGAGGAGGATGACGCGGCATACATCAGCGGGGCGGCCATGGACGAGGAAGGGAATGTGGCCTACATCGTGGAGGTTTCCTATGTAGAGTCCCTCTGCCATCTGATCCTGAAGGACGGAACCTGCGTTACGGATTTAAAGATTGGGGATGCGGATGGGAGTACAGATTTATCAGTTCTGAAAATGGGTGAAGAGGGCCTGTATCTGACTGAGCAGTATCTCTATTCCTATAGTAAGCAGCTCAGAGTCTGGAGCATTGATTTCTCGGAGAAAAAGCTGATCCAGGAGGGAATGGTGGATGCGACAGCCGCAGCCATGACCACGACCAATGATATCAGAGTTCTGGCAGACGGTGAGCGCTTTTATCTGACGACAGAGCATTCTCTGTATCTGTGCGATATAGAGAGCGGGGAGCAGGAGGAAATCCTGAAATGGACGGATCAGTTTATCAGTGCGGATGGCTCCAAAATCGGTGCAATCCGGACAACGGAGACAGGATATGAGGCTCTTCTGTCGGTGGGCGCTGATACGGCGAAGCTGGTGTATCTGACCTGGACGGACAGTTCCCTTTTGACCGCCAAAAAGACCATCCTGATTGCTACATCATCCTCAATCAACCAGAGCGACGTGGTGCAGCGGTTCAATGAGAGCAGTACGGAATATCACGCGGAACTGATAGAATATACAGCGGAGGAGCTGTCTGATGATCTGATTTACCGTTCCGATGTTGTGCCGGATGTTTATGATATGCGCGCGGTGGATGTCACGGTACTGGAAGGACTGGATTTATTAGAGGACCTGGAGCCGTATTTTGAAGCGAGCGAGGTGGTGAGCCGGAAGGATATTCTGGATCCGGTCTGGGAGGCCGGCAGAGTAAACGGGAAAATGCTGGGGATTGTGACAGAATTCCGGTTCCTTACCCTTTACACCAGTGCCGAGGGAATCTCTACAGACGGATGGAGTCTGGATGACATGATCGGTCTGTGCGATGCGTACCCGGAATCTGACCTGATTGCCTGGTACAGCTATGAGGATATTCTGGAAATGATCGCCATGACAGGCGCTCTGGACGAGTACGTCGACTGGGAGAATCTTACATGCAGTTTTGACAGCGAAGGCTTTATGAATCTGCTGGAGAAGCTGACCCAAATCCGTTATCCTAAGAACGATGAAAATAAGGGTAATGGAATATATCAGATCAGTGATGATGATTTCCTGGCGCAGGAATCCCTGCTGGTAAGTTATCCAGGTATTTCATATCCATATAATTACCGTATGATATGCGTTGATTATGGGGAATGGCGCATCGTGGGTTATCCGACCCTGAAAGGGGAGGAGCCCTGGTATCAGATGAGTCCCCGGCATCAGTTTGGCATCTACAGCAATTCAGAGAATAAGGAAGGCGCCTGGGCCTTTATTGAGTTCCTGCTTACTGAACCGGAGCAGACCTGGTATGCCTATGACGCAACAGCGAATAAATCGCGTGATTTTCCGGTCCGCAAGGATGCCTTTGATTCCTTTCTGCATCGCAGATACTGTTCCGATGCCTCCTGGAATATGCACGCTGAGTCTGTGGGGGCGGATGTGGATGCGCTGAACAGGATGCTGGAGCACTCCCATATTAAGAGCTACCTTTTAAGGACGGAGATCTGGGACATCATTCTGGAGGAGATACCTTACTACTACGAGGGAGCCAAGAGCCTGGAGGATGTCGTGGGGCTGATCCAGAACCGGTGCAGCCTGTATCTGAGTGAGATGGAGTAAGGTTTATTCGCAGGGTTATCTGCACAAATGTATAGGGCTTGAGCAGAACATGGTTTCCCCGCCTGTCTTTAGACAGGCGGGGAAATGCATTATGTCTGCGGGTTCAGTCCGAGCCATTGCCTGACAGTCTCTGGATTCGAACGAACATATTTGGCAATTACTTTTATCGGGTATCGGTCCTGATACATGGCTTGTGCCATTTCTCTGGCGACCCGTTCTTCCATTTCTCTGGCGGTTTCCCGCTTTTCGCTGATAATATAATCTCTCAATGCCTCATCCTGATCAAATAATGTAAACATGATATCAATTACCTCCTTCCGTTGACGGTTAAGATACTCCTTCAGTATATTATTATCCGTGCAGATCTGAATTGCATTTGCAACGGCTTGCCTGGTCTGACCGTATGCCTGTATCTGTTCGTTTTTGGAATTTGTGGGAGAAACCTCCCGATAAAGAGAGTATAACACAGAATTTTGGCGGAAAGACGATATATCATCCGGATCGATGAATTTATAAAAATTTAATAATATTGATAGAGACATATGATACAAATTCGTTGCAAGCCCGTTTTACAATGGGACTGTAAAGATGGAAATCCATTGAAACCGGAGGGAAAACAGGTGAAAAAATCATTCCGTATCATGCTCTGTACATTTATGCTCTGCGGCCTTTTGTCTGGCTGTGCGGCGAGCGGTTTGTCCGATCAGGAGGAAGACGACACGCCAAAAGAGCCGGTGACTTTGACGCTGGCGACCTTCAGCGCAGACCCGGCAAAGTTAAGCGACCTGGGAATAACCGATTATGATCCGAGCGTGCTTCAGATGGTGGAGCAGTTCAATGAAACGCACACTGACTATCAGATCGAGGTGGAGTATTATTCGCATTACGATGACCCATATCTGGATGGGCTGGCTGTGATCCAGAGAGAGATCGTATCAGGGGAAGGCCCGGATATCATTGATTTCGGAAAAGGTTATTCTGTCGTAGATACAATCGGTAAATATACGATGGATCTGTATCCTTTCCTGAATGAAGAGGATTACCTGGAGTCGATTCTGGAGGCGTTTTCCTATGAGGGCGGATTGTACGCAGTGCCAGTCGGCTTCGCCATCAACAGTCTGGTGGGAAAGACCTCCGTTGTCGGCACACAGAGCGCATGGACGCTGGAGGAAATGATCGCCTGTTATGAGACAGAAGCAGCTGAGCACGGGACAGATTTTATTCTGCTTGCTACCTACCGCAAAACAGGTGCTGGGAACCATTCTGACAGCGTCAGTGGGAGATTATGTGGACTGGGAGAGCGGAGAATGCAGCTTTGACAGTGAGGGATTTCAAAAGATTTTAGAGTTCGCGGGTTCCTTTCCTGTTTCGGTTGAGATCAGCAACGATTTTTCCATCACGCAGGCCTATTTAAACGGTGAGGTTTTTGTTATGCCGGCAACTTTTGCTTCCGTATATGACATTGCGAGATATGAAATCATTTTCGGGGACGAAGTGAATTTCATCGGCTATCCATCGGACGGAACCTGCAATACCACTATTGATCTGGGCAGTGCAACGGCTTTAGGGATCAGCATCGGCTGCGACTATCCGGAAGTGGCCTGGGAGTTTATCAGTCTGTATTTCACGGAGGAATATCAGGAAAGCTTAAGTGACGCGCTGCCTGTCAGCAGGCAGGCGTTTGAATCCTTACTGGAAAGAGCACAGACAACGCAGTACGAGGAAAACGCGGATGGAACTAGCACACCGGTGTTGCGGCAAAAGGTGGGCTTTGCGGAGGAGGGTGTACTTGGGGAAATCTATCAGATTAGTTCCGAGCAGGCGCAGCAGATGCGGGAACTGACCGAACGGATTTATTCGGAATCCGCCTTTGATTCGACGCTTCATTATATGATCCTGGAGGAGGCGGACGCGTATTTTGCAGGGCAGAAATCCCTGGAGGAAACCGTGGAGATCATACAGAGCCGGGCAAATATCTATGTAAATGAAAACAGGTGAGTATAACATGGGTTCCCCGCCTGTCTTTTAACAGGCGGGGAGATGCATTATGTCTGCGGGAGCAGCCCGAGCCATTGCCTGACAGTCTCGGGATTCGAACGAACATATTTGGCAATTACTTTTATCGGGTATCGGTCCTGATACATGGCTTGTGCCATTTCTCTGGCGACCCGTTCTTCCATTTCTCTGGCGGTTTCCCGCTTTTCGCTGATAATATAATCTCTCAATGCCTCATCCTGATCAAATAATGTAAACATGATATCAATTACCTCCTTCCGTTGACGGTTAAGATACTCCTTCAGTATATTATTATCCGTGCAGATCTGAATTGCATTTGCAACGGCTTACCTGGTCTGACCATATGTACGGATCTGCTCATTTATGATGTGGGTGAATGTTACATACTGGCTGATAATATCATGACTGCAAAATACGCAGTCATGATTCAATTCGCCGCTCGTCGCGAGTGAGCAAGTTCCCTCGGACTCACTTTCGCTCATTATGTCATCCCCGTCATCGCCGGTCAGCACCTTTACACGCACCTCCAGCGCAGTTTGTATCCCGGAATAAAATTCTTCCGTCAGAGAAATAAAATCTTTTTCAATCTTTTTATTACCGGTGTAGATCACATACAGTTCAGGGATCGGTAAATGAACCGGTTTTGTTGAAAAAAGACTCTGTCCGCTTTCTCTGAGATAATCCTGATAGGCCCGGACGATATACAGCATGGAACGGATAATGATGTTTACGCTCCAGGTGCTCTGGGCTTCGACCATGATCAGAAGCCTGTCTCCAACCAGAAATCCGAGATCATTGTAGATATTGCGGATCAGAACCTGTTCGAGCGTCACACAGGTCAGGTCATCCTCCGTACAGTCCTTATCCTCAGGGTGCAGTGTCTGATAAAGCATGAGCAGGTACTTTTTGTCGGAGAACAGGTCTCGGAATACGCTGTCCTTCACATTACGGTTCGCTTTTGGAATCCGGCGCGGATCAGTTGATAAATCCACTGCTTTCTCTTTGGCAGGTGTCTGGTCTTTAGACGCAGAATTCATGTGCTCACCTCCCAAATCTGAAATGATTTGTTGCTATTCGCAGCCGGCATGAGGATCTAAACAGACTCATCGGACGCGGCTTGCCTGGAAGCGACTGCGAATAGTAGCATACTTTCGCGTGCACTGCGAAAAAGGATGATTTCAGTAGAAATTCCCCGATAAAGAGAGTATAACACAGAATTTTGGCGAAAAGACGATATATCATCCAAATCGACAAATTTATAAAAATTTAATAAGTTTGATGCGCTCATGGAATATTTTCGAATTCGTTCACTGATTCCTATATTCCTGCGGAGTTTTTCCAGTTATTTTTTTGAATACCCTGGAAAAATGAGCTGCGGATTCAAAACCTACCAGGTATGCGGTGTCAGATATCTTTTTATCCGGCTGCCGCAGAAGCAGCTTTGCGGTATCAATTCTGCGTTTCAAAACGTATTCAGATAAATTTCCTCCTGTTGCCTGTTTGTAAGCTCGTGACAGATATACTGGATTTAGATATACGATTTCAGCCAGGGCATTGATACCGGATACATGCAAATGTGCTGAACCGAGGATACATCAATAATCTCCCTGGCGGCTGCTGCGTTGAGGTTCCCTGCCTGGTTGATGGGACAGGAATTTATCCCTGCCATACAGGAGATCTGCCTCCGCAGTGCGCAGCCCTTAATCGAACGAATATTAATGTTCAGGAGCTGACGATTACCGCAGCGCTTACAGGAGACAGAAATCATATTTATCACGCCGCATATCTGGACCCGCATACCGCGGCGGAACTGGATTTTAACGATATACAGGCAATGTGTGATGAGCTAATCAGTGTAAATGAGAAATGGTTGCCGCTGTTTAAAAAATAGTAAAAACATTGTAACTACGCGGATTCAATGGTTTTACATGTTGAATCGTGAATGATTCAGGATAAATTTTCAGGTTATATGTGAAATAGGGCTGAAAACCCGTCGGTGCTTTGCATTTTCTTTTTTACAGAAATGATTGCGGTGGTACCGACATTGATTTGGCTGTCAAACTGAATTCCGTATTCATCGCCGAAATAGAGCTTTAACCGGGCGTTTACGTTTTTGAGCCCATACCCGTGGTTATCCTCCGGATTAGTAATACGGTCAAGCACTTCCGGGGATATTCCGCAACCGTTATCACATATTGTGATTTTCAGGCGGGAATTATCCTGCTGGATGGAGATTTCCGTGTGTACTGGAGCGCCGTTCTGACGCACAGAATGGTTGATAATATTTTCAATAAAAGGCTGCAGAACCAGTTTGGGTATCGTGCAGTCCAACACAGATGGATCAACTGACCAGTCAAAGGAAAACTGATCCTGAAAACGACTAAGCTGAATAGAAATATAATGTTCTGTAATTTTGATTTCATCCCGCAATGTCAGGATTTTCTTCCCATTGTTCAAAGAAAGCTTATAGAACTGTGACAAATGAGTTGCAAATTCACTGGCTTTCGTGTCGTTGCTGTTCATAGCCATAGTAGAAATGGTGGAAAGCGCATTATACAGGAAATGCGGGTTGATTTGACTTTGTAGAAGGCGTAAATCTGCTTCCTTGAGCTCAATTTCCTTTTTTGCCACCTCGTTGATGGCAGTGTCCAACGCATGTGCCATCTTGTTGACAGAAGTACCCAGACGTCCCAATTCGTCCGTTCCGTCTGTTTTGATGAAAAAAGAAAAATCGTTATGCTCAATCAACTCCACTTGTTGCGTCAGCAGGGAGAGCCTTGAACAAAAATACCGGGTAATATAGAGGGTTAAAAACAGGGCTGCTGTCAGACAGAAGACAGAAATTAAAATCATCCATCGTAGAGAGGCTCCAATGCCGCTGTAAATGCTTTTTGCAGGCAGAGCCACGATCACATTCCATCCATTAGACAGAGAACTGCTAACAAAAAAACACATTTCATCACCAATTCTGCACTTTTGCAGCTGACCGATATTAATCTCCTGTTCAGATATGATTTCGTGGATATTTTCTGCAATACAATTTTTATCAAGGGAACTCAGAATCATACCGCTGACATCAGTGACGTAGATATGACTGTCTTCACCGGAGAGAGCATACAGCTGGGATAACGTATTTTCGCGCACGCTGATAACCAGATAGTCGTCGGTGGAGCCTCTGTTAGTATAATCCAGAGCACGAAAAAAATTCAGATAGTATTGGCCTTTTTTGGATGTTTCAGAGAAGAATGAGGATTCGTAGAGGTCCAGTGAAGTCCCTATCTGAGTAGAATTGTTGAATTCTTCGATAGAAAAAATGTAGCGCCCATCGGCCCAAATCGTCTCATTACTGACATAGCAGCAGATATGGTCTATATCTGAATTAGCAATGAGAAAGTTGCCAATTAGATTTTCAATGGAACGATAGGCTTCCACATATTCGTAGTCTGTCTTATACTGCTCTGCGATGAAGGAATTAAGTTGAGAGTTGGTATAAAGAATAGAAGAAACCTGTTCTACAGGAACCAGCATGGAGTCTATATTTTGTGAAATCTGTTGCGCAGAGGCATCGAGATTTTCATATGCTTGCCGGGTAGATTGCTGGTACATTTCTGTAATAGAAAACAGGGATACAAAGACCAGGGGGATAATACCTGCAACAGTCAGTAAAATCAGGAGCTTATTACGGATGGATAGGTTGTTGAAGCTGTGCTGAATCTTTATGCGTAATTGTCTCATTTTCCTACTCCGTTTCGGTATTGTGTTGGTGTGATGCCAAACTTTTTTGCAAATATGGCGCAAAAGTAGGAGGAAGAAGAATAGCCGACTTTGGAGGCAATCTGGGAGATCCGCAATGACGTTTCCTGCAGCAGGTAAATAGATTGCTTTAGTCTGGCATCGGTAATGTATTCCAAAATGGTTTTATCAGTGCGCTTTTTAAAAATAACGCAGAGATAGTTTGATGAAAAATTGAATTTGGCTGCAAGCTGATCCACACTGAGATTGTCTGCGTAATTTTCGTCAATATAAGCACATACACGGTCAATGATAGCATTACTGGGAGGCAATGTAGTGGGAGTATTCCATTGAAACCATGCTGATATGATTTCCAACAAATAATTCAACAGTAGAACTGGACTGTAAATTTTAGTGGAGCGCCGCAGTGCAACACTTTTCTTTTCAAGTTTATTAGAAATGATATACTTATGCTGGTCGATAGAGGCATAGATAACGTCGAGCAAATCGCTGATATATTGGTCAGTCAGTGTCTGGTCATGATAGTATGCCACACAGCCGCAATATTGCCGGAGCCATTGAGTAGCCTGTTCCATATCCTTTTCAGCGGCGGCCGCCAACAGTAAATTGAATTCCGGACGTGTTTTTTCCATAGGCAGAGTTGGAGAGATTCTGTTGTGGGCTGGATATATCAGGTTCATTCCGGAACCAATCAGATAAGCGCTGTCGTTGCAGAGCTGGTTCAGCTTCCTGTAGGTGACAGCCAGTTGTTCCAGAGCGACAGTTTGCTCCGTGGTACAGACCGTCAGCCATCGGGAAACAGGGGTTTGTAAATCAATTGGATTCGGACTCATCAGCAAAAATTGATCTGGGGCCAGTTCCACAAGAATACACCGACAGGTACAGATGTTCTGAACAGCCTTTGTCGCCTCCTGTATGCAGTGAATTCCCTGTTGTTCACACTCTATCAGGAACTGATACTCCGGAATAGCGGCTGTGGTAAGGAAAAAATGAGGATCTTTCGATGAATCTGGTTCGTAGCTTATCTGATTTAAGTATGCTTTTCGGATGATGTTCAGCTCTCGAGGATCCTCTGTTTTCAAATACTGTCGCATGGATATGGTGAGCCGGGTGCTTTGAAACAAAGCTTCGTTGTGTTGTTCATCACATCGTTGCCGCAGGGAACGCAAAAACTCTGTTGCTTCTGAAAGATCAATGGGCTTAAGTAAATAGTCAGCAGCATGAACGTATAACGCATTTTTCAGATATTCAAACTGGTCGTAGCCGCTGAGAAATGCAATGATTGTATTTGGATAGGACTCATACAACCGCCGGGACAGTTCTACGCCATCCATAACAGGCATCCGGATGTCTGTGACTACCACATCAGGGTGTAGACGAAAGGCAAGTTCTATGGCCTGTCTGCCATTTTGAGCCAGTCCACAAACCTGAAAATTGTAGTCATGCCAAGGGAATTTATCCCGAAGCAGATCCAGTTCCAGCTTTTCGTCATCGACTAGCAAAACAGTGTAGTAATGTCCCTGCGTCTGAAAATTCTCATTGTTCATCATTTCTAAAATTTCCATGCTATACCATCCTAACTTTAGACAAATCTTATAGCAATCATTATAAAAAACATGCCATTTACTGTCAAATAGAAATAAAAAATGCATAAAATTGAGGCATGAACCTGTGAATGTTGTTATTTACGTTTAGAAAAAGCGTTGATACAATCGAAACAGAAAGAACAAATCAATGGAGGTGCGGTCTTGATATCCAGCAGAAGAAAACTATTCAATCGAATTGTGGGACACAGGTATTTATATATCATGTTGCTTCCGGCGCTTGCCTGGGGGATCATGTTTTGTTATATGCCTCTGGCGGGCTTATATATGGCCTTTGTAGATTTTAAACCAACATTGGGGGGATTTTGGTCTGCTTTGCTGAAAAGTGATTTTGTGGGTTTACAGTGGTTCCGGTATTTTTTTGCGGGAAATGATTTCTGGCGTATCATGCGCAATACGCTGGTTTCGAGTTTCCTGACTTTGATTTTGAGCTTTATTGCACCGATCACCATTGCCATTTTACTCAATGAATGCAAGGTTTCCTGGTTCAAGAAAATTGTGCAGACCGCATCCTATCTGCCCTATTTTGTTTCCTGGGTCATTGCCGCGAACATTATTACGACTTTGCTTTCTTCGTCCGGCGTAGTCAATCAGCTTCTGATGGCCGTGGGAGTTGTAAAAAAGGCTGTGCTGTTTCTGCAGGAAGGCAAGTATTTTTACGGTGTGATTGCTTTCTCCAATATGTGGAAGGACATGGGCTATAACTCCATCATTTATCTGGCTTCAATTACATCCATCAATCCGGAGCTGTTTGAGGCTGCAAGTGTGGATGGCGCCGGCAGATGGAAACGAATCTGGCATATTCTTCTGCCCGGCCTCAGGCCCACGGTGATTATCATGTTGATTCTTTCTGTCGGAAGCCTTCTGAATACAGGCTTTGACCAGTATTTTTTGCTTGGAAACTCTATGACAAGGGAGTTCTCCGATGTGATTGATACTTATTCGTTTCGCTATGGCATCAGTAACCTCATGTATTCCTATGCTACAGCTGTTTCACTATTCAAATCTGTTGTGGCATTTATTATGGTATTTACAGTGAACCAAATTGCAAAAGCAACTCAAAACAGTCATTTGTTCTGAACAGCGGAGGCGGACAATGAAAAAAAAGAGAAAATTATCCTGGTCTGACGGGATTATTACCCTGTTGCTGCTACTTTTGTTTGTGATTACTTTTTATCCTTTCTGGAATATTTTTGTACTGTCTCTGAATGATGCTTCCGATTCTTTAAAAGGGGGAATCATGCTCTGGCCACGTGTTTTTACGCTGGATAGTTACAAGGCAGTGTTTTCCAATCAGGAGCTGTGGACATCTCTGCGGGTCACCGTGGCCAGAACTGTGTTGGGCGTTCCCCTGAACCTGGCATGTAACTGCTCATTGGCCTATGTGCTGAGTCGGCGTACCATGCCGGGAAGAAAATGGATTAACCTGTTTTTCGTCGCGACAATGTATTTCAGCGGTGGGCTGATTCCTACTTATATGGTGATCAAATCCTTTGGACTGTTGGATAATTTCCTGGTTTTCCTGCTCCCGGGTGCATATAACGTCTATTGGATGATCTTGATTCGCACTTATATTGACAATATTCCAGACAGCCTGTTTGAGGCGGCGAAACTGGATGGAGCCAATGATATTCAGGTGTTCCTTCGTGTTGTTATTCCATCGTGCAAACCGGTGCTTGCAACGATTGCGCTGTTTTCCGCCATCGGACATTGGAATGCCTGGTACGATTCTTACATTTACACATCGGATCCAAACCTTACTACTTTATCTTCGGTGCTGGTGAAGATTCTCAATCAGTATCAGACAGGGGATATGATGAATGCAGCGCAGCAAATGGCCGCTTCCGCGAAAAAAATTCCGGTATCCAGCGAATCCATCCGTATGGCCACGACGATGGTCGTAACAATTCCCATTATTATTGTATACCCCTTTGTTCAGAAGTATTTTATTTCCGGAATTATGCTGGGTTCTGTGAAGGAATGAGAGATACTGTGAGTTACAATGATTTCACAACGAAATAATTTATGAGGAGCAATCTGGTGATATGTCAAGCTAAATTTTAAAAAGTTTTTGGGGTGT
>JAJQHY010000100.1 GCA_021199495.1 Lachnospiraceae bacterium | reverse complement strand
AATAATATGCCGTCAGAGTGCAGTAGGCGGGAACATTAATTCGGCGCGGGACAATCAGCACTTTTCCGTGCTCCGTTCGTTACGGATATTGAGGCAACTGCCATGCTGCAATATTTAAGCACCTGCGCGGCCGAGACAGAGTTTGTCATTCGTTATCCTGAGGAATGTACGCAAACGCCTGCGCAGGAAGCTGCATATCTGGAGAGTATCAACCGCTCTGAGAACCAGCTTATGATTGTCTGTGAGATCGACGGTGAAATGGCAGGGAACTGTCAGATTGTATTCAACGACAGAATCAAAACGAGGCACCGGGCACAGGTAATGATTGGTATCCTTCAAAAATACTGGAGTCTGGGGATCGGCACGGCGATGTTTGAGGAGATGATCCGGATTGCTGCGCAAAGGCAGGTGCACCAGATTGAGCTGGAATATATTGAGGGAAATGAGCGGGCGCGAAGACTGTATGAGAAGATGAGTTTTGTACAGTATGGAGAACGTCCGGACGCGATCCGGCTCAGGGATGGAACGATGCGAAAAGAGATTCTGATGATGAGGAATCTGTGATTTTGATGACTGATAGCGAAAGCTAAGGCGAATTTGTATGGATGAGAGGGGTCATTATATGAACGATAACGGATTTAAAGAATATATTGAAAACAGAACCGTAGCGGATATCATGGATGATTACAGCGAGCAGCACAGCGAATGGGAGACTCTGCTTGTGACAGATCAGGAAGGAGTAAAAAGATTTCGCCATCAGAACGGCAGAGATTTTTTCTGTGAGCAGTACAAGCCTGTTGATGAGGATTATGCTGTAGATGAGAAAATCGCGAACATTTTATCCGGAAAAACGATTGAGCAGCAGATGGAATTCTATTATGTGACAGAATCGTACAGTCTATATTCCACGGCATACGGGGAGATCACCGGCGAGAATCTGAGAGAGTCTTCTGTGAAGCTGTGTGAGTACGAGGGTGTGCTGAGACTCCTTCTGAAAGGAGATATCCTGATAGGAGCGAAAATCAAAGCCTGGTGGGGAGATGGCATCCTTCTGCCGGATGAATGTGTATGTACCTATTATGCCAGCGATAATGAAGGCAGCGGTACAAAGGATCGTGAAGATTACGCATATTTGATTTTTACAGATATAAGGGAGTGATTTACTATAAAAGTCAAACGTACTTATCAATCACTGGAAGCGTTATGCGCATAATCGTGAAGAGAGCGACTGGTTACATAACCCGCGCTGGCATTACAGTAACCTGTATAAGTCGTTGGTTATGATTGTTATGAAACTGGATATCTGAGGATGTAAGGGGAAAAGTATATATGTTTCACGTGAAACATGAAAGGAAAAAGAATTCAGGAAGTATGAGATTAAAAGAAATTAAAATTGCACTTGTGGTAACGCTTACCGTCGGGCTGCTGGCTGCCTGCGGCCGGTCCGATGCTGCTTCACAGGAAAATACCGAAAATGTACTGGAGGAAACAACTGCGGGTGAAGTTGCAGAAGAGGAAGGAAACGCTTCCACTGCAGAGGAAGAAACCGGAGAAGGCACCAGTGTCCTGACCGAGGTGGGTACAACAGAGAAATCGGAAGCAGACGCTGGGACAGAAGAAAGCGAGACGGAAGATGAAACGGAGGAATTATCCATGGCGGGGATTACACCAGTGCGAATATACGGAGTGATATCGGAAGTATGGGCAGATCAGAACACGATTGTGGTAGACAATCAGTCAGATGCTTCCTCACCGGGAGAGATTGAATTGAAAATAGATACGGAAAACACCCTGGTGCTGGATGCGACTACGGGATATCCGGTAAGCCTTGAGGAGGTGCAGACTGGCAGCTTTGAAGCTTATCTGGGAGGGACGATGACGATGTCACTGCCGCCGCAGACCACACCGTATGTGGTGATTGTGAATATTCCTGAGGACTACGGAACGCCGCAGTACGCGATTGTGGAGAAGATTGAAAAAGATGAAGCCGGAGGCGCGACGGTCACGGCGACCGATGGCAGAAGCTATGTGTTATCGGCGGACACGCAGGTTGTACCGTACCGGACGAAAAATATTGTGACGATTGATGATATTCAGGTGGGATCGGCATGCCTGATCTGGCTGGATGGAGAAGGAACAGCATCGAAGGTGCAGATTTTTGAGTGAATAAAGAAAAGATTAAAAGGAGCGGGAGAATGGGCAGAAAAATTGCAGTTATATTTCCGGGAATCGGTTATCATACAGACAAGCCACTTTTATATTTCAGTAAAAGGCTTGCCCGTCAGCATGGCTATGAGATAAAGGACGTGCCTTACGGAGGCTTTGAAGGGAATATCAAAGGGGACAGCACCAAAATGTACGCGGCGTTTGAGAGTGCGGTTGCTCAATGCGAAGAGCTTTTACAGGATGTAGATTTTGCTGCATATGATTCCATCCTCTTTATTTCCAAAAGCATCGGCACTGCGGTTGCCGCGGCCTATGCAGCGAGGCACGGGATCAGAACCCGGAATATTTTTTTCACACCGGTGCAGCAGTCATTTCAGGTGATGAAGGATGAAGGCATTCTCTTTCATGGAACAGCGGATCCGTGGCTGGATCATGAGGTTTTTCTGGAAGAATGCGGGAAAACGAACTATTCCTATTATCTGGTGGAGGGCGGAAATCACTCTCTCGAAACGGGGGATGCGCTGAAGGATCTGGACAATCTGCGGTGGATGATGGAGACAGTAGATCGATATATGAAGAAAAAATGACAAAAGTGTCATATATTACATGACTGAGGCTTTTATTCTGCGGGCGCTTTGCGGCGTCCGTATGGTCTTGATCAGATACGGGAGCGCCAGACATGAGATCAGAAACGTGGCGCCGCAGCGATTGACAGAACCGCCGCCCGGATTTATAATGACAGGGAAATTCAGATCGGGTTCAAAGGGGAATCACATGGAGAAGGGTTTCCCTTTTTTGCTACCGGAATGATGGGGTAAGCTGCTGTTGAGAAGCTGGGGAGGGAAAAGACCCAGCTGATTTTTGTGAGGGAAGAGCGCCATGTATTTTTTTACATATGAAACAGATCTAGCCGAGAATGTGGGCTTTGCCCACTTCGGTCCGATACATCTGATCTGGCTTGCGGTGATTATGCTGGGCATCGCGCTGCTGACAGGATATTTCCGAGAACAGAGTGAGACGAAACAGCGCAGTCTCAGCAAGGTCCTGGCCTGGACAATGTGCGGGATTCTTACGATTGAGCATGTGATTCTGCTCATGACAGGACACCAGACCATTTATCAGATTCCGCTGCATTTGTGTACCCTGATGCCGGTGGTGTGCGTGATTTTTGCCTATACACAGTGGGACTGGGCGGGGCAGACGATCTACAGTCTGGGGATTGTGGGCGCAGCGTTAGCACTTTTATTTCCGGACTGGAATATGTATCCGCAGTGGAATTATATGAACCTGACGGGCTTTTCCATTCACACCGGTCTGATTCTGTTTGGGGTCTGGCAGCTTGTGGGTGGATATGTGAGGCCGCGGATGAAGGCCATGTGGAAACCGGTGCTGTTTCTGATAGTTGTGGTGCCGCCGGTTTATCTGATTGACAGGTGGTTAGGGACGAATTATTTTTTCCTCATGGAAGGCGCGCCGGGGTCACCGCTGCAGGTCATGCAGGAACAGCTGGGATCAGCATATATCCCGGCATATGCGGGGCTTGCTCTGGTTGTAATAACACTGGAATATTTACCGTGGATCGGAAAGAGCAAAAGACCGGCTCGGACTTGAAATCTGTGCTTTCAGCGGATTAAGAGAAAGATCAGAATTTTTTTACAGGATAATAAAGCTTTCCATCTGGCGCAAAACGTAAAAAAGAGTTACACTGAAGTGTAAGGCGCAGCATAAACGAAGGAAGGAGACGTCATGGGCAAAAAGAAAAAGAAAGAGAAGATGCTGACAGACAAGGGTTTTGAGCTTTTTTACAGGAATTTAAGCACCAGGAGGCAGCTGATCAGGAACCTTTGGATGACAGGGATCGGGTTAGTTCTGTTTATTGCGGCATGGATACAGGGCTCCTTTAACAGAAATATTCTGTTGATTCTGATTGCAGTTTTCATGATATCGCAGGCTTATCAGATCGGCCGCAATTATATGGCCTGGACCGAGGAAAAGAAAAAGCTGGAAAAACAGAAGCGGGAACAGGAAAAGCAGGAGAAGCAGGAAAAACAGCGGAAGGCAATGGAACAGCGGGAAAAACAGCAGGAAAAATAACAGGGGAGCGGCATAAAGAGCATCGGGCTTGCGTACCGGCGGATATTTTCAGGTAGATTTTTTAAAAGAACGGTGTTACACTATACTGCGTAGCAAAATTACATGGACTGAAATCCTGCTTAAAGCCGGAGATTACTGAAAAGTCCCGCAACGGGAAAAGTGGCCGTATCGGGCGGCCCGGAAAGATACCGGAAAAGATATGGGAAGAATCATCGCAATCGCCAATCAGAAGGGCGGCGTCGGCAAGACCACGACCGCCATTAACCTGTCCGCCTGTCTGAATCAGAAGGGGCAGAAGGTTCTGCTGATTGATTTGGATCCGCAGGGCAATACCACCAGCGGGTATGGAGTTGACAAATACAAGGCGGAGAATACCGCTTATGAACTGATTCTGGGTGAATGCTCTGTCAGCGAATGTATCATGAAATCTGTGTTTGAGAGCATGGATATGATCCCCGCCAATGTCAATCTTGCAGCGGCGGAAATCGAGCTGATCGGCGTGGATCGCAAGGAATTTATTTTGCGGGATGAGCTGGATTTTGTGAAGGACAAATACGATTATATTCTGATTGACTGCCCGCCGTCTTTGAGTATGCTGACGGTGAACGCTATGACCGCGGCGGACAGTGTCATCGTGCCGATCCAGTGTGAATATTATGCGCTGGAGGGTCTGTCCCAGCTGATGCATACCATTAACCTGGTGTCAGAGAGACTCAACCCGCAGCTTGAGATTGAGGGAATTGTTTTTACCATGTATGACGGGAGAACCAATCTTTCCAATCAGGTGGTGGAGAATGTCCGCAAAAATGTGGGCAGCAATGTCTATGACAGCATTATTCCACGCAATATTCGTCTGGCGGAGGCACCGTCCTACGGTATGCCGATTATTAAATATGACCCCAAAAGCGCCGGCGCCGAGGCGTATATGAAGCTGGCGCAGGAAGTGATCAATAAAAAGTAGGAGAACAGTATGGCAAGAAGAGGCGGACTGGGAAAGGGCCTGGATTCTCTGATCCCCGCGCAGGCGGCAAAGCCTGGCGATCAGACGGGCGCACAGCCAAAGGAAGAAAAAAAGGAAACGATCGTCAAGCTCTCAAAAGTGGAGCCAAACCGCAGCCAGCCGAGGAAGAACTTTGACGAGGAAGCGCTTCAGGAACTGGCTGACAGCATCCGGCAGTTCGGCGTCATCACGCCGATCATCGTCCAGGATAAAAAGACCCATTATGAAATTGTTGCCGGAGAGCGTCGCTGGAGAGCCGCCAGAATGGCTGGCTTAAAGGAGATCCCGGTGATTATCCGGGAGTACACAGATGCGGAGCTTGCGGAAATCGCGCTGATTGAGAATATTCAGCGTGAGGACTTAAATCCTGTGGAGGAGGCGCTGGCCTATCAGCGGCTGATTGAGGAATTTCATTTAAAGCAGGAAGAGGTGGCGCAGGTCGTCAGCAAGAGCCGGACCGCGATCACCAATTCGCTGCGCCTTTTAAAGCTGCCGGAAGAAATTCAGCAGATGCTTGCTGACAATCGCCTTTCGATGGGACACGCCCGTGCTCTTTTAGGTGTGGAGGACGAGGCAAAGCAGCTGGCGCTTGCCCAAAAAGCTGCCGCGAACGATATGTCCGTCCGCGAGGTGGAGAAAGCGGTCAAGGCTGCGAATAAAGTTAAGACGCCGGCAGAACCGGACAAGGCGGACGAGCAGTTGAAGCTGATTTACCAGGATTACGAAAACCGCCTGTCGGAGGCGCTGGGGACCCATGTGTCCATCACTGGGAAAGCGAAGGGCGCCGGAAAGGTAGAGATTGCCTTTTACTCTACCGATGATTTTGAACGGATTCTGGAGAAAATAACAAGAGGATAAGGATGAATACAAATTTATTGGACAGCATCGGCCTTGCCGGACTGGATTTTTCCTATATTATCATCGCGTTGATTGTGCTGTGGATTGTCACTCTTGTGCTTGCCATTATCGCGTTGATAAGATACAGTAAGCTTGAAAAAAATACATGCAGTTCATGGGCGGCAGGGAGGCAGGCACGCTCGAGGAGGAGATTTTAAATGTCCTTGAGACGGAGATGGGTAATAAAAGCCAGATTGAGAAAAACCGGCAGGCCATCGAGGTACTGAATGAGAAGATGGGGGATACCTTCCAGAAGTGTGGTATTGTGCGTTACGACGCGTTTAAGGAAATGGGAGGCAAGCTGAGCTTCGCGCTGGTGCTTTTGGATGAACGCAACGATGGATTTATTATCAACACGGTGCATCGTCCTGAGGCTTCTTATAGTTATATTAAGTCCGTTGTCGGAGGCCAGTGTAAGATCGAGATGTGCGAGGAAGAGCAGAAGGCACTGCAGAAGGCGCTGGGGGCAGCGGAGAACGGCGGGTGATAATGTTTTCACAGCCGCTTTCTCCACATGCGCAAAAGCGTCCGCAATGCGTCCGACGCAGCAAAATACGCTGCTCATCTTTTTGCTTATGTGGAGAAAGTGACTGATTCTCAGTCAACTGGAGAGATATCATCAGCCTCTTACAAGCAAACTACGCTTGACGAGTCTGACGATATCTTTCCAGTCGGCTGTGAATCGTAACGTTTTGGTTGACAAGTCAACCGGTATCCTTTAGAATATGGGAATGCGTGAGGGATAGGATCCGAACGCAGGCAGGAGGGGTAAATCATGATAGACATTAAGCTTTTGAGAGAGAACCCTGACTTAGTCAGAGAAAATATCAGAAAGAAGTTCCAGGACGAGAAGCTGCCGTTGGTTGATGAGGTCATCGCGCTGGACGAGCAGAGAAGAAAAGCACAGGTGGAGGCGGACTCCATCCGCGCAGCAAAAAATAAAAACGCCAAAGAGATCGGCCGTTTGATGGGCCAGGGCAAAAAAGAGGAGGCTGAAGCCAAAAAGGCCGAGGTTGCCGCGAGTGCCGCAAGACTGACCGAGCTGGAGGCGCTGGAGAAGGAGCTGCAGGAGAAGATCACAAAGGACATGATGGTCATCCCCAATATCATCGATCCTTCTGTCCCGATCGGCAAAGACGATTCCGAAAATGTGGAAATAACCCGCTACGGCGAGCCTGTGGTGCCGGATTTTGAAATTCCGTATCACGCGGAGATCATGCGCAAATTCAACGGCGTTGATTTTGACGCGGCCGGGAAAGTGGCCGGCAACGGCTTTTATTATCTGATGGGTGACATTGCGAGGCTGCACTCTGCGGTTTTAACCTACGCCAGAGATTTTATGATCAACAGAGGCTTCACCTACTGTGTGCCGCCCTTCATGATCCGCAGCAACGTGGTAAACGGCGTGATGTCCTTCGCAGAGATGGACGCCATGATGTATAAAATCGAGGGCGAGGATCTGTATCTGATCGGTACCTCCGAGCACTCCATGATCGGCAAATACATCGACACTGTGGTGGAGGAGAATACCCTGCCCCACACCTTGACGTCCTATTCGCCCTGCTTCCGTAAGGAAAAGGGCTCTCATGGTCTGGAGGAGAGAGGTGTTTATCGTATTCACCAGTTTGAGAAACAGGAGATGATTGTCGTCTGCAAGCCGGAGGACTCTCCCATGTGGTTTGACAAACTGTGGCAGAACACGGTGGATCTGTTCCGCTCCATGGATATTCCGGTGCGGACGCTGGAGTGCTGTTCCGGCGACCTGGCAGACCTGAAGGTGAAATCCATCGACGTGGAAGCCTGGTCCCCCAGACAGAAAAAGTATTTTGAGGTGGGCAGCTGCTCCAATTTAGGGGACGCTCAGGCGAGAAGACTGAAAATCCGCGTGAATGGTGAGAACGGTAAGTATTTTGCGCATACCTTAAATAATACCGTAGTCGCTTCTCCCCGTATGCTTATTGCACTTCTGGAAAACAATCTCCAGGCTGACGGTAGTGTCAGAATCCCGGAGGTGCTGCGTCCCTATATGGGTGGAATGGAAGCACTGACGGAGAAGTAGGGAGCTGCCATACAGTTCCCAATCACGGAGGTGATGATCGTATTGCATAAATATATGCGTGCCATTGGCTTCAGTAAGGTGACAGATAAGGAAGGCTTAAAAGAAGTCCTCACCGAGGCTGTCAGAGATCACAACAGCTGCGTCGCCTCCGAGGTGGATGAGCATGTGCGTTTAATCAATCTGAGCAAAAACTTCTCTCCCTCTCTGGGCGTTGCCGTGTGCGGAGATTACAGAACGGAAAATCATTTCGTCTGCGATTATTATTATCCGTTCCTGCAAAGCTATATCAAGTCGGTTGACGAGGAGATTCAGGTAGAGCGGCATGCCAGCCAGAATTCCTACGCCGGCATGTGTGAGGAAGTCAATTTCGGCATCATACTGATTTTTTATCTGCAGAACCAGACCGCTTATTTTCAGGCAAAGGAACGACACGATCTGACGAATTACTATATCAGCCTGACAGGACTGTCAGTCAGCGGCAAAATCCTGCTGCCGATTGAGAAAAATGTTGTGCAGCGCAAGAGCGAGCGCGAGCTTGCGCACAAGCGCACGAAGCTTTTACGGGAGGCCCGCGAGGGGAATGAGGACGCCATCGAGACGCTGACCGTGGAGGATATGAACACTTATAACGCCATCTGCCAGCTGATTCAACATGAAGATCTGTACAGTATCGTGGACACCAGTTTCATCCCCAGCGGCGTGGAGAGCGACCACTACACCGTCCTCGGTGAGATCATGGATTGCCGCAAAGAGCAGAATATTTACACCGGCGAGGAAATAAATATTTTGACTTTGAACTCAAATGATATTACAATGGAGGTGGCCATCAACACCCTGGATCTGATGGGGGAACCGGCCGTCGGCCGCCGCTTCAAAGGCGAGGTCTGGCTGCAGGGCACGATCCACATCGTCCACTGAGGCGTTCCCAGGCGCCATTCAATTGTTTCATTCCGGATGCAAATCGAACGTTCGACCTGCCGCTTAGGAGGCGGACGCTCCATCCGGTTCATAATTTTATAGATGTCTCCGTAGCTCAGCAGGATAGAGCGTTCGCCTCCTAAGCGAAAGGCCGTGGGTTCGAATCCCGTCGGAGACGGAAATCTCAAGCGGAAATCTGCTAAGAACGTGTCAGATGACACGAGAACAGGTTCCGCTTTTTTTATTTTCTAACAGAAGGTCAGGGAAAAATCCCAGCTAAGAAAGGTGTCTGTTGAAAAATCATTCAAAATCAGGGAAAAACCTTCCTGATCCATCTTTCTAAAAATATCTTCAAGTTCAGATAGTCCTCCTTTGAGCTAAGACCAGTTAGCAGGAAACTGTTCTCTTTCTAAGAGAAATTCCGTTTTGCTAACAGAACGGAAACCTGGTCTTAGCCATAGCTCACATGATTTTTATGAATCGTGTGGGCTTATTTTTATGATCGGAGGTGATGAAAGAAGTGGAGCGAGGCTCACGCTATGGGCCGCCGGTGGAGCGGAAACCGGGCGGGGCGCTGTATGAAATGACGCCGGAGCAGCAGAGGGAGGCCGCAAAACTCATCCAGAAAAATTGCTGTAATTGAGGAGGCGTTTTATGGGAAGAAGGGGATTGAGGATGATGTAGCAGCAAAACAGGAAAGTCCTGTGACGAAATCTCCGGAAGGGGCAGTTACAGACATCGGACTTGATGCCGAGACGCTTGCAAAGCTGGCGAGTTCCCCGGAATTTGCTTCTCTTCTGAAAATTCTTGCGAAGAATATCTGAAATATATAGCCAGGGCAGACCGGAAACGGAAATACCCTGGCTATACCTATGCTGTGAGTCCGATACAATTACTGGACAAAAGCTGTTTTGACACTTACTTTTAAACAGGGACACTGGAATAATATAGGTCATCTGGACATACATCCTGTCCGTCTGCCCATTCGACGCTTGTAGTTGTGGAGGGTGGTGGAGTTTGTACCGCCATTTTTGTAAATCATATTTGTCATTTTTATTATAAACGAAAAAATATAGATAACAACATCTTTTATTCCGAAAATTCACAAATATAATTGATACTGAAGTGGAAAATGTCGATGTTTTAGCTTATCTGAACGGCTTAGTGGGTATATTGTTCTGTCGGACACAGTACGGGATGAAAGTGTCAATATGATCGACGCACTGAAAGGTCTGAATGTACAGCCCTGGCTTTGCAATGGGCGGCGTAGGCAGCGACATTGCAGTTGACGCGGCAGACATCGCACTGGTGGACGATGAGGTAAAGGAACTGCCCCATCTGATCGCCCTGTCCAAGAGGATGATGACGACAATTAAGCTGAACATGACGTTTTCCATGACGCTTAATTTTATCGCTATTGTCCTTGCCATCATCGGAACATTAAATCCGGTTGTAGGTGCGCTGGTACATAACACCGGCTCAGTTTTAGTGATTATAAATTCATCACTGCTGTTGAAATGGAGGAAAAAGTAATGGTCGTTAGTATTATTGGTGAACCGTGTCATCCAGCCGGAGCAGCAGACACAGGAGAAACAGCGGGTAAATACCGACGAGCGATAACCGACTGTAGGGAGGATGGAGCAAGTGCAGGAACGGTACATTCGCCCTGCACTTGCTTCAAAAAAATTCAGAGCGCCATCTATCAATCGCAAGCTGGATGATGTATAATGGGCGT
>JAJQHY010000088.1 GCA_021199495.1 Lachnospiraceae bacterium | reverse complement strand
GAGATCTTATTCTTTTTGGTATGAATCTATAGTCCGGCGGATTGGGAAAGTTTTATTTGATTATAAAATAAATATTAAGCTTTTCTAATTTTCTGACAATATCATTAATCTTGTAAAAGCAGATATCATCACCGAATTTCTTAATAAAATATTTTCATTTCCTTTCTTGAATGGCCCGATTGTATATGATACTTTATAATATGAAAACCAGAACAGGCAACAGCCTGACAGACACGGCAATCAAAAATTGCAGAACAGGAGCAGATCATGAAAAAAAGAAAATCTTAAAAGGTGTGGTACTGATTGGTGCTGCCGCTGGCATCGCCGCCGTAATCGTAAAAAAAATCAGTGATAAAAAGAAGGAAGAAAGCAAGGTCATTCCTCTGGATCTGGACGGCGATGGCAAAGTAGACGGCGTAATGGCTGACACCACCGGCGATGGCAAAATTGATACCGTAATAATGGACACCACCGGGGACGGAAATATTGATACTGTCATGAAGGACCTGGATGGTGACGGTACGATTGATGTTGTGACTGCTGATACTACCGGAGATGGCGAAATGGATACTGCCTTTGTTGATGTAGACGGCGACGGAGAACCGGATATTATGATCACGGATGATCCGCAGGAGACCTCTGAGAAGGAAGACAGTGAAAAATAATGAAGAAACGTCAATATGGGGCTGTCGCTTTCACGAATAAAATTTCGTGAGGCGACAGCCCCCGTTTTGGACTTGGCCAGCAATACATGCAGCGGCAGTAGCTGCATCCATTTTCCAAAAAGAAAAGCTCAGAAAACCTTATTACAAAGGTCTCTGAGCCATCTCATCAGGCTGCGGAAGAAGGGACTTGAACCCTCAAGGAGTAACCTCCACACGGACCTGAACCGTGCGCGTCTGCCAATTCCGCCACTTCCGCATTTCGCTTGCCGCGAACAAATGGTACTATACCAGAAATATCAGGATTCGTCAAGTATTATTTTGAAATTTTTGCAACTTTTTGTTACTTTTGTTACTATTCACGGTCGGTCTGAAAGCTGGAAACAGACCTGTCAAGCGTAGTGTGCTTGCAAGGGGCTGTTTACAGTTTTCAGATGACTGAGAATCAGTCACTCCACCCGCATAAGCAATCTTAGCCCTGTCAGGGGCGGGAAAGCACGCGAAGCGGGCGAGATTGCGCATGTGAGGTGGAGGATCGTGAATAATAACTGACTTTTCGCTTAATACGCCTTCACCTTCGTCCACAGATCCGCGAAATACTGCTTGATCTCGGTTGTCTGGTAACGGAAGCATTCATCCAGCGGATTGGTCATATCCGGCGCATAGGAGGAAATGCCCGCATAATCCTCTGAAATCATCGTCTCATAAGCCTCCGTGACAGGGGATGTATATCCTACCTCAGCGGTATTGGCTGTAGCATTCTCTACGTCCAGCATAAAATTAATAAACGCGTGCGCCAGATCCACCTGCTCGGAATCCTTCATAATTACCATGCAGTCAAACCACTCGTTGGTTCCCTCGTCCGGCTGATAATACTCCAGATCCTCATTTTCGGACATGATATAGGCCGCGTCGCCGGAGTAAACGATGGCAATGGATTTATTGCCGGACACCATATTGTCAATCACATCATCACCCGCGTAAATCGGTGACATCAGGTCTCTCTGCTCGATCAGCCACTCATAGGCTTCATCAATCTCATCGGTATTGTCCGTATTCATGGAATACCCCAGAGCCTTTAACGCGATCATAAAGGAATCACGCTCGGAATCATACATATAGATGTCTCCCGCATATTTCGTGTTGCGCAAAAGCTCCCAGCCATCCGCCAGATCTTCCTCATCCACTACCGTGGTGTCGTAGAGAATTCCCACTGTTCCATAGAAATAAGGAACGCTGTACTCATTGTCCGGATCAAAATCCTGCCCCATCACGTCCTGGTTTAAGTTCACACTGTTCGGAATTTTGTCCCAGTCGATTTTCTGCAGGTAGTCCTCCTTGATCAGGCGCTCAATCATATAATCCGAGGGAATCAGAACGTCGTAGGACTCGCCGCTCAAAATTTTTGTGTACATGGATTCATTGGAGTCAAACGTCTCGTACACAACTTTACAGTCGTATTCCTTTTCAAACTGCGTCAACAGACTGGTATCAATATATTCGCCCGCGTTGTACACCTTCAAAGTAGCCTTGCTGCTGTTGCCGCAGCCGGAAAGCATGAGCATGGTCAGCCCCAGCGCCGCCATTACAGTCAGTAATTTCTTTTTCATCATCTGATGTCCTCCTCGTTTGTGATATATATACGGCCTTGTAGCCTGTATTTATCTGAAATAACTGTTCCGTCAGACTCCGGTCTGTCCCGGAAATGTTTTCACTTTTCTTACGCTGCCGCTCCCTGATCTGTCTGCTCCCGCCGGATAATTGCCTGCTTTTTCCGTCTTCTCATCACGGCCGGCACCGCATTCGCGATGATCAGCATAATCATAATTACCAGAATCACGATCGTGGACAGCGCGTTGATGGTCGGGTTGGTGCGCTTCGTCATGTTGTAGACGATGATGGAAATATTTTTCACACCATTGCCGGTCACAAAATAAGAAATCACAAAGTCATCAAAAGACATCGTGAAAGCCAGCAGCACACCCGCAAAAATCCCGTCCTTGATCATGGGAATAATCACCTTGTACAATGCCTGCCAGGGCGTCGCACCCAGATCCATGGCAGCGTTGGCCAGGTTTGGATTGAGCGCCCTCACCTTCGGGTAAACGCTGGTGATGACATAGGGCGTACAGAAGGAAATATGTGCTAAAAGCATCGTCATATAACCCTTCTCAATCTTTAAGAAGGAAAATAAAATCATCAGGCCGATGGCCGTTACAATATCCGGATTCATGATCGGAATATTGTTGATGTTGATAATCAGCTCCTTGATGACTTTTTTATTTTTCGACAGGCCGATGGCGGTCGCCGTGCCTAAAACAGTCGAGATCAGCGTAGATAACAGCGCAATGGTGATTGACACAGATACAGCGCTCATGATCTCCGCGTCCGCGAACAGCTCCTGATACCATCTCAGCGAAAAGCCGGTAAATTTGGTCAGCGACTTGGACGAATTAAAGGAAAAAAACATCGTCACTAAAATCGGCAGATACAGAAACAGGAAACAGACAATGATATAGATTGTGCCCGGAAGGCTCTTTTTCTTTTTCACAGCTCCTCCTCCTTTTCTTCCTGATCCAGTTTTCGCATCAGCGTGATGGCCGCCAGGATGACTACCGTCAGGATCAGGGACAGGGCGCTGCCGAAGTTCCAGTTGCCAACGGAAATAAACTGATTCTCAATCAGGTTGCCGATAAGTGTATACTGCCCGCCTCCCAACAGCTTCGGAATGACAAAGGTGGAAATTGAGAGCAGAAACGTCACGATCACACCACTCAGCACACCCGGAATGGACAGCTTGAAAATGACCCTCGTAAAGGTCTGGAACGGCGTCGCCCCCAGGTCCTCGGCTGCCTCAATCAGAGATTTATCAATCTTACTGAGAGAGGTATGAATCGGTATCACCATGAAAGGCAGAAAATCGCTCACCATACCGATAATCACAGCAAAGTCAGTGTACATCATGGTCACAGGTTCCAGGCCCAGCGCCTGCAGAAAGGTATTGATAATGCCATTATCGGACAGAATACTGATCCAGGCATATGTACGCAGCAGGGTATTGATCCACATGGGAATGGTCACCAGCAAAATCAGGCTGCTCTGGATTCTCTCCTCAAAACGGCAGATCTGATAAGCCAGTAAATACCCAAGGACCAGGCAGATTCCCACAGTAATCAGGCCGATCCTTAAGGATTTAAGAAAGACCTGCACATAAATGGGTTCCGCGAATTTAGCGAAGTTTTCCAGCGTGAACTGGATATTGACCAGGGTATTGCCCCCTGTAGTCACGGAGTAGATGGCAATCAGCACCATCGGAATGACAACCATCAAAAAGGACCAGACCATATAGGGACGCACCATTTTTATGTAGTATTTCATATATAAACTCCTCTCCTTCTATGATGATACCAGGATTGCTCCGCAATCCTGAATTCATTCATGACTTTTTGTCCCCTTGTATCATCACATCGGATACATCACATGGATTCCCTCAGGTTCCAGGCTCATCCCGACCTTATCCTCGACCGCAAACTGGCGGGTGGTCTGCACCAGATAATCCCGGTACTCCGTCTCCACCGTCAGCTCATAATGAACACCCTTAAAGACTACGGACTTCACCACGCCCTGTAATAATCCCTGCTTGGGCTTTACCAGTTCGATATCCTCCGGGCGGATCACAACCTCCACCGGCTCATTCTCCTTAAAGCCCTTGTCGACGCACTCGAAATCCTGACCGTCAAAGCTGACCAGGCAGTCCTCCTTCATAATCGCATCACCGATGATATTGGAGGCGCCGATAAAGCTGGCCACAAAGCGGTTTTCCGGCTCATTATAGATATCCTCAGGAGTTCCAATCTGCTGAATGACACCCTCGTTCATGACCACTACGGTATCGGACATGGACAGAGCCTCCTCCTGATCATGAGTCACAAAAATAAAGGTAATCCCGACTTCCTCCTGGATCTTTTTTAACTCTGTCTGCATTTCCTTGCGCAGCTTCGCGTCCAGCGCGCCCAGCGGCTCATCCAGCAAAAGCACCTTAGGCTCGTTCACCAGGGCGCGTGCGATGGCCACGCGCTGCTGCTGACCGCCGGAGAGCAGGGTCACGTCCCTGTCCTCAAAGCCCTCCAGTCCCACCAGCTTCAGGGTATCGCTGACCTTGGCATCTATGAATTTCTGGTCCACCTTTTTGATTTTCAGACCAAAGGCAACATTGTCCTTTACATTTAAAAAAGGAAAGAGCGCATAATTCTGAAAAACGGTATTGACCTCGCGCTTATAGGCGGGCACCTTCGACACATCGATCCCATTGAATAAAACCTCGCCGCCGGTGGGCTCCTCGAAGCCCGCAATGATACGCAGTGTAGTCGTCTTGCCGCAGCCGGAGGGACCTAAAAGCGTCAGGAACTCGTTCTGGTAAATATTCAGGTTAATGCCCTTTAAGACCTGCTGGTCGCCGAAATTGTGGGTCAGATTTTTCAATTCGATGATTTTGTTTTTCATAATATACCTCTCTGTTGTCAAAAGCTTGGCGGCGTGCTGATCCACAAAAACTTCGCTCCCGTGGACGATGTCAGATAATGCCGGTATTTTGCTGCAAAATAAAAGGACTCTCCCGCTCTGACCTTATATGCTTTGGAGCCAATATGCAAATCCGCGCTGCCGCTCAACAGATAGCCGAACTCCTCTCCTTCGTGGGGATCAAGAGCCTCCGTCCTCCCGCCCTTCTCAATCGTCACCAGGATGGGTTCCATCGTGTTTTTCTGCGCGTTCGGCACAACCCACTGGATCTCATTGCCCCGCTCCTCGTCGATCTTTTCAAAATAATCCGTCTTTCTGAACACAATCTGTGTGTCCTCCGAGTCGCTGAAAAATTCCTTCAGATCCGTCCCGAGACAGGTCAGGATATCCGTCAGTGTGGCTATCGACGGCGAGGTCAGATTTCTCTCCAGCTGCGAAATAAAGCCCTTCGACAATTCCGCCCGATCCGCCAGCTCCTCCTGTGTCAGATTCTTCATCAGACGCAGCTCCTTGATTTTTCCTCCGATGTCCATGCGCTCACCCGCTTGTAAATTCTAAACTTTAAGTTTAGCAAAACTAAACTGAAATCAACAGGTATCATTATACATATTTTTCTGTCAGCGTCAATAGATAAATTCAAAAAAGTTAAATTTTTTTCTTAGTCTTACTAAACTTTTCCTCTCGGCAATGCCCTTTTCGATTAGTTCCCGTACAAAAAACGGAGCGTCCCGCTTAAGGAACACTCCGTTTTCATAAAATATGATATGTGGATTACAAACTTTACTTTCCGCCTATACTCATGCCCTTCACAATAAAGGAAGGTCCGCCGTAGCAGGAGCTTCCCCGCATGGGCGGGCGCAGCTCCCAGTCATCTCCTACCAGCGCGATATCCTTCAAAAGCTGATAGAAATTGCCGGAAACCGTAAAGTTTTTGACCGGTCCTCCCTTTTTGCCGTCTTTAACCAAAAAGCCCGCGGAGGCTAAGGAAAAGTCACCGGTCACCGGGCTGGCTCCGGCGTGCATGCCGTTTAACTCGGTGATGTAAAGGCCGTCATTCAGATGGGCAAACATCTCCTCCGTCGTACCGCCGCCGCCTTTTGCCAGATAAAAATTATACGGCTGGATGCTGACCTGTGACGCATAGCCTGCCTTCACACCATTGCCTGTGGAAGGAATGCCCGCTTTGTGCGCGGTCGTCAGATTGTGCAGGAGCGTTACCAGCTTTCCATCCTTGACCACATCCTTATATCTGGTTGCCACGCCCTCACCGTCAAAGGGGATTTTGTTAAGGCTCTCCTCACAGAACGGATCATCCGTCAGTGTCACACAGGAGGCCGCGACCATCTCGCCCTCTTTCCCGGCAAATCTGGACATACCCTTCTGCGCAGATTCCGCCGAGAAAATACTTAAAAAGCATCCCAGCAGCATGGACGTCACATGGTTGGAGAACATCACATCATAGGTTCCGGTCGGCACAGAAGAAGCGCCGATCTGGGAAACCGCGTCCTCTACGCCCTTCTGCGCAATTGTCAGAGGATCCAGCTCCGGATAGTCTCCGGCCTTGGAATAAAAGCCGCTGAACATTTCCTCCCCGTCTTTCGCGATCGGATAGCTGCCGGCCGAGGTAAAAGCACTCGATCGCGCCAGATCCAGACCTTTGGAATTGCTCAGATAGGTTCTGCTTAACTTAAAACGCGTATTGGACTGTGTGCCGTCAATAATTCTTTCATCCGCCACATAGGAAGCCTCCACGATTTTCAGTGCCAGGTCTTTCAGCTCAGAGGCAGAAGGAACCGTCACAGTAGGCTCTTCCACTTTCGTGTACTCGTCTCCAGGCGCATGAATAAACGCTTCTCCCTCCGTTTCCAGAATGGCCGCGTTTTCTACGGCGTCATCCACCAGGCGCTGCGCTTCAGACGCATCGTAAAGCTCTGTGGAAGCATAGCCGATCTTCCCCTGACTGACGCAGCGAAAGCAGGCTCCCGTCACGCTGCTGGAGGAGAAGGCGGAAATCTCATGATTTAACGTCTCTGCGCTGATATTGTCGCTTTCCTCCGCATACAGCTCATATTCCGTCAGGCCTCTGGCAGCTGCTGCCGCCATGACCAGTTCTTTAAATTCCGTATATTTCATGCCATCCTCCTTATCTGCCGCCTACGGTGATCGACGCCACGCGGATCAGCGGCTGTCCTACCTCGGTGGGAATGCTGCCGCTGGAAGAACCGCACATGCCCTGTGCCGTGTCCAGATTGTTGCCGATCATATCGATGTCCATGATAATCTCCGAACCCTTGCCGATCAGGCTGGCGCCGCGGACAGGCTCACAGATTTTGCCGTTGCGGATAATATATCCTTCTCTGACGGAGAAATTGAAGGCGCCCGTCACGGGATTGACACTGCCGCCGCCCATGGCCTTCGCGTAGAGGCCATATTCAATGGAGGAAATAATATCCTCATTGCGGTCAGGGCCATTGGCAATAAACGTATTGGTCATGCGAGAGGTAGGATCAAACAGATAGCTCTGCCTGCGGCTGGAACCTGTGCTCTCCATTCCCATGCGGCGGCCGTTCAGCTTATCTATCATATAGGATTTCAGAATACCGTTCTCAATCAGAACCTTTCTCTGCGCCGGCGTACCTTCATCATCGATATTCATGGAGCCCCAGGCGTTGGGAATGGTGCCGTCGTCTAAGGCCGTCAGCTTGGGATTGGCGATCTGCTGGCCAAGTTTTCCACAGAACTGTGACTGTCCCGGCGCAATGCTGGAGGCCTCAAGGGAGTGTCCGCACGCCTCGTGGAAAATCACACCTCCAAAACCGTTTTCAATGGCGACAGGCATCCTGCCGGCCTTGATGTATCCGGCACTCAGCATGACAAGCGCCTGTCTTGCCGCCTCTTCGCCGATGGATTTCGGGGAAATCATATCAAAGAGCTCTAAGCCCATCCTGCGTCCCGGGGAGCAGGAGCCACTCTGTGTCTCTCCGTTTTTGCTGGCAAAGGCGTTGACCGTCATCCTGGTGCGGATCTGTCTGTCCTGTGCATACAAGCCGTCGCTGTTTGCAATCAGAATCTGATGATCCACATCCAACAGGTTCGCCCTTACCTGAGAGATATCCTGGTGATAATTTTTCGCCGCGAAATAGCCTTCCTTTAAAAGGTCCACCTTCACGGAATTCGCCGTATCCTGCGGCACAATGCGGATCGGATGGATATCCCCGAAAAGCCGCTCCTGCAGGTGCACCGTCTTATTCGCCGGTACGCCGCCTAAGGCATCCGCCATACGTCCCGCGCAGGCAATGAGATCGTCCTCATCCAAAGACGTGCAGGACGCGGTCACACAGCGCGTCCCCAGGAAAATCCGCATGCCGACACCGCTGATCAGCTGATCCGTGACAGAATCAACCTTATTGTCAATCATGGCAATGTTATGTTCATTCGTGTGCTCCACATAGACTTCCGCGAAGTCCGCTCCCGTGGAAAGAGCCTTTTCAAGCACACGTGTAAGAAGAGTCTTACTGATCATGCCAAAACCCCTTTCTGTTGAAAAATGATGATACAAGTTTAATCATATGATATGATGTGCTGTGGTACGAAATAACGGCGCCGGTCATGGGCCGGCGCCGCCTGAATCTTCTCAGGGAAACAAATCTTATTTCTGTACCAGATGAATCGCGTAGCCGGCGATCTCTTCCTTCATATAGATGGCCTTGATGCCGCCCTTTTCGTTTAACTTGACTGTGTCATAATCAAACGCAACACCCAGATTCTCCATATAGGCGATGGCGCGGTTCATGTAATTGGTGCCGATGGCGATGTGACCCTTGGCTCCTAAGTAAGGTGTCTTCATCACTTCAAAAGCAGTGCCGACAAACATGGAGCTGTTGCCGTTCTTGATATCAAAGCTAAAGGCATGTGCCAGTGCGTTCGCCGTAGCATTCGCTTCATCCGGGTTCTCGCAGTTGATGCCGACATGCTTAATCTCGAAGCCAAGCATGGTCTGCACTGCCTCGCGGGTCAGCTTTTCAATCTCGTCAAACTTACCCTCATCCACCAGCTTGGCCGGAACCATCCAGGAACCGCCGCAGGCGATGATCTTCGGGAAGCTTAAGTAGTCATTGAGGTTTTTGGCGTTGATGCCGCCGGTGGGCATAAACTTCATATTGACATAGGGAGCCGCCATGGCCTTGATCTTGGCCAGTCCGCCGGACTGCTCCGCTGGGAAGAACTTCACGACATCAAGACCCAGCTCAATAGCCTGTTCGATATCGCTGGGGCTGGAGGTACCAGGAGTGATCGGCACACCCTTCTCCTGGCAGTATTTTACGGTCTTCGGATTTAAACCGGGGCTGACAATAAAGGTAGCGCCCGCTTCTACCGCCGCGTCTACCTGCTCCGCATTCAGCACAGTGCCGGCGCCGACCACCATCTCGGGGCAGGCTTCGGTCATGGCCTTAATCGCTTCCTTCGCGGCAGCGGTACGGAAAGTCACCTCCGCACAGGGAAGACCGCCGGCACAGAGCGCTTTTGCAAGCGGAACCGCGTCCTCTACCTTGTTAATCACAACAACCGGTACGATACCGATGTTATTTAATTTCTGTAATACTTCATTCATGGAAATACCCTCTCCTTAAATTTTATAATGCCCGCTGCTTTTAAACCCAATGTCCGGGAAAAGCAGCAGGACTATGTTTTGGGATGGATCTTACTTTCCGACAACAGCCTCCACGGCCGCCGCCATTTTCTCACACTTGCAGTTTGCGTAGAACAGCTCTTTGAAATGGTCGCCGCCAAGAGCACCCTTCACCAGCTCCGGATCCAGCTTCTGTAAAATCTCAGCCATATCGGCGTAGGTTACAGTCTTGACCTGATCCAGGATCTTTTTGTTGCGCTGCTCCGGTACCACTCTCTCCTTCGGATAGCCACCGCCGCCCGGCGTGCCAAACAGCTTCTCAAAGGTGGTCTCCAGATTGAGCTCCGCGCCCCAGCCAAAGCCCTGTGCAAAGGGCATGGCCGCGCAGTTGCCGTCATTTACCTGTGAAAACAGGTAAGCATCCAGCGGATTGGTGATGTGGCCGCAGAGCACCTTCGGGAAGGAGTTGCAGGCCAGCATGGCGCCCTGTCCCGTACCGCATCCGGTCACGACAAAGTCTGCGGCGCCGGAATTCAAGAGAACACCGGCCAGGATACCGCACTGCACATAGGTCAGCTGTTTCTCATCCTCAGCGGAATACATGCCGTAATTGTCCACAGTATGTCCCATGGGTTCGACAACCTTTTTTAACGTGTCGCAGATCAGAGTATTTTTGGCAGCCTGTGAGTTTTCATTGATCAATGCGATCCGCATATTCATCCTCCGTATTACGGCTGCTTGCCGATGTAAGCCAGGATACCGCCGTCCACATACAGGATGTGTCCGTTCACCGCGTTGGAAGCTTCACTTGCCAGGAACACTGCCGGTCCGGTCAGTTCCTCGGTCTGCAGCCAGCGTCCCGCAGGAGTTCTGCCTACGATAAACTGATCAAACGGATGTCTGGAACCGTCAGCCTGACGCTCACGTAAAGGAGCAGTCTGCGGAGTCTCGATGTAGCCAGGTCCGATGCCGTTGCACTGGATATTGTACTGGCCGTACTCGGAGCAGATATTTCTGGTGAGCATCTTTAAGCCGCCCTTGGCTGCCGCGTAAGCGGAAACAGTCTCACGGCCAAGTTCGGACATCATGGAGCAGATGTTGATGATCTTGCCGCCGCCCTTTTCGATCATGGACGGAATGCAGGCCTTGGACATGATGAACGGCCCGGTCAGGTCTACATCGATGACCTGGCGCCATGCATCCGCGCTCATCTCTGTCATCGGGATTCTCTTGATGATGCCGGCGTTATTGACCAGGATATCGATTACACCATGCTCTTCCTCGATCTGGGCTACCATAGCCTTTACCTGCTCCTCATCGCAGACGTTGCAGACGTAGCCATAAGCGGTGATGCCTTTCTCCGCATATGCAGCCAGACCCTTGTCCACCAGTTCCTGCTTGATGTCGCAGAATGTGATGGTAGCGCCCGCCTCGGCGTACGCGCTGGCGATTGCGAAACCGATGCCGTAGGAAGCGCCGGTTACCATAGCTACTTTGCCTTCCAAACTAAAACTTACCATAATTTTCTCCTTCTTTCTGATGTTTTATGATACAGGGGACGAAAGACGCAGAACTCTCTTCCGCCCTCTCAATCACGATTTTACTGAAATTGCAGCACTTATCTCAGCTGCGTGGGCACAAGATTGTCCATATCGTCAAACGCCTGGTTCTCACCACCCATGGCCCAGATAAAGGTATAGTTGGACGTCGCAGACGCACAGTGAATGCTCCAGGACGGGCTGATGACCGCTTCCTCATTCTGCATCACAATGTGTCTGGTCTCGGTGGGCTCACCCATGAAGTGCATGACCACGTTATCCTCCGGCACTTCAAAGTATGTATAAATCTCCATGCGGCGCTCATGCGTGTGGCAGGGCATCGTGTTCCAGACGCTGCCGGGCTCTAAGCAGGTCATGCCCATGGAAAGCTGACAGGTAGGCAGGACATCCGGGTGAATGAACTGGTTAATCGTGCGTCTGTTGGAATTCTCCAGAGAGCCAAGGGTTCTCTTGGCCGCGTCATCAATGGAAATAAATGTGGTCTTGTAAGAGCAATGCGCCGGTGCGCTGACCATATAGAATTTAGCCGGATGCTCCGGATCCGCGCTGGCAAAAGTCACCTTTTTCGTGCCCTTGGTGATGTACAGGCAATCCTTATAGCCCAGGTCAAAGGTCTCATCATCAGCGACGATGGTGCCCTTTCCCTCTCCGATATTGAAAATACCGATCTCTCTCCTCTCCAGGAAATAATCGGTGCCGAAATTGTGCCAGCAGTCAATGCCCTTGTCAATCGGCACGACCTCGGTGGTAGGCATGCAGCCTACAGTTACCATACGATCCACGTGAGAGTAAACCGCCACAACCTCATTCGGCACATACAGGTTCTGAATCAGGAATTCATCCCGCAGCTCCTGGGTGGTGTAACGCTTTACGTCCTTCTGGTTCGCGGAATAGCGAATCTCCATTCCCATGTTTTATTACCCCTTCCTGTGTGAAATTTTTATCAATAATGCACACAAATCTACTTCTTTACTTTACCATGAATTGTCAGAAGTTACAAGGTTTGGTTCTAAAAACTCTATAAAAAAATCATCCTGCCTGAATTTATTTCTCCAGCTTTTCCAGAATCCAGTCCTGCGCCTGCTCTTTCAGTGTCTCTCCGGAGATCTGAAACAAAAGGCGGATGACCCTTGCTGCCTGCTTCTTTTTCGCCGTGTCCTGGTTTTGAAACGCGCCGATCATCCTGGTAATGCAGCCCTTATAATCCTGCGTGAACTCCACCAGATCTGCAGCGCCGCTCGCCTCCAGGATTTCAAAAAGCGTGTCCACAAAGGTCCTCTGCTCTTCCTCTGTCAGGCGGTCCAGCCACTCCCGCAGAGCGTCATTGAAAATACGCTGTCCTTCGTCCACCTTCTCCAGATAAGAAAACGCTCTGCCGTCCACCACCCAGGAGCAGGCAAAATGCTGTAACAGCCCCACAGTGGAGCTGTCCACCACCTTATAACCGCCGTAATTTTCCAGAATCATGCCAACCAGAGAGGAACGGGGAATGATTTTTAAGATTTTCGGCTCAATTTTCGTAAATAGCTCCAGGCTGCAGACGCCCTTTTTAAATCCCGGCCCGTCCATATTATAGATTGTATCAATCCGCGCCTGTACCCCTTCTGGCGCATTCATGGCAGCATACACCGCCAGATTGCCGCCCTTGGAATGCCCCAGGATGTCTAACGGTCCATCAAAACAGGCTGCTGCGAGCTCCAGATAACGGCTGCTGTACTCCTGTCCGGGAATCGGATAAGTAAAAGCCATGTTCATATCCTCCCGCCAGCCGACGATACTCTCGTCAGTGCCCCGGTAAATGATCTTCACACTGCCGTCCTCCAGAAGGCATGTCATGGCGCTGAACTGGACATGCTCCTCTTCATTTACAAAATCCAGAAACAGGCCAAAACGGGCTTTCTTAAAACGCCTGGACAAAAGCATAGCCTCCGCCAATGCCCGGTTTTCCTCCTCAAAGCGTGTGTCATAGAACATGTTTTCCCGGTTCGGATTTCGCCAGATGTCCAGAATGGTCACTAGATCCGGCGTTCTGTCGGCATCATGTTCTTCGCCAGTCTGTATTCCCGGAATGATACCTTCAAATTTTAAATAGGAAAACTGGCACAGAATAAGGGCATCCACCTCACTGAATGCCCTCTCTGAAAAAGTCTCCTGTCCGTACGTCTGTAAATAGGTAATGATGTTCGACTTCATATTCACACTCTCCGCATTTACCTGCTCTGCAAAAACAGGTACTCCCGCTGTGCCTCCTCGTCATTGGGATAATCGCTGACATACTGCTCCATCAGCGTCTTCGCCGTATCAAAGTCGCCCAGCATCTCGTAAGCCACGATCTGGTTAAACCGAAGGTTCTGCCTAAGCGAGGTATCGTTGCAGGCAATCCCCGCGGTAAACGATTCCAGCGCCTCCTCATAGCGGCCAAGCTTCAACTGACAGAGACCGAGCTGATTGTATAATACAGCGCTCTCGCCCAGATCCAGTCCGGAGGTATAGACATTCGCGGCATAATTATAATCGCCCAGGGCTTCGTAGCTCATGGCCAGATACAGAATCACGTCCTGATTGCCGTCTGATTTCACCTTTTCCAGATACACGATGGCCTGGCTGTATTCGCCGGTGTAATAAAGAATGCGCCCCCTGTCATAATCGCTGATGCTTGAGCTGCTGTCCAGAATATTGGATATATACTCCTCTCCCAGCGTCCGGTAGCCGTACTGCGCAAGCGCCTGATAGATGGAAATCATCAGATCATAGTCCGTAGGCGACAAATCAACCGCGGTATCAAAGCAGGTCACCGCATCCTCATACTGTCCCAGTTCCAGGTAGGTCACACCATGCATATACCAGGAGTCTGAATCATTCGGTTTTAAGGCGCACATGGCGGCGTACACCTGCTCGGCCTTCTCATACTCACCGAGCTTATTATAGGCAACCGCCAGATATTTATTAATATCGTAATCAATTTCATATAAAAATCCGGTATTCTCAGACAGTGCCTCCTCAAAGCAGGACACAGCATTCTCATACTGTCCCAGACCCATGTAGCAGATGCCCTTCACGCGCAGCTTTTCCTGTGTACCAGAATCCTCGCTGTCCAGCAATGTAAGCGCATCCTCATATTTCATATCCTCGATCAGCGTATATACTTCGCTTTCGGATTCCGATGAAGCCGTCGCCTGAACGTCCGAATCTTCTATGGTATTGCGCGATGAACATCCTGTCAATACAAGGGCACACGCAGCTGTAAACAGCAGTCGTTTTATCATTTTGTGCATCATAAAACCTTTCTATTAGATCGTCCAGTCCCAGTTTTCCTCCTGTGTCAGCTCCTGCAGCTTTTCCTTCTCCGTATGATTGCCGTAACGGTAAATCAGCTCGGGACTGGCAATGCTGACGCTGGTATTGGCGGGAACCGATTTGGTGATGAAGGTATTGCCGCCGATGACTGCATTGCGGCCGATCACGGTGTCGCCGCCCAGAATGGAAGCGTTGGAGTAAATGGTCACATTATCCTCGATGGTGGGATGGCGCTTTTTATTTCTCAGATTCTGGCCGCCTCTGGTGGAGAGCGCGCCGATGGTGACGCCCTGATAGACCTTCACATTGTCGCCGATAATCGTCGTTTCCCCGATCACAATGCCTGTACCATGATCCATAAAAAAGCTTCTGCCGATCGTAGCGCCAGGATGAATGTCGATGCCCGTGGCGCTGTGCGCAATCTCCGTCATCATCCTGGGAATCAACGGAACATGCAGAAGCTGCAGCTCGTGCGCAATCCTGTAGACGAAAATCGCGTAAAACCCCGGGTAGGAAAAGATAATCTCCTCGATTCCCGCGGCAGCAGGATCTCCGTCATAAGCTGCCTGCGCGTCCATCTCCAGCGCCTCTCTCAGCTTCGGAATCTGTGACAAAAACGCGATACAGATATCATATGCCTTCTCCTCCAGCTCTGTATTCTCCTCGTTCTCCGCGACCGCCTTTCCCTCAAACACCAGCATGATCTGCTTGCTTAAATTGAAAAGAATATCCTCTAAAAGCATGGACAGATTATTCTGTGCTGTGTAGATCCGGTAGTGCTGATTGCGGTAATAGCCGCGGAAAATGATTTTCTGCAGGTTGGACAAAATCTCGGTAATGACTGCCTTATCCGGCTGGCTGTAAATCTGATCCGTGTCAATGCGCCTTTTTAAGTTATAATCGTTCAGAATGTCGCCGACCAGTGCGTTGATCTCGTCATTTAACAAATTTTTCATAGAATATCCTTAAAAGAGATATTGCTCATACGCGGGATTAACGGCGTCTAAGGCTGTGATTCCCACAATCCCGCCGCCGGTATGCGCACCGATCGCGCAGCCAACCTGACTCTTTAATACCCCCTTCGCATGATAACGCTCCATCAGGTAATCTCCCACCTGATCAGCCAGGGAAAGATCGCTTCCGCTCACGACGCCGATGATCTGATGATCCAGGTCGTGACACTTCTCACCGATCATGTCCTCCACGCGCCGGATTGCCTTTTTCCAGCCGCGGACATTCTCGGATCCCTTCAGTGCTCCCTCTTCATCTACTATCAGGATCGGTTTGATATCCAGAATACCGCCGGCTGCAGCGCTGAGTGCGCCGACTCGGCCTCCCTTATACAGGTAATGAAGCGTCTCCACGGTAAACTGGATCTTCATATGCTCGCAGAAAAAGGAAGCCGCCTCGATGATCAGTTCCTTCGGCGCGCCGTTTTTCTGCATCAGAAGCAGATAATAGGTCACCAGGCCAAAGCCGATGGAAGCACATTTGGAATCAATAATCGTAATCTGAAAATCCGGAAACTCCTCCAAAAGATCCGCCTTCGCCAGATTGGCTGCCTGAAAGGTACCGGCTATGCCCGTGGAAAAACAGATGTAGAGGACTTCATCGCCCGCCTCGGCATAGGGGCGGAAATGATCATAAAACATCTGCTGGCTGATATGATAGGTTTTGATATCGCTTTTGCCTTCGGCCTGAATCCGATAGAATTCCTCCGGCCAGATAGTCTCGCCGTCAAAATAATCCACTTCGTCAATCGAGACAGGCGTGGGGATTACATGCAGACCAAACTCCTCCCTGACGGATCTGGGTACATCGGACGCGGAATCCGTGATAATGTGAAATGCCATAAAATCCTCCCTCTCTTATCCTGTTTGCTCATTTTTAAGATACTCCATTTTCCGAACCGGGTTCCGTTCACTCCTGCACCGAACCTCTGCCGTTTAAATTCATCTATCCCATTTAAAAGTATTCTAACATCATCACGTTAAAAACACAACTTTTATTTCAGATACAGGCCCCCAAAACCCGCTTTTTCTGATGGATAGCGCGCAATCCCCGGCAGCGGGCGGACCGCGCGGATCAGTTCAGCCTTCAGCTTTTCGCCATAGAGGAAATAATCATGCCCGCGTAAAATTCCCCATTCCATCATGAGCGCGGCGGTACCGGCAGCGAAGGGCGCCGCGAAGCTGGTGCCTGTAAATGCAGCGTAGCCTCCTCCCGGCATGGGCGCAGCGACATCCACGCCCGGTGCCGCAATCGTCGGGCGGACGGCACCGATATTACTCTTTTCCTGGAACTGATCCAGGGAAACGGCACCTCTACCGGCAAAATCCGCAAACTCGCCGGTCAGCGGATGGAAGGCAGACACTGCGATGGCTCTGGAGGCCGTGGATGGAATTGTCAGTGTCATTTCCTGCGACGGGTTTAAAAATCTCGTGCCGAGGTTTCGCGTGGAAGCGACCGGCAGATAGAGATAGTAAAAACCATTCCGGATCAGGGACGGCTCCAGGCGAATACGCCAGACGCCTTCGTCGATATAGTATTCTGACGGCAGCAGCTCGAAATAAATCTCCTGATTGGTGCTGTACGGCGTGGGCTGCCCCGCAAAAGCAAGCACCCTCGTATGTCCCAACATCCTCTCCATCCTGCCAGAAAGTGCCGGATCGATGAGCAGGCTCTCCCCGCCCGGCGCTGTCAGTCGAAGCGTATAGGAATCCACGAAATTTTTCCAGAACTGGATGCTTAAATTGGCTTCATAGGAGGCCACCTGTATTTCCACCTCCGCAGGCTCCCCTTCGGTGAGATATCCGCTTGCGCGCCCGCCGGCAAGGCCCTCATTGCCGGTGCCGATGCAGATTGCTGTCCGGCCGATTTCCGAAACATTATCGATGAAGCGCTCCAGAAGCGAGGTTCCATTGTGAGAGCCGTAGCTGTTGCCGAAGCTTAAGTTGATGACCAGCGGCTGATTGCGCGCGAAGGCATACCGCACGCTGAAGGTCAGCGCCCGCATCAGCTCCGTCGTTCTGGGAAAGCCCTTATCTGACGGGTTCCCGAGCTTTACGATCAAAAGATCACAGCCCGGCGCGATGCCCGTATACTCACCCGCAAGCCGACTCGAAGCCGCGATTCCGGCCACCGCCGTCCCGTGGCCGCTTGTGTCTGCGGAAGGAACCGCTTCCAAAGGTAAGGCCAGGCGCAGCGCATCATTGATCCTGTGACGTGTAAACAATCTTCCCTGCGCAAAGCCTTCCGGAGGTGGGTTTTCCGCGTCCGGACGCAGGGTCTGATCCCAAAGAGCCTCAATCCTCGTGGAGCCGTCAGGGTTACGAAAATTCGGCAATGTGTAGTCAATCCCGGAATCGATTACCGCGATCAGAATGCCCTCGCCGGTCAGGGAAGTTTCGCCCACACTCGTTTGATCCTGCAAAAAAATGGTCCGGCTGTCAGACTTCTGCTCAAAATACAGTCTCTTCGGCAGCTCCGCGTACTCAATCTGCGGATTGGGCGCGACATTCTCCATTAGAGACGCTGGAACCGTCAGAATCCCGTATCCGGCAATCAACGGCTCCAGCGTAATGCCCTTTGGCAACGTACTCTCAAGGTCACCGTTATACTTGATAATGATCTCCCAGCTGTCATCCTCCTCATCATAGCCCGCGTTCAGTGTCTCTGAGCTCTGTCGTGTCTCATCTGACAACATTCTCGCCAGATTCAGGACGGATTCCATCTTTTCATCGTCCATAAAACGCCCTTACGGGACTGCTGTATGACCAGCCGGATTTCCCGACGGACAGACAACAGTCCCGTATTCGTTTTTTCTATATAATATGCAGTCAAGCGGAAATTTAATCACAGTCCGTAAAAATACTGCAGTACCTTCACCAGGTACCCGATATCCTTCGTGCCTGCCGTCTCCACCGCGGAATGCATGGCCAGCTGCGCCAGCCCGATATCCACCGTTGCCACGGACATATGTGTCGCGGAATATTTTCCAAGCGTACCGCCGCCCATGCTGTCGGAATGATTGTGGAAGATCTGGCAGGGCACATCCGCCTCCCGGCACAGCTGCTTCATCACACTGCCGGTGTAGGCGCTGGTGGTGTACTTCTGCGCCGCGGAATATTTAATCACAATGCCGGCGTTCATGGCAGGTCTGTTGGTCGGATCCGCCTTCTCCGGACTGTTGGGATGCACCGCGTGCGCATTATCCGCGGAAATCATAAAGCTGTTGGCCATTGCTTCCATGTATGTCGTCTCAGTGCCGCCGAAGCTGTAGACAATCCGCTTCACCGTATCCCTTAAGAAATCGCTGTCCGCGCCCTGCGGAGACATGCTGCCGACCTCCTCGTTGTCAAAGACCGCGCAGACACTGATATAGTCCTGCGGCTCACTCTCAATGATGGCCTTTAAAGAGCCGAATGCGCACTCCTGGTCATCCAGTCTCGAGGATACGATCATATCCCCATCGATGCCGACCTGCGTACCCTTCTGGCGAATGTACAGATTCAGGTCATAGCCCAGGATATTCTCGCGCGCAGTTCCAACCTCCTGCTCTAAAAGCTTCATGAACGCTTCATTATCCGCGGAGGTGGAAAGCAGGGGACACAAGTCCTTCTGCACGCTGAATTTCATGCCGTTGTTAGCGTCCCTGTTCATATGGATCGCCAGAGAGGGAATCACCAGCAGATCGCGGTCAAAGTTGACCAGCTTTTTCACGATGCTTCCGTTCTCGTTCAGATAAACCTTACCTGCGATGGAGAGCGGTCTGTCAAACCAGGTGGACAGGATCATGCCGCCGTATTTCTCCACATTCAGCTTGGTATACAGCTTTCCCTGCGTCATTTCCGGGTTAGATTTGACCTTAAACACCGGGGAGTCGCTGTGGCTCGCCACGAGATGAAAGCCCTTCTGCGGATTCTGCGGAATGCGGAAGGCAATCACCGCCGAGCCCTGTCTGCTGACATAATAACTCTTTCCTCTCTCTAACTCCCAGCCGGTTTTCTCGCTGAGTTTTGTAAATCCCGCCGCCTCCAGCATTTCCTTCGCCTGCGCGACCACATGGTAAGGGCTTGGCGCATGGTCAATGAAGGAAAGCAGCTCCTGTACTGTCTGATTCTGTTCCTGCATCATTTGTTTTACCTCTTTTCCTGTAATTTGATTTCAAATATTTCTAATACAAATTTGAAAAATCCTGTTCTTTGCAGAGCGCATTATCTCTCGCACTTCCAGTACGCGGCGCTGTACGGTGCCAGATGACTGCCGCCGCCGAAATCGTGCGTCTGCCCGGTGAGCAGATCCCAGGCCAGACCGCAGCCCGCGTCAAAGTGTGCTACATATTCCTCGCTGTCCGCGTTGATAGCCACCAGCACTCTCTCATCGTCGCATCTTCTCTCAAATATGCACTGCTTATTGGTTAAAAGCACCGAGCGGAAGCTGCCGTAATTCAATGCTGCGGTCTTTCTCTTTACCTCGGCAAGCTTCGCGATCCATTCTGTCAGATCGTTCCACTGCGGCTTCTCAAAGGCCGGTCTGAGCGCCGGATCGCCATCCCGCTTGTCCGCCTTTTCCCCCCCCACTCACTGCCGTAGTACAGGCAGGGAATACCGGGCATGCCAAAGAGCAGCGCGTAGATTAAGGGCAGATGGTTTTCATTCTGTAAAATGGTCGCAATCCGGGAGACGTCATGATTGTCCACAAAGGAAAGCAGATGCTTGCCGGTGTAAAGGCACCACTGCTCCGGACCGAACTGCCGTAAAAGGGAATGCACGATCTCAAACAGGTTCATGCTGTTGAAGCTGGAATACAGGCCCTTGTAGCACTCATAATTGGTAACGGAGTGCAGCATTTCCGGATTCATGATGCGGTTGTAATCCCCGTGCAGGACCTCTCCCACCAGGAAAAAGTCCTCCTTCAGCGAATCGCAGTGCGCCCGCAGCCGCCTTAAAAAGTCCGGATCCAGGCTGTAGGCCACATCCAGGCGCAGGCCGTCGATCTGAAAGGTATTCACCCAGAAGCTGACACAGTCTAAGAGATACTGTACAACCGCAGGATTGCGCAGATTTAATTTTACAAGGTCGTAGCAGCCCTCCCAGCCCTCATACCACAGACCGTCATGATAAGGGGAATTGCCGCCAAAATCAATGCGGTAAAACCAGTCCTTATAGGGAGAATTCTCCCGGTTCTGCAGCACATCCTGAAAAGCCTTAAAGCCTCTGCCCACATGGTTGAACACACCGTCCAAGACCACGCGGATTCCATTTTCGTGAAGGCTTTGCACGACCTTGATAAAATCTTCCTCAGAGCCAAGCCTTGTATCGATCCTTAAATAATCTCTCGTGTCATATCCGTGCGTATCCGATTCAAAAAGCGGTGAAAAATACACCGCGTTCACATGCAGTTTCTTCAGGTGTGGAATCCAGTCAATAACCTTCAGAATTCTGTGCTCCAAAACCCCGTCATTTGAAAACGGCGCACCGCAAAATCCCAGGGGATAGATCTGATAAAATACACTTTCCTCAGCCCACATAGCATTCTCCTTTTTCTGTTCCATTTTTCCCTGTAAAAGCTGTAAACGCTTCCTGTTTTACGGCCTCTACAGAATTTTCTCCATGCCGACCTTGTATGGCGTCAGGCCGCATTTTTCATAAAAACGCATGGCGCCCGGATTACAGCTCCACACATTCAGCGTCACATTGTAGCAGCCGATCTGCCGCGCATAGTCCAGCACATACTGATAAAGCGCACTGCCGACATGTATGCCTCGACTGGTCTCATCCACACAGAGGTCGTCGATGTAAAGCGTTTTCATATCCGGGTGAATATTGTCCCCGTCATATACTTCCAGAATACAGAAGGCATAGCCTAAGACCTCCTCGTTTTCATCCACTGCGGCAAAAACCGGACGTGTTTCATCCGCCAACAGGCTTTGCAGCTCCTCATCCGTGTATTTCTTGGCGTTCGCCTTAAATAAATCCGGCCGCCCGTTATGATGCACCATCAGCACCTGATACAAAAGCCTGTTTAAACCTGGCATGTCCTTTTGGGTTGCTCTTCTGATATTCATATGACCTGTCCCGGCTCCCTTCCTCCGTCTTTACTCACCGTCCTCTACTATAACACAAAACAGGAAAAGCGCCAACAAAAATTTCCCCGCCTGCCTGCTGACAGACGGGGAAGGTATGTTCCGCTCATCTTTCCTGATTTATACCAATATCATCCTCCGGATCGTCTACTTAAGCTCCTGCAAATACAGATTCACACGGTTCTGAATCAGGGCAGTCACGTCCTCCATGCTCTTCTGCCCTGAGAAATAATACGCCGCCTCCTCATTGATAATATCCAGAATCTCGGTGTGGTACTCAAACCTGCGGTCCGCCTTCTCAATCAGGTCACGCACCGCCTCGATATCGCTTTCCGATGCCGCGTAAACACAATAGACGTTTCCGTTCTCATCATAATATGTGTCTTTCGGTATCTTTTCCTCTGCTTCGCTCCCGGACTGTGTATCGTCCACCATTGCCGCGGCAAAATAATCCTCCAGCTGCGCCAGGACAAGGGGAAAACCCTGGTACTCACCACCCGCAACATCATACCGGTGCAGGATGTAGTATTTTACAAATTCCCAGGTAGCCTGCACATTGTCGCTTTCCGCGTTGATTCCCAGCTGTCCTCCCCTGTAATAGAGGGCCGTGCCGGTTCCCTCCGCGGTTGGATATCCGATGAAATTCAGACTCCCGTCAAAGCGCTCCGACCAGATCTGATACGATGACACCCCGGTTATCACACTTGATATCAGCAGAACCTCTCCGGATGCAATCCCCGCAGAAAGATTACCGGTATAACCGCCCGTATACTGTGCCGCGAACTGCAGCACGGCACAAAACGCCTCCGACTCAAAATCACAGGTCAGGCTGTCCCAGTCGATGAACTCATCCATTCCCACGGTGCAGAGTGTGGTCAGCACAGGCTCATCCGCGGAGAATCCGTAGATTGCGTTGATATCCTGGCCCGCATCCGACAGAAGCTGAATCATCTCCTCAAATGTGACCCCGCATTTTCCCTGTGTGGTCCCATTGCTTCCCCACATGGAATAAATCGAAAAAGCCGGGGCGATGGAATACAGATGTCCGTTCGTCTCATACAGTTCCAGCACCTGCGTCACAAAGGTATCGCGTGGACAGTCCGCGTCCATCTTCATCAGCTCATATAAGTCCGTGAAAAATCCCAGCCCGGCATAGACGTCAAAATCAATGCTGCCGTTGCCCAGTATCACGTCCGGCGCATTGTTTCTGATAATATCCAGATTTAACTGCTCCACTCCGGCTGTAACGCCATCTTCCTCATCAGAGTCATCATAGTAGTCGACAATCTCCACCTGAATATCATCATGATAGCGGTTAAACTGTGTCACCAGCTCCTGCACATCAGCATCATCGGAAAGCATCACGCCTCCCAGAGTGATAACCGTCTTCGAACTCTCACCTTGTTCCAGGCGCATGTATTCCGATGTATCATCGCCATAATTATCAGTAAGTTCGATGACCCCGTCATGCATTTCCATAAAGAGAATGTCAGAGGAGGAAATTCCAAAGGAGGAAAGCTCGAAAATCTTCTCCGTAGTCTCCTCCTCCGGATCAAATTGATACAGGGCGCTGCCGCTGCTGTAAAGGAACCCCTCGTCCGAAACCGCAATATTATCTGCGGAAGCCATGTTTCCGGCATTCGTCAGGACCGTCCGGTTTTCCTGTTCCACGCTTTGCGCCGTCACCTCCTGCAGATAGATCGTACCCTCTGAAGCCCTCGCCAGAACAGTGGGAACCCCTTCCTCATCAAAGCAGACACCCAGAATGCTCTGTGTCGACAGATAAAACAGGGACTGCATGTCAGCGTCCTTCACATAGACCCGGTTTACCATCTCATGCACTATACCGCCATTGCTGTTGCGCTCGCCCGTGGGAACAGCCATCTGCGCCCAGAAATAGAAATTCCCGGCGGAATCAAGGAATAAGCCCTTGGGGGTGATTGTCTTTGCCTCTGCGGCGTCATCCAGCGTAAACTCCCCCGCTTCGGTCACATCACCGTCTGAACCGACCCTCCAGATCATGGTCGCAGCGTCTTTTTCGCCCAGAATATATACATTTTCCTCAGAATCAACCGTCAGACTCAGAGCGCTCTCCGCCCCGGCAATCAAAGCCTCAAGCCCACTGCCTGTCTCCTCCACGGGACTGACAACCACATGAAGTCCGTTCTCCTCCATATAACAGCCATATACAGTCCCGTCCTTCACCACAGCCTCTTCCAGCCGCCAGTCCAAAGAGACGTGGCTTGCAGCCCAGGAACCCGCATTCGAACCGCTCTCCTCACTCTCGTCAAACAGCTGCACCTTTTCAATGGCAGAACCACTTTCAGACCCGCAGGATGACAGAAACATCACTGCTGCAAAAACGACGGCCAGGACAGCCGTCAACCAGTTTTTGTGTTTTCTTTGCTTCTCTTTTACACATTCCCCTTTCAGACTCTGCATCTCATTTCCCTCGTTTGTGTTTCTTACTTTCACCACTCCATGATTGCGCCGATAAAAAGGAATGATACCGCGGATAGCCGCGCCAGTGCATCCTTCTCAATCCATGTATTTTTTATTGTAAAACAAAATTGTATCAAAGTTGTATCAGATTTGCGTAATTTTTCAGAAAATCCGGATGATTTTTAAAGGTTCCCAAATGTCATAATCAGAAGGAAGCAGCACTTTCGAGAAAAAAATTCCCATGCATTTCTGCATGGGAGTCTGCGTTTGCTCGTTCTGAATTTCCTGCATTTGCGTTTTATCAGCTCATCTTTAAAAGCTTCGCGGCCTGGTCCGCGGCAATGCAGGCATCTAAAATTTCATCGATGTCGCCGTTCATGACCTTGTCGAGCTTGTACAAAGTCAGGCCGATGCGGTGGTCAGTGACGCGTCCCTGCGGGAAGTTGTAGGTGCGAATTTTCTCTGAGCGGTCGCCGGTACCGATCTGGCTGCGGCGCAGCTGGGCCTCCGCATCGTGCTGTTTCTGCTGCTCGATATCATAGAGCTTGGATTTTAAGAGGGCGAAGGCCTTGGCCTTATTCTGCAGCTGGCTCTTCTCCGTCTGGGAATAAACTACGATTCCCGTGGGATAGTGAGTCAGACGCACCGCAGAATCGGTGGTATTGACACACTGTCCACCGTTGCCGGAGGCACGCATCACATCGATGCGGATATCCTTCTCATCAATGACGATGTCAATGTCCTCGTCCGCTTCCGGCATCACCGCCACAGTCGCCGTGGAGGTATGAATACGTCCGCCGGACTCCGTCTCCGGGACTCTCTGCACACGGTGCACACCGGATTCATATTTCAAGCGGGAATAGGCACCTTTTCCGGAAATCTGAAAATTAACCTCCTTCATGCCGCCGATGCCGCTCTCATCGGCATACTGGGTCTCCACCTTCCAGCCCTTGCTCAGGGCATATTTCACATATAAACGATAGAGCTCGGCCGCAAAGAGGGCCGCCTCATCGCCGCCCGCACCGCCTCTGATCTCCATAATCACATTTTTGTCATCATTGGGGTCCTTGGGCAGAAGCAGAACCTTCAGCTTCTGCTCCAGCTCCTCCACGGCCTTTTTACTCTCCGAGAGGGTTTCCTTTAAGAGCTCGCGCATCTCCTCATCAGACTCCTCCTGCAGCATGGCTTCAGAATCCTCAATATCCTGCTTCGCCCTTTTATAGCTTGTGTAGGTCTCCACGATAGGCGTTAAGTCGCTCTGCTCCTTCATCAGCTTCCGGAAACGGTCCTGATTGGCAGTCACCGAGGGTTCATTTAACTCATTTAATATTTCCTCAAAACGATTGAGTAAATCATCCAGCTTGTCAAACATTCTCTTTCCTCCATTTTCCCGATACAACCCGGTCAAGGCCGGCCAGATCCTGCATTATTCTTACATCCTCAAAGCCTGCCTCGTTAAAAAACTTCCGCACCGCAGCTCCCTGATCGTATCCGATTTCCAGAATCAGGAAACCTTCGTCCTTCAAATGCGCCCGGCTTTCAGGAATCATCCGTCTGTAAAAGGACAGGCCGTCGCGCGCTCCGTCCAGCGCCAGCCGCGGCTCATGATCGCGGACCTCCGGCTCCAGCGTCTCAATCACATCCGACGCAATGTAGGGCGGATTGGATACAATCAGGTCAAACCGCCCGTCAATCTCCTCAAACAGGTCGCTTTTGTAAAACACTGCATGCAGCTTCTTTTTTAAGTTGATCCGCTCCAGATTCTGCTGCGCCGTCAGCAGGGCCTTTTCGGAAATATCCGTACCCAGGCCGCTTACTCCCTGGCTGTGATATAAAAGGCTTAATAAAATGCAGCCGCTGCCTGTGCACAGATCCAGAAGCTCCATCCCGGGCTTTAAAACCTGAAGCGCACACTCCACCACCGTCTCCGTATCCTGTCTGGGAATCAGTACATCCGCATTCACAATAAAATCAAGCCCCATAAAAGCCTGAACACCTGTGATATGCTGCAGAGGCACGCGGCTACAGCGCAGCCAAATCGCCTGAAAATAAGCTTTTTCTGCATTTTCTGAAAGCACACTGTCCCCAAAGACAAGCAGATCCTGGCGCGTGACGGCGCAGATAGCTTCCAGCAAAACGGCTGCGTCCAGGTCATATTCCGCGATTCCCGCTTCTTTTAAAAGTGCCGCTCCCTGTCTGTACGCGTCCCTATAAGTCATGTTCCAGCAGTTCCTCTATCTCCCGGCCGGCTTCTTCCTCGCTGCGAACTCTGTACGCACCATCTGTTCCATCTGCATTGTCCGGCGCACCGTCGTCATTATCCGCCGCGTCATCGCTGCCTGTCGCATCGGCAAAATCTGTATCATCCTCCGGTTCATCTGTCCCATCAGCGTCATCTGTCTCATCCGTGTCTTCTTCGATGTCCTGTTTCATTTCCTCCGCGATCAGGCGATCCAGATATGCAAGAATTTCCGCGTTTTCGCGCTGGATTTCATCCTCCTCGGACTCCTCAGCAAATTCTTCTCCCATATATGCTTCAGGCGCTTCTTCGGGTTCTTCTTCCGGCTCTTCTTCAAATTCTTCCCCGAGTTCTTCTGGCTCTTCCTCCGGCACTTCCCATAGTTCGCCTTCGGCTTCCTCTTCGGACTCTTCTTCGGGTTCTTCCAACAGTTCTTCTTCCCGTTCTCCCTCTGTTTCTTCCATCAGCTCTTCCGCCGGCTCTTCTTCCGGTTTTTCTTCCGGTTTTTCCGGAGGTTCGCATTCCATCCCGTAAGCCTCTGCAATGTCATCTATGCGTTCATCTGCCAGCTCATCACCTGTCTGCGCGTATTCCGCTTCGCGCTCTTCCGCCTCTTCATATTCAGCCTGTGCATCCTGTGCGGCTTCATATCCGGCTTCATCTATCTCATCATATTCTGTCTCTTCTTCGGAAGCCTGGTCAATACCGCCGTCCGGTTCCTCCTCTGAAACATCCTCTGTCTCCACAGCACCGAAGACCACCTCCTGGTAGCCTTCCCAGTCAAACACAGCCTCCACGGCCTGAATAGCGACCTCGATCATCTCATCGTCCGGCTCTCTGGTGCTCAGCATCTGCATGCCCATCCCCGGCAGATTCAAAAGCTTCACAATCGGATTGGAACTGCGGCCCGCCAGCTGAATCAATTCATACGACACCGCCGCGATCACCGGAATCAGAAGCAGACGGTACAAAAGCCTTAACAGCGGATTGGACGCCTGAACAAAGAAAAAGCACACACAGGAAATCACCATCACGTAAAGCATAAAGCTGGTGCCGCACCTGGGGTGCAGCCTGCTCGAGCGGCGCACATTGCGTACCGTCAGCGGTTTACCGCGTTCGATACAGTTGATACATTTATGCTCCGCGCCATGGTACATGTACATTCTGTCAATGTCTTCCATCAATCCGATTAACGTCACATAGCCGATAAAAATCAAAAGTCTTAAAATACCCTCAAAAACAGAAAGCAGCATGTTGCTCTGAATATACTGACCCGCGAAAGCAGCCAGCCCATAGGGCAGCATAATAAAGACAGCTACCGCAAGGATGACCGCCGCAAACACAGTAAGACTCATAATAATGTCATTGGCCTTATCACCAAAATGCTTTTTTAAAAAACGCTCAATTCGTCCGGGTTCCTCTTCCAGATCCTCCATACCGATCTCAGCGGAAAAATTCAGACTCTGAAACCCGATCCGCAGACTGTCTATAAAATTCACAACGCCTCTGACAAAGGGAATCCTGGAAAGTATGCCCTTTTCTTTCTTCTTTCCTACCTTTTTCTCCACAGCAATGGTGCCGTCAGTCTTTCGAACTGCAATCGCGTAATCATTGCCGTTTCGCATCATGATGCCGTCTAAGACGGCCTGTCCACCGACGCCGCAGTAGTGCTGCTTTGCCTTTTTTCGTGACATAACTTCCTCCGTTTTACGGTAAAAATGAAATCGACAAAAGGGTATGAAACCATGGATGGCTTCGCAGAAACCGCTCCCCGTAATCCCCTTGTATCATAAAATAAAAAGGTTGAGATGCCATACACCTCAACCTCAACCTTTTCAACCTTTTACTGCATACCGTATTTCTTGTTGAACTTATCAATACGTCCGCGAGCCTGAGCTGCCTTCTGCTGTCCGGTATAAAACGGATGACACTTGGAGCAGATCTCCACATGGATCTCCGGTTTGGTGGAGCCGGTCACAAAGGTGTTGCCGCAGTTGCAGGTCACTGTCGCCTGATAATACTTAGGATGTATTCCCTCTTTCATCGTAATTCACCTCTCTATATGATAAATAGTCGTTCTCATCCTTACTGTCTTAAAACAGACAGCTTATTCATGATAGCAGACCTATACTTATTTTGCAAGAGATTTTTTAAAATTTTTTACATTCCGTTACTATTCTCAGCCACTCAGAAGATTCTCTGCTTTCTCACAATCTGCACGAACTCATCATTGCTGCGTGTGCGGCTGAACAGCTCCAGGATACGGTCCACCGCCTCCTCCGGCTTCATGCCGTTTAAGCCGCGCCGCAAAATCGTCACGGCCTCCTGCTCTTCCTTTGATAAAAGCAGATCCTCTCTTCTGGTGCTGGATCTGGGAATGTCGATCGCCGGGAAAATCCGCTTTTCTGACAATTTACGGTCGAGAATGATCTCCATGTTGCCGGTGCCCTTGAATTCCTCATACACCACATCGTCCATCTTGGAACCGGTTTCCACAAGCGCCGTCGCCAGAATGGTCAGGCTGCCGCCCTCCCGCATGTTTCTGGCTGCGCCGAAGAAACGTTTCGGCATATACAGAGCCGCCGGATCGAGACCGCCGGAAAGCGTACGTCCGCTGGGCACAACCGTCAGGTTGTAAGCCCGGGTCAGTCTGGTGATGCTGTCTAAGAGAATGCACACATCCTGCTTCTGCTCCACGAGCCTTTTGGCGCGGCCGATGGTCATCTCCGCCACACGCTTATGATGCTCGGGGGACTCGTCAAAGGTAGAATGGATAACCTCCACGTTATGTCCCTGAATAGCCTCCTTCATATCAGTCACTTCCTCAGGACGCTCATCGATCAGCAGAATGATCAGATGTACATCCGGATTATTGTGAATGAGGGACTGCGCCACCGCCTTTAAGAGGGTCGTCTTGCCGGCTTTGGGTGGGGAAACAATCATGCCACGCTGTCCCTTTCCCACGGGACTTAAAAGATCCATTACCCGCATGGCCACGCTGCAGCCTGGATGCTCCATCACCAGACGCTCATCCGGGAAAATCGGTGTCAGATCCTCAAAATTCGGGCGTTTTGCCACCACATCCGGGTTATATCCGTTGACCGTCTTGACATACAGCAGGGCACGATATTTTTCCTTGTCGATCTTCACGCGGGTATTGCCGCAAAGCACATCGCCGGTCTTTAAATTGAAGCGGCGGATCTGATTTGGGGACACATAGACATCCTGGTCTCCCGGCATATAATTATCGCTTCTGATAAAGCCGAATCCGTCCGGCATCACCTCTAAAATACCGCGTGCCTCCACACCGCTGTCTAATTCGGAACCGCCGTTCTCAAAAGATTTCCGAAACGTTGGCTGCTCAAATTCCGCCTGTGAAGCGGCTGCCTCCTCTGTCTGTATCTGCGCAGCAGGCTGTGTATGCGCTACGTACTCGATCCTGCCATCGGACACGGGCGGTTGCTCCGTTCTGACATCATCCACGGCAGACTGTGCTGTTCTCGTATCAGGCGTGGCTGTCTGTACTGTTCTGTCTCCGCTCGGTCTTCTCTCGGTCTTATTTTCATCATGATTACCAGCCAAACGGTTCCCATAAGAACCGGACGCGGATACTCTCCCTCCCGGCCGGCCGGGCACTCTTTTACCGGGCTGGCGGTTCATCGCCTGTCTGCCTGTTTGCGGCCTGCTTTGCGTGTTTCTTTCAGGCTCTGTATTTTCAGAAGCTTTTTTCTCCTCTTCCTCTTTCTGTTTCAGTTCCTCATCCAGCTTCAGCATGGCGTCCACCAGATCCGCTTTTTTCATGGCGGAAACACCGCGCAGTCCTCTGAATTTCGCGACCTCCTTTAACTCGGCCAGGCTCAGCGACTCATATTTTTCCCTCATTGATTGTCTCCCTCTGTCTTCATAAAAAATCCTCCCTCTGCAATGTAAAAATATCCCGAATCCGGGTTCGCCGACTGATATGAATCATCTGATTTTTCTCCCGGATCATAATACCGCAAAGAACGTTTCGCTTAAACAGAAGCAAACGTCCTTTCGGTGTAAATTCATAATGGAAAGTGATAAAAGGAATATTGCTGTTATTAATGATATATGAGTGCCGGAAGTGCTGTCAGAGCACTTCCGACATCCTGAAATGCTATCAAGTGTGTTGCTGTGCAGGTACGCAAATGAGTAACCATACTGCAGCTGCTTTTTCAAAAATCATACTTTTAAGAATGTACATGACGCCGGATGGAGTCCGTCCATTCATTTTTTCAGCGGGCTTTCTCTGTAAATAATATCCGATCTGGATGGCCCATTGCTGATCATGGTAATGGGATATCCGATCTGCTCCTCAATAAACTCCACATAATCCCTGCAGGCCTGCGGCAGCTCCTCGTAGCTGCGGATACCGGCGATATCACATTTCCAGCCCGGCAGCACCTTCCAGACAGGTTTCGCTCTGTTCAGCTTCACAGTCACCGGGAAATCCGTCGTGATCTCCCCCTCAATGTCATAGCCTACACACACCGGGATTTCGTCCAGATACCCCAGCACGTCCAGCACAGAAAAGGCAACATCTGTGGTACCCTGCAGGCGGCAGCCATATTTGCTGGCCACACAGTCAAACCAGCCCACACGTCTGGGACGTCCGGTCGTCGCACCGTACTCGCCGCCGTCACCACCGCGTCTGCGCAGCTCCTCAGCCTTCTCTCCGAAAATCTCGGATACGAAGTCACCCGCACCCACTGCGGAGGAATAGGCCTTACAAACCGTAACGATCTGACTGATTTCATAAGGAGGAATACCCGCCCCGATCGCGCCGTAAGCCGCCAGCGTGGAGGAAGAAGTCACCATGGGATAAATCCCATGATCCGGATCCTTTAAGGTTCCAAGCTGTCCCTCCAACAGAATCGTCTTGCCTTCCTTTAGCGCTTTGTCCAGGAATGCGCTGACATCACATACATAAGGAGCTACCATGTCCCGGTACTGGTGTAAGGTTTCCAGCAGCTCATCAGGATTGATTGTCGGCTTATGATAAACATGCTCCAGAATCACGTTTTTATAGGAAACCGTACTTTCCACCTTCTCCTGAAGCAGATCCTCGTCAAAAAGCTCGCTGACCTGGAAACCGATCTTGGCATATTTGTCGGAATAAAAGGGTGCGATCCCGGATTTGGTGGAACCGAAAGCCTTTTTACCCAGGCGCTCCTCCTCATACTGGTCAAAAAGCACATGGTAGGGCATGACAATCTGGCAGCGGTCGCTGACCAGAATATGCGGCATTGGCACCCCTTTCTCCACCAGGGACTGAATCTCTCCGAACAGAATCGGAATATTCAGTGCCACCCCATTTCCGATAATATTGGTGGTATGGCCGTAAAACACACCGCTCGGCAGAGAATGCAGCGCGAACTTGCCATAGGAATTCTTGATGGTATGTCCCGCGTTTGCGCCGCCCTGAAAGCGGATGACGATGTCGGCGTTCTCGGCCATCATGTCCGTGATTTTACCCTTGCCCTCATCGCCCCAGTTGGCTCCTACTACTGCTTTTACCATAATGCTCTTCTCCTTTTCCCCGGCAGATACAGCTTGACACCGCAAGCAGATAACGCCGCAGGGAATATAATATAGTTTGATAGCAGGGAAATGTCCCCTTTATCTGTCTTACTTCTCCCGAATCAAACGGAAATATCAGCCTTCACGCCAAGAATGTCCCTGTTTGCATCCAGCACCGGCTGCACCACGTTTAATAAAAAGCGCTCCGTCTGCTCCTTCGCCCGTCCCACATAGTGGGATGGCTCCATACAGGCCTGAAGCTCCTCTAAGGAAAGGCCAAAGGTTTCATCTGCGGCGATCAGCTCCAGCAGGTTATTGTCCAGACCCTTTTCCTTCACATTGCGACCCGCTTCCATGGAAAGGTTGCGGATGCGCTCGTGCAGCTCCTGACGGTCACCGCCGCGCTTGACCGCGTCCATCATGATATTCTCAGTCGCCATGAAAGGCAGCTCGCTCATGATGTGCTTCTCAATGACTTTCTCATAAACGACCAGGCCGTCCACAACATTCAGACACAGATCCAGAATACCGTCCACCGCAAGGAAGCCCTCCGGAATGGACAGACGCTTGTTCGCCGAATCGTCTAATGTTCTCTCAAACCACTGCGTTGCGGAGGTAATTGCCGGATTCATGGCGTCCACCATCACATAGCGGCTTAAAGAGGCAATGCGCTCACTGCGCATGGGATTTCTCTTATAAGCCATGGCAGAAGAACCGATCTGACTCTTCTCAAAGGGCTCCTCCACCTCCTTTAAATGCTGCAGAAGACGTATATCATTGCTCATCTTGTGCGCGCTGGCGGCAATTCCGGCAAGCACATTCATAACACGGGTATCCACTTTACGGGAATAGGTCTGGCCGGAAACCGGATAACACTCTTTGAAGCCCATCTTCTGCGCGATCATGGGATCGATTTTGTCAATCGTCTCCTGATCACCGTTAAATAACTCCAGGAAGGAAGCCTGTGTACCGGTGGTGCCCTTGGAGCCCAAAAGCTTCAGGCTGCCGAGCACATAATCCAGATCCTCCAGATCCAGCATGAACTCCTGCATCCAGAGCGCCGCGCGCTTTCCCACCGTGGTAGGCTGCGCCGGCTGGAAATGCGTGAAGGCCAGGGTCGGCAGATCCTTATAGCGGTCCGCGAACTTTGCCAGCTCGGCCAGAACGTTGATCAGCTTTTTGCGCACCAGGCGTAAGGCCTCTCTCATGACAATAATATCCGTATTGTCTCCGACATAGCAGGAAGTGGCCCCCAGGTGAATGATGCCCTTCGCCTTTGGGCACTGCACGCCGTAGGCATACACATGGCTCATGACATCGTGGCGGACTTCCTTCTCCCGCGCTTTTGCCACGTCATAGTTGATATCGGTGATGTGAGCCTTCATCTCGTCGATCTGTTCCTGCGTGATCGGCAGGCCCAGCTCCATTTCCGTCTCCGCCAGAGCCACCCAGAGTCTTCTCCAGGTGCTGAATTTCATGTCGGGTGAGAAAATGTACTGCATCTCCTTGCTGGCGTAGCGTTCCGACAGGGGACTTACATATCTGTCATTGGGCATAATTTTTCCTCCGTTTATTTTTCGAAGTCACCTCTGATATCCTCAACCGGCGGATCCAGGGGATAATGGCCCGTAAAGCAGCCGTTGCAGATCTCCAGGCCGCCCGCGATTTCAGGCAGTCTCTCAATTTTCAGATAATCAAGTGAATCCGCGCCGATCACCTTACAGATTTCAGGAATGGTGCGGTTATAAGCGATCAGCTGCTCTCTCGCCGGCACATCCGTGCCAAAATAGCACGGCCATAAAAACGGAGGCGAACTGATGCGCATGTGTACCTCTTTGGCTCCCATCTCACGCAGCATGGATACAATCTGATTCGACGTCGTGCCGCGCACGATCGAATCATCCACCATAATGATCCGCTTGCCCTGCACCGCGTCCCGCAGGACATTTAATTTGACCTGCACGCTGTTTTCTCTGTTTTTCTGACGGGGCTTAATGAAGGTCCGGCCGATATAGCTGTTTTTCACAAAAGCGGTACCATAAGGAATCCCGGACTGCGCGGCGTAGCCCATGGCGGCCACATTGCCTGATTCCGGAACACCCACCACCATATCCGCATCCACAGGCGAATCCATCGCCAGATATTTGCCGGCAAGCATGCGTGAATTGTACACACTCATGCCGTCAAGCACAGAGTCTGCCCTCGCAAAATAAATATATTCAAAGATACATCTCGCGTGTTGTTCTCTGGGAATACAGTTGGAACGATCGGACTGAATACCGTATTTCGGGGTAATCGTGACAATTTCCCCCGGCTCCACATCACGGATAAAATCAGCTCCGATGGTGTCCAGGGCACAGCTCTCGCTGGCCAGGAAATAAGTATTGTCCCTTACGCCGATACACAACGGCCTGAAGCCAAAGGGATCCCGGACGCCGATAATCTTTCTGGGGGACATGATCACCAGGGAATAAGCCCCCTTGATCTTTTTCATGGCGGCACTGACCGCCTTTTCAATGGTTGGTTGATTCACCCTCTCCCGCGCGATCAGATAGGCGATCAGCTCGGAATCAATGGTGGTCTGGAAAATCGCGCCGCTGTATGCGAGCTCATTGCGCAGTTCAGGGGCGTTAATCAGATTGCCGTTGTGCGCCAGTCCCAACGTTCCCTTGATATAATTTAACACAAGGGGCTGGGCATTCTCTCTGGTGGAACTGCCGGCTGTGGAATAGCGCACATGTCCCACGCCGATATTTCCCTTCAGCGAATCCAGCTTCGCAGCGTCAAACGCTTCGCTCAAAAGTCCCATATCGCGGTGGCTTAAGACCCTGCAGCCATCGGCCGAGGTGTTGCTGACGGCAATGCCGCAGCTCTCCTGGCCGCGATGCTGTAAGGCTAAAAGTCCATAATAGATACTGCCGGACACACTGCCTCCGTCAAAGTCATACGCGGCCATCACACCGCACTCCTCGTGCAGGCTGTCATCCGCCGCGGAGGTGTCGTTTAAGTAAAATGGCATATTTTATAACCCCAGGCGTTCAAATACTTCGTTGTAGGCTTCCTCCACGTTTCCTAAGTCTCTGCGGAAACGGTCCTTGTCCAGTTTTTCGTTGGTCTCGACATCCCACAGACGGCAGGTGTCGGGGCTTGTCTCATCCGCTAAGATGATCTGTCCATGATAACGGCCGAACTCGATCTTGAAATCAATCAGCTTGATCCCGGCCTGCAGAAAATACGCCTTCAGCACCTCATTGACCTTGAAGGTATACTTTTTGATGATCTCAATCTCTTCCCAGGTCGCCAGATCCAGGGCTACCGCGAAATAGCTGTTGATCAGCGGATCACCCAGCGCGTCATTTTTATAGGAAAACTCAATGGTCGGCTCTTTGAGAACAACACCCTCCGGAACGCCGAGTCTTTTGGAAAAGCTTCCGGCCGCTACGTTTCTCACGATTACCTCAAGCGGTACGATCTCCACCTTTTTCACGGCGGTCTCGCGGTCACTTAACTGCTCGACATAGTGCGTCGGCACCCCTTCTTTTTCCAGAATCTGGAAAATATGGTTGGTCATCTTATTGTTGATGACACCCTTACCCACGATGGTACCCTTTTTCTCACCGTTAAACGCGGTCGCGTCGTCCTTGTAATCCACGATCACGATATCCGGATCATCCGTTGCAAATACCTTTTTCGCCTTGCCCTCGTAGAGCTGTTCCAGTTTCTTCATAAAAATTCTCCTCTCGTCCCCGGTGGGGAATTGTAATCAAACCTCAACAATTATATAACGAAGTATCTGAAATTGCAATCTCAAGTTATATTCACTTCAGCTTCCGTTCTCCTGATAACACTGGCGGTAATCCTTCATCAGCGTCTTTAAGAGACGTCCGCTCGCCAGATAGACCCCTTCCTCGCTTCCGTATGTCAGCCACTCCTTTAACTTTTCCAGCTCCTCCCCTTGCGGGGAACTCTCCAAAGCGCCGGTGAGCTTATTGATCTGCTCCTCCAGCTTCAGAGACTGGTCGGTGATCTCCGGATTTTCTCCCAGATAGTCCAGGTATTCCCGGTTCGGCAGCACAATCCTCGCGCACGCAAGCCACTGCGCAAATGTATCCTCATCCGGAATCAGCTGATAAGCCTCGGCAAACGACTCCATCGCAGCGTCGAACAGAAAGAGCTTCGCCTGCGCAACGCCAATATTATGCCAGAGAGACGCGCGCAGCTTGACCTCGCCCTCCGGCAGCTCGCTCATCAGCTTCTGATAAGAGGAAAGCGCCTGATAATACTTCTGCCCTTCCAGATACAGGTCTCCTTCCTTTTTGCGTTTTTCCAGGTAGGACCACTTTTCACCCGCACTCAATGATTCCCGGACTCTTTCGATCTCTTTTTCGGAGACATATCCGGCATAGCGCAGGATCGTCACCACAAAAGCAATCAGTCCGTCCTTTCTCTGCACAGACTGCGCCAGACGATAGGCCAGGTCCGTGCAGCAGCACTGTGTATGCAGCCACTGTGCCAGTTCTTCATCTGCAAAGTCCTCACTTAAAAGAAAGCCTTTATGACAAAGTGCCCAGACCAGCTCCTCCAGACTGTAGACCGTCAGCTGCATTTCGGCTATATAATATCCCGTCTGTGCGGTTTCACTTTCACTGATAAACATGCACGCCTCCTAATCTAATCCAGCGTGAAAGTCTGCGTCACGGTTTTGCCGCTGCCCGGCACCAGAGAGCCAAGTCCCACATCCGTAACCTGTACCTGCAGCGTGGAAATATTCAGGAAATCAAACTCCACCATAAGTCTGTTCTCTCCCAGAGGCTTATCCGCCAGCTCCCCGATCGGAACATCCAGCCGCTTGATCGTCCCGTCATGCACAGACCGTGCCAGTATCACCAGCTCCTCGTTCCTGTCCGGAAGCAGATAAATTCTCTCATGACAGCTGCCGACATGGGTTCCTACCTCAAAGACCGGTACATATTCCTCCGCCAGATTTTCCGTCAGCAGTCCCTGGCGGCGGCAGTTTAAGCCAATATGCCAGCGGATATCCGTATCGTTGAAAAACGCATATCCTTTCAGCGCCTCATCTTCCGTTTCCATCTGCAAAAGGGTCAGGCAAGCGCCCAGACTGTACACCTGATTGCCCTGAAACACCCTGCCGTTATCCAGCAGAATATCCAAAGACCGGTCCATCCAGTCGCCCTTAAAACCCTCGCCGATGAGCCAGGTCACTCCGCAGGATTTGCCGCTCAGATTTTTTAAGACCGCACAGAATTCCGCATCCAGCTCCTGTTTAAAATAAGGCTGTTCCTCTTCTGCGTCCGCAACAGGCGGCATTTCGCAGGGTGACAGACGTGTAAAATGCACCGATCTGGGCACCATACTGCCCTCCAGGGTGCAGTACCACCCGGTCATGCCTTCCTTCTGGTAATCAAAAATCAGAGCGTTATTTTCCCACAGTTTCTCCGGATCCTTAAGCAGAAAATGAAAGAGCGTCTCGGAGCGGGTCTGCAGATACATCTTCGTCTTTTTGGAAAACAAACGAGCTGTAGCATAGGACAGAATCCTGTAAGCCCTCTCCTGCAGCGCAGCCTCCTGCTCCAGATATGTGGTAAACATCACGGCTGCCGCCTGATCCGCCCTGCCATATTCTCCGATCAGCTGCAGGGACAGACGTAAGAAATGATGCAAAAGCTCCCTCGTCTCGTAAACGCGGCCGCCCGCCGTCACCTGATCCTCCGTAAGCGCCAGCTCAAACACAGATTCAAAGCATACCGCGTCAGGAAGCTGTCTGATACGCTCGGCCTCAAATCCAGCGTAAAAGCGGCTGCGATACAGCGCGAGTACAGCCGGAAACGCATAAACCTCCCCACCCGCGACGGCCGGAACAGATATCGGTTCTGCCATTTCTTCTGTGTAAAGGCTCAGCTGGGCATAGCTTCTGCCCAGGTCTATCCCCAGCAGAAGACGACCAGCGCCACCTTTTTGACTGTTTAATTTCTCCAGGAATTCTGATTTTTCAAACATGGCATCCTTTTTATTACTTTGGAACAAAAAGCCCGGTCATGGCGTCCATCTTAAAGTAATCTTCCAGTGATTGATATAGCTTGTTATTCTCTCTCATTTCGCGCTCATAAAGCATCTCATTGATACGGCTGTAGCGGCTTTTGTGTTCATCGAAAACAGCTCCGCACTGCTCGACGCCCTGTTTTAAGACGATTTCCTGTGTACCATCCAGTGTACAGACCTCATAGTGCAGCCGCTCTCCCCAGAAAAGCAGAAACTTCCCGGTGTAAACGCCCTCGCAGACCTTTTCCATCGGAAGGTCAAAGGATTCCTCCTTTTTTAAATCCTCCCGCCCGTCCACACTGCATCGCAGCCAGACGGAACCATACTGTAATCCTCTGTACTCCACAACCTGACAGGCTTCCTTCTCTAAAAGCGCCTCGCAAAGCGTGTGGAAGGACTGAAACCAGGTAAAATAGACACCATCATGATAAAACTGAGACAGATACGACGACGCCAGATCCAATATCTCCTGCTTCTGCTTTCCTAAGCCATCCTTTAAGATGCTCTCCAGAAAACTTAAGCGCACGATCGTGGAAAAATCTGTTTCCTGTCCGGCCAGATCCGCTATCAACTGCAGCTGCTTTGGATCAATGGCTTTCTTTTCCAGAAAGTACTGGCCGCAGGCAAATTCCAGGAAGGACTGCAACAGAGCAACATCGCCCTCCTGACAGGCCTCCAGAATCTGCTGTGCGTTGGGAAGCAGATACTGCTCCTGTGTCATCTGCTCTAAAAGACTGCCCGCGAAGGCCGATGTATCGGCCAAAAGTGCCTGCGCTCTGGTAAAAAGGATCCCTTTCTGCGTAAGATCCACATCCAGATATCGCATCAGAAAGCTCACGCCGTATGTGCCGATCCGCTCCTCCTGATACAGATTCTGCCAGAAAGAAAGCTCCTCAGCAAATCCCTCAGGGCTCTCTCCAAAGACCGCAGCCATAATCTGCTCTATTTCCTGCGTCCGGTTCGCCTGATCCAAAAGCGGTACAAAACGGGAGGCGAAATCTCTCTTGAACGCGTCCGTCACAAGCGGATCCGCGAACACCTTCAGCACCCCCGGCAAAAGCCCGATCAGCTCCTCATCAGGTGTTTCCTCAATCAAAGCCAGCTGATAGAGGCCATACTCCGAAGCATGATCACACAGCCAGGCCGCCCAGCCATGACGATCCATCATGGGCTCCACCACTGCATCCGGACAGGGATACCGTCTGCCAAACGCATCCTGCGCCCAGAGGACATAGTGCGTACCGAACAGCGGCAGAACTGCCGTCCCGTCAACAATCCGCGCCTCAATCTCCTGCCAGTAATCCTGATACTCCACGATGGCGGTTCCTTCCGTGAGAGAAAGCCCCGTGACCGTGCAGGAATAACAGACATCCGCCAGAAGCTCCCCCTGACCCGACGAGAGCATGGGGGAAACGAGAAAATTGCTATACAGATAGCAAAGACCGGCATTGACCTTCCCCTGCCTGAACTGATCCATCATAAAGGGCTGAATCAGCGGCTCATATTCTTTATAAAGAGAAAGCCACTGCGCGCGATATTTATGTACAACAGCATAAAGGTAAGCGCAGCGCACCTCCTCCGGCTGAGGCGCATGGGCAAAATACTGCAGAACCTGCATGGGGATGGCGCGCTCAGGCGATAACTCCTCCCCGTCCATCTTCCACTTTTCAACCGGTAAAGAATCCAGATAAATCTCGTAAAGACCGTTCAGATTAAAGCCCTGATCGATCCCTTTACGGTACCAGGCGGTCATTCCCCGCTCTCTGTGGCCTCCCAGGATTCCCTGTCTGCAGATTGCCTCCGCCAGTACATGTCCCGGAGCCACATCATATAATCCTTTCAGGACAGGAAGATAAAGCGGTCTGTAATAATTCATCGTGGCCAGGTAATCCGAAGCGGTCCTGGCAAGTGAAATGGAAACACCGGTATGCCGCAGCATAAACAGAAGCAGGTGCTCCTCAAACTCTGAAGTTTCATAAACAAAGGTCGGATTCCTCTCAATCAGCACCCGCGCTTCCAGATACATGAGCGGGCTCCTGCAACCGCGGATGAACATCCCCTTCAGGTAATGATATTGCTCGGCGGCGTCCGCCATATTGTTTTTATTTAAATAATAATAGAACCAGGAAATCTGCCATTTGGACGGATATTTTAAGGAAAGCTCCGACAGCTTGCCGATGACCTTTAAGTCGTATTCGTCATCCTCCTGCAAAAGGCTCGTCAGGTACAGATAATAGGCGTGGCAGACCGGAAAGCGGTCAGAATAGTCTAAGAGCCAGACGGAGCATTGATCCAGCAGATCCTCCACAGACGCAGCGTCCTGACGCATAATGCACAGCTGCGCAAAAAACAGCTGGGCGCTGATATCCACGTCATCCTCCTCAAGGAGCAGGTGTACCGTTTCCTCCGAGGCCGCCATCCATTCTAAGCGGGTGATTTTCTTTAAGCGCATATCCATATAGAGTTGTGTCAGTTTCACACGCAATCTGCGCGAGTTTGTGTTCATCCCGGACGCCTTCCGTTTTTATCCATATGTGATTAGTATAGCACAATCCCACAGCCTTTCACAACAGGCAATTCAATTTTATTCTGTCAGGAAACCTTGAAAGAATCGGCAGCATGAAGTATAATATCCATACACACAAAAGAATTAAATATACGTCAGGATGAAAGGAAGGAGGCCAAATTCATGGAGGTAGCAGGAATGACTGAAAAAGAACTGAAAGACCAGACCATCAGAGAATATGTGAATCTGCAGCGTCTCAAAAACGCCGAGGACCGCGACAAAGAACTCGCCTACCAGGAGAAAATCTTAAAGGCCAGATTACAGTCTCTCGGAATCCCGACAGAGGAACTGGAACCCTGACGGTCGCACTCCATACAAAAGACAAAAGAGCCGGACTTCTCAAATCGGGAAGTCCGGCTTTTATCATGTCCTTAATTCAGTTCAGCGGCCCAGACAGGCTTAAGATCGGTCTGCTCCCAGGTCATGTCGGCGGTATTGCTGCCGAAATGTCCATAGGCCGCGGTCTGTAAATAAATCGGCCGCCGCAGGTCAAGCCTTCTGATAATAGCCGCCGGGCGCAAATCCAGATCTCTTCTGATCAGCTCGCTGATCCGGTGATTGGAAACCCGGCCGGTACCGAAGGTATCCACCAGGACGCTGACCGGCTCCGCCACGCCGATGGCATAGCTTAACTGCACCTCGCACTTGTCAGCCAGTCCGGCAGCCACCACATTTTTGGCGATGTAGCGCGCCATGTAGGCCGCGGAGCGGTCCACCTTGGAGGGATCCTTGCCGGAGAAGCAACCGCCGCCGTGCCGGGCGTAGCCGCCGTAGGTATCTACAATGATCTTTCTCCCGGTCAGCCCCGTGTCGCCCGCAGGTCCGCCGATGACAAAACGACCGGTGGGGTTGATGTAAAACTTTGTATTCTGAGTAAGCAAATGCTCCGGAACAGAAGGCAGAATCACTTCTCTTAAAATATCCTGCCGCAGCTGTTCAAGCGATACCTCCTCCTTGTGCTGTGTGGAAACCACCACAGCCGTAACACAAGCCGGTTTTCCTGCCTCATCATACTCCACCGACACCTGACCCTTCCCGTCCGGGAGCAGATACGGCAGAATGCCCTCCTCCCTGACAAAAGTCAGTCTCTTCGTCAGTCTGTGTGCCAGTTCAATGGGTAACGGCATGAGACTCTCCGTCTCCGTGCAGGCGTAACCAAACATAATTCCCTGGTCGCCCGCGCCGCTTTCCTCCTCAGTCTCCCTGTTCACGCCCATCGCGATGTCAGGGGACTGCTCGTGGATATCCACCCGGATTTGGCAGGTATCTGCATCAAAGCCTATGCCCGGTACGGTATAGCCAATGCTGCGTATCACCTCTCTGGCCACAGCCTCGTAGTCTGCCGCGCAGGCGGCAGTGATCTCGCCCATAATATGTACAGCGTCCGTAGTCGCCGTGGTCTCACAGGCCACATGGGCATTTGGATCGTTCGCCAAAACAGCATCCAGGATTCCGTCCGAAATCTGATCGCAGACCTTGTCCGGGTGCCCTTTGGTTACACTCTCTGAGGTAAAAATACTTCTTTCCATAGCTCTCCTTTCTTTGGTTTTCCCGGCAGCTCACCGCATTGCCACTGCGGCAGCGCTGCTGTCCTTTTTTGTGATCCGAGCTAATCTGACCACAAGGAGGAAGTATAGCAGGAAAGGAGAGAAAAGGCAAGGGATGGCAGAAAATGTTTTAGCTTTTCAGGGATTTTTTATATCTGTCTCCTGCTCTGCCTGCGCCTGGGGCTCATTGGCAACGTCCTCTGCCTCAGCGGACGGCTGAGACTCCTTCACGACAGGCTCCGCCTCTGCAGGCACCTGCTCTTCAGTCCCATCAGGCTCCGTCTTTGCAGGCACCTGCTCTTCAGTCCCATCAGACGCCGCCGCTGACTGTGTCTGTGATTCTGCATTGGCAGGCTCCGCCTCTGCCGGCGCCTGCTCCTCCTTCCCTTCATTCTCCGGCTTCGGCTTACGTACAATGGAATAAACCACCGTCATAAGCAGTACCAGACCAATAACAACCGGGATAAACCAGAACCGGCTGACCCTGCCAATTGTCACATCCGTGAATAACAGCTGCGTTCCCAAGGTTTTCGTCCACAGCCAAAGTCCCAGGAGTAGAAGCAAAAGTCCAAGAATCAGTCTGATAGAAATCCCGATTTTCGTCTGCAATGTTTCCTTTTTCTTTTTCACTGTTCTCCTCCGTCAATCTGTATCCGTCTCATCCAAAGCGTCCTCAGAGCCCATAAAGGAGCCGCCGATCTGCTTAAAATAATCCGCGAGCGGCGTCTGCTCGTCCTCACTTAAGATATCCTCCAGTGCCACACCGACCGTGTACTCCCGCTCCGCGTAAGCGTCAGAAATATCCGCCTCCACACGCAGGATCCTGCTGAAATTCTCCGTGTCTGTCACGGCAGTAAATTCAAAGATATAATCATTCTGAATATACTGGCCGATCGAGGCGTAGATTTCCGCCAGAAGCTCACTGGAGGAAGCCTCAATAAACTTACCGCCGCACTGAGACGCAATGTAGCTTAAATACTCTGTGTCAGCGCCGCCGAAGCCGATTGTATATACATAGATGTTCTGATTGTTCAGTGTCTCCAGCACCCCGTCGATCCTGTCTGTATCGCCGTCCATACCATCTGAGAGCAGAATAATCACCCTTCTGCCGGACGCGCTCATCAATTCCTCCCCGGCCAACTCCAGTCCCAGATAGATGCTGGTGCCGCCTTCGGCCTCAACCGTTGAAATGCCCCGCAAAAGCTCATTGTGCGTGCTTCCCAGCGAGTTCACCACCTCAGCGCTATTATCAAAAATCACCAGACCCAGATCCACTTCCTCGTCCATATCCCGGATAAAGGAAGCGACCGCCGACTTCGTATCTGTCATCGCGTCTCCGCTCATGCTGCCGCTGTGGTCCACGACCAGCACCACAGACAGATCCTCGTCCGAATTAAGCTCCTCCTGATCCAGAAGCTTAAAATCCGTCACCTCCACTCCCATATCGTAAAGCGTGAAATTCTTTTCCGTCAGCTCCTCATCCAGATCCAGCGCGACATTCACCGTCACTCTCACGGTTGGAAATGCCGTGGAATCAATCCGTCGGATAATCAGTCCGTTAAATTTCTGATCCAAGAGCGCCATCACAAAATCATAGAAGGTCTCCCCGCTGCTGCCATAATAGCCGGAATAATACCCATAATAATCCGTATCCATCAGATTGAGCAGATCGACAATGCGCTCCCAGGCCTGCTTTGTTTCCGATGAAGTCCCGCTGTCCTGATAGCTTATCAAAAGCTCTGAAAGCAAAAGTCCTGCCATATCCTCATCCAGACTTTCTTCCAGACTCTCCTTCAGAAGATCCAGCAGAATCTCCTGTGCCCTCTCCTCATCATCCGCCTGATAATACAGCTGCGCCAGCTCAATTTTGTAGGAAACAGTATCCCGCTGTGTGACGGGCGTCGTCGTTTCAATATAATTGATGGCCTGCTTCACCGGCGTAGTGCGGATTTCATCCTCCTTTTGCGCGATCTGTTCCTCTTTTTTCTCAATCTGGGCCTCAAGGCTCAGTTTTTTATTGTCCCTGGTTTCTTCTGTATACTGTGCCTGCAGATCGTACAGCTGAGACTGCAGCTCAGATTTTTCCGCCTGCAGCGCCTGCACCTGGCTGTTTTGCTGTATGAGCTCACTGTCTGAAGCACCGCCAGAAGCCGCGATATTCGCGACAAGTGCGCGATTTTCAAAAGAGGAATCCCCGTTTAAAAGCTCCTGGGCAGATTCAAGCGCTTCCGCATAGTCTCCGGATTCCAGCGAAGAAAGCGTCTCCACCTTCTTTGAAAGGAGGGAATTGTCCGACTCTATTTCCGTACCATAGCCATCTGATGAAAGCATGCTGATCATGGACAGAACCGCCGCGCTGTCCTTTTTCACAGAAATGCTCTCCTGCACACGCAGAAGCAATATCAGCAGATCAGACTGAAAGGTTGCATTCAACTCCTCCGCCGCTTCCCAGTCCGCAGTATACTCCACGGAGAGTCCTTCCAGAGCCTGCTGCTGCGTCTCAATCTTCTCACAAAGCTCTGCAAGGACAGCGTCTGAACCGCTCTCATCATAAAAAGCCGCGTACCGCAGGGCAGTATCATAATCCTCCTGAAACGCTATCGCCAGCACCAGCAGTTCTTCGGACACAGCATTGGGGCTGCCCGCCTCGCTCTGCGCGGCCAACTGTCTGCCCTCCTCGTAATCTCCCATTTCCAGCAGCCTGGAAGCCACATAATTCTGCTGCTGAATATAAGTCTGTACGTTCCTTTTTCGCATGAAAAGAAACAGACCGGCGGCTGCGGCTGCAGCCAGTATGAGGACCAGCACAATCAATATGATTTTTTTCTTTGCTCCTTTTTTCATGCGTCCTCACCTCCCAGTTCAAGCAGATCCACATCCAGCCGTGTCAGGTGCGGGTAAATACTGCGCACCACTTCCGGATTCTCAATCGGATTATCTCTGAGCATCAGCACCTGTAAATTCACCAGATTCTCCAGCGGACTGATGTCCGTCACGGAATTATGATACATCCACAGTGCCGTCAGATTTGTCAGAGAGGCAACCGGCGTGATATCCGTCACAAAATTATCCGAAAAATCCAGATAAGTCAGCTGCGTCAGCCCTGACACCGGTGAAATATCCGTCAGGCTGTTGCCCCAGAGGCTCAATACCTCCAGATTGGTCAACGCAGAGAGCGAAGAAATGCTCTGAATAGAATTCCAGCCCAGGTTCAGCTGCACAAGGCCGGTCAGACCGGACAGAACCTGCAGGCTGCGGCTTGTCAGATCATCGCCGACAAGCGAGAGCGACGTTAAATTCTCACATCCGGCCAGGGCGCTGATGTCGAGACCCGGCTGATAAATCGCCACAACCGTTTCCAGGTACGGCATGTACTGCACATCACTCAGCGTCTCTATATTGCTGTAAACCGGCACACTGTACGAATATCCGTTCACGCTGTACATATCCTCCTGCAGGGTAACCGAAGCTTCATCCGCGCTGGTCGCCACACCCGTCCCCACGATGTACAGTTCTGTGATCTGCGCAATATGATCATTGCGGATGGGCTCGTCCCACGAAAGCCCCAGCTTATTGCGGATGATCTGCTCAATCACCGGCTCCGCCAGCTCCACCAGCGCATCCTCAATCAGCACGTCATACGCAAAGACCGCGATATCGCTCTGATAGCCCGTGGTATTGACAACGATCGCCTTGATTGTATTGACGCCGTTGTAAAGGATCAGGGGATCTGTATAAACCATAGATTCTTCAGTCGGATCCGACCCGTCCAGCGTATAATAAATCGTCTGCTGCTCCCCGGAAGGATACAGCTCCACCCGGATCCGGTCCTCATATTCCCCATCCTCATAGCTGGAGGTCGGCGGCTCCGGCCGGCTGACATAGTACAGCTCGGTGATGATCTCCATCGTCTCCTCATCGCCCTGCGCTACCGTGACAGCCGTCTCCAGCAGCGTCTTTGCCTCGTCCAGCCTGTCCTCCTGGATGTACAACTGTGCCAGCTGTTCATAAGCCTCCGCCTTTTTCGGCTCCGTCTCGATGGCCTTGGTAAAAGCCACCACCGCCCGCTCATAATCGCCCTCGTCCAGGTACGTCATTCCCAGGTCGTACTGCTCCTGCCAGGTATTGCGGGACTTCACCTTTAACGCGATCAGCACCGCGGCCACGGCGATAGCGATCAGGACCAGGGCCACTATAATCAGCAGGTATTTCTTTTTTGCATTTTTCTCTTCCTTGGTTTTTTCTTCCATAAGAGCTCTTCCCCTTCATGTAAAATGACTTTCATGGATTTGCGCTTTACATAAGCACGACATCTCGTCAACGAGTCTCGAATTCTACAGCCAGATATTCATATGTTGTCACAGACACTGAGTCATAATAAATTGTTGTAGTCGTTGAGCCAACCAACGTAGTAGAAGTTTCGGAAGTGCTGATTGACACTGAAACATTTCCGTTCTCATCGTACTCATCTTCGACCACATAATCTATATTTCCATCCTCGTCATAAAGTACAGTTTTTGTTATATTTCCATTTTCATTGTATTCCATGTAATTTACAATCGTGTCTTCAGCGTCATAATAACTATATTTCATGATATTTCCGGCATCATCATACTCCTGATTTCCAGTACCGATGATATTTCCTACACCGTCAAAAGTAATAATTTTTGTCAAATTGCCATTCTCATATTCATACTCTGTCGAACCGGTAACCTCTCCATCTATGTATGTAATGTCGCTGACAATATTTCCATTTGCATCAAACACAGACTCGGTCATACTCTCAACTAAGCCTTCCGCATTATACTCAACAACCTTGATGCAATTTCCATTCGAGTCATACTCATATTCTTCTGTCGTTCTGGTTTCGTTACCGTTACTGTCAAGAACAATCTGTTCTTTCCAGATTACCATTCCATCCTCATTATACTTCTGATTGATTGTCCTGTCCGAAGTAAAGCTTCCATCATTATAATTGTATCGAAGAATATGTGTATGAATTATTTTTCCTTCAGTATTATACTCATATGTGTATGAAGAATATATGGTTCCGCTGATGCTGCTGTAAGAAACAGTCTCCGTCGTTTCCCCATATTCATTATACACATAAAAGCCGGTTACAGTACTGTCTCCATCTCCTGAAATATATTCTGAAGTCAATGTTCTCGTATCACTGTCGTAGACATATTCATATACCGTTTCATAGCTCGTATGTAATGTCCCGTCTTTATTATAATCCTTAACGGAAGTATGTCGGGAAACCGGCAGATAAACAATATTCGAATCGATTTCCACCAGTTCCTCATCCTGTGCTTCGGCATCGTTGTTTGTCTGCTGCCCATTGCTTCTCTCCGTATATTCCTCACGGCTTTCTTCAAACCTGTCTTTGATTTTCTGCAGTTTTTCATCTGCTTCCTGTAAAAGCTCCTCCGGCGAATCGTCTACAGCCTCGCCACTCTCAATCAACCTGATTGCTTCCTCATAATCGTTAATTGCGTTTTCATACAATTCTCCCAGTGTATATGTGCTGTCATCACCCGCAGTGATAGTGATTTCAGACCATTCAACCGTTTCCCCATCAGACGCGGCCGTGAGCGCTACATCCGTCGTTTTCTCCGCCCAGGCACTGTATGCATCTCCTCGCGCAATATAAAGAGCAGCCATTTTCGGCTCAGTCTCGATTGCCGCGGTCAATGCCACAACGGCTGCCGAATAGTCGCCGTCGGTCAGATACTGTATACCCAAGTCATACTGCTCCTGCCATGCGGCCGTACTGTTGCTACCGCATGCGGTAAATAACAGAAAAATCATGAAAATGAGAGATACTCCTGTAGTCCTGCTTCTTTTACTTCTCATAAGTTCTTTTTTCCCTCGTCATCAATACCAAATACGCAAATAACAAGTTTATCATGGCTATAAGTGATAATTGTCCATTTTTCTCTGCCTGATACAATTCACGCCCGGTTCATCGTCATTCATTCTGTCAATCCTAAGTACCTGGAATAATCATTTCCATAATATTGTTCCAAAACGGAACTATCAATTAACGAAAAATCGAAGCCACTGACATCTACACTTAAATTCGCACAACCACTGAACATACCGGCCATATTTGTACAGTTACTTGTGTTAAAGCCACTGACATCCAAATCCACCAGATTTTCGCATTCAAAAAACATGGACTGCATATTTTTAACGTTTCCTGTGTCAAAATGGCTGACATCCAGTTCTGACAAATTATAACAATTATCAAACATCCCACTCATATCCGTTACATTTCCGGTATCGAACCCACTCACATCCAGTTCTGTCAGATTAAAGCAGCATCCAAACATCCTGCTCATATCCGTTACGTTTCCGGTATCAAACCCACTCACATCCAACTCACTCACACCCAGGTTATAAAACATATTCTGCATGCTCGTAACCTTCGATGTATCAAAATGACTGACATCCAGCTCAGTCAGACTACATCCGGCAAACATCCAACTCATATTTTCTACATTGGAAGTATCAAATCCACTGATATCCAGATATACCAGTTCTGACCCACAATTCTTCTCTTCTTCGCCACAGCAAAACATGAAACTCATATCTGTTACATATTCTGTGTGCAAATACTTCAGATCCATGGATTTACAATATACGTACCCTGAAAATAGCCGACTGCTGTCCTTCGGTGCATCCACGCCTCCTTCTCCAGCGATAAAGAGATCATAAAACTGTGTAATCCCCTCATATTGCACAGCAGTCTCATCGACCTCATCAGTCTCCGTCACCCACATCATCACGGATCCGTCACCTTTTGTAGAAATATCCCATGCATCCTCAGGCACACCGTCAAGGCTGTCCAGAATGGTGATAGAAAGAATACTCAATCGGGAAATGGAAGGATTTCCAGGCAGGTTTTCATAGCCCTCTCCCTCAATAGATTTCATTTCATTTTCGCCGGATTCTACAATGTCGATCGTTTCTGTTTCATCTGTTTCCAACTCTAACAACTCATCTTCTTTCGCAATTTTGTCCTCTATTTCCGCGATCCGCTCATCCAATTCGTCCTCAGTCAAAGTCCCATCTTCACCCTCTTCAATCAGTTCCTTTGCTTTTCTGTAATCTTCAAGCGCTTCCTCAACCTCATCAAGTGCTTCTTCATTTTCTGCTCTTCCAGTATATGCATCCACAGAATCTGGAGAGACTTCAATCAGATATGTATATACTGTCTTAGAAAGTCCATACATATCCTCATCCTGATATAAGCTCCCCAAAGCCAGAAGCACAGTTATAAAATCATCTATTGCTCCCTGTTCTTGTTCCAGTTCATCTCCACTCAAAATCAAAACGCCCTGATCCACAGCATTAATCGCTAAATAATAATTTCCGTCTCCGATATATGCCTCTATCAGTCCGGTATACGCCCGTATGTCATTTGGCTCTAGCTCGATTGCTTTCGTGAAAGCTACAATCGCTGCCTCATAGTCGCCTTCGTCAAGATACTGCATGCCCAGGTCATACTGCGCCTGCCAGGTATTGCGGGACTTCACCTTCACCGCGATCAGCACCGCGGCCACGGCGATGGCAATCAGGACCAGGGCCAGAAGCACCAGCAGGTATTTCTTCTGCGATTTTTTTACTTGTATGTTGTTTTCTTCCATAATTGACCTCTTTACCAAAAGTCTTGTGTAATCTGCGACTTATTCATCTCCTGACAGAGATAGATCCCCGACCGTCGGCATAATATTTATCATAGCCCTGATAGTTTCCGTCCTCATCATAAAGATACAGTTGATACCACATAAGCACACCGGCTGAACTATAAGTAAACTTTGCAGTCAAATTATCATTGGTATCATACTCACGTACAATACAATAAGCCGCCTCATCCAGCCAGAAATACTTCTTAAGGTAATCTGACATATCAGTGCTATAGTAGTACTCATCCCACCCGCCTTCTTCTCCTGAGCTGTCGGTGATTATTCCGTCTATATAAGTGCGCGTCCAGGTATAGACAGTTTCAGATGTCGTAACCGTCGTACTGATGGTTCCATTGAGTAAATTGTCTGTCGCATTGCCTGTCTCATAACCGCTGTTTCTGTTTCCGTCAAGGACATCATTCAGAATGTAAGTCTCCGTATATTCTCCGTTCCAGTTCCAGTCTTCGCAGGGACAGGCTATATAATCAGTTATGTGGTAACAGTAGTCATAGGCAAAGTTCTTGATCCCTCTTTTATTAAGTTCACTGATAGCGGATTGCTCCCAGATAAAATAAGCATATCCCATACCGCTTTCGGGTCGAAGCGAAACGAGCATATATGCGGAATAATCGTAAATTTCAGAACTATACTCAATCTTGTCGTACTCTCTTGTAATATGCACCCGGTAACCATCAATATAATAATACCCGATAACCTCCGGTATTTCTGACAGGGTAGGCAAGCTGTCCGGATCTCCGTTCTCGGCTGCATCCACGAGCATGGTAAGCACAGATTGCTCCTCCTCCGAACAGTCCTCATAGCTTTTATAAATCAATGAGATATCGACCGTATACTCCGGCTTTAGCTCAACCGCTTCCTCTGATTCTTCATCCCCAGAGTTTCCTGTTCCGTCTGCCTGCACAGCAGCTTCATCACCGGATGAATTCAACTCATTCAGCTTCTCCGTATATTCCTCACGGCTTTCATCAAACCTGTCCTTGATTTCCTTCAGTTTTTCATCTGCTTCCTGTAAAAGCTCCTCAGACGAATTATCTACAGCTTCGCCGCCCTCAATAAGCCTGATTGCTTCCTCATAATCGCTGATTGCGTTTTCATACAATTCTTCCAGGGTATATGTGCTGCCGTCATCCGCAGTAACAGTGATTTCAGACCACTCCAACATTTCTTCACCAGTCAATGCCACCAGCGCTGCCGCCGCCGTTTCCTCCGCCCAGGCACTGTATGCATCTCCTCGCGCGATATAAAGAGCAGCCCTTTTCGGCTCAGTCTCGATTGCCGCGGTCAATGCCACAACGGCTGCTGAATAGTCGCCATCGGTCAGATATTGTATACCCAGATCGTACTGCTCCTGCCAGGCATTGCGTGAACGAAAATTAGATCCGATCAATATCAAAGCTACGATAACTACAATCAAAACTATGGTCAGCAAAGCTAAAAGTTTTTTGTTTTTTTCTTTCATATGGGGCTCCAGTTTTTAATCGTTACACCAAAATTTTCATGCTATAGATTACCAATCAAATGATATGGGATATAAGTACATCATTGCCAGCTAATATTTATAAAGCTTTGATCGATCACCTACGACCTCCAGTTGCCAATAGTCTTCTCTTACTGCTTGACTTGAGCTAAACATTAAATCAATGCCATTACCGTCAACACAATGTCCGCCTTCATAAGTAACAGTCCAGGAACTTTCTTCATCATATCCCGGTACATAATACGTAAATTGGTGTGTCACAGTGGCTGTTCCCTCTTTTATATTATCCACTACTGTGCCCGACTCAGTATTTACAGTCGCTGCAAATCCATTATCACGGGTATTGGTCTGTATGTATTCTCCATTCCAGTTCCAGTTCTCACAGGTACATATCACATAATCTGTACCTCGATATATTCCATATGATCCGTCCTCTACATATTCCCAGTCCAGATCATCCCTTATATAATAACAGTATCCAATCCCATTTTGGGGACGAACCGAAACGATCATATACGGCCAAAAATAACCTTCCAAGCCATCATTTGTTTGACCATAATCATACCCTCTCGTAATCTGTACCTTATACCCGTCATAATAGAAGTACCCAGTGATCTCCGGTATCTCCGTCAACTCCGGCAGACTGTTCAGATCGCCGCTCACAGCTGCATCAACCAGCATAACAATCACCGCTTGTTCCTCTTCAGAACACTCTTCATAATTCTGATAATCCTCCAGGTGATCGTCCACTGACTCTGATTTTTCCGACTCCTCGGAGCCTTCTGTTCCATCTGCCTGCACAACCGCTTCATCATCGGACGAATTCAACTCATCCAGCATCTTCGTATAATCTTCACGGCTTTCTTCCCGTCTGTCTTTGATTTTCTGCAGTTTTTCATCTGCTTCCTGTAAAAGCTCCTCAGGCGAATCGTCTACAGCTTCGCCGCCCTCAATCAGCCTGATTGCTTCCTCGTAATCGCTGATTGCATTCTCATATAATTCTTCAAGTGTATATGTGCTGTCATCACCCGCAGTGATAGTGATTTCAGACCATTCAACCATTTCCCCATCAGACACGGCCGTGAGCGCTGCCTCCGTCGTTTTCTCCGCCCAGGCACTGTATGCATCTCCACGCGCAATATAAAGAGCGGCCATTTTCGGCTCAGTCTCGATTGCCGCGGTCAATGCCACAACGGCTGCCGAATAGTCGCCGTCGGTCAGATACTGTATACCCAAGTCATACTGCCCCTGCCATGCGGCCGTACTGCTGCTACCGCATGCGGTAAATAACAGAAAAATCATGAAAACAAGAAAGGCTCCTGTTGTATAACTTCTTTTCCGTGTCATATATACTTTTCTCCCCTCTTCATTGATACCAATGAACAACCAGTAAATACAACATGGCCAGAAATGAAATACTTCAAATCCATGTTTTTACAAAAAATTGTGGATGCTTTTCACTCTCACCCACTCATTCAAATGGAATCAAAGTTGTGCCTAACCCCAAATAGGAATATGCGTCAGCAGTTCCCTCAATAAGCGGACTTCCATCCGCATATACACAGCTTGAATAGTCGAACTGACTGATATCCAAATACACCAGACTACTGCATCCAGTAAACATATCTGACATATCTGTTGCGTTACTTGTGTCAAATCCACTCACATCCAGAGACGTCAGCCCGCTGCATCCAACAAACATACAACGCATGTTCTGAACTTCAGACGTGTCAAATCCGCTCACATTCAAAGATGTAAGGGAACTGCACCTGCCAAACATGCTATACATGTTCTGCACCTTACTGGTATCAAAATTGCTCACATCCAGGCTGGTAAGGTTTTCGCAGGAACTGAACATTGCCTCTATATTAATCACATTTCCGGTATCAAAATTGCTCACATCCAAAAATGTCACACTATAACAACCATTAAACATGGCACCCATAGTAGTCACATTTCCTGTATCGAAACTACTTACATCAATTTCAGTTAAACTGGAGCAATGCTGGAACATACTGCTCATATCCGTAACATTTTCGGTATTAAAATGGCTGACATCCAGGTCTGTCAGATTTTCACATCCGGAAAACATCATTGTCATCGTAGTCACATTTCCGGTATCAAAACTGCTGATATCAAGAGAAATAAGACCAGTACAGTCGTTAAACATACCCCATGTCGAAGTCAGATTTGCCGTATCAAAATTACTTAAATCCAGAGAAAGCAGGTTTTCACACCCGGAAAACATTCCCGCCATCGAAGTCACTTGTTCCGTATGAAACGAGCTTAAGTCCAGCTCTGTCAATGATATACAGCTGCCAAACATATTGTCCATGGATGTAACATTTTCCGTATTAAAAGAACTCACATCCAGTTTTTCTAAGCTCTCACAACCGCTGAACATGCCTCCCATAAGGGTTACTTTGCCTGTATCAAAATTACGCAAATCCAGTTCAGTCAAACTACTACAGCCAGAGAACATACCATCCATCCGCCTCACATTACTGGTATCAAAATAACTGAGATCAAATGATACAACTGAAGAATATCCTGAAAACAAATAACTACAGTCAGATGGAGCTAACACACCGTCTTCACTTGCAATATACAGAATATAATATTCTCCGTCTTTTATAACCCAGGCCATGACAGACCCGTCTCCGTCTGTAGAAATATCCCAGGCATCGGTCGGCATATCCTCAAAGCTGTTCAGAAAAACAATCGAACTGATTTCTCTGCGCAGAATCGTATCATTGCCAAATACATAATCCGATGATTCCCAATTCTCCATCACACCGAAATATTCAGAAACTGTCCATGAATTATCTTCTTCCAGGGAATCACTGTTTTCCTGAAGCCTGTCTTCGATCTCCTGGCGCTTTTCGTCCGCTTCCTCCAAAAGTTCCTCCGTCGATTCGTCCAACGCCTCACCGCTCTCGATCAGTCTGATTGCTTCCTCATAGTCGCTGACCGCATTTTCATATAATTCTTCCAGCGTATATGTACCGCCATCATCGGCCGTCACAGTAACCAAAGACCACTCTATTGTGCCTCCTTCAGGCAAAGAAGCCAGTGCCGCAGTCTCCGTTTCCTCTGCCCAGGCACTGTAAGCATCTCCTCGCGCGATATATACAGCAGCCACTTTGGGCTCAGTCTCAATCGCTTTTGTGAATGCCACCACTGCAGCTGAATAATCACCGTCTGTCAGGTACTGCATTCCCAGGTCGTACTGCTCCTGCCAGGTTGTACCAGTACTGCGGCTGCAAGCCGTTACAGCCAACATCGTTACAATCAACAATGCCCAAATCATATTTATCTTCCGATACATCTTATTCATATAGTTTCTCTCCTGACCCGTCAATCATTAACGCTAAATGCTACGTAAGTATACTCATATTTATAAAGCTCTGCTCTCTCTGAATCCAAATACACACTCGCTATAAGATTACCGTTTTCATCATATGTATACTCCGTATAATTGACACCATTATCATACAAAGTCCCATCTGAACGATATGAATATTTAACCTCTCTCAGAAGTTTCCCATCCTCATAGGTGTATTCCGTGATATATGAACTTGTTATAATCTCCTCTTCTGAGCCATCATAAAAGTATTCATACATTTCAATTAATTGTCCATTATTATATACATAAACATTTTCCCAATCTTTTGTTATAGAATACTTGCCTATGTCCATGGATTCTGATTTTGTCAGAACATTTCCGTCTTCGTCATATGTATACTCAAACAAAACATGAGAAGAATCATTTTGTCCAACATCAAGTTGAGACAGCAAATTTCCACTTTCATCATATGTATAATAGATAGTACTTGCATTACTGTAGCCAGCAACTGTACATATTTCAACTAAAAGCCCATTCTCATATCTGTATTCCAGAACCCGTGCCTCCCGACCTGACCACGTTTCTTTAATAAGATTCCCGTCTTCATCATACATATACTCGATATTATATCCAAGAGAGTCATCAGACGGATACTTATATTCTTGATTAATAAGTCTTCCATCATCGTAAGCTTTTGTTTCCTGATATGTGAAAGAGCCATCTCTGTAATGCTCTACAAAGCTCGAAAGCAGCAAATTGGATTCATCATAAGTATATTCCGCCTTTCTGCGAAAGGCACCAATGGGGTTATGAAACCCAG
>JAJQHY010000098.1 GCA_021199495.1 Lachnospiraceae bacterium | reverse complement strand
CAGAATCAGGGAAACTAAAAACCTACTGTGTCCACACTTATGGGTACATTATATTTCGACGCGGCTTTCCGGGTCACTCCGCTCTCCGTCTCCAGATTCACCATCACCTCCCGGCTCGCGCACTTCACCGCGCCCACTTCCTTATACGGCATGAAATACTGCGTGAACGTCTTCTCCTCATACGGCGCGATAAAGGTGAAATCCGGCTGATTGTCCGTGAATACACCTGTCATCAGCTCAATATAAGGCCCGTTTTCATCCGTGAGGTTCCGGTCCCAGGCCCTGCCGAAGTCCCCGTTTCCCCAGGTCCACTGCTTTTTGCCGGGCGAAATGTGGTGGTCCGCCACATGAAGCAGGCCGGCCCTCTTGCCGTGATCATAATTTCCCACAAAATCATAATCCGAATGATACGCCATGTAGGAGGTAGGCACCGGAATATTTTTATAGCGGGAAATATCCACACCCGCACTGTAATCCACCTTATAATAGGTGCCTGTGGAGATAGGAAAACCGGTCACGTCCCGCTTGCCGTGGTCCATCACCGCGTGCACATCCGGCGGAAAAACTGACTGCGTATCATCGTTGACCGCCACTGCCGGATTGGCCCACCACAGAAAGGTCTGCAGCCGGTCTGTCCCATTGTAAAGCTGCCCCTTGATCTCCAGATACGCCTTCCCTGGATACAGCGTGTAGGCCGCCATCCCTTTCGTGCGGTACATTTTCTCCGTCTCACCCACCAGAATCGTGGCGGAGCCGTCCTCATTTTCCTGAAATGAATAATCCACCGGGTCAAAGGTGGACGGCCGATGGTGCTGCGGCCAGTTGAACTCAATGCCTCCCGAAATCCACGGTCCCGCCAGCCCCACTAACGCCGGCTTGATCACCTCATTATAGTAAACCGCGTCATACTGGTTGGTCTTGTCCAGAATACGCTGAATCCGCCCGCCGATTTCAGGCAGGACCATCACCAGCAGATATTCATTCTCCAGAAATACCGCCCGATAGACCTTGTCCGTCTTTTCATCGGAGACGCTCTCGCAGACCGGATGTGGATACACCCGGCCGGAGCTGCCCTGGTAAACCCGCTTCTCCAGAAACATGGGGAGCTTCGAATATTCCCCGATCTCATATGTAGGAATTGTCACCCCTTCTGACCAGACCTTCACCCGTTCCATTTTGTTCCTCCCTGAAGTTGTTTATTTTCATATTGATTTTAACCGCTTTTGCCGGAAATTTACAGGCGTCCGGCAGATACTTTTGTGATTCTCTGACAGACAATTTTACAGTTCGCCGCTGCAGCCTCTTGATTGCAATAAAAACATTTGCTGCCTTTACTGTAATATCCCGCCCATGTATTGACAAGTATTATTTTCTTCTGATAAAACAAAAATAGCAGAAAGATCCTCCGGGCGCAATATATCTTTCAAATCAAATGATTAAAACGACAAAAGGGTATGATCCATGATCAGACAAACCGTCCCTTAACCTGAAAGGAGCATCCATGGAAGTCATAAATCTCGCAGGAAACTGGAATTACACCACCGACACAGGCAAAACCGGCTGCTTCACGCTGCCCGGCTCCACATGTGACAACCGAATTGGCCGCCGGCAGGAATATTATACGGAATTAAATGAACGCACTGTCCGCGCGCCGCGGGAAAAGTATGAATATATCGGCCAGCTTCTTTTAGAGCGGAAGATTGAAATTCCCGATTCCTGGGCGAGCGATGACCTGACGCTCTTTCTGGAGCGGGTCAATATCGCGTCCGAGCTTTTCATAGACGGCAGACAGATCGGGCGGCAGATCATTGAGCTGAGCGCGCCGCATGTTTACAGGTTAAATAAACTCACGCCCGGCAGGCACACCCTCGCCCTCCGCGTCGACAACCGCGACCTGATCGGCCTCGACGGCATGGCCAGCGGCTACAGCATCGACACCCAGGGCATCTGGTGCGGCATTATCGGCAGAATCGAGCTGCAGCGGGAAAATCCCACTCATCTGGAAAATATCCAGGTCTACCCGCAGGAAACCGGCATCGAAGTGACGTGCACGATCGCAAACCGCTCAGACGCAAAGGTTTCCGTCGACGAGAGCAGGAAATCCGGATTTATCACGGTTGCGCTTTCTGTGACGAACCCGGACGGATCTGTACTGCCGGTAAAAGCAGAGGCGGTGCGGCTTTTTACCTCTCACCAGCCTGTGCGGGTTTTTTATGAAATGAAGGATATCCGGTGGTGGAATGAGTTTCAGCCAGAACTGTATATATTGAAAATTTATTTGTACCAGGGGGATTTAACCGGAACCCCCACGGACGAGAAATCCGTTCCCTTCGGCATGCGCCTGATTTCCGTCCAGAACAAACAGTTTCACTTAAACGGCCGCCCCATTTCCCTGCGCGGCACCGTCGACTGCGCCCAGGACATGCTGACCGGTTACCCTGCCATGGACAAAGCCGCCTGGAAACGCAGGCTTTCCATCATTAAATCCTACGGCTTAAACCATGTGCGTTTCCACACCTGGTGCCCGCCCGAGGCCGCCTTTGCCGCTGCCGATGAGCTGGGCCTGTATCTGTCCGTGGAGATGCCCCTGTGGTTAAATAAAGACGTCTGCGCCCTGGAGTTTGGCGACGATATGGCCCACCGTGCTTATTTTACGCAGGAGGCGACGACCATTTCACGAACCTACGGCAACCACCCCTCCTTCCTTTTCTTTTCCAACGGAAATGAGATTCTGGGGGATTTTGCGCTGCTGGAAGAAATTACCACGCAGGTAAAAGCTCTGGATCCCCGCCGCCTGTACACCCTGACCTCCAACTTCGATCACCCGACCGCGCCCTGCGAGGACTATCTCTGCGCATTTTCCGCTTACGGGAACCGGGTGCGCCTGCATGATAAGCGCCTCTTTCAGGCCACTGCCGAATCTACCTGCACGGACTATGCAAAAGCCGTCGCAGAGACTCCGGTTCCCATTATTTCCTTTGAAGTGGGCCAGTATTGCGTCTACCCAGACGTAGATATCTGCGAAAAATTCACCGGCAACATGCTTCCGGTCAGCTTCGACGTGATTCGCCAGTTTATGAAGCAGAAAAATGTCTACCGCCTGCTGCCGGAATACATCAGTGCCTCCGGCGACCTGGCGCTGAAATTTTATAAGGAAGAAATCGAGGCTGCCATGCGCACGGAAGGCTTCGGCGGCTTCGAGCTGCTTTCTCTGACAGACTACCCCGGCCAGTGTACCGCAACCGTGGGAATGCTGGACGCCTTTTTTGACAGCAAAGGGATTACGACGCCGGAGGAATTTTGCGCTTTCGCGGGAAGCGTGGTGCCGCTGTGGAAGTCCCGCAGGATTTTCGTGGAGAGAGAGACGCTGCACGCTGAGCTGGCGCTGTATGATTACGGGGAGGAGCAGGTTGCCCCGTCGGTACACGAAAACGAAAACAGTCTGCCTGATGATGGCGTAACTGTTTATACTGAGAAAAAAGTCAATCCCATACTTTACAATATAAAAATCACGTCCGGCAGCAATATTTTCTATGAAACAGAAACCCAGGCTCCCACTCTGTCCATCCCTCTGGACAATATCGCCGCTCCCGCAATCCTGAAAGTATCCGTCACTGCAAACGGCCACACCAACACCTGGAACCTTTATGTCATGGAGAATCTCACGGATGCCTCCTGCCCCGAATGTCCTGTCCCCATTCTGCGCGCCGATTCCCCCAAACTGCAGCAGATCATTGCCGACGGCGGCAAAGCCATCGTCACCGCGGACGGCCTTACAGACGCCATCGACGGCAGCTTCGAGCCCGTTTTCTGGTCCCCGGCCTTTTTCCCGTCCAAAAAGACCTGCGGCATGATTATCGACCACGCCCACCCGGTCTTTCGCGCCTTTCCTACAGAGCACTACACGGACTTCCAGTGGCGCGAGCCGGTCCTCCATTCAAAAAATATGGACATGAGCGCCTTCCCGGAGGATTTCACCCCCATCGTGGAGCCCGTGCCCAACTTTTACGACAACACCCGCCGCTCGCCTCTCTTTGAGGCCCGGATAGGCAATGCCGATATTTTATTCTGCGGGTTCGACCTGACAAGAAAAGACCCTGCCTCCCTGCAGCTGAGAAAGAGCATTCTGGAATATGCGGCCTCTGAAGACTTTCAGCCTGCACAGATATTAAACATCTGAAGGAGCAGGACATTACTCCTGCTCCACAAACTTCCCCGCTTCCTCGCAAAACCGCTGAAACAGTGGAATATATTCCCCCGTAATCACCTCAAAGCTCTCCCTCGCCAGACTCCCGTCGTAATCATGGGAAAGCTCATTTCTCAAATTGAGCATTTCCATCCAGGCATCATCCGCAATCAAGCCAACACTGTAAGCCATCCTCAAAGTTTCTCTGGGAGAACCTGCGGCAAAGCTCTGTATTTTATGGTATTTCACAATGATATCCTTCATCACCTTCCAGGAAATATCAAAAGTCAGGGCAAATTTCTGCACTGTGCCGCTTAACACAAACTCATCCTCCGGGTCTCTGCCTTTCGCCTTTTCAAGCGCGGCCAGGCTGGCGCAATAGCTGTGATAACGATTAATAAATCTTACGTCCATACCGGTCCATGTCCTCCTTCAGATATTCATTCCTGCAATGATCGTACTCAAAAATATCGATTTTTTTCAACGTCGGAATCCTGTCGATCTCTTCTTTCAAACCTGAAATATCCGTTCCGCCCTTGATAATGATGTCAATGTCGCTGGTCTCCGTCGCCGTGCCGTCCGCCCGCGACCCGAACAGATACAGGTGTTCCACCTGATGTTTCTGACACAGTGCCTGTATCCGGCAGAGTATTTCCTTCATAGAAAGATTTGCCATCGCGTTCAGTTCCTTCCGCTTTCCTGTTTCTGACTATAGCACTTTTTCCAAAAGGCAGCAATCAAATTTACGAAAGCCCACATTTCACAAACAGCAAATTTTTCCTGATTTGTGAAAGTTCAGCAGTGTCCAGCCTTCACAATTCTACAAAACCAGCTCCAGCACAAACACCACCGCGCAGCACAGCACCGACACCTGAAACAGACTCGCCCCGAACCACGACGCTAAAATTCCCAGAATAAGCGCGGCCATCCCTGCGATGGGCGACTGGGTCGCCTCCGTGATTGCCGGAAAAGTCATGACCGCCAGGGTCACATACGGCACATAGTACAGAAATGATAATATGAACTGATTTTTGATGGGTCTGCGGATCAGCGTCATCGGCAGGACGCGAATGGTGTAGCTGACCAGGCCCATGATCAGAATATAGATGTAAATATTTTTCATATTGCAGATTCCTCTTCCCAATCTCTCAATCTTTTCTGCGGCCTGACAGGCAAAACCCGTATGTTCTTCTTTTGCTGTTGTCAAGCACGTTTTTCATAGCAAAATAAGCACTACATCCATTCTAAACATCCTGGCCGCTATCAACATCCCCATTATTCTCCCCGGTCGGTTTCTTCACCGGAAACAGCACCGCCGCCCCCGCTGAAATCACCACCGTCAGCACAATCGTCCTCGTCCCCTCGGAAACCTCCGCAATCACCGGCAGATTTGCCGCCGCAAAGCTTGCCGCGAAGCTGACAATCACACACAAAAGCACTGCCCGGTCCCGTTTCGCCGGTGGAATTATAATCGCAATGAACATGCCGAAAAGCGCCACACTCAAAGCGCTGATCAGCCGGGCCGACAGCACGTTCCCCGCAAGCACGCCGAACATGGTGCCGAATGACCACCCCGTGAGCGCCACTGAAAACGCTCCATACATATAGGCAGGCTCTATATAGCCTGGTCTGGCAATCCCCAAGCCAAACAGCTCGTCCGTAATCCCGTAGCTTAAAAACAGTCTGTGGCAGAATTTCATTTCCGGGGAAACCCGCTGGCTTAAGGCGCAGCTCATCAGCAGGTACCTGGCATTTGCCACCAACGTCATGAGCGCAATCTCCAGATAAGACCCTGCGGCGGCCATCACTGTCAAACCAGCATACTCCCCTGCCGAAGCGTTATTGAATAAGCTTAAAAGAAAGCCCTGCAGAGCGTTCAGCCCCACCGCCTTCGCCGCAATTCCGATGGAAAAGCCCACCGCGATATATCCAAGGCAAACGGGCATGCCGTTACGCATGCCCGCGCCAAACAACTGTTTCTGATTCATGTAAAAATCAACCTCATCTGCGCATCTGCCAGCTGCTCACCCCTCCAACAGCCGCAGCGCATTTTCCTCCAGACGGTCAATCGCCTGTGACCCGGCCTTTTTTTCAATTATGGCAATGGCCTCAGCCAGATTCGGCCGACGGCTCGTCATATTGTGACAGTCGCTTCCCAGAACTTCAATCTGTCCCTCCCGCAAAAGCTTTAATGCCTTGCGGCGGCTCGACCAGCCATCCAGAAAGTACGAGGCGTTGACCTGAAAGAGAATGCCGTTGTCCTGAAGCCGCTCCCAGGTGTCCGGCGTCTGGTCCGGCAGATAGCGGTCAATGTGCGCCATCAAAACGATCAGACCGCTTCCCCGCGCGATATCAATCGCCTCCTCAATCATACCCGCGGACCAGCGGTGAAACGGCATTTCCAGCAAAAGTACATTTGTACCGCCGATACAAAGACGCTCCAGATCCTCCGTGCGCGAAATGCCGGTATAATAATAGACCTCCGCGCCCAGCCAGATTAACGGACTCTCATCGGGCAGCGCCGCCGCCAATCGCTCCCATGCCTGCTCGCGCCGCGCAAGGAAGTGATCCGGCGACTCCTTGGACGCATAGAAATGAGGCGTCGCGACTATCCGGTCCACGCCGCTCTCCCAGGAGAGCGCCAACATTTCAAGGCTCTCCTCCACAGACTTACTGCCGTCATCTATGCCCGGCAGAAAATGCGAATGGAAATCAATCATTTTACATCTCCCAGTTAATAATTTTCTCAAACAACTCCGTCATGTTCTCCTTCGTCGCCCCGTAGGTATGGTCCGTTTTATCGTAATCCGAGAGAAAATAGGTAGTCGTGGCGGTGCCGCTGTGGATATAGGTCACCAGCGGAACCAGGTCGTAATCATAGCTGATAGTACCGTCCTCGACGGTGATGGTAATGGTAATATCCGCCATGCCGCCGAGCATCCGCTCCATTTTACTCTGCCACGAAATAAAATTGCCGAGCGAGTAGTACACCAGCATCTGATGGCCGTCCTCGCCTGTGAGCATTTCATAGGGCTGCACCACATGCGGGTGCGTCCCGATCACGATGTCCACCCCTTCCTCCAGGAAAATCTGTGTCCACTTCTTCTGAAAGGAATCCGGCGTGTAGGTGTATTCCGTCCCCCAGTGCGGCAGCACTACCACGATGTCCGCCAGCTCCTTCGCGCGGCGGATGTCGTCGCGCACCTTGTTCTCGTCCGAGAAGGTGTTCACGCAGTAGGCGTTCGGCATGGCAATCCCGTTGGTGCCGTATGTATAATTTAAGAAGGCAAAGGTCACGCCGGCCACCTCCAGCAGCGGGATCTCTGAGGCCGACTCCTCATCCGTATAGATGCCGATGGCCAGCACATCCTTATCTGAAAAATAATCGACCGTGTCGCTGATGCCCGTCAGGCCCTTGTCCAAGGAGTGGTTCGTCGCCAGCTGCACGACGTCGAAGCCCGCCGCAATCAGCGCGTCACCGATTCCGGTCGGCGATCCGAAGGTCGGATAACCGCTGTACTTCGTCTTATCATAAACGAACATGGTCTCCTGGTTGATGATGGCGATGTCCGCCTCCTGAATGACGTCGCTGACATTCTCAAACATGAAGGTGTAATCAGAGCCGCGCGCCTCACCGATGTTATAAAAGCCACTGTGAATGAGGTCGTCACCGACGGCTTTGAGATTGATGGTGATGGTATCCGGCTCACTTTCTTCCGGGGATGTGTCAACTGCGGCTGTACCACTGCTGGTTTCATCCGCGGGTCCGGATGTGGTTTCGGTCGTTGTTTCGCCGCCTGTCCCGGCTGCTGCCATTGCACTGTCTCCTGTTCCGGACGCCGCTTCAGTCGTTATATCGTCGTCATTCCCAGATACATCTGCTGCGGTAATTGTCTCATCCCCAGTTCCCGCTCCAGACGTTATATCATCACCAGACGCTGCCGCGTTATCCGATCCATTCTCCGCCGCAGTTTCCTGCGCATCCGAATCCAGCACCGTCACATTTTTAATCCGGGCGGTTTCCAGCGTCCCGCAGCCCGCGAGTGCCACCATTACCGCCAGCATCAGTACGTACAGCCTTTTCATAAGTGTTTTCCCCCGCTTTTGTGTACATTCATACACCTGGATTCTATAAAATCGGGCAGGATATGTCAACACGCATTGTCAACTTTTCTGATATTGAAGACTACTATTCAGGCCAGACATGCAGAACAGGTGCCGTATAAGCTGCTGCGGCACCTGTTTCTGTTCTTTCATATTATAATTGCAGTTCTTTTGGTGTCAACGCAAACACTTCTTCCGGATTTCATCCCAGGGTCACTTTGTGGAAAATCTTCTTCCCCTTCTTTACGACAACGCCGCCCTGAAGCTGTTCCGCGCTGACACCTGCGTCAATATTCGTCACCTTTTCACCATCCAGGCTGATGCCGCCCTGGGTAATCAGTCTTCTGGCCTCGGACTTACTGGACGCCAGGCCGCACGCTACTAAAAGCTCCATAATGTTGATACCGTTCTCCCCGACCTGGTCAGCTGCCAGCGTGGTAGAAGGCATGTTGGCGTCGTCCACGTTGCCGGAGAAAAGATTTCTGGCGGTTTGCTGCGCCTTGTCAGCCTCGTCTTTGCCGTGCACCAGGCTGGTCAGCTCGTAAGCGAGGATTTCCTTCTTTTCATTGATGCGGGAATCCGGCCAGTGCTCCATCTCCTCAATCTGCTCCAGGCTTAAGAAGGTCAGCATCTTGATGCATTTCATGACATCCGCGTCATCCACATTTCTCCAGTACTGATAGAACTCGAAGGGAGTGGTCTTCTCCGGATCCAGCCACACCGCGCCCTTCTGGGTCTTACCCATCTTTTTGCCCTCGCTGTTGAGCAGCAGGGTGATGGTCATGGCATAGGCGTCCTCTCCCTCCTTTTTGCGGATCAGCTCCGTGCCGGCCAGCATATTGGACCACTGGTCATCGCCGCCAAACTGCATATTGCAGCCGTAATTATTGTGCAGATGCCAGAAATCGTACGCCTGCATGATCATGTAATTAAATTCCAGGAAGCTTAAGCCCTTCTCCATGCGCTGCTTGTAGCACTCCGCGCGCAGCATGTTATTGACGGAAAAGCAGGCTCCCACATCTCTCAGCAGCTCCACATAATTCAGGCCCAGCAGCCAGTCCGCGTTGTTCACCATGATGGCCTTGTCCTCGCCGAACTCAATAAAGCGCTCCATCTGCTTTTTGAAGCAGTCGCTGTTGTGCTGAATGATTTCCGGCGTCATCATGGAGCGCATGTCGCTGCGCCCGGACGGATCGCCGATGTAAGCGGTACCGCCGCCGATCAGCACGACCGGTTTGTTGCCCGCCATCTGCAGACGCTTCATCAGGCACAGCACCATGAAATGTCCCACATGCAGGGAGTCCGCCGTCGGGTCGAAGCCGATATAAAATCTTGCCCCGCCGTTGTTAACCAGATCGCGGATTTCCGCTTCATCTGTTACCTGCGCAAGCAGGCCTCTGGCCTGAAGTTCCTCATAAATTCCCATTGTTTTGTTCTCCTTTTTTTTCAATCTGTTTTTTGATTTCAATCCCTGGAATGCCAAAATCACGAAGCTTTCTTCTGCTTTATGACACTTCCGTCACATTTATTTCAATCCCGTTTCTTCTCAAAACTTCGCCCTGCCAGAATTGAAGCTCAGCAGCATTTCACTGCTGTTTTTTCATGCGGCAGATGATCATACTGCCCTCTGAAATCAATATCCTTCTCCTTCGTCGCCGCGATCGCCGTCCGCGGATGTTGATTTGTCAGTCCCGTCAGGAAATAAGAGGTGTTATATCCCCATTTCACGCCGTGATCCTTTAAAGGAATCATCTCATTTTCCACCAGATCGAGCGCCGGTTCCAGGTGATATTTCCCTCCGTTGAAATAACCCAGCAGTGCCTCCAGGTGGCAGTTGCCCGCGCCCCTGCCCATGCCATAAGCGGACCCGTCGAGCATCCGCGCTCCGGCGTTCAGCGCCTCGAGGGTATTTGCAAAAGCGCACTGCTGATTATTGTGCGCATGAATACCGACCATCTTGCCCGCGGGAATCAGCTGCTCACCGAACAAGTGCACCAGCTCCCGCACCTGCTCCGGGTAGAGGGAACCGTAGCTGTCCACCACATAGGCGCCCATGATCGGGGACTGCGCCATCATGTGCACGGCCTCTTTGATCTGCGGCAGCGTGTAATTGGAGACCGCCATCAGGTTGCAGGTCGCCTCGTAGCCCTGACGATGCACATATTCCACCATCTCCATGGCCTCCTGCATGGTATCAATATAGGTCGCCACACGGATCAGGTCCACCGGGCTCTCCGCCTTCGGGTGAATATCATTCAAATAATCACAGCGTCCCACATCCACCATGATGGAGATTTTCGGGGTCTTCCCTTCCACGGTCAAATCCCCGACCGCGGCCCGGATGTCCTCATCCGAAGTAAACTTCCACTTCCCGTATTTTTCGGGACTGAACTGCTTTTTATCCGCACGATAGCCAAATTCCATATAGTCCACGCCGGCAGCCGCGTTCGCGCGGTAGATTTCCCGCACAAAACCATCCTCAAAATGATGGTCATTGACCAGCCCACCGTCGCGCAGCGTGGCGTCTAAGATCAGCACGTCGTTTAAGTCGTTCATTATCATTTCCTCCTCTATCACTGATGATTGTAAAAACCGATTGCTTCGCAGCAAACTGCGCTGCTCCCGCAATCGTCACCGATCATTCGCACTTTTCGTCCCGCCTGCGGCGTGACCCGTGCTCATATCGGTTTGGTCGTCTAATATCCAGCCATCTGTACAAGTAAACTTGTCCATCTGACTGTCTATTGACGACTTTTTTACAATAAAAAGTCCCCTGCCCCACCCGGGACAGAGGACGAATCATCGCGGTACCACCTCTTGTTCGGACACTCCTCGCGAAGCATCCCTCATGGTGTGCCATCACACACCGTGCGCTGTATTGGGCGCCCCCATCTTATCCTACTTTGCCAACATCCTCACAGATGAAAAGCGGTTCAGACAGCAGCTTGGGAATGTATTCCATCAAATTCGTTTGAAGCCTCGCACCGCCCGGCTCCTCTCTGAAAAACTACCAGTGATGTACTTGTTTCCGTCATCGCCTTGTCTTATTTACAACGCTGTTAAGATATCACAAATGATTTTGAATGTCAACCCCGAAAATGGAAGGGTTTTACGACAAATTTAATAAAAATTTTACAGAATAGTCGATATATAGACCCCGTTTTACATTTTTTTGTGGTATTCTTTCTACAGGGCTGCAGGATCAGCTACTAACATAGAAGGAGGCCGATTATTGGACACGGAGCTGAATCTTTTATTGACTTCCGCGAATGAGAAAACACAGTACGATACTTATGCGAAAAACCTGCTGTCACGGAAATGCGTGTTAGCCTGCATTCTGACAGCGGTGGTGGACGAATTTAAGGGGATGACGCCCCGGGAGGCGGAACGATACATTGAGGGAAATGTCCATGTAGGGGATGTGCCTGTGGATCCCGGGGTGACGAATGTAGAATGGACGACCGCGAGACAGGAAAATGTAGAGCCGGCGGTTCATGCAGGAGATTTTCCAATAAATATAGGTATGACAAACACCAGTCAGCCACAGAGTGGAAATCGAATCACAGGCCTCAACACCGTTCAACAGGAAATCGGCGAAGGTACAGTGGTCTTTGACATTCTCTTTTACGCCCGGCTGTGGGATGGACTTTCCCAGATTATCATGAATCTGGAAGTACAGAAAGATGAACCCTCTGCGTATTATATCTTGAACAGGGCCGTTTATTATGGAAGCAGACAGATTTCATCCCAGAAGGAACGCGATTTCACCGGTCAGAATTTTAATGACTTAAAACAGGTCTACAGCGTCTGGGTCTGCATGAACATGAAGGAGTGCTCCTGGAACCACATCCATCTCACAGACGATCCTCTTCTGGGACATCACCATTGGAGAGGGAATCTGGACCTTCTGAACATCGTGCTGCTGGGCGTGCCGAATGAAATTCCACAGCAAGGGGCTGATTATGAACTGCACCGGCTGTTATGTGCGTTATTCAGCATAGGATTGAGTTGGGAGGAACGGGTTGCTATCCTGGAGAATGAGTATTTTATGGATGCGAAAACTGAATTTGGAGAGGAGTTGAAGGAAATGTGTAATCTGAGTCAGGGAATTTTAGAACATGGGATAGACCAGGGCAAATTTAAAAAAGCACAGGAGACCGCAGGCAAGCTGCATTCCCTGGGGTGGGATGTCGGCAATATCGCGAAGTTACTGGATTACCGTCCGGAACAGGTGCGCGAATGGCTGAAGATTGCGGCCCACAGCTGATGATCCGCCACAAGAGTGCTGCCGATCCCATTCAGGTCGGCAGCATTCCTGTATTTTTAAGCATTCATCCCCGAATCACAGCCGCACAACTGCATCCGCCCTTGCCGCCAGCTCAGGGTCGTGCGTCGCCACAATCACCGTTGCCTCTTCCTTCAGTCTTAGAATTTCATCAAGAATCATCTTCCCCGTTTCCATATCCAGCTCAGAGGTCGGCTCATCGAGAAGATAAAGCACGGCGCCTTTATAAAGCGCCCGGGCAAATGCAACGCGGCGCTGTTCTCCTCCGGATAGAAACTTTCCCTTGGTTCCGACCCTGAAACCCAGACCGCGCTCAGCAGTAAGCGTCCCAAGACCAGAAGCCTGCAGCGCTTCTTTGACCCGGTCAAAGTCCGACTTTTCACAGGCATAGGCAACATTTCCCGCGAGACTGCGGTCGAAAAGATACGACTGCTGGAAAGAAACCGCAGCTGCTTCCCGTAGCAAGCCCAAGCGGCCAGTCATGTCCACATCGTCTACCAGAATTCGCCCTGTTTCCACACCCTGATTTCCAAGAAGCGTCTGGAGAATCGTTGACTTTCCGCTGCCGCTCTCACCTAAAAGAATAACCAGCTGGTGCGGCAGAGCGGTGAAGCTGAGGTTCTGGATGCGCTTACTTTCATTGCATACAATAGTGACATCCTTGAAAGCGATTTTCGGGGCGGATTGTATGCGCATGGGCGCGGCTTTTTCTTTTCCCTCCGGTTTAAGTTCAAAAACCCGCTGAAGCGCGGCGTCAGCCTGAAACAGATCATTTCCATATCTGCTGAGCGAAACGGCAGGGTTGAGAACATTGGACATGTACGAATACGCGACCGTAATGTTGCCGATCGTCATCGTACCGGCCAGAACAGATCGGGTGGAGAGCACGACGGCGGATACATAACCGATGGCCATCAAAAAATAAGTCAGGCACCAGTACCCATCCACCTTCCTCTGAAAGCCGCGATTAAGTTCATAAATCTCATGAACAATTCCATGAAACTCTTTGCTCTCGAAGCCTTCGCTTTCCCACGCCTTAATGACAGGAATGGAGTAGAGGATGTCGGAAACTGCACTGACGAAGCGCCCACTGGCGGCACGCTGCGCGGCGGCATTTTCCTTTCCTTTTAAAGAAAACTGTCTGCTGGAAAAAACCAACGGAAAAATCAATGCCATCGCAATCAGGCCGAGCAGGGGATTCCAGACAAAAAGCACGATGATACAAGCCATCATTCTGAGGAGCATGGGAAGCAGTCCGTTCAACGGCCCCGCGACAGCCCTCACAACGGCGTCAACATCGCCGGAAAGGCGGGAAACGAGATCACCTTCTTTTCGCTCTTCCTTATAGGGCCTGTAGCTTTCCATGGCCCAGCCCATGGCGTCATCCCGAACCTCTTCAATGATTTTCTGGGCCAGCAGGGTATTTTTATGCCCTCGAAGGATGTCGATCCCCTGTTTTGCTATGTAAACAACAACAAATAAAATCACATAATGCTCCACGCGGTTTCCCAGAAACGGCGATAAAAAGCTTTCTCCAGTGGAAAGCACGTCCACTATCATGCCGATCAGCTGAATGGGCAGGATCGCCAGAGCGGCATCCAGGACCGAGAGAAGAAAAATCAGAAGGAACGATCCCTTTTTTGCCAGCAGATAAGGAAGTAAGCCTTTAAGCCCGTTTAATTGTTTCATTGTAATCCCCCTTTCAATAATCAAACCAGGCACGCCTGCTGCCTGCTTTTCCCCGCACTGTATCATGTTCTTTTGTCCCTTGTATCATAGGATGATGTTAAATACAAGTCTTGAAAAAGTGCCGTATTTGTAGTATATTATATGTATACAAAAACCACGGATTTTTCAGATCCGTGGTTTTCAGATTTCAGGATAATTTACCCGTTTTTATATTTTTACTGCCTTCACATCCCGACCCAGGTCCTGCAGCATCTTTCTGTCGCTTCGTATGGTTGCGCAGGCCGCGGTCACAATGGAGAAGCGATCCACACCCTCCTGCCCATTTACCTTACAGGCGGCAAGAATCTGTTCTTCCGGCAGAAAATCATAGGTCTCACAATTTGTTTGGTAATGCGCCGACTGCACGCAGCTTCAGCTTCCCATCCATTCATTTATTAAGGACACCATTATAATACGTTCGCCTTCGCCAGTCTCTTGCGCACCTGTGGCCCCACCAGGATGCCGATCACCATTTTACAGATATCCACCAGAATAAACGGCGTCACGCATACCGACAACGCGTATCCCAGCGTACACTGCATCAGATACACGAACCAGGCGGTTCCCAGCGCGTAGCAGATCGCCGTTGACACCACATACGCGATAAAGTGCAGCCAATATTTCCCCGGCCAGCGGTCGACCGCATAGCCGCCTATCAGTGTGATAAAAAGAAAGCCCACCAGGTACCCGCCGGTCGCGCCTGTCAGCTTCGCCAGCCCCCCGGTGTAGCCGGAAAAGACGGGAAGCCCCACCGCGCCGATCAGCAGATAAATCAGCAGACTCAAGGTTCCCTTCTTCATGCCCAGCACATACAGGGACAGGTAAATGACCAGCCCGGTCAGAGAAACCGGGATCGGCCCGATCGGGATGGACATAGGCGCCAGGATGCACAGCAGAGCCGTGATGATAGCGATCTGGGTCATATCCTTCACCGGAATTTTTGTTTTGGCAGTTGATGTTTCGTTACTCATTGTTGATTTTCCTCCAGCAAAATAATGCAAGTAAATATTCTTTTTTCCGGCAAACGGTCAATCAAGCCTTCGTGCAGTATTTTCAAAGCTGCAAGTTGGATTGTCAACCATTTGCCAACCGTAAGTTTACAGCATCGGTTCTTAATTGTCAACCTCAAAATCTTTTTAATGTTAACAATTAAGTCATTTCCAACACATATCAGATCCGCCACATCTGATGTCTCCAATCCGTTCATCCGGATATTCCACCCCATTTTGCTTGCTTAGTCCCGCCATTTGTGATAAGCTTTTAAAAAGCTGACAAACATATTCACTGATATTTCCGGAGGTAACAGCATGAGCAGAAAAATGCTCCCGATCGGTGTAGATGATTTTGAAAAAATCCGGACAGCCGGATACTATTATGTGGACAAAAGCTCCATGATCAGGGAATTACTGGAAAACAGAGGCGAAGTGAATCTGTTTACAAGACCGCGCCGTTTTGGGAAAAGTCTCAATATCAGCATGCTTCGCTCTTTTTTTGAGATCGGAACGGACAAAACCCTGTTTTCCGGCCTGGAGATTTCAAAAGAAACAAAACTGTGTGAACAGTACATGGGACAGTATCCCGTCATTTCCATCAGCCTGAAAACCGCACACGGAGATACCTACGAATTTGCCAGAAATGAGCTCTGCACAATTCTTGCAAAGGAAGCCCTGCGCTTTTCCTTTCTCTCAACCAGTGAAAAGCTGAATGAAACCGAAAAGCAGCTGTACAAGCAGCTGATCCGGGTAGACAATACGCTCAACGGTACTTTTTGCATGTCGGAATCCACCATCACCAGCAGTCTGAACACACTTTCCATGCTTCTGGAAAAGCATCTCGGTAAACAGGTCATTATCCTGATCGATGAATACGATGTGCCGCTTGCCAAGGCCAGTTCCCATGGTTATTATGACAAAATGATCATCCTGATCCGTAATATGCTGGACGCCGCCTTAAAGACCAACCGAAGTCTGTATTTCGCGGTTCTGACCGGTTGTCTCAGAATTTCCAAAGAAAGTGTCTTTACCGGTCTGAATAATCTGAAAACATACAGTCTTTCCGACGCCGGATGTGACGAGCAGTTTGGCTTTACTGACGCGGAGGTTAAGCAGATGCTGGAGTATTACGGTCTTTCCTCCTACTACGAAACCACCAGAGAATGGTACGACGGATACCTGATTTCCAGCGCGTATGTCTATAACCCATGGGATGTCATCAACTGGTGCAATCAGCTTCTGACAAACCCTGACAAGCAGCCGAAAAGCTTCTGGAAAAATTCCAGCGGCAACGAAGAAGTGAAGAGTTTTCTCAAATGTATGGGGAAGGGCGTGACCAGAAACCAGATTGAACGCCTGATTGCCGGAGAAACTGTCCAGAGAAAAATTGAGGAACAGCTGACCTACAACGCCATTTATGACAATATAGATAATCTATGGAGTCTTCTGTATGCCACCGGCTATCTGACCCTGAGTGAAGTACCTTCCGGCGGTCTGGTCCGCCTGAAAATCCCGAATAACGAAGTACGTGGAATCTTCAGCGACTTTATTCTGGAATTATTTCAGGAACAGGTGGCTAACGACGGAGTATTGGTAGAGAAATTCAGCACTGCCTTGAAAGATGGAAATCCCACTGAAGTAGAACGCGTATTTACAGGATGTATGGGTAAAACCATCAGTATCCGGGATACCGCGGTGAAGAATGAATTCAAAGAAAGCTTTTACCATGGTCTTCTCCTGGGAATCCTTATGTTTAAAACGGACTGGGGAATTGTCTCCAACCGGGAGGCCGGCAAAGGCTACTTTGACATCCAGATTGAAATCGAGGATGAGGAGATTGGCATTATTATCGAGGTTAAATACGCCGGAAACGGCGACCTTGACGCAGCCTGCAAAGAAGCGATGAAACAGATTCATGACAACGATTACACTGCAGAATTGAAAAAAGATGACATGCAGACGATCCTGAAATACGGTATCGCCTGTTATAAAAAACAGTGCAAAGTGGTTTTGGAACAGGAGCCTTGACAGATCAGATGAATGGGAGAGGAAACGAACAGCCCCTCCCATTTATTTTGCCGTCTACACCGTATAATACTGCGCCTGCGCCTCCCACAGCTCCTTATACAAACCCTCCTGCTCCACCAGCTCCTCATGACTGCCCCGCTGCGCCACTTTTCCCTCATCAAAGACCAGAATATCCTGGCAGAAGCGGCAGCTGGCCAGGCGGTGAGAAATGTAAAAAGCCGTCTTTCTCCCCACCATTTTATCAAAGCCCGCATAGACCTCACACTCGCTCACCGGATCCAGGGCCGCGGTCGGCTCGTCCATAATCACAAAAGCTCCCGCCTTATAAATGGCCCTGGCGATGGCCAGCTTCTGGCGCTCGCCGCCGGAGAAATTCACACCGGACTCGTCAAACTCCTTCCCTACAAAGGTATCAAGCCCCTGCGGCAATTTTTCGAAACGTTCCTGCAATCCGGCCCGTGTCAGGGCGTCCCATGCCCGCTCTTCATCCACATCCTCGCCCGCCGCGATATTTTCCCCGGCCTTTAAAGAGAAAATCCGGTAATCCTGAAACACCGCGGAGAACAGGCGCAGATAATCCTCGTAGTTATATTTCCGGATATCAATTCCGTTCAGCCTGATCGTTCCCTCCGTGGCATCGTACAGGCGGCACAGCAGCTTGATAAAGGTGGTCTTGCCGGAGCCGTTTCGCCCCACAATCGCGCAGCGCTCCCCGATGTCCAGTCTTAAATTCAGATCCCGCAGCACATAGTTTTCGCTGCCCGGATATTTAAAAGAGACATGGTCAAATTCCACCAGGAACCGGTCGTCCCGCCGCTTTTCCACCGGGAGACTCCCCTTATAGAGAGGATTTTTTACTGTCATATAGTCCAGATAGTCCCGGCCAAAGTCGGCGGCGTTTTTAAAGGCGCCGATCCCGATCATCAGCAGGTTGATATCCTGCACACACTGCAGCACGCTGCCCGCGCAGCGGACCACACTGCCGACGGAAATCAGACCGGCCCAGGCGCAGAGCGCGGTGTAAAGATAAACGCAGCCGGTGTCAAACGCGGACACGCTCTCCCGCTTCGCCTTCATCACAAGCCGGTCCTTTTCCATGGCGCGCCAGCACTTTCCGATCGCCTCCTCATTGCCGCAGACGCCCTCCTCGATCAGGTCCTCCTGGGCAAAGATCCGCAGATCCTTTCCGCTCTCCGTCCCGGACAGAATCGACTGAAGAAAATAATCCCGGCTTCTGGACAGCCCTGCCAGCGCATCATCGTCCTTTTTGGTCTGCTCATTCGTTCTGATGCCCCAGCGGTACATTTTCCACACGCAGAGTAGCAGAAACGCGATAAGCCCGACAGACAGAAGACCAAAACTGGCCAGACCCGACCCGGCAATCCTCACAAACAGGGGCACCACCACGCACAGCGCCGTGATCAGGCCGAACAGGCCCTGCAGAATATCGTCAAAGGGCCAGATCAGCATCCAGTAAATCCCGCCCCAGCGGCTGACCACCTGCTCCTGCCTGCGCTTTTTCTCCTGCACCTGCGCATTCTCTAAAAGCTCATAGTCCATGGCCATGCCGGCCTCGTTCATATCCAGGTTCTGCCGCTCCAGAATGTTCTCCGTACGGGCGTCGAACTGCTGCCGCAGAATATTCGCGGTGGTATCCACCACAAAAATAATCGCAAGCCATATCGCGAGCGTCCGTATCAGGTCCGCAAACGCCGCCCCGTCAAGCAGCTCATCCACCAAAACGCCGGACATGATGACCGGCAGGTAGGATTTCACTCCTGTAAAAAGATTGGCCAGAACGCAGAAAACGATAGTGGAGCGATTGTTTTTCGCGTACATGGTGAATAACTGGCGCAGCACCGTAAAGTCTGATTCCCGAGCCGCTTGATTTGCTTGATTTTGATTTATATAATCCATTTGATTTTCTTCTCCATCCTATCCTGAAATCGCTGTCAGCCCTTCTGTTTCTGTTCAGGCCAAAATCTCTGCATCTCCCATGATTCTGCGGCGCTCCTCTTCCCTCGCCTGCTCCCGGTAATACCTGCTCTGCATCTCAAACAGCTCTGCGTATTTTCCGCCCGCTTCCATCAGACTCTCGTGCGTCCCCTCCTCCGCGATCTGCCCGTTTTCCAGCAAAATAATCCGGTCGCAGAAGCGCGTACTGGACAGCCGATGCGAGATAAAAATCGAAGTTTTCCCCGCTCCCAGCTCGCTGTATTTTAAATAAATCTCATTCTCTGCGATGGGGTCTAAGGCCGCCGTAGGCTCGTCTAAAATCAGCAGCCGCGCGTCCTTATACAGCGCCCGCGCCAGCAACAGCCGCTGCTTTTCCCCGCCGGAAAAATCCACCGCATCGTCGTACACCGCCTTCACCACGCGGCTCTTTTCCTTCTTGGGAAGCTTTAAAAGCACCGACCCAAAATCCGACTCCGCAAGAGCCCTTTCCATCCGTGTCCCGTCAGCACATTTTGCAGAAGCGATATTTTCCTCGACCGTCCCCGGCAGGATCGTGTAGTCCTGAAACAGCACGGACAGCAGGCTGTAATATTGCTCTCTGTCGATTTTCTCCAGCGGCAGGCCGTTGACCAGGATTTCACCCTCCGTCGTCTGATAAAAGCCGCAGAGCAGCTTGACCAGCGTGGTTTTCCCGGCGCCGTTTAATCCGATCAGCGCCAGCTTTTCTCCGGCCTTCACTGTCAGATTGATATGGGATAGGGTCGGCGTCTCCCGACCGGGGTAGGTAAAGCTTACGTTTTTCAGCTCTATCGTCAGGCCGGTGTCTGCTTCCTGGTTCATCTTTTTGGGCGGCAGCACACCTTCCGGCTTGCCTTTTCTTTCATCTGACGCCGCCCCGCCTTCAGACTCTCCTTCTGCCCGTGCTGACCTGTTATCAGACTCGTTCTCTTTTTTCTCAGCTGAACGTCCTGATTTTAACTGTCTCTCTACCTCCTTTGCCGACAGCGTCTCCCCTTCATTCCTGTGCTCCGGCGTATCAAAAAATTTCCGCAGACTGCCGATCACATTGGCGGCCGCACCAAGAGACAGCGCCTTATTCAGACCAGAGGAAAAATACTGCCCGAAGCTTGTCACAAAGCCGAAATACAGCACAAACTCGGCCAGCGTCATTTTCCCGCACGCCGTAGCATACAGCAGGTACCCGTAAATCAGGCCGTTGCGGATCAAGTCGATGAGGTAGTCTCCCGTCCCTGTCAGAATGTACCAGTTATGCACCCGGACGTATTCCCGGTTCATCTCATCCAGATTGTCCCGGTATTTTTTCATCAGCCAGCCGGACATGCGATAAAGACGGATATCTTTGCCCGCCGCCGGTTCCATGGAGCTCTCTCCCAGATAAGAAAGCTTTCTCGAATAAGCCTCCTGCACCGGGTAGGACTCCCCCTGTTTTTTGGTCGCAAGCGATAAAAGCCGCATGGAAAGAATGCAGCTTAAAATCGCCAGCAGCGGAATCCACCACTGCACGCGGGCCAGCAGTACCCCGTAAAACAGCACCGGAAACAGGCAGGACAGCAGGGATGACACGGACTGCACAATCGTATTGATTCCCCTGCCGCTGTAAATGGCCATATGTGTGGCGTGGGCATTGTTCTGAAAGCTCTCGTTCTCCAAAATGTCGTAATCCACCCGCATTTTTTTGCGCACGTATGGCCTGGAATAATGCAGGCGGTAGGTGTACGCGTCAAAATAACCCCTCCGTTCCCCCACGCCGCTTGCCACATTCGCAAGCCACATGATCAGAAACAGTATCACAATCCGCAGCAGCAGCTCCTTTAACTGCCACTCCTGCGTCAGCCCCTCTACAATCACCGACGGCAGAAGGTTGCCCGCGTAGTTTCCAATCAACGCCGCAATCGGCCACAGCAGGCTCACCCAGAATATCCCGGGCTCCCACTGGTGCAGATTCTTAAAATGATAGCGCAGATTTGCGCAGAAGCTGTATGTTCTGTCCTTTTTTCCGGCCATAGAGCCGTTCGTTATCGCCATAATCTTTTCCTCACATCAAAAAATGCCCACGCGGGCAAGTTTCTCTCCGGAAAAACGCTTCTCTTCTCAGAAGTCTTATCCTTCCGAAAAACGCATCTTCTCCGCAGCGTCTCATTTTGCCCACCTGGACATTGTAGCACAGTATTTTATTTTACACAGCATTTTCGCACGAAAGGTTTCTCACAAGCACGAACGGTTTTCCCCCTGCACAAAGGATTTCTCCCGCGCACATTTGCAATACACAGCCCATGCGAAGCATCAGCTCTGTTTCACGCAGCTTTTCCTGTGGACAGCGGTATCCCCACCTCCACCGCAAACACCCCGTCCTCGGTCTGCATATTCAGGTATCCGCTGTACTGATCCACCAGGTTCTTCACCTGCGCAAGCCCGAAGCCATGTTCCCTGGATTTCGTGGAGGAAAATAAATCTCCAACCCGCGTTGCTTTTCCCTGCATGGAATTGGTGACGCACAGATAAAACTGACCCTTCAGCACATCCATATAAATCCGGACAAACCGCTCCTCCTCCGTCACCTTCTCACAGGCCTCCATGGCATTGTCCAGCAGATTTCCCACCAGCACTGCCAGATCTGTCTGCGCAACCGTCAGCTCCTTCGGCACAAAAGCTGTGGCGTCCACCCGGATTTTTTTCTCCTTCATCAGCGTCAGCTTGCTGTTTAAGATCGCGTCCACCATCATATTGCCTGTTTTGATCACCGTGTCCACCTGCGTCAGATCCTGCTCCAGCATGTCCAGATAGCCCGCCGCCTGCGCATACTGCTCATGCGCAAAATACGCCTTCAGCACCTGAATGTGATTGTGATAATCATGCCGCCATCCCCGCATTTTGCGGTACATGGTCTCCACCTCATCATAGTGGCGGTTGACCAGGTCCTCCTGGAAAGCGTTTGCTCTTTTTTTCGTCAGGTACGGAAGCAAAAGCGCCCAGACGGCCAGGTTTACTAAAATCAATGCTCCCACTATGAAAATGTACATCATAAAAACTCTATCTCCGATTCCTTATTTCTGAAAAAATATCAGTGATAATCTCTAATAATACATAGTAAACTCTATTACCATCCTGATAAAATCATCCGCGCTGCCCGGTTTTCACAAAATACCGCACAAACGCCTCGTTCACCTGCTGCCGCATCCTGCGGCTTAACGGCACCCGCCGTCCATCGTCCAGCACCACGTCCTCTTTCCACAAACTGGAAACATATTTCAGATTCACCAGATACGACCGGTGCGTCCTGACAAAGGAAAGTCCTTTCTCTGAAAATAACTTCTCCATGTCACCGATGGAGCGCTTCACATGATATTCCGCATTTTTTAGATACACGGCGCAGTCATGGGCAAATGCCTCCACATACCAGATATCCTCCAGGGTAATCGTCACCACGCCGGCCTGCACGGAGCTTCTTTTCGCACCGCCCGGATGATTTCCCGCCTGTCCACCGCCCTTTAATTCTCCCGTGAAATCATTTCCTGCCGGACCGGATACCTCCGCGACCTCGAACATCTCACGGATTCCCTTTTTCCGCAACCCTGCGTATGCCCGGTCCAGCACCTGATAAAGCTTCTCTTTCGCCACCGGCTTCAGCAGATAATGCAGCGCCGCCACCTCGTACCCCTGCCCGATATACTCATCATACCCGGTAATAAACACAATCGCCACATCCTCGTCCGACTCCCGGATACGCCCGGCTAACTCCATACCGTTCATCCGCCCCATCTCAATGTCCAGCAGCAGTACATCAAAATCCCGGCACTCCTCCCACGCAAAAAGAAAGCGCTCCGCGTCAACAAAACCAACCGTCTCTACCGGCTCGCCGCACTCCTGCCCCCACTCCTTTAAGAGCCTCTCTAAATATTCTCTTGTACTTTTTTCATCATCACAGATTCCGATTTTCACGATTCGCACATCCAAAAAAAAATTCAAAGTCCGGAATAACGGACACCATATGGTTTACATTACACATAGTAAACATAAAACAAATTTTCCAACATAAACTTTACTGTTCAGGACAAGGAGGCAGTTATGACAAACACACAGAAAATGAAACGGGAAGAATTCTGGGCGCAGGAGGACATCTTCGAGACAGGCGGCGCTTATCTGATCTGGGGACTGGTGCTCTGCTTTGCGGCAGTGGTCGTGATCTGCGCGCTGGCCGGGGTTGGGTGATACATTTACCCATTTCTTTTTACAATTTTCCATACCCTAAACGCCGACAGCAGAATTTTCCTCCACATACTGCCGGATGGCTTTTTCAACAGAAGTATTTAAGGTATCTCCATTGAGCATCGCTGTAACCGTTAATTTTTTATGAAGTTCCGGAGCAATGCGTACATTGAAGGTACCTTTATACTCTTTTTCAGGCGTTTTGCCTACCTCTCTGCAGAAATCCAGGTAATCATCCACAGCTTTATGAAATTCATTTTCCACATTATGGATGTCCTCACACTCAAAATTGACCAAATCGTTGATACCTTCGACTTTTCCGCGAAGTACGAAATCCTCCGAATCAAATTCCACTTTTGTGTGATACCCTTTATACTCCAATACATTAGATTTCATTATAATTCTCCCAAATTTGTCAGATACTCTGCTAATTCCCTGACCGCTCCCGGCTTCATTACATCTCCTGGATGCGGTTTATGCAGCAGGATAATTTTCTGATCCCTTTTTCTGTAAAATTTTATCCTCGAACCGGAGGTTCTTCCCTTATTGGATTCTACAAATTCCATTTGCGAAAGTAATTGTCTGGCCTCAGTATATGTATAATCCTTCGGCCGCAATCTTATTCTTTCCTTTGCTTTTTCAAGCTGACTCATGCTGCAAGTCCCCTCTTTTCTTGCAACTATACTATAGTTGCATAATACGATGATTATTCATAAAAGTCAACTGATTTTTCTACGTAAAAAATCAGGCAGACATTCCTCTCTCCAAGGTACATCCACCTGATTATCATAACATATTTATTTTTTCACTCGGTCGATATGTCGACCCAAATGCAGAAATATGCCTGACTTCCCCCTTATTATAGAACCCGTCTACAGACATATGAAAAAGTCATCTTATTTCATGTTGAAATCCTGCAAGGAGCACCAGTATAATTTATACAGCGAACATGCCCTGCAATTATAATTTATGCAGCAGACAGGACCTGCCATTACAAGGAGAAGCCTCTATGAATGAATTTTATACCGTGAAAGAAATTGCCCTCATGTCAGGTCTGACGGAACGGACAATCCGTCATTACATCCAGACAGGCATCCTGAAAGGAAGCAAAGCTGACGGGATATGGAAATTTACTCCAGAGGAAGTGGACGCGTTTTTTGCACATCCCTCTGTCTTCCCGGGTATTCTGTCAAAGAGAAATGGCGTCGTATCCGATTTTCTTGTGAATCGGAGTACGTCCCAAAACCGCATCTGCGCCATTCTCGATCTGCCCAAAGAAGACAGAAATAAAGTGTCCAGGCGCTTACTGCAACAGTCCATATCGGTCTTGCTGCACTGCTGATCTGCCGGACGGCCTTGTGAATAAAAAGATTAACTATGAAAGTTAGCCATTTCTTTTTACAATTTTCAATTCATACCCTAACGCATAGATCAGATTGGCAAACATTTTCACAGAAGGGCTGTTTTCTCTTTGTTCAATTCTGGAAATCACCTGCTGTTTACTTCCCACCATGGCAGCAAGCTGTCCCTGTGACATGTTCTGCCCTTTTCTGATCTCCACCATTTCATTGATCAGTTCTGCTTCCCTGTCGGAAGCAACAAAAGTATCCGTAGGCATATTTGCCTTCCGCGTCAGCGGAATATTCCCTTTTTCTATCTCAATTGCCTCTGCCAGACTTTTCTGTAGATCCTCATACATTCCCATGGTCATTCCTCCTTCAATATCGAAATCATATTTCTGAGAAGTTTTCTTTCCTTTATCGTTAAATCCTCTTTTTCATTTTTCGTATACACCTGAAGCAGATAAATCGTTTCTTTTTTCTCAATATCAACGTAAATAACTCTTCCACCGCCTCTTTTTCCACTGTCATTCACAGGTATTCGCAGCTTTCTCAAACCTCCTGTTCCGCGGATTACCGCACCTGCTTTCGGATTCTTTAACAGTGTATTCTCAATCTTTCTCAGGTGCTCATCAGAAAATCCTGACATCAGCCATTTTTCTGTAAATGACGCCACTTCTATAAAGGTTCTTTTCATCTCGGCCTCCCCATATTACAACATATTAGTTGTATTGTCAACTGATTCCTTAAATATAAAAAATCAGGCAGACATTCCTCTCTCCAAGGTACATCCACCTGATTATCATAGCATATTTATTTTTTCACTCGGTCGATACATCGACCCAAATATAAAGTCATTCAATCATTTTTATAAAAACAAATCTGGATCAGATATACCTCCTCAGGTTCCAATTCGCCGCAAACTTCGACAGCGGTCGCCGGTAGAGCAGACTCGCCAGCGTGTACTGCGCCAGCGCAGACAAAAGAATCAGCCCCACCGTAACCAGAACTGTCACCGGCGCGGAGTAAAACTGCCTGTTTCCAAGACCGGATCTCAGCGTCTCTGGCTTCATAATCAACGGCAGGTAGACACACAACAGTATCACGGCGGTAGATACGATGAACAGTTTATAGGCCAGCGTGATATAAATCCCGAATACCGCGCAGCACATTCCATAGACCAGGTAAATGTTCCAAAGCTTCGCCTTCCCCTCAGCATCCGCAAATAAAAGCATCACAGCAGTAAAAATGGATACAAACAACAGTCCTGCCATGCTGCCCGCCAGATATATCTTTATCTGGAACCCCACCTGCATTCTGCGCCTGAACGGAGAAGCGGCCGCCAGTCCGGCATAGCCGAGCGTTGACAAAAGCTGTGACGGAAGCAATGCAAAACCCATAAAAACAAATAATCCACCCACTGCGGCTCCTATTGCCATTTCCAAAATTCCGCCCAGAATGAACAATACCATAGCAACCAGATTGTACTTAAACATATATGATTTTTTCATCAGGCGGACTGCCAGTTTTAAATCATTGATCATAATACATCTCCCCCATTTTCTTTTTCAATATGTACTCATTTAACACACAGACTGCAATCGCGCAGACGAAAGCCAGTACCATTCCCATCGGTGATTCCGTGTCCATCGCCGGAAAGCATGACAGAAAGCCCAGAAATGCCGCTCCATACGCGCACAATATAACCGCGGTAAATATCATAAAAAACCGGCAGATCATCGTGCACAGAAGAATGCCGGCAAATCCGTACAGCACCTCCGCCGCGTAAATATACAACACTTCACTTAAATCACGGTTTTCTGCCAGCCCCAAAATTCCCGGATAACAGAACAGTACACAGCCTGTGCCGTAAATCAGTGCAGTCCAAACCAGCTTCTGGATACAGTCCATGCGCACCACGTTTTTGACCAGTTCCACACCCTTCGCAGACGATTTCACATAATCCAGGCTATTCTCTTTCATCCGGTAGATACCGCCGAAGAAGAAATAGTCCCCAATCACCACTATAAGCGGCCAGATTACAAATAAACCCGACCAGGCGAGTATTCCGGGCCATTTTGTACAAAACCAGAGAATGCTCAGGCCGACTAATAGAAGCAGCGGCGCAATCAGCAGCATACCCACGCGCCAGAGTTTTCGCGTAAAGGCCAGATAACACTTCAACATATTCATTTTTCTCCCCCACCGGCATTCTTCCTCATCACTGCCACGCTGATCTGGTACAGGCTCGGAATCTCCTTTGTCACATCTATCCCTGCCAGCTTCTCCAGATTTTCATTCAGACACAGTCCCTCGAAGCCATACCTGCTTTCCTGCATGGAATACAGAGCGGGCCTGGCCTTTGATGCGTCCTCCTTCTCGCCCTTCACCAGCACATATTTATTTTTCAGATCCTCCACAAAGCCCCGTTCCACGATCCGTCCGCGGCTCATGATAATTGCGTAATCCGTCACGTTCTCCATGTCGGAAACATTGTGCGTGGAAAAGAAAACGCTTTTCTCCCCGTTACCCGCGGCCAGATATTCCTGAATCATCTCACAGAGGCGGTCCCGCATCAGAGGATCCAAAGGAGAGGCCGGCTCATCCATCAGCAACAGGTCCGTCTCACGCGCCAGCACTCCGGCAAGCATCAGCTTGGTGCGGGTGCCGTCCGACAATTCAGATATCTTTTTCTGACCCTCGTTGCTGCCCCCGCCAACGATTTTCAATTCCCGGCACAGCGCATCGAACCGCTTTCTGTCAAAGCCTTCAAATAGAAGCTCGCTGACCTCGCCCACATCCGCAACCGTCCACTGCGGCAGAAAATATCCGCTGGTTCCCGTGTAACCGACCATCTCCCTGACGGGACAGTCCTTTTTCTCCCGATCCTGATCATTCCACTTCTCAAAAAAAGTGATTTCTCCCTTATAATCCAGCCGGATGCCCGCCAGAATATTCATCAGCGTCGTCTTGCCCGCACCATTTTTCCCGATTAAAGCGGTGGCAAAACCCTGCGGGATTTCCAGCTTCTGAATGTTTAAATTAAAATTTTTGAATTTCTTTTCCAGTTTCGCTGCTCTGATAGCTGTTTTTTCGATTTCCATGATAAATCTCCCCCTCTTTTTTCTGTAGCCTTCATTTTTACTTTCTCTTCCTGACTGCTCCGTTTGTCCGCTGCAAAATCATCTGCCAGAGCAAACATCATACATGCCAGGTACCTGCTGCCACATCACTCCTGTTCCTGCAGCATAATTAACGTATGCAGCATCGCCTCCAGCTCCTCCTTCGTCATCCCCGCCACGCGGGCCGACTGAATCGCCGCCTGCAGATACTCCTCCACCTTTCTTAAGTGTTGCTCCTTTAACATTCCCATATTCTGGTCATTGACTAAAAAACCCTTGCCCTGAATGGCTGTAACCAGCCCCTCCGACTCCAGCTGCTCATACGCCTTCATCGTCGTAATCACACTGATGCGCAACTCCTTCGCCAGACCCCGGATGGAAGGCAGATACTCGCCCGGCTTCAGCTTCCCCTCCAGGATTTCCGTCTTCATCTGCTCCGCAATCTGCATGTAGATCGGCGTGTCAGAATTCTGCATAATCTTCATGAATGAACCTTCCTTTAACTGTTTATATGTTATATATACAGTATAATCAGTTTGTTGTCAACAGTATTTTTCAGAAATAAATGAATTTGGGGCGATGTATCGTCTAAGTGACACAAATGATATGGTATAATCTGGTTATTCATTAAAGCAAATGCATCCTGCCTGATAAAAAATCTCAAAAAATTCACCTGAAGAACCTTTCATTACATTTGACAAATAATATTATATATGATATCATTAAGGAGACATTCCCATGAGCACAATTGAAAAACGTATCCAAAAATTTTACAGGACCCCTGTTCCGAATGACATTACCTTTGAGGATGTGGAAGCACTTGCCGCATACTATGGATGTCTGATACGAACCGGTGGTAATCACAGCAAAAAAGTCGTACATATTGCTTCCGGTACCGTAATACCTCTTCCGATACATGGAAAATATATCAAGGAAGCATATGTGAGAGAGTTAAAAAACTATTTGATCAGATCAGGGAGGATTCGTTATGAAATATGAATTTTGCGTATATCGTATGACCGTGGAAGATCACATCTTCTGGGTCGCGGAGAGTAAAGCTTTGAAAGGCTGCGTTGGACAGGGAGAAACCTCTCAGGAAGCAATTGAAGAGCTCGAACAAAATGAAAAAGAATGGCTGTCCACCGCCGCAGAAGTTGAAATTCCTATTCCTGCTCCCACTGCCAGAAACACTTCCATCCCTAGCGGCAAATTTGCCCTGCGCCTCGCTCCTAACGTTTATTCCGAATCCTGTGAAATTGCGGAAGAACTGGGCATCAGTATCAACCAGTATTTCAATAATGCAATCGTAGAATACAATACGAGAAGCCTGGCATTTTTATATAAACCTGTTTCCAATGACGCGAAAGATGATGGTCACGTTGATCTTGTACCATTTCCTGTAATTTCTTCTAAACAGCCTGCCGGAAATAGTGTATCTAATGAAAAGAAGAGAATGTAACAGACAGGGCGGTCAAGTCCAAAAGTGCTTAACCGCCCGTTACCATTTTTATTGAACTCGTAGGCCTGTTGAAATAAAATTCGTCACGCTTTCAAACCCGCCGGATCAGAAGATATAATCCGTCACGCAGTCATACCAGTGCACATATGTGACGCCGTTGACCGTGATCCTCTCATTTTCCGGAAGAAGCTCGCTCCACGTCTTTTTGTAGTGATCGATCGCCCAGTCGTCGCGGTTAAAGCGCCTCCAGAGAATCGTCCGGCCGCTTTTATCCAGATACTGCTCCGACACCACGTTGGGATTATAGGTTTCAATATCCATCACGCAGACTGTGTCATAGCTTTTTCCGGCGATGGTGACGGTATATCGACCCACGATATCCAGAAGGAAATCCTTCTTTTTACTGGTAATCACGGAGCCGTCGCGCTGAATATCTCCCTTTACGGACAGGTTGGTCTCGCTGCCGCAGTTATTCTCACCGAATCCCCAGTTTGACATAAATTCATCGCCATCCAGAAATGTAATATAATTTCTGACATCTCCGTCATTTCGGATTGTCGCCAGATACCGACAGTGCGTATCCGTCAGTTGGGCCACAAACACCCTCTCAAGCACATGATCTTTTTCTGTACAGGGAATTTCCTTTGCGGTCAGTTCCACTCCTTCAATACCGTGTACCTTCGCCTTTCCGGTCACCTCCATCTGATAGATATTGTCGCATTTTCCGGAAGGACAGTCGTACATGCCCCAGGAAAGCTTTTCACCCGGCTTCGGCACTAAAAACCACCCCATCAGCTCCTCCCATTTTACAGAAAATGACTCCTTGTCGCTCTTCTCAATCCGGTATTCCGGCATCCTTTCAGGTAACTGTTTCATTTTCTCTCTTTCTCCTTTCTGATCGTCCGCCTTGTGATAAGGATACTGACTTTTAAAATTCTGCTTCGCCGTATAGAGACGGCTTTTCACCGTTCCAACCGGGATATTCAGCCGCTTCGCAATCTCCGCCTGCGGCAGTTCTTTCCAGAAATACAGGTACAAAATCTGCTTGTCCTTATCTCCTAACAGTTCAAAAGTCTCCCTGACCAGGGACACTTCCGTAATTCCGTACCTGCTGTCAGAACGCACTTCTTTTTCTTCCAGCTCCTCGATTGGAATCTCCAACTGCACCGCTCTTTTTCTGAAATAATCGTTGCATTTATTCCGGGCGATGCTGATCAGCCAGGCTTTAAAGGAGTCTCTGTTTTTCAGCTGGGAAAAATTCCGGTAAGCCGTCAGATAGACTTCCTGCAGTACATCTTCAGCATCCTCCCGGGACTGAATATGAAATTTCACAAACCGCTCGACAGCACCCTGTTCAGCAGCCAGCAGTGCTTCAAACTCATCCACCTTATCACCTCGTTTCTGTAACATTGAAAACCGGTTTCACTGATATAGACGGTTTTGGACTGTAAAAGGTTCATTTTTCCCCGAATTTTATATATCATACCATCGCGTCAGATAACAAAACGAAAAGGGCCTTCTGATATTAAAAATGTCAGCAGAAACCTGTTCATTGGAATAACCCTTTCCGTCACGCCAAAATTATTTCATAACGACATCCCGTGTCGTTTCAGAGACCAATTCGGCGTAGTATTCATTATCCTGTTGCGTAATTTGGAGTGTGAGTTCATAAACAAGCTCCTCTTCCACATCAATAGATGAAATGAATACCGTATAGGGGATGACCTCTGTTTCACCCGGAATGAAAATATAGTAGTTCCGGCTGGGATCAATGGCTATCCCGACGATTTCATTAATGTATTCATTGAAATTGCCATGTGTAATAACCGAAATTGATGCAGCCGTATCATTTGCAGTATTTTCGCAGGAAAACACAAAACCGGAAATACCCGAATTAGTTTCAAAATAGCTTACAGGAACACTAACGCCTTGTTCCAGCTCTGTCATTACTACATTTGCGTCATCTGGCGAAATCGCATAGGCGGTCAACACAAAGGGAGACGTGATGCCGTCGTCATTGCCGCTATTGAAAAAAGCAATTCCAAACACAATTGCAACCACCAGAAAGCAAGCACAGGCTTTCATCAAGGGCTTGCGAAACAACCGGGTATGCAGCGGAACTCTGCGAAATTCAATCGCCTCAGAAATCAGATCATCATCAAGATACTGCATAGCTTTCACGACTCTTGGGATTCTCATACTTCGATACCTTCTTTCCTCAAATACTCTCTCAGTTCGTTACGGGTGTGATACAGCATAGACTTGACTTTACTTTCCGTAAATGAGTATTTTGCCGCAATATCACTTACTGTATCAAAGAACCAGTATTTGCGAATGAATACAGTGCGAACAACCGGGCTTTTGGTGCGCAGAAAATCACCTATCTTTTTGTCGATCTCCTGATCATCCACATCGGACATAATCGTGTTGTCCGGCAAAAAATCTTCAAATTCATGGAATGACACTGTAGCAGTCGGAGTGCGTTTCTGTGCTTTGTTATATTCCAGCCTTTTCAGCGACAAATTTCTTGTTATCCTGCAGATAAAGGCTGCAAAGCGATTGGGCCTGGTCGGTGGGATCGTATTCCACATACTCAAATATGTATCGTTCACACATTCCTCCGAATCTTCGTCATTGCCCAAAACATTGACAGCCACGCTAAAGCATAATCGTCCATATTTTATATCGGTTTCTCTGATTGCTTTTTCATCACGCGCAAAATATAGCTCAATGATCGCCAAATCATCCATGCGTTCACCTCTTTATATGGATTTTGTGTATCTTTTAAGTCATTACAAATTTTAGCATAATCACAAGCTGATCGTATGACTGTGAATATAACCTATTTTGACTTAGTTATCACATAAATATCTAAGCCTGTGTTAATGAAAAACAAAACGATAGTAGCTATCATTGATCTCGAAAACCCATTATAGAGAAGATTGAAAGACCAGCCGTTGTCGCCATAAATCCAGCGTGCAACCAAAATATTAACCCAGAAACCATCCATGTCCGGTCTAAGGTTTACCAAATAAGCAGACGCTAAACCAAAGGCAATTATAATACTTATAAGCAACATAATTTTTACTGATATTCTTACTGTTTTTAACATCGTATCCCCCTCCAAATCGGTAGTTGAACGCTGGTATAGCGTTACTATTTAGCTGCATCGTACTGAACAATCCCTTTCACTCTATAAGTACGGTTTTATCGCCGTAGGTCGCAAAATTTTTGAAAATTTTTCAAAAAATTTTTGAGCAAGAAAAAATGCGAGACATGGCAACTGAAGATGGCCACTACGCTCCACATTGCTATCTCAAAAGCTCAGTGCAGACTGCATGATTTTACCAGCTACCTGCGCTGGTCTGCTTTTATTATTTCACCAGCGTGGCATTGATAGCTGTTGCCTGCCGAGTAGCTGAACCCGTAAAATTGGGCGACGCGTTGTCAGCCAGTTGTCATCCCATTGTCGGACTTTGTTATCAGGCACACTCTCCGGCTCTCTCATTTCCAATATTTTCAGAAATTCCTTTTATTTGGGACGATACATCGTCTATGTGATAATTTCATTATGATATAATGAGTGCAAGCGAGAAGGGCATGCTCGCACGTCCGGCGGCGCTGGATGTCCGGGGGACATCCGCTTAGCGCGGACCGTAGTGAAACGGAGACCGGCGAATTGGATCATGAGCGTCCCTTGCTCATGATATAATTAGTAAAACCTTCTGAAAAAAATTTACCAAATTCATTTCACGAATAAATTTATAAAATCGCATTGATATATTACACAATTTTGTGTATACTATATGGAGGTAACAATGAAACCACGCGATATAGTACGAAAAGAATTAAAACTTTCCGGATATATTTTCAAGAGAAGTGGTGCAAACCATGACATCTATTATAATGAAAAGCTGCACAGCATCATTCCTCTGAAAAGGCACGATTTTAACGAGAATGACCTAAAATATATCCGGAAAGAAATAGAACAAAAACGCAGTAAATAAATGTAAATTTCGTAAAAAGGAGCTTCCCATGAAATATTTCTATACCGCCGTCATTACTCCTGAAGAAGATGGAACCGGTTTTTACGCAAGAGTTCCCGACCTGCCAGGATGTTTTACTACAGGCAAGGATTTTTCCGACACAGTGGAACAGATCACTGACGCGGCTTCGATCTGGCTGGTTTTCGCGGAAGATGAACATCCTGAAGATATCCTGAAACCGACAGCACAACGTAATATAGAACATCCTGCTGACGCGACTTTGACTGTTTTGCAGATCGACACCCTCGCCTATCGTGCCAAAACGGATACCCGGGCTGTGCGCAAAAACGTATCCCTGCCCGCCTGGATGGCAAACCTTGCAGATAAAAGAGGAATTAACTGTTCTCAGGTGCTGCAGGAAGGGCTGATGAAAAAACTTGCCTGAGATTGCCTTGACAAGGGTGCAATCATAAGGGTTCCATTTACACAAAAACAGACCAGTGAAAATCGCCGGTCTGTTTTTTGATTTCATTATTTTGTTAACATTGCGCGCCGGTTATCCCCGGTTTCATGCATTGCGTGACCGCTGTTCCCCGGTTTATTACTCATCCGAATCGTCATACCTATCAGAATGCTCTTCCGGCTCGTAATCCAGATCATCCAAATTCTCCTGGTTCTCAGACTCGCTTTCCTCCTCCACAGTCCGCCTGATCTTCGTCATCTGCGCGACGCTCATACCCTCATCGAGGTTCATCAGCTTCACACCGGAGGTGATGCGGCCCAAGGTGGAAATATCGCTGACGCGGATCTGAATAATCACGCCTTCCGTGGTAATCATCATGATCTCATCGTCATCGTCCACGGCCATGATACCCATGACATCACCGGTCTTTTCAGTGATCTTGTAGCACTTGACGCCCTTGCCGCCGCGGTACTGCGCGTTAAACGCATTCATGCCGGTCAGCTTTCCCATGCCCTTTTCAGAGGCGATCAGAAGCTTTTCACCCATCTCGTCGGTCTGCATGCCAACCACTTCATCGCCGTTATTTAAATGAATTCCCATGACGCCCATGGAGTCTCTGCCGGTTGCCCGCACATCAGACTGTCTGAAACGAATACACATGCCCTTCTTTGTCACCAGGAGAATATGCGTGTCCTCGTTGACCACGCCTACTCCGATCAGCTCGTCGCCTTCCCGCAGGTTAATCGCGATCAGGCCGCTCTTGCGGATATTGCTGTAAGCGGTCACCGGCGTCTTTTTCACCAGGCCGTTCTTCGTCGCCATGACCAGCTGATACTTGTCATTGTACTCATCGACCGGCACGATCGCGGAAATCTTTTCTCCCGCGCTTAACTGCAGCAGGTTGATGATCGCCGTCCCGCGCGCTGTCCGGCTGGCCTCCGGAATCTCGTAGGTCTTCATCTTATAGACGCGGCCGAAATTTGTGTACATCATCAGGTCGCTGTGCGTAGTGGTCATGACCAGATTGACGATATAATCATCCTCAATGGTCGACATACCCTTAATGCCGCGGCCGCCGCGGTTCTGCGCCTTGAAATTGTCCATCGTCATGCGTTTGATGTACCCTAAGTGTGTCATCGCCAGCACCGTGTCATTCAACGGCACAAAATCCTCTGTATTAAATTCAGAATCGTCAAATACCACCTTCGTGCGGCGGTCGTCGCCGTATTTCTCCGCGATGGTGTTAATTTCCTGTTTGATCACGCCGTACAGCAGTTTTTTATCGGATAAAAGCGCCTTGTAATAAGAAATCTTCGACTGCAGGTCCTCGTGCTCGCTCTCCAGTTTGTCTCTTTCCAGACCGGTCAGGGCACGCAGACGCATGTCCACGATAGCCTGGGCCTGCGCGTCGGAAAAGTCGAAGCGCTCGATCAGATGGGTCTTCGCCGCGTTCACATTCTCGCTGCTGCGGATAATATTGATCACTTCGTCAATATAATCCAGCGCCATCAAAAGACCCTGTAAAATATGGTCTCTTTCCTCCGCCTTATTTAAATCATAGCGGGTTCGGCGAGTAACAACGTCCTCCTGATGCTTTAAATATACCTCAAGCATCTCCAGCAGGTTCATGACCTTCGGCTGGTTATTGTCCGTCAGCGCCAGCATAATCACGCCGAAGGTATCCTGCAGCTGTGTGTGTCTGTACAGCTGATTTAAAATCACATTGGCGTTGGCATCCTTGCGCACCTCGATGACAACGCGGATACCCTCGCGGTTGGACTCGTCGCGGATAGCGGTAATTCCTTCTATCTTTTTAGCTTTTACGAGATCCGCCATCTTCACGATCAGGTTGGCTTTATTCACCATATACGGCAGTTCCGTCACAATAATCTGGCTCTTGCCGCTGGGCATGGTTTCTATTTCCGTCACCGCACGGACCTTTAACTTCGCGCGGCCGGTGCGGTAAGCCTGCTCGATTCCTCTGGTTCCCAGAATCGTAGCACCCGTGGGAAAATCCGGCGCTTTGACAATCTGCAAAACCTCCTCAATGGTGGTCTTTCTGTCCTCTTCCACATAATTATCAATAATCTTGACCACCGCAGCTACAACTTCACGCAGGTTGTGCGGCGGAATATTGGTTGCCATACCGACCGCAATACCGGTAGCCCCATTGACCAACAGATTCGGATAACGGCTTGGAAGCACCACGGGTTCCTTCTCCGTATCGTCAAAGTTTGGTACGAAATCCACAGTATCCTTATTGATATCGGCCAGCATTTCCATGGAAATCTTCGACAGACGGGCTTCCGTGTAACGCATGGCGGCCGCGCCGTCACCGTCCATGGAACCAAAGTTGCCGTGACCATCCACCAGAATATAGCGCATATTCCAGTCCTGCGCCATATTGACCAACGCTCCGTAAATGGAGGAATCGCCGTGGGGATGATACTTACCCATTGTATCACCGACAATACGCGCACTCTTTCTGTGCGGCTTGTCAGGACCATTATTCAGCTCAATCATGGAGTAGAGGATACGACGCTGCACAGGCTTCAAGCCATCCCGCGCGTCCGGCAGCGCACGCGCTGCGATCACACTCATGGCATAGTCGATGTAGCTCGTCTCCATGGTCTTTTTTAAATCCACTTCATGTATTCTGTCGAAAATCTGATCGTCCATGTAAGGTTCCTCTCCCATCATTCAAAGCCGCTTCCCCCATGCGCAAAAGCATCTGGTACTCAACATCCTGATAAAAACCCTCAGGCCGTCTTTGAATCGTAACTTTAAATATCCAAATTCTTCACAAACTTCGCGTTCGCTTCAATAAACTCTCTTCTCGGCTCCACCTTATCGCCCATCAGAGTCGTAAAAATCAGATCAATCTCCGACTCCGTATCCTCCTGCATATGCACCTTCAGCAAAATACGGTTGTCCGGATCCATCGTTGTCTCCCAGAGCTGATCCGCGTCCATCTCACCCAAGCCTTTATAACGCTGAATCTTATTATTCTGGTCTCTGCCGATCTCCTCCATGATGCTGTTCATCTCTTCCTCGGAGTAGGCATACCAGACCTTTTTATTTTTCTCAATCTTATAGAGCGGCGGCTGTGCCAGGTACACATGCCCCTGCTTGATCAGCTCCGGCATGAACCGATACAGAAAGGTCAGCAGAAGCGTCGCGATATGTGCGCCGTCCACATCGGCATCCGTCATCAGGATGATCTTGTCATAGCGGAGCTTTGTAATATCAAAATCCTCGTGAATACCCGTGCCGAAAGCTGTAATCATGGCTCTGATCTCGGCATTGCCGTAAATCCGGTCAAGTCTGGCCTTCTCCACATTCAGAATCTTACCGCGCAGTGGTAAAATCGCCTGGGTAGCGCGGTTTCTCGCACTCTTCGCACTGCCGCCGGCACTGTCTCCCTCTACAATATAGATCTCGCAGTTGGCCGGGTCCTTATCGCTGCAGTCCGCCAGCTTGCCGGGCAGAGAAAAGCCGTCTAAAGCGGTCTTTCTGCGGGTTAAATCCCTCGCCTTTCTGGCCGCCTCGCGGGCACGCTGCGCCAGCAGGGATTTTTCACAGATCGTCTTGGCCACCGTTGGATTCTGTTCCAGAAAATACTTCAGCTGCTCGGAGACGATGCTGTCCACCGCGCTTCGCGCTTCCACGTTGCCCAGCTTCTGCTTGGTCTGTCCCTCAAACTGCGGGTCCTCAATTTTCACACTGATAATAGCGGTCAGACCCTCACGGATATCCTCACCAGAAAGATTCGGCTCACTGTCCTTTAACAGCTTATTCGTCCTCGCGCAATCGTTAAAGGTCTTGGTCAGCGCGTTTTTAAAGCCGACCAGATGCATGCCGCCCTCCGGCGTGTTGATATTATTGACGAAGCTGTAAATACTCTCAGTATAGGAATCATTGTGCTGCATGGCGACTTCCACATAAACACCGTTTCTGGTTCCCTCGAAATAAATCACATCCTCATAGAGGCCGTCCTTGCTCTTATTTAAGTAAGTGACAAACTCCTTGATGCCGCCCTCATAATAAAACTCGGATTTGCGGATTTTCGCAGCTTTTTTCTCCGGATCCTCCGAATTTTCTGAAGCTTCAGAAACGGTTGTTCCTAACGATACGCCAACGCCCGAATTCGCCGATTCCGCCTCCAAACCAGAATCAACCCCGATCTCCGTGGAAACAATCTCGCCATTCTCTCCGCGAAGCTCCGCATCCTCGTTGGCCCGCTCTAAAAGCTCCTCCAGCTTCTCTTCCTTCGCCGCCTTCGGCAGCTCCTTTTCCTCCTCGGTGCGCTTATCAATCAGCACAATACGCAGCCCCTTCGTCAGAAAAGCCATCTCCCTCAGGCGCTGCTTTAACACATCATACTCAAAAACCGTCGTTTCCGTAAAAATTGTGGAATCCGGCTTAAACGTAACTGTCGTACCGGTTTTATTGATATCACAGGTTCCGACCTCTTTTAACGGATAGCAGACTGCTCCTCTCTTATAACGTTGCTGGTAAATCTTACCGCCGCTGTAAATCTGCACCTCCAGCCAGTCGGAAAGCGCGTTCACCACGCTCGCTCCCACGCCGTGCAGACCGCCGGACACCTTGTAACCGCCGCCGCCGAATTTACCGCCCGCGTGCAGCACCGTGAAAACAACCTCCACCGCCGGAATCCCTGCCTTGTGATTAATCCCGATCGGAATTCCACGACCGTTGTCCTCCACCGTCACGGAATTATCCTCATTGATTGTGACCTCAATCCGGTCACAGGCACCCGCCAGCGCCTCGTCTACAGAATTGTCCACAATCTCATAAACCAGATGATGCAACCCCCTGCTCGACGTCGTTCCTATATACATACCGGGTCTCTTCCTTACCGCCTCAAGACCCTCCAAAATCTGAATTTGATCCGCACCGTATTCAGCACTCATGAACTACGCTATTCCTTTCTTAAATCAGACTTCCATAACCTATCTTATATCACAAAAATTGCTGTTAAAATGTTCTTCATTCAGATAAAATTTTAAACTCATTTTTACTTTTAGATGACAAATATATTTTAATGCGACTCGGGCAACCTAATTTTCCACACTAACCATGCCATTGCACACCTTAAATATTTTATTAATCTCCACTCTCCGGTTAATAAACTCCTCCAGCCCCGTGCACGTAATAATCGTCTGTATCTCCCCGATACTCTCCAGAAGATAATTTTGCCGGCTGCTGTCCAGTTCTGATAAAACATCATCCAGAAGAAGCACCGGTGTATCGTTTGAAACCTTTTTCACAAGCTCTATTTCTGATAATTTCAATGCCAGAGCCGCCGTGCGCTGCTGCCCCTGCGAACCAAATTTTCTGATATCGCAGCCTTCAATGGAGAAAATACAGTCATCCTTGTGCGGACCCGTACAGGTCTGCTTTAACTTCAGATCCCTCTCCCGGTTTTCTCTTACCTTTGATGCAAACCTCTCCTCACTGACATCCGGCTCATACCCCAGATACAGTGTTTCCTTCCCCCCTGAGAGATGAAAATGAATTTCCCGGATGATATCATTAAGCTCCCTGATAAATTCTGCCCGCCGTTTAATAATCTGACAGCCAAATTTCACCAGCTGCGCATCCCAGATTTCAAGAGAATCACCCAGACTGCTGTCAAAATACATATCCTTTAAAAGCTTATTGCGGTTCAAAAGCACTTTATTATATTGATTCAGGTTATAAAGATAAGACTGATCGAGCTGACAAAGCTCAATATCAATAAATCTTCTGCGGGCAGACGGACCGTCCTTGATAATGGAAAGGTCCTCCGGTGAAAAAAACACCACCTTTAAAAGGCCAATCAACTCCGAAGCCCTGCGGATTTTCTGCCCGTTGATGGCGATTCCTTTTGAACCCATCCTGCGCAGGTGCATGTCAATCTGATAATCCATGCTGTTTCTGCAGGCTAAAGTCCGGATATGTGCTTCCTCCTGCTCAAAACGGATCAGCTCTCTGTCCCTGCCGCCGCGGTGAGATTTTGTCGTAGCGGACACAAAAATCGCTTCCAGGATATTTGTCTTTCCCTGGGCATTGTCCCCGTAGAAAATATTGACGCCCTCACTGAACTTTAAATGAAGCCCCTCATAATTTCTGTAATCCTTCAGTTCAATAGACCGGATCAACATACTGCTTTCTTTTCCACTTTAAAAGTCTGTCCCTGAAAGGCTACCACATCACCGGGCACAATTTTTTTGCCGCGCTGCAGCTCGGTCTGCCCGTTTACCTGTACCTGACCGTCCTGAATGACAATTTTCGCGTCCACGCCGGAATCCACTAATCCTGCCAGCTTTAAAGCCTGCCCCAGTTTGATAAAATCGTCTCTTATCGTGATTGTCTGCATTGTAAAAACCTCTTATTTCGCTGGTCGTGACCCCTTTCCACATACATAAAAAGCGTCCGGATCAGCCGCTTGATACGGCACGTTAAAAAATCAGCTCACAGTCGTAAAGTTCACCGGCAGAATCAGATACTGATAAGTCTCCTCGAAATTTTTGATCACACAGGGAGACTTGGAATTCAGCAGATAAATATCCACCCGCTCATCATCAATGACCCGCAGCGCATCGATTAAAAACTTCGGATTGAAACCGATCATCATGTCCCGGCCACTCTTTTCAATACTTAAATCTTCCTTCATCGAGCCGATCACTGAATTGATCTTTAATTCCATACTGTCATCGGTGATACTCATGATGATGGGCTTTTTGTCCCCTTCCTTCACCAAAAGCGTCGCGCGGTCGATACAATCCAGGAACTCTCTTCTGTTAATATTGAGTTTGGTCTCATAGTCATTCTGGAACATCTGATCAATCCGGAAATATTCGCCCTCGATCAGCCTGGAAACCACGGTAGTGTCGCCGAATTCAAACACGATATGCTTGTCCGAGAAATAAATGATCACGGAGCTGTCTCCATCGCCGTTTAAAATTTTGCTGACTTCATTTAAGGTCTTTCCGGGAACCACCACCTTGTGACTCTCATAGTAGTCTCTTAAAATCACCTTTCTCACGGAGATTCTGTGACCATCCAGGGAAACCATTTTCAGAATCTGGCCGTTGATCTGTAAAAGCTCACCGGTCATCATTTTATTATTTTCATTGTCCGCGATAGAGAAGATGGTCTGTCTGACAATATCCTTTAAGGTATACTGTCCAATGACAATACTGTCATTTCTGTCATATTCCGGGAGTCTGTTGAAATCCTCCCCCGGTTTTCCGATGATATGAAATCTGGACTTTTCACAGACAATCGAGGTCTTGCAGCTTAAGTCAGAAGAAATCGTAATGTCGCTGTCCGGAAGCTTTCTCACGATATCCAGTAAGAATTTCGCGTCGATCGCAATCATGCCCCGTTCTGCAATCTCTCCCTCTACGATGGTCTCAATAGCCAGCTCCATATCATTTGCCGTCAGGGTGATGATTCCCTTTGTGGCATCAATCAGGATGCACTCCAAAGTTGGCATCGTAGTCTTGGAAGGAACCGCTCTGGATACGATCTGAACTCCCGCTAATAAGCTCTGTTTTAGGCATACGATTTTCATGTGTATAACTTCCTTTCTTCTCAAAGCGATCTGTCACGGCCGCGCTTAAAGATATATATAATAAAAAAATTAACAGTATTCGTAATAAGAGGTGTTGAAATGTGGAAAACCTCCGTTTTCACTTTTTATAAAGGCAAAATTGAACCGGAAAAGCCGGTGTACAGGTTTATGAAAATATGTTGAAAACCGGAAAGTTATCCATAATGGCCTTTTGATATAAAAACTTCAACGCTTTTATTGTACACCTTTATCCACATCATTTCCACTATGATGTCAACTTTTTTTTGATTGCTTCAATATTATTGCGGAAACGGGCGTCTGTCTGCATGTCGTTTTCCACCTTCTCAATACCGTGCATGATGGTGGTATGGTCTTTTTTGCCCAGAAATTCCGCAATATTTTTCAGACTCATATCGTTGATGTATTCCCGGCACAGGTACATGATAATCTGGCGGGTCATGGCGATGTCCCTGGTCTTTTTACTGGAGAGGACGGCCTGCTCAGTGACATTGTAGTGATCGCACACCACCTGGAGAATGAGCTCCGGCGTGATCTGTTTCTCCTGATGCGGCGAAATCATATCCTTTAAGGCTTCCTCTGCGACCGACTGGGTGATTGGAATATTGTTCAGTCTTGAAAACGCGAGTATTTTATTTAATGCCCCTTCCAGATCTCTGACATTGGAAGTAATATTATTGGCAATGTACTGGATGATGGAATCGTCAATCTTCTTATTTAAATGCTCACTCTTTTTACGCAGGATGGCCATACGGGTTTCATAATCAGGCATGTTGATATCTGCGATCATACCCCAGCTGAACCGGGAACGATAGCGCTCATCCAGGGTATCCATTTCCTTGGGAGGCTTGTCCGAGGTGATGATGATCTGTTTTTCAGCACTGTAAAGCGTATTGAAGGTGTTGAAAAATTCCTCCTGCGTGCTTTCCTTTCCTATTATAAATTGAATATCGTCGATCATCAATACGTCTACCGTGCGGTATTTTTCCCGCAGCTTGGTCATGGCAGAGGCGTTGCCGCTTCGGATGGATTCAATCACCTCATTGGTGAATTCCTCACTGGTGACATATAATACATGCGCGTTACTGTTATTTTTCAGAATCTCATGGCCGATGGAATGAATCAGATGGGTCTTGCCCAGGCCGGGTCCGCCGTAGAGATAGAGCGGGTTATAAACATGTCCGGGATTCTCAGCTACCGCTAAAGAAGCGGAGTGAGCAAATTTATTATATCCGCCTACTACAAAGGTATCGAAGGTGTACCTGGGATTCAGTCTGGCTTTCTCATAGACAGCTTTATCCGTGGTAGGATGGTCTGATGATTCCTGACCGGAAGGGTAGGGTTTCAGATCGTATTCAGAATCCTTTAAAATAAAGGTAACCTGATAATCCATGGATAACAGGTCAGAGATTGTCTGTTCAAAGTACTCTCTGAAATTTTCCTCCATGTACTGTAAAAAAGACTGATTCTGAGAAGGAATGCTGATAATCACTTCATTCTCTACCACATCAGTCAGTTCGAGAGGCAGAATCCATAAATTGTATCGCAGGTCGGTAATATTGTATTCTCTCTGAATGGTTTCCTTGATGGTTGGCCAAAGTTCTCTTAAAAGTTCCATAATAATATTCCAATACTATCTAAATTATATGATACCATGGATTGCTTCGCCAAAAACGCTGCTGTGCATAAGTTCGATTACGGAAATCAAAGATTTCCTATCTCACTTATCCCGCAATCCATGACGCCATTCGGAATCCGCACAATTTGGCCTGAGAAACGGCCAAATTTGCTCCTTCCTCATGTCGTTGCGGTCCCCAAGGTCAGAAATGCGAATGCAAGCATTCAATTTCTGATCTTTTGTCCCTAGTATCATATAATAAATGAAAATCCTCTATATTGCAAATGAAGTTATAAACAAATTTAAAAAGTTATCCACATAAGTTATCCACATTATGTGGAGGCAAAAAAGGGAAAATGATTATGGAGAAAGTGAGTACAGGTGGAAAATGTGGATAACAAAATTCTCATCATACACATAAAAAAATCCTTTATTTTTCGCGGTTCGCAGAATTTCGACAAAAAGAAAAAAGAGCGAAAGAAAAAGATATCCACATTTTTTACACATGATGTGGATATCTTGTGGTTTTGGCGTTTCAGAAAACAAAATACGGTGGACAAAGTCAGGATGCAAAGAAGGATGTAAAAAATGCTTGACATAAAGGGCTTTTTTGATTAGAATAACATAGAATTTCCAATACGGCGGGCATATTGTGCACATTGCCGGATTTACAAAGAAAAATCAGTTCCGCTGAGCGGAAAAAGGGAGGTGTATCAGGAATGGGACCGACATTCAATCCACATAAAAGACACAGGGCCAGAGTTCACGGCTTCCGGGCCAGGATGAGTACAAAGGGCGGAAGACAGGTTTTAGCCAGAAGACGTGCAAAAGGCAGAAAGGTTATATCTGCATAATAGGTCACAGCTTGTGACCTATTTTTTATCTGTGACATATGCAATTTACAGAATCACTTCAAAAAAACGACGATTTCCGAAAGGTCTACCGAAGCGGCAGGTCATACGCGAACAGATATCTGGTAATGTATGTATTGAAAAATGGGACAGACCGCAACAGGCTTGGAATATCCGTCAGCAAAAAAGTAGGAAACAGTGTTGTCAGACACAGGGTCAAAAGACTCGTCAAAGAAAGCTATCAATTACATGAAGAGGTATTCAATAGTGGTTTGGATATCGTGATCGTAGCGCGCCGGAGTGCAGCAGCCGTAGGTTATCATGAGGTTGAGGGCGCACTTCTACATCTTGCGGGGCTTCACGGGATGAAGTATTCTCAGGGAGCGGTTTCGAAATGATGAAGAAATTTTGTATCTGGCTCATCAGATTGTATCAGAAATACCTGTCTCCGTTGAAGAGAACAAGGTGTCCTTATATACCGACCTGCTCCCAGTACGGGGTCGAGGCCATCTCCAAATATGGAGTAATCAAGGGAGGATTGCTCACGTTGTGGAGAATTTTAAGGTGCAATCCTTTTTCGCACGGAGGGTACGATCCGGTTCCATGAGCATTGAAGGAGGTTTCATGCAGGGTATATTACTGACCAGGGCCAACGGTGTGTTAAAGCCGATCTGCTGGGTCCTTGGTGAAATTATGAACGGAATATTCAACGTTCTCGATATGATCGGGATTCCTAATGTCGGCCTGTCTATTCTGTTGTTTACACTGATTGTATATCTGTTGATGCTGCCGCTGAATGTCAGGCAGCAGAAGTTTTCCAAGCTCTCCGCCATTATGAACCCGGAGCTAGAGGCAATTAAAAAGAAGTATCAGGGAAAAACGGACAATGATTCCATGATGAAGCAGCAGGCCGAGACAAAGGCCGTATATGATAAATACGGCGTTTCCCAGACCGGTTCCTGCGTGCAGCTTCTGATTCAGATGCCGATTCTGTTTGCATTGTACAGGATTATCTATGCCATGCCGGCATATGTGGATAAGTTAAAAGATGCTTACACCGGGCTGGTAACGCAGCTGATCAGTGTTGACGGCGTGGCTGAGATTTTACAGGGATTTTCCAATTCTTCCCGCTACACAAGTCAGTTTTCCAACGAGTCTTATCTCGCGGGTGACGTGGAATACATTTCCAATACCTTTATTGACTGTCTGAATATGGCGACTCCTACAGAGTGGGAAAGTCTCGCAGAAGCGTTTCCAAATCTGGCGAATCAGATCAACAGTACGTATGAAGTGATTTCCAGATATAATAATTTTCTCGGTGTGAATATCGGAAATACACCTGCCAATCTGTTCAGGCAGGGATTTTCCAACGGCACTTACCTGATGTGCTTTGTCGCAATTTTAATTCCGTTCCTGGCAGCGGCGACACAGTGGCTCAATACGAAACTGATGCCGCAGCAGAATACGAATACCAACAGTTCTGACAGTACAGCGAACTCTATGGCGCAGAGTATGAAGACCATGAACACGGTGATGCCGCTGATGTCCGCCTGGTTCTGCTTTTCATTCCAGATCGGTATTGGTATCTACTGGATCGGCGGCGCTGCGATCAGGGGAATTGAACAGGTAGCAATTAATAAATATCTGGACAAGACCCTCGATTATGACAAGCTGATCGAACAGAATAAGGATAAGGCAGCCAAAAAGCAGAAGGAATATCAGGAAAAACAGCAGAAGAGAGCAGATGCCTATTCCTCCTTACAGGAGCAGGCAAACCGCAACACGAAGAAGATCAGTAACAGGGCCAATATTGAGAATCAGGCGACCATGTCCGAGGAAGAGCGGGAAGCGAAGATGAAGGAGGTTCAGAAGTATCAGAAGAATACCTCCGCCGGCAGCATTGCCGCCAGGGCGAATATGGTGAGAGATTACAATAACGCAAACGAAGGAAGCAATACAGCTTCAAAGAGTAAGAGTTCCGATAAAAAGTAATGATTCAGGCAAAGTAAGTGAGGATAAAAAGATGGATTTTATTGAAGTTTCTGCGAAAAATGTTGCTGAGGCTGTCACTGAGGCCTGCAGACAGCTTTCCATTACCAGTGAAAAGCTGGAATATGAAGTGATGGATGAAGGAAAAACAGGTGTTTTCGGAATTAGTTCCAGACCTGCCGTGATCAGGGCTAAGATAAAAAATACACTGGAGGATGATGTCAGAGCCTTCTTAAATGATGTATTTACCGCTATGAATTCCGAGGTTTCCATCAGCATTCAGTATAATGAGGAAGAAAAGACGGTGGATGTTGATTTAAGCGGCGATGATATGGGCATGCTGATCGGAAAGCGCGGACAGACGCTGGATTCTTTACAGTATCTGCTGTCTCTGGTTGTCAATAAAAATTCTGAGGAGTACATCCGGGTGAAGGTTGACACGGAGAATTACAGAGAGCGCAGGAAGGAAACTCTGGAAAATCTGGCGAAGAACATTGCTTCCAAGGTGAAGAGAACCGGTCGGAGCGTTTCCTTAGAGCCGATGAATCCTTATGAGAGACGGATCATTCACGCAACGCTGCAGAATGATAAGTATGTAACGACACACAGTGAGGGCAATGAGCCTTACAGAAGAGTAGTGGTGACGTCGAAGGGAACTTACAGGCCGGAGAACAGAGAGCGGAGATACAACTCCCGTCCGCGCCGCAGAAGCTATGACGACTGATTTGAATTAGATCATATTGAATGGAAAACCAGAGATGTTTCTCTGGTTTTTCTTTTCATGGGAGAGGATTTGTGGTATTGTTTCTTATGAAATGATTTTAAAGGAAGATTGTCATGGCGTTCAGAACAGATACAATCGCAGCTATTTCCACAGGATTAAGTGATTCCGGGATCGGGATTGTGAGAGTCAGTGGAGATGACGCAATTACAATTGTGGACCGGATTTTCAGAAGTCCGAAGGGGAAGAAGAAGCTGGCTGGGGTGAAGGGCAACACGGTTCACTATGGTTTTATTTATGATGGGGACGAGCTGATCGATGAGGTGATGGTGGTTGTACTGAAGGCGCCGCACAGTTATACGACAGAAAATACGGTAGAGATCAACTGTCACGGCGGCGTTCTGATGGTACAGAAGATTTTAGAGACTGTGTTGAAGGCGGGCGCGCGGATGGCGGAACCGGGAGAGTTCACGAAGCGGGCTTTTTTAAACGGGAGAATTGATTTATCGAGGGCGGAAGCTGTTATCGATGTGATCCATTCACAGAATGAATATGCGCTGCGGGCCGGAACGAAGCAGCTTAGGGGAAATCTTTATGAAGCGGTTTCAGAAATGCGGAAGAAGCTGATTTATGAAATTGCGTTTATTGAGTCTGCACTCGATGATCCGGAGCATATCAGTCTGGACGGCTTTTATGAGAGAATTACAGTGCTCTGTACGGAATTGATTGAGGAGCTGGAGAAGCTGATTCGATCTGCGGACAGCGGAAAACTGATGAAGGAAGGCATCCGTACGGTTATTTTAGGAAAACCGAATGCCGGGAAGAGTTCGCTGATGAATTTAATTGTGGGTTCTGAAAAGGCGATTGTGACTTCTGTAGCCGGCACAACCCGCGATGTGCTGGAGGAAAATATCCGAATTCACGGGCTTGGACTGAATATTGTGGACACTGCCGGTATTCATGAGACAGAAGATATCGTGGAAAAAATCGGAGTGGAAAGAGCGTTGTCCTGCGCAGAGAGTGCGGATCTGATTGTATATGTGGTGGACAGTTCCACAAAGCTGGATGAAAGCGATGAGGAGATTATTGATTTTATCCGGGATAAAAAGGTGATTGTTTTATTGAATAAATCGGACCTGGAGGCGGAGACGGAGGAAGAAAATCTGAAAGAGGTTCTCAGAAAGCGTCTGGGAGATAAAGAAGCAGAGCATCTGATTATGATTAAGACCTCCGCTAAGGAAGGATCCGGATTGGATGAGTTTGAGAATGCGGTGCGAAATCTGTTTTTTCAGGGACAGCTTTCGATGGATCATGAGATTGTAATTACGAATCTGCGGCATAAGGAGGCGTTAATGGATGCCTGCGACAGTCTGAAACTGGTGCTGAAGGCTGCTAAGGAAGGAATGCCGGAGGATTTTCTGAGCATTGATCTGATGAATGCGTATACCTCTTTAGGATATATTATCGGGGAAGAGGTCGGGGATGATCTGATTGAGGAGATTTTTTCGAAGTTCTGTATGGGGAAGTAGGGGGATTGAAGGGGGTCGTGTGAAAATACATAAACTGTTTCACTCATGCTGTGCTGAGCATTCCGATGAGCCCATGAGCGTGACAATCGTGTTCAGGTGAGGCTTCCACGATTGTCAATGGTCTCATCTCCATAGCACAAAAATCGCTCAACAGTTTATGTATTCTCACACTCGGTTCTTCAATTTTACATTATAAGAGGTGAGAAAGTATTTTTTGAGTCATGATATCATCTCCATGGCACGAAAAATCGCTCAGCAGTTTATATAATCATGCTCGGTACTTCAATTTTATGATGTATGGAATTGAGAGAGTTTTGTGTTTATGAAGTCATTCACACTATACAAAAAATCTTAGCATTTTATGTATTCTTACACTTGATATTTCAGATTTAGAAATTAAGTAAGTTAAAGTTTTTTTGTATCATAGATTTGTTTCTTATTTGTAAGTAAATGTAGCTGGAAGAGGTTGATAGGATAAATGTCAGAAATCAGGGAAAAAGTAGATGTATGTGTGATCGGGGCGGGGCATGCCGGGTGTGAGGCGGCGTTGGCCTGTGCGAGACTGGGTCTGGAGACAGTAATTTTCACAGTCAGTGTGGACAGTATTGCACTCATGCCCTGCAACCCGAATATCGGCGGGTCCTCCAAGGGGCATCTGGTGCGGGAGGTGGACGCGCTGGGCGGCGAGATGGGCAAAAATATTGACAAGACCTTTATCCAGTCGAAGATGCTGAATGTCTCAAAGGGTCCGGCGGTGCATTCGCTCAGGGCGCAGGCGGACAAGTCTGATTATACGAGGGAGATGCGCAGGGTCTTAGAGCATCAGGAGCATCTGACGATCAAGCAGGCGGAGGTCTGTGAGATTCTGACAGAAGATATTCAAGGTAAGTATGATCCTGAGGATTCCTGTAATGCAGGCGATTCCGGAAATTTAGATAGTGCTCTTAATCAGGAGAGAAATGATCTTCAATTCAGTAACGATTCTCAAAGAGGAATCAGGAGAAAAGTAGTTGGTATAAAGACTTTCACCGGCGCGGTTTATGAGTGTCAGGCATTGATTCTCTGCACCGGCACTTATTTAAATGCCCGCTGTCTCTGCGGTGAGGCAATTACTTATACCGGTCCGAATGGTCTGCAGGCGGCAACGCATTTGTCGGACAGTTTGCGGGAGCTGGGTCTGAAATTACGCAGATTCAAGACCGGGACGCCGGCCAGAATGGCGGGTGATTCCATTGATTATTCCAAAATGGAAGAGCAGTTCGGAGACGAACCAATTGTGCCATTTTCCTTCAGCACTGACCCGGAGTCCGTGCAGAAAAAACAGGTATCTTGCTGGCTTACTTATACGAATGAGAAAACGCACAAAATTATCCGCGCAAATCTGGACAGATCGCCGATTTATGCGGGCATTATCGAGGGAACCGGCCCCAGGTACTGTCCGTCTATCGAAGACAAGGTGGTGAAATTCGCGGACAAGGACAGGCATCAGGTATTTCTGGAACCGGAAGGAATTCATACCAGTGAAATGTATGTCGGAGGCATGTCTTCTTCCTTGCCGGAAGATGTGCAGCTTGCGATGTATCGCACTGTACCTGGACTGGAGCACTGCAAAATTGTGCGCAACGCCTATGCGATTGAGTACGATTGCCTGGATCCGATGGAATTATATGCTACCCTGGAGACCAAAAAAGTTTCCGGTCTCTTTTGTGCGGGGCAGATTAACGGCAGCAGCGGCTATGAGGAGGCGGCGGCCCAGGGTATCATGGCCGGAATCAATGCGGCTCAGTTCTGCAAGGGAAAAGAGCAGGTCATTCTGGATCGGTCGCAGGCCTATATCGGTGTGCTGATTGACGATCTGGTGACAAAGGAAAATTTCGAACCCTATCGGATGATGACCTCCAGGGCGGAATATCGCCTGCTTTTACGCCAGGACAATGCGGACCTGCGGCTCAGAGAAATCGGATATCAGGTCGGCCTGGTCAGTGAAGCGGATTATCAGCATACCGTACAGAAAAAACAGATGATCGAAGAGGAAATTTTCCGTCTGAAGCATGTGATGATCGGAGCCAGTAAGGAGCATCAGGGCTTTTTTGAGCGCTATGGCAGCAGTCCGTTAAAAACCGGCACCAGCCTGGCGGAGTTACTCTGCCGCCCGGAGTTATCCTATGACTGTTTGGCAGAGCTTGATCCGGAAAGAAAAGAACTGCAGCGTGAAGTAATTGATCAGGTCGTGATTGAAATCAAATACGAGGGATATCTTGAGCGCCAGAACCGGCAGGTCGAGCAGTTTAAAAAGATGGAGAAGAAAAAAATCCCGCCGGATTTTGACTATGATCAGGTGCCAAGCTTACGGATTGAGGCCCGGCAGAAGCTGAAAAAATTTCTGCCGGTCAATATTGGCCAGGCAAGCCGTATCAGCGGCGTGTCTCCGGCGGACATCAGTGTACTGCTGGTGTACATGGAGGCGGGGAGAAAACATTCTGCGGAATGAGATTATTCTTTTTAAAAAGCGAAAAGAGGAAAATCCCTTACTCGGATTATAAAATATAATGATCCTTGACGGCCACAAAATAAGGTCATCATAATATAGGATATCGTAATGACCTGAATGTAACTTTGTTCAAAATGTATTGGGAGTCTGTTAACACTGGAGGAGATGTATTAAAGACAAAGGGTCTTCTGCCGGAAATGCCCTCATGTATTTATGGGTTCGAAATATCTGAAAGGAAAATATTACTATGCAGGAATATTTTAACCAGTTTCATATCACTCTGACAGATCACCAGAAGGACCAGTTCCTTCAATACTATAACCTGTTGATCGAATGGAATTCCGTCATGAACCTCACAGCTATTACGGACTTCGACGAGGTCTGTGAAAAGCACTTCGCGGACAGTGTATCTTTGGTGAAAGCGGTGGATTTGTCAACCTGCAGCACCCTGATTGATGTCGGAACCGGCGCCGGGTTCCCCGGCATTCCCTTAAAGATTGTGTTTCCACATCTGAAGGTTACACTGCTGGATTCCTTAAATAAGCGGGTAAATTTTTTAAATGAAGTGATAGAGAAGCTGAAGCTGGAAAACGTGGCGGCACTTCATGGACGGGCTGAGGATTTCGCCAGAAATCCGGCTTATCGTGAAAAATATGACATTTGTGTCAGCAGAGCAGTCGCTAATATGAGTACCTTAAGCGAATATTGTCTGCCATTCGTGAGGCAAGGCGGGTATTTTGTATCTTACAAGTCACAGAAGGGCCTGGAGGAAATTGAAGAGGCCGTGAAAGCAATCACTCTTCTGGGTGGAAAATACCAGAAGAAAGTGGAGTTTCATTTAGGAGAGGAAGAATATCGGGTGTTATTTCTGATTGACAAGGCAAAAGCAACGCCGAAGAAATATCCGAGGAAGGCAGGACTGCCGGCGAAGGAGCCGATTTTGTGAATGTGGTTAAGAATAATCAAGGAGAAATTTATAGATGCCTATGTCTGGAATCAATCAGCCGGATTTCATCTGTGTTGATGAAAACCTGAGATTGAAAAAATATGAAGGAGACTGTGCTTTTGCACTTGACTGGTATCAGGATGAAGAAACTCTTCTGATGGTTGACGGAAAATATCAGCCTTATGACTTGGACAGGTTATATCGAATGTATGAATACCTTCAAAAGCGTGGAGAGGTTTATTTTATTGAGATTCTCTGTGAAAAAAAATCATGGGCTCCTATCGGAGATGTTTCTTTCTGGCAGAATGATATGCCGATTGTGATTGGAAAGCCGGAATTTCGGGGAAGAGGAATTGGAGAAAAGGTTGTTCTGGCTTTGGTTGAGAGAGCAAAAACACTTGGCTTTTCTTATGTGGAGGTTGCGGATATATACGACTATAATTTGCCTTCCACCAGGATGTTTGAAAAATGTGGGTTTTTTCCTGTTGAAAAAACTGAGAAAGGACATCGTTACAGAAGACGCATCCAGATAAAATAGCAGGATAAAAACAGGAGAAAAGCAGACTATGTACACAAAACAGCAAATCTTTGAAATCGCCATGGAACAGTCAGCCACAGATAATCACTGCACCATGGAAGATTTCCTGAAACCAGACCATGTGATGGTTGACTTCGCGCTCGGTGAACAGGCCAGAAAATATTATAAGGAACCCATCACCTGCAATTTTGTATCTTATGGCAGCAATATTGTCGTCTCCGTAAAACCAGAGTACAGGGAACTTGTCTGGAAATACCTCCATAAGTTTGAATTTTATCACTGCTTTGAAACACCTTCCATGAACTGGCTCGCTGAGCAGCTTACGCCGATGGGTCAGAAAATCTGTTTTATGGCGGAATACTTCCTGCCGGACCCTGACCGACTGACAGTACTGTCCTGTGACTATGAGATTAAAATTCTGGAGCAGAGAGATTTCTCCAGCCTATATCGGAAAGAGTGGAGCAATGCACTTTGTGAAGACAGAAAAGAACTGGACGTGCTTGGTGCAGGCGCGTATGATAACGGTAAATTAATCGGATTGGCAGCATGCTCTGCCGACTGTGACAGTATGTGGCAGATTGGTGTGGATGTTCTGCCGGAGTATCGCAGGAAAGGTATTGCTTCAGCGCTGACGAGCAGGCTGGCTATTGAAATTTTGAAGAGAGACAAAGTGCCTTTTTACTGCTGCGCCTGGTCAAATATTTGCTCTGCACGGAATGCAATCCGCAGCGGATTTGTGCCGGCATGGGTGGAGATGACTGTGAAACCGGCGGAAATCGTGGATAAAATGAATGAGTGACGGCAACGGATGATGGAATGTTTCACGTGAAACATTTTTCTGAAAATGGAAAAGTAATGCGACTGCGGAGCGGGCGACTGCTTCGCATTTTTGTTACCTTCATAAAAACTTAAATTGTAAAGGAAAGAAAGGTTTGTTATACTGATCTGGATAGTAGTTAGATTTATGAGGAATGCTTGTATGTAAGGTTGCCGAGGAGTCAGGCAAGGCAATAAATTGGAATTTGTGAATTCACACATTCCTTCCCAAAAAACGGAGAAAATTGCTATGAAAAAAATAAAACACAAGCGTCTAGTAATAATTTTCGCAGTTCTGGCGGGTCTCATGCTTCTTGCCACACTTTTTAGCTGGTGGAATTCACCAGAACAAATTTATGCAAGAAATAAAAAGGTGCTGGAAAAAGCTGCCCTGACGATACAGGAAACAGGAAATACAAGAGATATTGACATAGGTGGTGTCAACAATATTGCTTATCTATCGGAAGCAGAGGCAGAGCATCCAGTGGTTGAATTTTATACATCTTCTTTTGGTGTTATGCCGCCGGCACCATATGTGGGTCTATATTATTCTGTTGATGGCTACCCGGTCGCTGATGAGTCAGGCGCGAATCTCATCGCAGACGGAGACATCTGGCGATGGGTCGGCACAGGGGATAATAGGGGAACAACATGGCTGATTGAAGGAAACTGGTATGCATATACGGCATGGTACTGATGGCGGATAGTCCAAAATAGCGATTGGAAGTTACAAGAGAGAATCGTATAAATTTAGTAGCAGGTATATTTTTATTGGTTATTACAGTTTGCCTTATCGGTTATGCGTTTAATTGATCATGCTCAAGAGGGATTTATGAGGTATGCTTGTATGTAAGGTTGCCGAGGATTCGGGCAAGGCAATAAATTGGAATTTAAGGATATGTTAATGAAACTGAGAGAAAAAAGAGGTGTACGCAATGAACTTAAAAAATTTCAGATGGATCAGAGAACCAAAGGAATATGTAGTTGGTGACACGACCGTGAAGATAATTACAGAACCTCACACTGACTTGTGGCAGAGAACGTATTATCATTTCCGTAATGATAATGCGCCAGTATTTCAGATGGAAACGGAAGAAAAATATTTTAGCTTCACAGTAAAAGCAGAATTCGAGAATAGTAAAACTCGTTTTGATCAGTGTGGCATTGTAATGTATCTAGATAGTGAAAACTGGCTCAAGGCTTGTGTTGAATATGAGAATGAGAAGTTTCAACATCTTGGAAGTGTTGTGACAAATAACGGATATTCAGACTGGGCTACAACAGAGGTTCCTTTGAAAGTAAAGGCAATGTGGTACCGTTTTAGTCGCAGAGAAGATGATTATTGTATGGAATGCTCGGAGGATGGTAAAAAATTTCAACAGATGAGGATTTGTCATATGCACAAAGGCGGTGGAAAAATTCAATTTGGAATCTTTGCCTGTTCGGCAGAAGATGGTTCGTTTGAAGCTAAATTTTCGAATTTTGAGTTAGGAGAATGTCGGTGGTTAGCTCATGATGGACAGCAGCCGGATGAATAAATTCCAGTTTACCGGTAAGGCATACAGAACTGAAAATCCAATTTGTAGGAGTATATCAATGGATAAAATCATAGTAATCGGATGCCCGGGAGCAGGGAAGAGTACCTTCACGCGCCGACTTCATGAGAAAACACAGATACCTCTCTTTTATCTGGATATGATCTGGCATCGGGCGGATAAAACTACCGTTTCAAGAGAGCGGTTTGACTTTGCGTTGAATGAAATCTTGAAGCAGGAACGGTGGATTATTGATGGAAACTATATGAGGACAATCCCGATACGGCTGCAGCAATGCGACACTGTCTTTTTATTAGATTATCCGCTGGATGTCTGCATTGCAGGTGTGGAGTCCCACATAGGGAAACCGAGAGTGGATATGCCATGGACAGAAACAGAATTTGATCCCGAATTCAGACAATGGATTTTGGATTTTTCCAAGGAACAGCTGCCCAAAATATATTCTTGGCTTCAGGCATATCCGGATAACGAGATTCATATTTTCAAGTCCAGGGAAGAAGCGGATGATTTTTTAAAATATGGGTTGCTCTGAAATGCAGTATCGAAGTTTAAATTGAAAACCGCTGGCGTGTGGAGTTAAAAACGAAGAGCGGAGGAAAGAATATTTATGTTGCCGACAAAAGAACAGGCGGAAGAAATTTTAAGGGAAAGTGAGTCGATGAATCCAGGACCATGGGGAGATCATAGCAGGACAGTAGCATTGTGCGCAGTGCATTGCAAAACAGGCAGGTATGGACGCGGATAAAGCATATATCGTAGGATTGCTGCATGATATTGGCAGGAGATTCGGAAAAAGGCATTTGGGACATGTGATTGATGGATACCGCTATATGATGGACTTAGGATATGATGAGGCGGCAAAAATCTGTCTGACACATTCCTTTAATCTGCAAAGCATTGACAATTATGTAGGAAATCGGGATACTACAGAATCGAAAACAGAGGAAATCATTCAGAAGCTAGAGGAAGCAGTCTATGATGACTATGATCGTCTGATTCAACTATGCGATGCAATTTCCGGACCTGGTTTTGTAATGGATATCATTGATCGCATGAACGATGTAAAAAACCGGTATGGTTCATATGCGCAGGATAAATGGGATTATAACATTTATCTGAAGTCCTGTTTTGAAGAAAGGATGGGTAGAGATTTGTATGAAGCTGTGGAAAAAGAGACATTTCATATCTGATCTGTAAAATTCCATTACCGGGAATTTAAACATAACAAAATACAGGGGGAGACAATTGGTATGTGGTTTAAGTGGTTTATATTTCTGTGTGACTGCCTGATCCCGGTGCTTATGATCGTTGTAGGGAGAATGATGTGGAAGCATTGCCCAAAGCAAATCAACGGCGTGGTTGGGTACAGGACGAAGCGATCGATGAAAAATATGGATACCTGGAAATTTGCACATCTATTTGCGGGAAAACTCTGGTGGAGAGCCGGATGGGGACTTCTGGCCGCGGCGGTGCTGGTTCATATTATATTTTACGGAGCAGATGAGAATATGTTGGGAGTATTATGCACAGTTGTGATAACGGTGGAACTGATCTTTTTGATTGGATCAATCATTCCAACCGAAATTGCTTTGAAAAATCATTTTCATAAGGATGGCACAAGGCGTCAGGTTCCGGTTCATTGAAAAATGCTTCAGAGAGAACAAATATTAGATGTGTGATATTGACAGTGTATTTCTTTCCTGTTACTGTGAAGGCAGATAGTGAATCGAAGGCCTTGGTGCATGTTGCTTATGAAAATATGGGGGATTGTGTATATAATCGAAGCAATCATGTACAATGCGTTTATGAACAGGTGGACAGACAGGCCGAGAAAAAAAGTGGTTTTATGTTGTGTATGCCCTTGTGGCAAATGGAATTTCCTTCGGTGCGGGGATGATGGTTGCGCAGACCCTGCCGGGAATATTTTAAGAGGAATGTTTTCATGAAATACGAATCAAAAGCGATATGTCTGAAAAACGGCCAATCAGCATGTCGCGCGGCAGACTGTGGTAGGCGCTAAACGCTGATTAAATTCGGCAGTTTT
>JAJQHY010000044.1 GCA_021199495.1 Lachnospiraceae bacterium | reverse complement strand
CCAATGAATCCATCTTTTATCTCCTGAAAAAAACACAAAACTTTAAGAAAAACTTATATGTACCCCGCATTGTCTTTTGAGCAGAGAAATGCTATACTGATCTGAAGATTTCATTTCAATGACAATAAAGGAGTCCCTATGTATCGTACAAACGCGGAATTGAAAACCGCGGCGAAATCATCCCTCAGAGGACACTGGTTTCCCGCCATCACCATGCAGCTCATTCTGTTTCTGATTTCCAGCATCTCTCTGGGGACAGATTACAGCAATTCTGCCGTTTTCCTGTCCCTTCTCATCAGTCTGATCAACATCTGGCTGGATGTGGGTCTGGTCAGCTTTTATTTCAGGCTCTGCTGCGGACAGGGCAACGGCGCCGGCGTAAGGGATTTTCTGTACGCCTTTCAAAACCACCCGCTCCGCTTCCTGGGCAATTATCTGATGCAGATGCTCTACATGCTGCCCGGAACGATACTCTTTTTCATCGGGATCTTCATCGCGTGCGTCTTCTATCTGGCGGGAAGTGATATCGATGCACTCCTGCTGTTTCTGTCCGGGGAAAGCATCTACCTGCCGGAGGTATCCCTTCCCGGCTCTGTAGCGGCTGCTCTTATCGTCCTTGTCATCGTGCTCTGCGTCGCTTATATTCTGTACGCCGGATGGATTTCCTTAACCTACTCCCAGACAACCCGGATTCTGGTGGATTTCCCTGATCTGAAGGTCACGCAGGCTTATAAAAGGTCCTCACAGCTTATGAAGGGAAAGTGCCTGCGCCTGCTGGGTTTGCAGCTGAGCTTCCTGCCATGGGCGCTGCTCTCCTGTATCACGTTGGGAATCGGGTTTCTCTACCTGCTGCCCTATATGGGCTGCGCCAACGTGGAATTCTATCTCGATCTGGTGCACAACCAATCCGCAACCTGACAGAACTGTTTCCGTATTTTAACGCCCGGTAACCGGTGAATTTCAGACCGTTTGCCGGGCGAAATCTGTCCGGTTATGCTCCCAGACTCTGCTGTTTTAAATACGCGTTGATAAACGGATCCAGTTCTCCGTCAAGTACCGCGTCCACATTTCCCGTTTCCATGTTCGTCCGATGGTCCTTCACCATGGTGTAAGGCTGCAGGACGTAGGAACGGATCTGGTTGCCCCAGCCAATCTCCTTCACCTCACCGCGGATATCGGAAAGCTTCTCCGCGTTGGTCTCCTGCTGCAGCATATACAGCTTGGATCTGAGCATCTGCATGGCCTTGTCTTTATTCTGGAACTGGCTGCGCTCCTCCTGGCAGGCCACCACGATCCCCGTGGGAATGTGCGTAATCCGAACCGCGGAAGAGGTCTTATTGATATGCTGGCCTCCGGCGCCGCTGCTGCGGTAAGTGTCCACTCTTAAATCCTCGGGATTGATATCAATCTGAATATCATCGTCCAGCTCCGGCATCACATCCAGAGACACAAAGGATGTCTGACGTTTGCCCTGCGCGTTGAAGGGGGAAATGCGGACCAGACGATGTACGCCCTTCTCCGATTTCAGATACCCGTAGGCGTTCTCCCCGTTGACCTGCCATGTCACGGACTTAATCCCCGCCTCATCGCCGTCCAGATAGTCCAGCACTTCAATGGAAAAGCCCTTGCGCTCCGCCCAGCGGGTGTACATGCGGTAAAGCATGCCCGCCCAGTCGCAGCTCTCGGTACCGCCTGCTCCGGCGTTCAGCTTTAAAATTGCGTTATTTCTGTCATATTCCCCGGATAAAAGGGTGCTGATACGCAGATTCTCCAGGCGATTGATAAAATCCTCCAGCTCCGACTCCACCTCCGGGACGAGGCTGACATCATCCTCCTCATTTCCCATCTCAATCAGCGTGGCAATATCCTCCATCTGTGTGGAAAGGCCGTTGATCAGGGCGACGGTATCCTTCAGGTTTTTTAATTCCTTCATGCGCTTATTGGAGGAGTCCGGGTCGTCCCAGAAATTGGGCGCCGCCATCTCCATCTCCAGCTCCTCGATGCGCTTTGATTTATCCTCCAGGCCCAGCGAATCCCGCACTTCCTTCAACGGTTCCTCGTAGGTCTGCAATTTCATTCTGGCCTGTTCCAGTTCTACTATCATAAAAACCCCTCTGTCAGCGTTCGCTTACTTAAAATCAATCCTGTCCCATAATGGCCGCGCGGCTTGTCGTCCACCCGGCTTTGTCCCGTCAGCTGCCTCACTTCAGCCGTCCGCAGCACTGCTTATATTTCTTGCCGGAGCCGCAGGGGCAGGGATCGTTGGGATAAATCTTTTTGCCCTCCTTGCGGACAGGCTTTCTGACCGCGGTCTCGTCCTTGTTGGTGCCGGTGGCCTTCGCTACCTGCTCACGCTCCACCTTCTGCTCCAGCTTCACACGGTAGAGGACGCGGACGGTCTCCTCCTTGATATTATTGGTCATTTCATCGAAGAGGTCGTAGCCGCTCATCTTATACTCGACCAACGGATCCTTCTGGCCGTAGGCCGCCAGACCGATACCCTGACGCAGCTGGTCCATGTCATCAATATGATCCATCCATTTGCGGTCAATGCTTCTTAACAGAATAACGCGCTCGATTTCCCGCATCGTCTCAGCCTCAGGGAATTCCGCCTCCTTGGCCTCATAGAGCTTCACAGCCTCTTCCTTTAACTGCTGCTTCAGACTGTTTTTCTGTAAAGAAGCAACTCCCTCCTTTGTCAAAGGCTTTAACGGAATGGTCGGCAGCAGGAGAGAATTCAATTCATTTAAATCCCACTCCTCCGGATCCGCTTCATCCCGCACCACAGTATCCACGGCACTGTCCACAATATCCTGCACCATCTTAATGATGGAATCCCTCATGCTCTCGCCGTCAAGGACACGGCGGCGCTCCTCATAAATAATCTCACGCTGCTCGTTCATGACCTGGTCGTATTCCAGCAGATTTTTGCGCACGCCGTAGTTATTGCCCTCAATCTTTTTCTGCGCGCCCTCAATCGCCTTGGTCAGGGACTTGTGCTCGATCTCCTGATTCTCCGGAATACCCAGGCCGTTGAAGACGCTGATCAGCTTCTCGGAGCCGAACAGGCGCATCAGATCGTCCTCCAGCGAAATAAAGAACTGTGACTCGCCCGGGTCGCCCTGACGGCCGCTCCGACCGCGCAGCTGATTATCGATACGTCTGGATTCATGGCGTTCCGTACCCACAATACGCAGGCCGCCCGCCTCTCTCGCGATGTCGTCCAGCTTGATGTCCGTACCACGGCCTGCCATATTGGTGGCGATGGTCACAGCCCCGTGCAGACCCGCTAACGAAACGATCTCCGCCTCTCTCTCATGGAACTTGGCGTTTAAGACCTCATGCGGGATGCCCTGCTTGCGCAGGAGCTTACTGATCTCCTCACTGGACTCGATAGTGATGGTGCCCACCAGCACAGGCTGCTGTCTGTCGTGTGCCTCCTTCACCGCCTCCACGATGGCGTGGAGCTTTTCCTTTTTGGTTTTATAGACGCTGTCCTGTTTATCCACACGAATCACGGGCTTGTTGGTCGGAATCTCAATAACGTCCATGCCGTAAATTTCGCGGAATTCTTTTTCCTCGGTCAGCGCGGTACCGGTCATGCCGGCTTTTTTCTCAAATTTATTAAAGAAGTTCTGGAAAGTGATGGTGGCGAGTGTCTTGGACTCCCGCTTGACCTTCACGCCCTCCTTGGCCTCGATCGCCTGGTGCAGGCCGTCGGAATAGCGGCGCCCCGGCATGATACGGCCGGTAAACTCATCCACGATCAGCACCTGGTCGTCCTTGACAACATAGTCCTGGTCACGGAACATCAGGTTGTGCGCGCGCAGCGCCAGGATGATATTGTGCTGGATGTCCAGGTTTTCCGCGTCGGCAAAGTTGTCGATCTGGAAAAATTTCTCCACCTTCTCCACGCCCTGCGCGGTCAGGTTGACGATCTTATCCTTCTCATTGACAACGAAGTCGCCGCTCTCCTCCTGCTCAACACCCATGATAGCGTCCATTTTGGAAAGCTGCTCCACATCCTCGCCGCGCACCATCTGGCGCGCCAGGATGTCACAGGCCTCGTAGAGCTTCGTGGATTTGCCACTCTGGCCGGAAATGATCAGAGGTGTGCGGGCCTCATCAATTAAGACAGAGTCAACCTCATCGATGATGGCGTAATGCAGGCCCCGAAGCACCAGCTGTTCTTTATAAATCACCATGTTGTCACGCAGGTAGTCAAATCCCAGCTCATTGTTCGTGACATAGGTGATATCGCAGTTATACTGTTCCTTGCGCTCCTCCGGCTTCATGCCGTTGAGCACGCAGCCCACCGTCAGGCCTAAGAACCGGTGCACAGCGCCCATCCACTCCGCGTCACGGTTAGCCAGATAGTCGTTGACCGTGACGATATGGACGCCCTTGCCCTCCAAGGCATTTAAATAAGCGGGCAGGGTGGAAACCAGAGTTTTGCCCTCGCCGGTCTTCATCTCAGCGATGCGTCCCTGGTGCAGGACGATGCCGCCGATGAGCTGCACCCGATAATGCTCCATATTCAGGGTTCTTCGGGCGGCCTCGCGCACGGTGGCGTACGCCTCCGGCAACAGATCATCCAGGGTTTCCCCTTCCTGGAGACGTTTTTTATATTCTGTCGTTTTGGCCTTCAGTGCTTCATCGGAGAGCTGCATCATACTGTCCCGCAGGCTTTCGATTTTATCTACCAGGGGCATGATGCGCTTCAGCTCGCGTTCACTGTGTGTGCCAAAAACCTTATTGATTACATTCATTCGGGGATACTCCTTACTTTCATTGCATTTTCGTGAAAAAGAGGGTCCGTGCGGCACATGCGGCTTTTTCATGCATGAAAATGATTCTGCCGATGTGCCAGTCCGCGTTTATTCTAACACTTTTCTGAAATTACTGCAATGAGAAGATTGTTGGCGGAAGATGAAGGTTGCATTAAGATTATATGATTTTTCTGTGAATGCCGCGTTGCGGGCTCAGCCTGACGTGTGGTATACTTTGCAAAAAAAGAAAGGCAGCATTATGAATACATCAATCTACGTGAATTACCCTGAAAAAAGCCCCTGCTACTCCACCATCCAGGCCGCCATCGACAGCATTCCGGACGATAATATGGAAAATGTGACGGTTTATGTGGCGCCAGGTGTTTACCGGGAGCGGCTGATTATCCGGAAGCCCTATATGACGCTGGAAGGTGAGGATGCCGACACAACTGTTATTGTATACGGGCATTACGCGCTCGAGCCGCATCCGGACGGAAGAAAACGCGGGACATTCCGCAGCTACAGCGTGCTGGTGGACACACACGATTTTACAGGGAAAAATCTGACCATTCAAAATGATGCCGGTGCCGGCAAGGTGGTCGGACAGGCGCTGGCGCTGTACATGGACGGCGACCGCTGTGCGCTTTATCACTGCCGGCTGCTCGGCTGCCAGGACACGCTCTTTACCGGGCCGCTGCCGGAAAAAGAGGTGGAACCAGGCGGCTTCACAGGGCCAAAGGAATTTGCCCCCCGCGTAGTCGGAAGGCAATATTATAAAGACTGCTATATTCAGGGCGATGTGGACTATGTATTCGGCTGCGCGACCGCTTATTTTGAGAACTGTGAGTTTTTCACCAGAAACCGCTTTGAAAATAAACCGATTGAGAATCCGCGGGACGCCGCGGACCGCTGCTATGGTTATGTGACCGCTGCCTCCACATTCAAGGATCAGGAGTACGGCTATATCATGGATCACTGCCGCTTCACCTCCGACTGCCCCGCGAATACCGTCTATCTGGGCCGTCCCTGGCGGCAGTACGCACAGACCATTCTCCTGCACTGTGAGCTGGGCGCGCACATCAAAACAGAAGGCTGGATGGACTGGAAAAAACCTCATGAAACCATCCGCTACGCGGAATTTGAGAGCTTCGGCCCGGGCGCCGCGCCCGATAAAAGAGCGGATTTTTCCTCGCAGCTTAGCGCCAAGGAGGCGGCGCACTTTACGAAAGAAAAGGTGCTGGGCGACTGGAACATATAACGCAAGCAGTTAAACCTGCCAAAGCTCCACCTGAACCGCCGTATAATCTCCATAAAGAGGAGGAACAACCAAACCGGCTTTCATTAACGCTCTTCCTGTATATTGGTTTCCTGACCGATCACGGTAAGAAGCATCCGGATTTAGCCCCCGCAGCTTTATAGCCAAAATCGGCGCATTAGGAATGGGCGCCAGCAGTACAATGTTGACAATTGCGCGGCTCCGATCCTGTGAAACTGACATCCATGCAGTGAACCAGCGGTCCGTCTGTGCATTTGTCAGCCGATGATATGTCCCCGTTTGTAAAACATCCCGCTGATCTTTGAAACGCAGAATCTGCTCGCGAACAATCTGCCTTTCTTTCTGATTTAATTTTGTCAGGTCCATCTCATAGCCAAAGCTCCCTGACATCGCCACAACCGCCCGCGTTTCAAATGGAACCGTCCTGCCCGTTTGATGGTTTGGGGAAACAGAGACATGGCTGCCGACACTCTTAATGGGGAAGCCAAAGGAATTTCCATACTGAATTTTCAAGCGATCAATGGCGTCTGTATTATCGCTGCACCAGACCTGCGGGGAGTAATACAGCATTCCCGCGTCATATCTTCCGCCGCCGCTTGCACAGCTTTCTATCAGAAGATCCGGAAATTCCGTCAGGATACGATCCATCAGCGCGTATACGCCAAGAATATATCTGTGCCATACTTCTCCCTGCCGGTGAATCGGCAGTTCCCAGCTGTAGGCGTCAGTGATACTGCGGTTCATATCCCATTTTACATAAGAAAGATTTGCTCCGCGGATAATTTCCGACATCTTATCGTAAAGATAATTCTGCACCTCAGAAAGCCCCATATTCAGCACACACTGCGCTCTGCTGGTAACGCCCGGGCGCTCAGGAATTTGAAGGCACCACTCCGGGTGAATTTGCATCAGCTCGCTGACGGGAGAAACCATCTCCGGTTCAAACCACAGACCAAATTTCAGGCCATATTCATGGAGTTTTTCACTCAGGAAAGTCAGCCCTCCCGGCAGCTTTTCCGTATTTACCCACCAATCCCCCAGGCTTGTAGTATCGTCATTTCTGTTACCGAACCAGCCGTCATCCAGGACAAGCATTTCCACGCCTACTTCTTTTGCGACCTGTGCCAGGTCCAGCAGCTTGTCGGTATTAAAATCAAAATACGTGGCCTCCCAGTTATTCACCAGGATGGGGCAGGGGCGGGATGCATAAGGTCCCCGCATTAAATGCTTTCGCTGAAACCTGTGCAGCTGATTGGAAAGCTCGTCAAACCCTCCGGAATGATAACAGCAGATCACCTCCGGCGTCTGAAAACAAGCCCCCGGCGTAAGCTCCCACGAGAAACGATCCGGCTCTATCCCCATCACGACGCGAAGCTGATCAATTTGATCCAGCTCCACCTGCGCCATAAAGCTGCCGCTGTATACCAGCGAAAACGCGAAGCATTCTCCCTGAATTTCATCCGCGTTATGATCACATAAAATGAGAAATGGATTTTGATGTGGACTGGACGCCCCGCGCGAACTGTCCACCCGAATTTTTCCGTGGCGGACGGGCGTTCTTTCCAGATTTCTCTCCCCCATATGACGCCCATAAAAAGTGATAACGTCCCTTTTCGCCGGGATCTGATAATCCAGGCACATAGACAATGCGCGAGACAGCTCCACAGTTTTTCTTACCGTATTCACAATCCTTGCTGAGCGGGTAATGACATCGTCATCAGGAAAGACAGAATATTGCAGTGAAACGACGACTTCGCTTACCCCGTCTTTCATGTCAATCTCCAGACTTTCCACCTCGCTGTCCGCTCCAAATGTCGCGGGTAAGCCCTGAAGCTTTTGCTTCCCCTTGTAAATCCGATGAGAAACATACCGAAGATCCGCCGCAATACCACCATGAAAATTATGCAGATCAAGGCAGCTTTCCCTGAAATCACCAACTCCAAATGTAGAATACTCCTGCGGCAGGGTGTCCGGGGACAGCGACCTGTCCCCGGCGGCATCCGGCGGGTTTCCCGCAAATCCCCGATCCTGCTGCTGTATCAGATAAGAGAGATTCTGCTCCTCAATTTTCGCGCCGTAATAGCAGTGCAGTAAATATCCATGCGGGTCTACATACATCTGGTATGTTGACGCTTTCGTCTGTAACGTGAATGTGCGATCCTCGTCCTCATAATTTATGAACATGCAAAACCTCTTTCCATTACGGCGTATAACCATTGATAAGTAACTATCTGATCATGTCTGATATAACACTACATAAAATAATATTAATCCGCCCACAATTCAAGGTTCGCCTGATACTTTTCAGTATAAATCTGTTCCACACTGGCAGCATCATTGGCATCGATTTCAGCAATCATCTGCTCATAAAATGCTGCGACTTCCTCACTGGAGGATGCATAGGCCATTTTCGCAAAATACTGATCGATAATATCGGTGCACTTCTGCTCGGCCAGGGCATCCAGAGTTCCGCTCTGTGGTGCGATATCATCATAAGGAGCGGTATCCCAAACAGAACCCTCCATAGATATCCGGGCATGCTGTTCAACTTCATCCAGCTCGTATTGCGTCACCAAATCATAAGGCGTACCATCGGAGCCATATCCGTTCTTAATACACCAGGTCCACTTGCGGATCCCTGTCTCACTGCTATAACCGTTCCAATCATCACGGAAACCAGGAAGCGTCTCCTCGCTGGGCACATGAACCCCATTTTCTATAGTCCAATCTTTGCCTTCGACGCCCCACATCAGCAGATACTGGCCATCTTCACTTGCCAGAAAATCAAGCAGTTTGATGGTTTCAACCGGATACTCATTGGAAGAAGTAATCCCAATGGCATCCCAGCCCAAAGAGCTTCTGGGGCTGAACGTGGTAGCATCAGGGTCCACTCCATCAGCCACAACCCGAAACATATAAAACTGTCTATCGGGATCGGCGTCTTCTTCGCTTTGGAATGCATAGTTAACGCTGGAGGGCGTACCATCATTACAGGCAAAAACCACACCTGAAGCCAGCTTCTCATCAAAAAGGTCGCTCTTGGTCGTCGCCCACTCGTTGTCCAGAAGGTCCTCGGTATACAACTGGTTGATAAATTGCATCATTTCCAGATATCTGGGATCCCGAACCTGAAAAAAGACCTCATCATCCTCGTTAATATAATAATTTTTCATGCCATACATGCCGCGAAAAGTGCTGAGGACGGTATCCATATACTCGCCATTCACAGTAAAAGGAATGGTTTCCTTTCCATCAATGGTAGGATATTTTTCTTTAAATTCACGCAGCATTTCAACGAATTCTTCCTGCGTGAAGTAATCACCCTGTTCAGCCTTTTCACCGTAGCCGAGTTCTTTCAACAAATCCATCCGGATATTGACGGCGCGATCCGGGGTAGGATCCACGCCATACCAGTTATTCAAATAATAGTTCTGTCCATCCTGATAGCGGCTAAGGTTCAGCGTCTCCCCATACATTTCCTTGATATTGGAACCATACTGGTCAATCAGATCATTCAGCGGAATCAGTGCGCCTGCCTCAATATACTGGTTGACAATATCACTGCGACGATCCATCAGTACAATATCCGGCAGTTCATTTCCACTTAGCATCAGTACCAGCTTTTCATCCGGGTTGCCGGTGGGCTGCTGGATCTCAATCTGGACTCCCGTAGTTTCAGTAATAGTCCGAGCTACAGGATCGTCAAAACCTGCGCTAGTGTTTTTGTCAAAAAAGGTCAATGTAACAGGCTCCGACACGCTGTCCGAAGCAGTGCTGCCTGAACTGCCGGAGGATGTGGAGGATGATGTCGCGGAGGAAGCACTGCCGCATGCTGTCAGAAGACCAGCGGAGCATGCAGCCACGCCGCCTGCCAGCATTCCTTTCATAAAATCTCTTCTTGTCATATTGTTTAACATACTTATCCCTCATTTCAAATATTTTTCAAAATCTAAAAAACTGCATAAGCTGTGTCTTCAAAAATCTTATTCCTTCAAGCTCACCTCCTCCCTCATCCACGCCAAAACTACGCTTGATAAAAACCAGGATTCAGGAATGGACGGTTCAGCTCCAGGAGTTCATCACACACATGAACAATATCGTCGATACTCAGTTCCGCAGAAGTATGCGGATCCAGCAGAGCTGCGTGATAAACATGCTCCCGCTTACCTGTCAGAGCGGCCTCAATGGTCAGCAGCTGCATGTTGATATTGGTACGATTGATCGCTGCACACTGCTCCGGCAGCGCTCCAAAGCTGATCGGTTGAATACCATTTCCATCTACCAGGCAAGGCACCTCAACACAGGCTTTGCGGGGAAGATTCGAAATGACGCCTTCGGTGTTCAGCACATTACCGGCAATTTCGAAGGGAGTATTGGTTTCCATTGCATCCAGAATGTAAGAAGCATATTCGTTACTTCTGGTATGATTCAATTCATTGCTCTGAATGAGACGCATGACTTCATCCCATGTCTCCTGCTTGCCTTTCCCCCAGTTCTTGTAACCGTCTGTAGGCAGATTATATCTTTCTTTCAGCTCCGGATAACGGGTTTTATGATAATAAGGAACATATTCCGATCCATGTGAACTGGATTCTGTAACATAATAGCCGAACACTTTCATAAATTCATATCTCACCAAATCATCAGTGTTATCTGTGCGGTGCAGAGCCCTTTCCCGGACCTCCGGATAAATATCCTTTCCATACCGCTTTAGCTCCAGGAGCCATGCCTGGTGATTAATCCCTCCAATTTTCCAGGTTACACCGTCTGTCGGCATACCCAGGCCCTCCAGCAAACCCTTGGCGCATACCTGAACACTATGACAAAGTCCAACGCATTTGATCGATGATGCCTGAAGTACCGCACCGGTAATAATCGCCATGGGATTGGTATAATTGAGAAGCCAGGCATCCGGACACAATTCCTGCATATTCCTGGCCAACTCCAGCATAACCGGAATAGTGCGCAGACTGCGGAACAAGCCGCCAATGCCCAGAGTGTCTGCCACTGTCTGCTCCAGACCATATTTCTGCGGCACCTCAAAATCTGCAATAATATAGGGATCCAGAGAACCAACAGAAATAGTATTAATGACATAGTCTGCACCTGGCAAGGCTTCACGCTGCTGCAATGTGGCGCTGATTTTTGCATTTGCGCCCAGCGTTTCGTTCAGCTTTTTCAATAGCTGCAGCGACAGAGACAGCTTCTCCCCATCAATATCGCACAGGACAATTTCCGCATCTCGCAGGGAAGGTGTACAAAGGCAATCTCCCAGCACATTTTTTGCAAAGATGGAACTTCCTGCGCCAAGTAATACAATTTTCGGCATAATATATATCCTCGTATAATAAGTGTATAGCCAATGAAAAACGATGGTTATGCACTTACCCTT
>JAJQHY010000004.1 GCA_021199495.1 Lachnospiraceae bacterium | reverse complement strand
TTGCGCGCGCCAAGGAGTTGTTGTCACTTCGCAGGGGTTATACCGAGGCGGAGGCACACCGGTATCTGCAGAAGACCAGTATGGACAGCGGAACGAATCTGGTGGAGGCCGCGTACATGGTGATTGACATGTTTGCACCGAAGTGAAGGGGCTTTGCACTGCTGGAATACGCCTTGTGGTATGACATAGATCGATTCCATTTGAGACAGGTTGCGTATGAAATGTATGAATACAGGTAACTTCTGGATGAACGGCTGTCTGTATAAGTTTTAGAGAAAGTGAGTAACAGAAAGTATGCAGGTAGAATTTACAAAAATGCACGGCTGCGGCAATGATTATGTCTATATTAACGGCAGCAGGTTTATCATCCCGGCGGACGAAAAGCCGGATTTTGTGAGAAAGGTCAGCGACCGCCATTTCGGCGTGGGATCTGACGGCGTAATATTTATTAATCCGTCGAAGAACGCGGATTTTGAGATGGAGATGTGGAACGCGGACGGCACCCGGGCTGAGATGTGCGGCAACGGCATCCGCTGCGTGGCGAAATATGTCTATGACAAGAGACTGACGGACCGCATTCATCTGCTGATCGAGAGCATGGGGCAGGTGAAGAGTCTGACGCTGGTTGTGACGGACGGGCAGGTAAGAGGAGTCTGCGTCGACATGGGAGCTCCGGTTTTGAGGGCGGCGGATATTCCGGTGCGGTATGACAGAGAGCCTGTGGTTGGTATGCCCCTGACGGTCCTTGGAAAGGAATACCTTGCGACCTGTGTTTCCATGGGAAATCCGCACGCGGTTATTTTCGTGGACGACGTGGAAAGCCTTGATCTGGAGAAGGTCGGTCCGTATTTTGAGAATCATGAGGCGTTTCCCAACCGCGTCAATACCGAGTTTGTGAAGGTCATCGACGCTCACACTGTGCAGATGCGCGTCTGGGAGCGGGGCACCGGCGAGACCTTGGCCTGCGGAACCGGCAGCTGTGCTACGGCCGTGGCCTGCGTCTTAAACGGCCTGACCAACCAGGAAGTTACGGTAAAAATCCGCGGCGGCGAGCTGAAAATCTGTTATGACCAGCAGGCGGACCGGGTTTATATGACGGGGCCGGCTCAGACGGTTTTTGAGGGCGTTCTGGACATCTGACTATTGCAATTTTCAGGATTATTTATTACACTATGTTTGCATTTTGGATAATATTAGATAAGACTTGGAAGCCAGAGCGTGGGAAAGCATAAACTGTTGAGCGATTTTCTGCGCGATGGAGATGAGACTATTATCAATCGTGGAAGCCTCTGCTGAACACGATTGATACGATCATAGGCTCATCGGAATGTTCCGCGAAGTATGAGTGAAACAGTTTATGCTTTTTCACGCGAAACCTTTGCGGAAGTATGATGAAATGGAAGGAGACCTCTATGGCAAAAGTAAACGCTAATTACCTGAAACTCCCGGGCAGCTACCTTTTCTCCACGGTAGCGAAAAAAATTGCCGCCTATTCCGCTGCAAACCCGGATAAAAAAGTCATCCGCTTAAGCATCGGCGACGTGACCCAGCCTCTGGCTCCGGTTATCATCGATGCCATGCACGGCGCGGTGGATGAGATGGCGCACGCCGAGACCTTCAAGGGCTACGCCCCGGACTTAGGCTACGAATTCCTGCGCAGCAAAATCGCAGAGTGGGATTATTTAAAGCGCGGCTGTGACATCACGGCGGACGAAATCTTTGTTTCCGACGGCGCCAAGAGCGACTGCGCCAACATCCAGGAGATTTTTTCTGTGGATAATAAAATCGCGGTCTGCGACCCGGTCTATCCCGTGTATGTGGACAGCAACGTGATGGCGGGCAGAACCGGTACTTACGACGCGGCGACCGGCGTCTGGAGCGACGTCATTTACATGCCTTGCACGATGGAGAATAACTTTTCCCCGGAATTGCCCAAGGAAACACCGGACTTAATTTACCTCTGCTTCCCCAACAATCCGACCGGCGCCATGATTTCCAAAGCGGATTTGCAGAAGTGGGTGGACTACGCGAATCAGGTGGGCGCGGTCATTCTGTATGACGCGGCTTACGAAGCCTATATTTCTGAGGAGGACAAGCCACACAGCATTTACGAGTGCGAAGGCGCGCGGTCATGCGCCATTGAATTCCATTCCTTCTCCAAAAACGCGGGCTTTACCGGCGTGCGTTTAGGCTATACTGTCGTACCGAAGGATTTAAAGGTGGAGGGGGTTGCGCTGCACGGCCTCTGGGCACGCCGCCACGGCACCAAGTTCAACGGCGCTCCATACATTGTCCAGAAGGCGGGCGCAGCCGTTTATACGGAAGAGGGACAGGCGCAGTTAAAGGCGCAGGTTGGTTATTATATGAACAACGCGAAGGTCATTTACGAGGGCTTGAAGGAAGCCGGGTATACCGTTTCCGGCGGCGTGAATGCTCCCTATATCTGGTTAAAGACCCCGGATCACATGTCCAGCTGGGATTTCTTTGATTATCTGCTGGAGAAGGCCTCTGTTGCCGGCACGCCGGGCTCCGGTTTCGGGCCGAGCGGCGAGAGCTATTTCCGCATGACCGCGTTCGGCAGCTACGAGAATACGGTTGAGGCCATTGAACGAATTAAGAGAATCTGAAAACAGACACTGTGCCCATGGGTTTCCATGGGCACGGCTTCTTGACGGAGCAAATCAACATGATCAAAATTGACCTGATCACCGGTTTTTTAGGAGCCGGGAAAACTACATTTCTGAAAAAGTATGCGGACTACCTGATCCGTCAGGGTCAGCACATCTGTATCCTGGAGAATGATTTCGGAGCTGTCAACGTGGACATGATGCTGATGCAGGACATGCTGTGCGACAGCTGCGATCTGGAAATGGTGGCGGGCGGCTGCGATAAGGACTGCCACATACGGCGTTTTAGAACAAAGCTGATTGCCATGGGGATGCGCGGCTTTGACAGAGTAGTGGTGGAGCCGTCCGGTATCTTTGATGTGGACGAGTTTTTCGATGTGCTGCGGGAGGAGCCGCTGGATCAGTGGTATGAGATCGGCAGCGTGATCACAGTGGTGGACGCCGGCCTTGAAGAGGAGCTGTCAGACGCCGGAGAATACCTGCTGGCGGCGCAGGCAGCGAACGCGGGCTGCATTCTTATCAGCAAATGTCAGACAGTATCCGATGAACGGCTGCAGGCTTCCATCACGCATTTGAAGCGGGCACTGCAAAGGGCCGGATGCAGCCGTGACGTAAGCAGCGATATTTTCTGTAAAGACTGGACACAGCTGACAGACGCTGACATGGAGCGCATTGTAAACAGCGGCAGGAGAAACGCAAGCTTTGAGAAATACTGGTTTGACCAGGAGAAGGAATTTCAGACGCTTTATTTCATGAACCGGCCATTTAATGGGGAGACGATCACTGCGAAGGCGCGGGAGGCATTGACGGACCCATCCTGCGGCGCGGTGGAGCGAATCAAGGGCTTTGTGCGGGACAAAGAAGGGTGGCTTGAGTTAAACGCTACCAGAGAGAATTTTTCCTTAAAACCAATCGAGGCGGGACAGGAGATTATCATTGTGATCGGGGAGAATCTGAGGAAAGAACGCCTGGAACACATTTTTACAGCGGAACCGGTTCATGCAATGGCCGGACCGGAAACAGACAGAAGCGAGTAAGACAGAGGGCGGACACATGCTTAATCAGAACATCTGGAACGCGGATATGGGAGACGGAACCTATCGGAATCCGATTTTATATGCCGATTACTCTGATCCGGACGCGATCCGGGTGGGGGAAGATTATTTTATGATCTCCTCCAGCTTTACCAACACGCCGGGACTGCCATTATTACATTCAAAGGACCTTGTAAACTGGAAGGTGGTTAATTATCTGATCAAAAATGTGCCGACTGACCGTTATGCAGAGCCGGTACACGGCTGCGGTGTCTGGGCGCCCGCGATCCGTTATCACGAGGGCACCTATTATGTGTTTTTCCCGATGCCGGACGAGGGTATCTATGTCATACAGACAAAAGACCCCTTCGGGGAGTGGAGCGAGCCGTTCAATATCCGCCCTGCCGCCGGCTGGATCGATCCCTGTCCCTTCTGGGATGAGGATGGCAGAGCTTACATGGTGGCCGGCGTGGCAAAAAGCCGCATCGGCTATAAGAGCGTACTCCATATGGTCGAGATGAGACCGGACTGCTCCGGTTTGATTGGCCCGGAGGTGAAGGTCTTCGACGGCAATGAGAATGACCAGGTTACCATTGAGGGACCGAAGCTTTATAGGCGGAACGGCTGGTATTACATTTTTGCGCCGGCCGGCGGGGTGAAAACCGGCTGGCAGACGGTGCTGCGTTCCCGCGATATTTTCGGTCCGTATGAATATAAGGTGGTCATGCGCCAGGAGGACAGTGCGGTCAACGGTCCTCACCAAGGAGCCTGGGTGGACACTGTCACCGGAGAGGACTGGTTTTTGCATTTTCAGGATGTGTACGCGGCGGGGAGAATCACGCATCTGCAGCCCATGTGCTGGAAGGAGGACTGGCCGATCATCGGCGAGCCCGTGGAAGGAAAAGATTACGGCAGACCGGTGGAGGTATACAGAAAGCCCGATGTGGGGCCTGTGGACTGGCCGGTCTGTGAGCCTGCTGCTTCCGATGATTTTACGGGGGAAAAGCTGGGACTGCAATGGCAGTGGAACGCGAATGTGACCGGGGACTGGTATACGCTGACTGGGGAGGAGCTTCAGCTGAATGCGGTCCCCACGAAGGAGGACTGCCCCTACGGGGATTTGCCGAATCTCCTGCTTCAGAAGTGGCCCGCACCTGAATTTATCTGTGAGACAGAGATGGATCTCAGTCATCTGAAATCGGGTGATGAGGCAGGTGTGATTTCCATGGGGATGGAATATGGGGTCCTGGTTTTCAGAAAGGAAGAGGACGGATACGCTGTCAGCTTTATGACGGGAAGGCAGAAATACGGAGCGATTCTCTGCGAGAGTACAAAGGAAAGCGGCAAGAAACTTGGAATGCTCTCCGGCGGTTCGTTATTGCACGGGAGTGAACCGGGTGACTGCCATGCAGATATCGCTGCGGATACTTGCCATACAGATACCGCCGCGGCTGCCAGCCGGAATGCACAGGGTGACGTGGTCCGGGTTCTGTACCAGGTGAAGCGCACCGGTCTGCAGGATTTGAATGAAAATGAAAAGAATTTCCCGCTGGAGGAGGTCAGCCTTTCCTACAGCACGGATGGTCATACCTATATTCAGGCCGGTACAGTGAAGGCTGCTCCGGGGCGCTGGGTAGGTGTGAAAAACGGACCCTTCTGCGTCAGAAGGCAGGACGGCGAAGGCGGTTACCTGCTCGTGAAATCTGTGGAGTACAGCAGGTAAAAAAGTGATTGCCGGAGGATCGTGTGAGAACTGTCCTCCTGTTTGTGAAATTGATATATCCTATTTCCCGGAGAAACTGCAAATGGCAAAAAAACGAATTTATATCTGTCATACCTATTATCATGTCTATGTATCCTTTTTAAAGGAGTTTGCGCTCCCAAAGGAGGAGCAGGGGCATGCCACGATGGTGCTCAGCAAAATGTCCACGGACTTTGAGGATTTAAAGGACAGGCTGGAGCGGGTACATTATTTTGAAGAAGTCATTGCGTTTGATGAAAAGCGCGACACGGAGTTTGCGGAGTTGGCAAAATATAAGGTGCCTTCGGGTAATTTTATAAAGGCAACATGGAATCGTATCCTGTTTACCAGAAAATACGCGGCTCTGGAGGCTCAGTATGTGCCGGTGGATATGCGGGCATACGATGAGATCTATGTATTCTGCGACAGTGACCCTATCGGGTATTATCTGAATCAGAATAAGATACCCTACCATGCGCTGGAGGATGGACTCAACTGCCTTTCCCATTATGACACGGCCCGCTATGATAATAAGGGGCATTTTAACATCAAGGCGTTTCTCTCTAACCGGCTGAATCTGATTTTCATTCAGAACGGCTACGGGAAATACTGCATCGATATGGAGGTCAACGATATTTCAGCCATTCCATATCCCTGTCCGAAATATGTGGAGGTGCCGCGCCAGCCACTGACGGAGAGACTCACCCGTAAGGAGAAAGATCTTTTACTGCACGCGTTTGTGCGGGATATGGATGACCTTCTGGAGAAGATGCAAAACGGGGCGCACAACGACAATAAGATTCTGATTCTGACGGAAGCGCTGTGTGATCTGGATACGCGGCGGCGGATTTTTGAGGACATCATTGCGAAATACGGGCAGAACGCGCAGGTATATATCAAGCCGCATCCCAGGGATGAGCTGGATTATCATCAGTATTTCGGGGATTATATCATCATCGACCGGACGGTGCCCATGGAGATGCTGAATTTCATGGATGTGACGTTTGAGAAGGTGTACGCGGTGCTGACGGTGGTTGACGCGATCACCTTTGCGAAGGAGAAGGTTCGCCTGGGGGAGGATTTTTTGGATCTGTACGAGGCGCCGGAGGTGCACAGACAGAATGAACATCTTCAGTGAAAGGAGTAACCATGCAGCTCAGCATCATTGTGCCTGTCTATAACATGGCGGCGGATCAGAAACTGGAATATTGCCTTAATTCTCTGGTGAATCAGACGCTTCAGGATTATGAGATCATCGCGGTGGACGATGCTTCCACGGATGAGTCGCTTACGATTCTGAGACGGTATGAGAGCATGTATCCGGAGAAAATCCGGGTGCTTGCGCTTGCTGAGAACCATCGCCAGGGAGGGGCCAAAAACGCGGGCTTGAAGGCTGCGCAGGGTGATTTTATCGGCTTCATGGACAGTGATGACTGGGCGGCGCCGGACATGTTTTCGAAGCTTTTAGACAGGGCGTATGAGACCGGTGCGGATATGGTGGGCTGCGACTGCTGTCTGACGGACCGGCACAGCATGGAGATCGGTCAGGTGATTCAGACCAGCCGTTTAGACCAGGTCGGCGAGCTGGGAGACAGGGCGTATAAGAGCATGATCATGGACGCCGGTTATCTGGTGGTGAAAATTTACCGCCGCAGGCTGTTCATGGAGCCGCCGCTGTATTTTCCGGAGCATATGTTTTATGAGGACAGCGCCATCAGCGCCGAGCTTTTGCTGCGGGCAAAGCATTATGAGTATGTGCAGGAGCCTCTGTATTACTATTATCAGCACAGTGCTTCCACGGTTCATGTGGTGACCGAGGAGCGATGCTTAGACCGGATGGAGGCCATGCGTATCATGCTCAGGCTGGCACGGGAGAGCGGGACGCTTGAAAGGTATCCGGACGAGGTGGAATTCCGCTTCATCAACCTCTTTTACCAGAACACGCTTTTTTCCTATATGCAGGGGGTACAGAAAATCAATCTGTCCTTTTTGCGCGCCCTTGGCAGGGAGATGAAGGAGACGTTTCCGGATTTTCAGAAAAATCCGTACTATCTGAAGCGCGTGAATGAGGAGGAGCGGATGTTCATGGAGCTCCTGATAAAGTCCCCGTTTGCGTTTGTCTTTTATTATAAGCTGAAATATTTTGTGCGTGGCCTGCGCAGAAGATAAGGAAAGTATGATATGGCATCGTTTGTGGAAGGGCTTTTCTTTTGAGGAAGGAAGGCCCTTTTGTCGCTTCAGTCATGATATGCAAAGAAGAAGAACCGGTATGTTTTGCTTGCTTTTTGTTCAAATTGGATTTAATCTGGAAGCAGAGAAATGTGTGACAGACAACTGTCAGAAATGGGGTATGACAAATGAATCACAGAACAGAAATCCTTGATCTGCGCACAGCACTTGAGGTGCTGCGCGAAACGCCGGGGCAGCTTATCGAGACGAATGTGGAGGTCGATCCGGCAGCGGAGCTTTCCGGTGTGTACCGGTATGTGGGAGCCGGCGGCACGGTGATGCGTCCCACGCAGGTGGATGGGCCGGCGATGATTTTTCACAATGTCAAGGGACATCCGGGCGCGAGTGTGGCGATCGGGGTCCTGGCCAGCAGGGCGAGGGTAGCCAATCTGTTTGGCTGTAAAAAAGAGGAGCTGGGACATCTGGTCCAGTCCTGTGCAGCCAATCCAATCGAGCCGGTTGTGGTGGAGGGCAAGGCGCCCTGCCAGGAGGTCGTGCACCTGGCGACCGATCCGGACTTTGACCTGAACAAACTGATTCCGGCGCCCACCAATACGCCGGTGGACGCGGGTCCTTATATCACACTCGGCATGTGTTACGCGACGCATCCGGACACCGGCCTGTCGGATGTGACGATTCACCGCATGTGCATTCAGGGAAAGGACGAGCTGTCCATCTTTTTACAGCCAGGTTCCCGTCACATCGGAGCGATGGCGGAGAGAGCGACAGAGCTTGGACAGACGCTTCCTATCTCTGTGTCGATCGGTGTGGATCCTGCTATCGAGGTGACGTCCTGCTTTGAGCCGCCCACAACGCCGTTGGGCTTTAATGAGCTCTCCATCGCGGGCGCGCTGCGGGAGCGGCCTGTGGAACTGTGCCCCTGCGTGTCGATTAAGGAAAACGCGATCGCCAACGCGGAGTATGTCATCGAGGGCGAGATTATTCCCGGCGTGAAGGTGGTGGAGGATCAGAACAGTCATACCGGCTTTGCCATGCCGGAATTCCCGGGCTATAACGGCCATGCCAGCAACGAGTGCTGGCTGATTAAGGTGAAGGCCGTGACCCATCGTGTGAACCCGATCATGCAGACCTGCATCGGTCCGAGCGAGGAGCATGTCAATATGGCGGGTATTCCCACCGAGGCCAGTATCCTTGGCATGATCGACAAGGCACTTCCGGGTAAGGTTGTCAACTGTTACGCACATCGTTCCGGCGGCGGCAAATATATGGCGATCTTACAGTGCAGGAAGACAGTGCATACCGACGAGGGCAAGCAGCGTCAGGCCGCGCTTTTAGCCTTCTCCGCTTTCCCCGAGTTAAAGCATGTCATTCTGGTGGACGAGGATGTGGATATTTTTGACACAAATGATGTACTCTGGGCGATGAACACGCGTTTCCAGGGCGACCGGGATATCGTGACGATCCCCGGTGTGCGCTGCCATCCGCTGGATCCGAGTTCTAATCCGGCTTACACCGGGTCAATCCGGGATGTCGGTATTTCATGCAAGACGATCTTCGACTGTACGGTTCCGTTTGAATTGAAAGATAACTTCCATCGGGCGCCGTTTATGGAAGTAGATCCGGAAAAGTGGCTGCACGGGTGAGAAAACGTGATGCAATGACTAAGAAGACGTTCCGGCTTCCTGATCATGGTGGCCAAAACGGGGAGATATCTTAATGACTGAACGACTGATTATCGGCATGAGCGGCGCGTCCGGCGCGCCGCTGACAGTGGAGCTGCTGAGGCAGCTCCACACCTTTTATCCGCAGATTGAGACGCATCTGGTGGTGACCAGGGGCGGAGAGATGACTCTGCGTGAAGAGACAGATCTGACGCTGGAGGATTTGAAAACGCTCGCTGCGGTTTATCATGACAATGACAATATCGGCGCGTCCATTGCCAGCGGCTCTTTTCGTACGATGGGCATGGCTATCGTACCGTGCAGCATGAAGACGGTCGCTGGAATTGTCTCCGGCTACAGCGACAATCTGCTGCTGCGGGCGGCGGACGTTTGCATGAAGGAGCGCCGTAAGCTGGTGCTGGTTCCCAGGGAGTCGCCGCTTTCCACGCTGCACCTGCGCAATCTATGTGAGGCCAGTCAGCTGGGCGCGGTGGTATTACCGCCCATGCAGACCTACTATGATCATCCGCAGACGGCGGAGGACATGACAAGACATACGGTGAAGCGGATCTTAAGTCGGTTCGGACTGGAGAGCGGGATGCGGGAGTGGACAGGGATGGACACACAGCACAGGGATATGTGATTGTCCAGGCTGTATGACAGAGACGGGTGCCGAAAAATGAAAATGGATGAGAAGAAAGACAAAAACAGAAACGGGATCAGAAAATTTCAGATCCGCCGCAGCCTTATGCAGGAGGAGCTGACAGCGGAGGTGTTCATCCTGCCCGCAGGCGTGGAGGTCAACCTCTACGGGGGCAGTCTGCCGCATATCGGAGCCGTCAGCATTGTGGATCCGGATGGTAATCTGACGACTACGCAGTTTCCGACTCATAAGGACGGAGTTGTTTCTGCAAAATGGGCACGGGCCATTGCGGACACCGCTGGCGTCCCTGTTACGGTGGTCGCCGGCATTCACTATGATAACCTGATGAAGGAAGAGATTGCGGCGGTGGTGGAGCTGACGGATGAAATGCTCAAAGAAGTGCTGGAGCAGATTTAGAGCTGCTCCAGTCTTTCTCTTAAACCGACTCCGGTAGGCGTTCCCGCCAGTCCGCCGAGCCCCGTCTCACGGATATTCTCCGGGAGGGAGCGACCGATGGAGCGCATGGCGTCGAAGACCTCATCCACGGGGATGCGGCTTTCCACTCCGGCGCAGGCTAAGTCGGCGCTGGTCAGGGCGTTCACCGCGCCGATGACATTGCGCTTGATGCAGGGGACTTCCACGAGGCCGGCGACCGGGTCGCAGGCGAGGCCTAAGAGATTTTTCATGGCAAGGGCAGCGGCTTGACAGATGGCAGATGTGCTGCCGCCGTTTAAATAAGCGACCGCGCCCGCGGCCATCGAGGAGGCGGAGCCGATCTCGGCCTGGCAGCCGCCGGAGGCGCCCGCTAAGAAGGCGCGCGAGGCGATGACGCCGCCGATTCCAGCAGCCACATACAGCGCCTGCGTCATCTGTTCATCAGAGTATTTTTTCTCCTCCTGCAAGGTCAGCAGCACCGCAGGCAGTACGCCGCAGGAGCCTGCCGTGGGCGCGGCCACGATTCGCTTCATGCAGGCGTTGGATTCACCCATTTTGACGGCCCGCTCCATGACGCGGCCGATGAAATCTCCGCACAGAAGTTTGCCGTCCTTTCTGGCCGCCGCGATTTTATCGCCATCCCCTCCGGATAAACCGCTGCGCGACAGCTGGTCCGGGTCATAGGCATAGTCTGCTGCCCGCATGGCCAGGTACATTTTTTTCATTTTCTCAAAATTCTCTTCCGGGGACATGGCCTGCTCGGTGCAGTCCGCCCACCGGACACATTCCCAGAACGCAATATTTTCCGTTTCACAGATATTGGCAATTTCCGCCATGGATTGATACATAATTGATTTCCCCTTTTTACTCAGTCTTCCATACTTAAATAGGTGACTTTCAGGATTCCCTGCTCATGTCCCAGCTCCTCAACCACATCAAGAGGGACCTCATTGTCGCATTCGATCACCGTCACCGCGTATCCGCCGCGGCTCGACCGGTACAGCTGCAGTGTGGCGATATTGATTAAAAAGCCAGCCAGCACACAGGCAATCTCCGCGATGAGACCCGGCTGGTCCTGGTTCTGGATGATCAGCGTGGGGTAGTCGCCGCTGAAGGAATTGGCCAGTCCGTCCACCTCCGTAATTTCAATGCGGCCGCCGCCGATGGAAGCGGCTGTCACCTCCAGCTTTTTGCCATTGACGCCGGTCAGATAAAGCCGGACCGAATTGGGGTTCACATCGCCTAAATCAATGGAGCCGAAATGGTACTGCAGGCCCTTTTCATCCGCAATCTCAAAGCTTAGAGGAATCAGCGGATTGTCCACAGCAAAGCCCATCAGTCCGGCCAGAAGCGCCTTATCCGTGCCGTGTCCCTTTCCTGTCGCCTGAAAAGAGCCGTGAAATAAAATCTCCGCCTCTGCCACTTCCTCTCCTAAGAGTCTGCGAGCCACGCTGCCGATTTTGGCTGCGCCGGCAGTGTGGGAGCTGGACGGCCCCACCATCACCGGCCCCACGATATCAAATAAATTCATAAGTATATTCCGCCTTTCTGCGAAAGGCACCAATGGGGTTATGAAACCCAG
>JAJQHY010000025.1 GCA_021199495.1 Lachnospiraceae bacterium | reverse complement strand
AAAAATCCTCAGTCTGCCGGGGCTATATAGTCCGGCAGATTGGGAAACTTATAATCAAATTAGCACTCAAGGCTTGACAGTGCTAAAAATGAGTGTTATAACACATATAGAACAAAGGAAGAGAAGTCCTGAGTTCCTTCAATCATAAAATGCAGTGGAAAAGGAGTGATGTTTTATGTTGAGACCGAGCATTTACGGAAGAAATTTATGGGATGAGTTTTTTGACGATTTTGAGAATGATATGGAGGATGCGTTTTTCCACCCGGCGAGGAGAGGCCATCAGGGACGCGGAAATGCTGCGGACATGATGAGGACAGACGTAAAGGAAAAGGATGCCGACTATGAAGTCACCATGAACCTGCCCGGGATTCAGAAGGAAAATGTGAAAGTGCAGCTGGAGGACGGATATCTGACGGTGAGCGCAACAAGCGATACCAACAATGACCAGAAGGATAATGAGGGCAGATATATCCGCCGTGAGCGCTATATGGGTTCTTTCAGTCGTTCCTTCTATGTAGGTGAGGATGTGAAGCAGGAGGATATCAAGGCAAAGTTTGAGAACGGAACTCTGATCCTGACGGTGCCGAAGAAAGAGGAACAGCCGGCGGTTGAGGAAAAGAACTATATTGAAATCGAATGATTTCTGGAAGAAAGGTTTAAAGGAAGAGATAAAATGGATACTTTAAAAGCGGAAAAAAGAGATTTATCAGTAAAAGCGAAAAAGCTTCGCCGGGAGGGCTATGTAACCGGCAATATATTCGGACGGGAAATAGAAGGCTCTATTCCCATCCGGATTGAAAGACTGGAAGCGGAGCGCATCCTCAGAAAGAAGGAAAAAGGCAGCCAGCTGTATCTGGAAGTTGACGGACAGACGATGGATGTGCTGATTAAGGAAATTCAGTACAATTCTTCGAAAAATCAGTATGATGAGGTGGATTTCCAGGCACTCGTAAGTACTGAGAAGGTTCAGACCGTTGCGGAAGTGGTTCTTTTAAACCATGATAAAGTGCAGGCGGGAATCCTTCAGCTGGTTCTGAAGGAAATTCCATATAAAGCGCTGCCGGCTTCCCTGATCGAAAAAGTGGAAATTGATGTCGGTGATATGCGGCCGGGGGACGTAGTCAGGGTGGAAGATCTGGCTATTGCTTCGAATCCGGATATTGAACTGGGGATCAGTACAGATGCCACAGTGGTTCTCGTTTCGGAACCGCATATATCTGCGGTGGAAGAAGAAACGGATGCTTCTCAGGCCGAATCATAAGTTTTGCGGGAATCCGGGATTTACAGAATTTTGATATAAATATAAGAAATGCTCTGTCTCATGAAAGAGGCAGAGCATTTTTGGTGTTACAAATCTGATACAAAGCAGGTGTATGCTGTTTACGGAATTGCTGCGGGAAAGGTTTACTTAAATTGGCAGGCGCGGTTGGCGGCGGGCCGAAGGGTGAACGAATCTGAAGGACAGCAGTGGATTTCAAAATATGTATGAGAGGAAGATGGCTATATGGGAAAAAGGATATTTTTTGTTTTATTGACTGTCGTTTTGCTTACAGGATGCGGCGTACTGGAAACAGAGGTTTCGCAGGACACAGCAAAAAAGGTGGCGGTTTTAAATGAAGGTGTTTCCGGAGAGGAAATTTCGCTCACTTCCAGTCATGTGGCTTTAGAGGGCAGATTTGAGAAAGCGATTGTGCTGGACGATACAGTGTACGGATGCAGTCTTTCTGTTGAAGGCCTGACGGTGATCAGACAGGATGTGCAGTCTGAAACTGTCCTGCAGCAGATCCTGATTGCGGATGTCGATGAAGTCTATGGCCTGGTTGCCGCGCAGGAGGATGCGGTGCTGGTGGTGGCTTCGCAGGAGGGAATCGTTTCCTGCTGGGAGATTTCAGAAGGCTCCTCACAGGCGGAACTTCTGTATGAGGATATCGGGCTGGAGGATCTGAAAGACGGGGAAGTCTCAGACTGTATGATCTGTCAGGATCAGGAAGGGCATTATTATTTCTGGGTAAATGCAGTGCTTCCGGCCAACCGGTACAGTGATGACGCGGATGAGAAAACTCTGATGAATGTGGGAAGGGTATATGTAAAGGATTCTCTGATGCAGACGCTGTACTATGAGGAAATTCCGGTCATGAAGGGTTCCAGAATGCTCGGCTTCTGTTTCGATGACGAGGGGAATCCGCTCATTCTGGCGAAGGATTCGAGCGGCTCCTATGTGAAGATCATGGACGCGGATACTCAGGAAAGCACGGAGCAGAGGATAGACGGACTGGAGGTCATGGCGGACGCGGATGCGTTTGCGGTTGTGGAGGGCGGCCTTCTCTATTGCCAGGGTACTTATCTGTATGAATACCGGGTGGAGGAGCAGAGCATTGCGACTCTGTTGGATCTGTCGGTATTTGGAATTACAGCATCAGATATCATATATCTGTGCATAAATGACGGCGTTTATGAGATCGTGGACAATTATGGCACGGACAATTCCGAATATGCCTGTATCCGGGAGGGCGTCAGTGAGGAAATCGTGCTGACGTTGGGGATTAATGCCGCGAATCTGGAAGCTGGTTATACAAATTTGTACAAATGTGTGACGCAGTTCAACCGCTACAATGACAATATCCGGATCGAGCTGGTCAATTATTACGATGAGACAGCGGAGGCTGGATCAGGTTTTGACGTGGGGCGCGATCAGCTTTCCCTCGACCTGGTCAGAGGTACTGCTCCTGATCTGATGGTGGTGACGGAATCCATGCGGGATATGCTGGCGGATAAGGGTGTTTTTGTGGATTTATATGAAATGATGGAATTGGACGCGGATTTTGACAGAGACGATCTGATGACACAGGTGACTGATTTGTATGAAAGTAATGGGAAGCTTTATTCCCTGGCGCCTGATTTTTTCCTGATGAGCATTTGGGGGAGCAGTGATGTGATACAGGGCAGGAGCGGTGTGACGCTTACGGAATTTGAGGAGATTTTAGAGGAGAATGGACGGGATGTCAACGCGGTCTGGGGCTTTTATGCGGGAGAGGCTGTCCTGACTACGCTTTGTGAAATTAACTGGGATGTCCTGATTGACTGGGAGAGCCGAACCTGTGATTTCGAGTCAGAGACCTTTCGTATGATGATGGAATTTGCTGCAGAGCGTGTCATCGGATCCAGTACAGGCGCATCTTATCGGGACAGCATCAGGAGCGGAGAGTGCCTGATGGAGATGGGGTCAATAGCCAGTGTGGCGGATCATCAGCTCGAAGAAGCGATCTGGGATACGGATCTGGAGTACATCGGGTATCCAACCGAAAATGGTTCCGGCACCGCGCTGAAATTTATAAGCGATCAGCTGGCCATCAACGCAAACAGTGAACAGAAGGAAGCGGCCTGGGAGTTTTTAAAATATTATCTGACAGGTCTTTCAGGACACGGTTTTCCTGTCGTCACAGCGCTCTTTGAGGAGCAGATGGAACTGGCGATGGAGGATGATTACGAGTGGGCTATAGATGCGGGAGAAATCCAATTGATGAATAAAGGCGTTTATACTGATAATTCAACTGGTGAATCTATTTGCGTATATAAGGCGTCGCAGGAAGATGTGGACACAGTCATCGGCCTGATCAACAGCGCTGACCGCAGATATTACAGCTTTACGGAGGTGGAGAATATCATCACGGAGGAGGCCGCTTACTATTTCGCCGGGCAGAAGAGCTTTGAGGAGGTGGCGGCGCTGATTCAGAACCGGGTGCAGCTGTATTTAAATGAAGGCTGAAGGTAAGGATTGCGTAAAGGGGATAAAATCATTTCCGCCGATACCTTGAACTCTTATTTTTTTCATGGTACAATACTTTTAGTTTTAAGGAAAAAAGGAGGCGGGTTCTATGCAGAAAATGGTGATTACCATTGCCAGGCAATACGGCAGCGGCGGCAGCGTTGTGGGACAGATGCTCGCGGAGCAGCTCGGCATTGCGTATTATGACAAAGAGCTGTTGAATATGGTCAGCGGTGAGAGAGGAATCGACCAGGATCTGCTTGCGCGGGCGGACGAAAAGGCGCGTCCGAGCTTCCTTTTCGGACTGGTCAGGAGCGTTTATGACCATGAAAAGCCGGCGGAGGACCTGGATGAGGAAGTGACAAGCGAGAAGCTGTTTAATTACCAGGCGAAGCTGATTAAGGCTGTGGCCTCGGAGGAAAGCTGTGTGATCATCGGCCGCTGTGCGGATTTTGTTTTGAAGGATTTTCAGAATGTGCTGAGAGTATTCATTCACGCGCCGGAGGACAAACGCCTGGATCGTGCCTGGAGCATCCGTTCTGACCTTCAGTTAAAGGAAGTCACCAGATATATTGAGAAGGTGGATAAACGGCGCGGCACCTATTATAAATGCTACACGGGACAGAACTGGACAGACGCGAGAAATTATGATCTGTGCATTGACAGCGGCAAGCTGGGATATCAGGGCTGCGTGGATACGATTGTGCAGCAGCTGAAGCTCTGTTATGGTATTGAGACCGGGGATACGAAGAAATAGAGAAAATAAGCAGTCACTTCCGGATCAGAAAAGACAATGACTGCAAAACAGGGTTAAAAAGAAGGGAAAAGAAGCGGTCATAGTCGTATGGGTTCCTGAAAACAATGACTGCCAATGGGGTCAGTAAATGAGCGAAGGAAAACGCATTTATGTGGTGGGACACAAAAATCCGGACACGGACTCTGTCTGCTCCGCCATCGCTTACGCAGAATTAAAAAACCGGACCGCGCCGGAGGGCTGGGTCTATGTGCCGAAGCGGGCCGGTCACATGAACAAGGAAACGGAATTTGTCTTAAAGACCTTCCATGCGGAAACGCCCGGCTATATGCCGGGGGTCGGCTGCCAGGCCAGGGACATGGAAATCCATACGCACCCTTACGTGCCGAAGGACATCACTGTCATGGAACTGTGGGACATCCTGGCGCAGAATAATGCGGTGACGATGCCCTTTACCGATGAAGAGCAGCACCTGGAAGGCCTTCTGACCGTTGGAGATATCGCCCGTTACTTTATGAACCCGGAGGATGTAAAGCCGCTCTCCAGCGCGCATACGCTCTACAGCTGTATCGCCAAGACGCTACAGGGAAAAATTGTGGTTGGAGACGGTAATGAGCGTTTTATAAAGGGGAAAGTCTTAATCGGCGCGGGCAATGAAGAGCAGATTTCTGAGAGGACCATGCCGGGCGATCTGGTAGTACTGGCTGACAGAGAGGAAGCTCAGCTTGCCGCCATAAAGGCAGGCGCCGGCTGCCTGGTAATCAGCTGTGACAGCGAAGTAATGCCGGATCTGATTGAGCAGGCAAAACAGTGCGGCTGTGTGGTCATTACCACACCGATGGATACATATACGATCGCCAGAATCATCAATCTGGCAACGCCGGCCCGCTTCCTGATGCGGACGGAGAATCTGATTACGTTTTCTACCAGGGACGCCCTTCCTTATATTAAAGAGGTTATGGGACAGACACGTCTGCGCGACTTCCCGGTCATTGACAGCCAGGGACGCTGCAAGGGCACGGTTTCCCGCCGGAACTTAATTAATACCAAGAAAAAACAGGTCGTGCTTGTGGATCACAATGAGGAATCCCAGGCAGTGGATGATATCCGGGATGCCGAGATTTTAGAGATCATTGACCATCACCGTATAGGCTCCATTGAGACGCTGTCCCCGATTTATTTCCGCAATCAGCCCGTTGGCTGCACGGCGACCATCATTACACAGATGTATCACGAGAGCCGCCAGGAGATTACACCGCAGATCGCCGGCCTTTTGATGTCTGCGATTATTTCGGACACACTTTTGTTCCGTTCTCCGACCTGTACAAGTCTGGATGAGAATATAGCCAGATACCTGGCCGATATTGCGCATGTGGATATTGAGTCATACGCGAACGATATGTTTGCCGCCGGCAGTGACGTGCAGGAGAAGTCGGCGGAGGAAATTTTCTACCAGGATTTCAAAAAATTCAGTGTGGGCGATGTTTCCTTCGGTGTGGCGCAGATTACTTCCATGAACAGCAGTGTGCTGGACGTCGTCGGACAGAAGGTAAAGCCATACATGGAAGACACCTGCGGCAAGAACGATACCCAGCTGCTTTTCTTCATGCTTACCAATATTATTACGGAAACAACGGATCTGATCTGTGTGGGTGAGGGCAGTGCACATTATGTGGAGAACGCGTTCCAGGTAAAGGTGACGGATGGTCACTGCATCCTGCCTGGCGTGGTATCCCGCAAAAAGCAGATGATTCCTGCGATGATGAGCGCGATTCACGAGAATTAAGGAATTAACACATCATGAGCGCCCTTTGCTCATGATAGAATAACCGGCACGGCAGGTGGGGTAAGATACCCTGCCTGCTTATTACAGGGGGAAACAATGGAAAAGTGGTTTTTGAAAAATAAAAAGGGCGACAGAGAAGGACTGGTGAGCAAATATGGCATCAGTCCTGTTTTCGCGCAGATTCTGATCAACAGAGATATCCGGGATGTGGAGAAGGCCGGGCAGTTTTTAAAGGATGATCCATCCGGCCTGTATGATCCGGCACTCCTGCCGGACTGTGAGAAGGCTGCAGGGATTTTGCGCACAAAGATCGCGGAACAGAAACGCATCCGCATCATCGGCGACTATGACTGCGATGGAATCTGCGCCACCTTTATTCTGAAAAAATGCCTGGGCGAACTGGGGGCCGTGGTGGACGAGCGGCTGCCGCACCGTATTCTGGACGGATATGGACTGAATATTCGCCTGATTGAGGAAGCCCTGCAGGATGGAGTTGATACAATCTTAACCTGTGATAACGGAATCGCGGCTGCCGAAGAAATTGCATTTGCGAAAGCACATGGAATGACTGTGATTGTCACGGATCACCATGAAGTGCCGTTTGTTCAGGAAGAGGGCGTGAAGCGCGAGCTTTTGCCGCCGGCGGATGCGGTGGTGGACATGAAGCGTGTTGACAGCCTGTATCCGTTTCAGGGAATCTGCGGTGCAGTGACAGCCTGGAAGCTCTGCCAGCTTCTGTTGGGCTCAGATCACCCGCTGATTGCGCAGATGACCGTCTACGCGGCATTGGCAACTGTATGCGATGTGATGGATCTGGTCGATGAAAACCGTGTAATTCTAAAACAGGGACTGAAGAGAATCAATTCCAGACCGCCTGTCGGTCTGAAGGCACTCGCCGCGGCCTATGAAATCTATAATAAGAAGATTTCCGCCTATCATCTGGGATTTTTGATCGGCCCCTGTCTCAACGCGACGGGGCGGCTTGAGAGTGCACAGATGGCGTTGGATTTGCTGGACATGGAGGATGAGCAGCAGGCATACGTCTATGCGCATAAACTGAAGGAGCTGAATGAGCAGCGCAAAGAGATGACCAGAAACGGAAGTGAAGAAGCCATCCGCAAGATTCAGGCTGATGCCTCGGACGGCAGTTTGGATAAGGTGCTGGTGCAGTATCTGCCTGACTGTCATGAGAGTGTGGCGGGAATTATTGCGGGAAGAGTGAGGGAGGCCTGCCACAGACCCACGATCATTTTCACAAAAGCGCAGGAGGGCGTAAAAGGCAGCGGCCGTTCCATGGAGTGCTACGATATGTTTACTGAGCTGTCTGCCTGTAAGAACCTGTTCACGAAATTCGGCGGACATAAGATGGCAGCGGGTATCTCCATGGATTCTGAGGAAAAAATCGCTGAGCTTCGGCGACGGTTGAATGAGCAGTGCACACTGACGGAGGACGACTTCCGGGAAAGAGTGCTGATTGATCTGGCCCTCCCGCTTTCCTCCACAAGTCTTGCCCTGGCCAAAGAACTGGAAAAAATGGAGCCCTGCGGCGTGGCAAATCCCAGACCGCTGTTTGCGGAGAGAAATCTGATTTTGACCAGTGCGAGTATCATGGGGCAGAAGCAAAATGCGGTCAGGCTTACGGTAAAAAGCAGGGACGGTCTGCTGCACCAGGTTGTTTTTTTCGGGGATCTGAAACCGTTTCATGATTTTCTGGATGAAAAGTTCGGAGACGGCGCCAGTAAGCGGATTTATACCCATACCTGCGCTTATCCGTTCCATATGGTATACCAGCTGCAGGTCAACCGTTATCAGATGCGCGAGAGTCTGCAGATCGTGATGAAATACTACTGTTGACGTGTCATCCTGAAAGCGGGTCTCAAAGGTCTGTACATGCGAAAAAGGCCCCGAAGGACCTTTTTCTGCATTTCTTATGAGGGGGAGATAGTGAGTTCATCAACTATCTGAAATATAATATAGTCTCAATTTGTGGCGAAACTGTGACTTTTCTCTGAATTAAGTTTGAAACAAAATTAAAAAAATCCGGCAGAAACTGTTTCCATTTTATAAAATTCCGGAGCATTTTCAGTTGCCCTGAGACTTATATGGCCATGTGAACTTCAAGCGGTCTGCTCAGGGAAAACGCTAGCATGCGAAAAAGGCCCCGAAGGACCTTTTTCTGCATTTCTTATGAGGGGGAGATAGTGAGTTCATCAACTATCTGAAACATAATATACCCCCCAAATGTGGCGAAACTGTGACGGTTCTCTAAAAAACTGATAAAACAAATAAAAAAGCTGAAAATTCATATAAAAAGCAAAGCCGGATGCCCCTGTATGTCCTTTTCATCGATTTTTGTGATCGAATTCATGATCGATTTCCCGTTGTTTCCATTGAAAAAAACATTGGTTCATGTTATTCTATAAGTTACTATGGGCTTGCACAAGAAGCAGGAGGCGTTATGATTCTTCATAAAAAACTGAACTTTCTTCTGGAAAGACTGCAATATCGCGTTTTACAGGGCAGCACGGATGTGGAAATCACCGACATTATCAACGATTCACGGAAAGCGGTGGAGGGCTGCCTCTTTTTCTGCATAGTGGGAACAAATTTTGACGGCCATGATATGGTGGAAGACGTGACGGCGAAGGGAGCCAGGGTGCTGATTGTCTCCCGACCGGTTCAGGCACCGGAAGACGTTACAGTGATTCTGGTGGAGGATACACGTTACGCCATGGCCTTTATTTCCGCGGCCTATTATGATCATCCGGCGGAAAAATTAAAGGTGATCGGCATCACCGGCACGAAGGGGAAAACTACCACCACCTATCTGGTGAAGTCTATCCTAGAGCATGCCGGTTTCAGGGTCGGTCTGATCGGTACGATTGAGATTATTATCGGAGAAACGCACATTCACGCGGATAATACCACGCCGGAATCCTGCCTGGTGCAGTCTTATTTTGCACAGATGGCAGACGCGGGGCTTGATGCTGTAGTGATGGAAGTCTCCAGTCAGGCATTGATGCTGCATCGTACACAGGGATTTGTTTTTGATTATGGCATTTTCACGAACTTAGAGCCCGATCACATCGGCCCGGGGGAGCATCAGGATTTTGAGGATTATCTGCACTGCAAGAGTCTCTTATTTCAACAGTGCCGCTTAGGCATCGCAAACGGAGATGATGTGCATACGGCGAAGGTCATGGAAAACCGTACCTGTGACCTGTTCACGTATGGCTTTGGAGAACACAATGACCTGCGGGCGAAAAATATGGAGCTGGTAAAAACACCCGGACAGCTTGGAGTTGCCTTTGACGTCGAGGGTGCCTTTGAGGATCGTGTCCGCATAGCCACGCCAGGTAAATTCAGTGTCTATAATGCGCTCGCAGCCATCGCCATCTGTTTGCAGTTTCAGGTGTCCAGGGAGGATATCGAAGCCGCACTTTTAAAGGCGAAGGTCAAGGGTCGCATTGAGATGGTGCATGTTTCCGATGAATTTACGCTTCTGATTGATTACGCGCACAACGCTATGGCGATGGAGAGTCTGTACACGACGTTGAAGGAATACCATCCCAACAGGCTGGTCAGTGTTTTCGGTTGCGGGGGAAACCGCTCAAAGCTGCGCCGCTACGAGATGGGGGAGGTCAGTGGCAGACTCGCGGACTTTACGATTGTGACCAGTGACAACCCCCGCTTTGAGGAGCCTATGGATATCATTGCGGATATCCGTTCCTCCATTGAGAAAACCGGCGGCGATTTTATCGAGATCTGCGACCGTAAGGAAGCGATCCGTTATGCCATTCATCATGGACAGCCGGGTGATATTATTGTGCTGGCCGGCAAAGGGCATGAGGATTATCAGGAAATTAAGGGTGTGAAATATCCCATGGATGAGAGAGTGCTGATAGCGGAAATCCTGAAGGAAGATCAGGCTGGCTGAGCCGGCCGAAACGCAGTTGAGGAATATATGCTGACTGACGGAAAAGGCAGGGCTGACTGTTGGCAGAGAACAGATGTCCCGGCTGCCGGAACGCACAGAGGCATCTGAACGGGATGGAGGATAATGGAACTGTACGCGGATATTATTGTGGATATTACACATGAAAAGGTGGACCGTACTTTTCAGTACCGCATTCCGGACGCGTTACGGGAAGAAGTCCGGGTTGGCTCCATGGTCGTGGTGCCGTTCGGCGCCGCCAATAAAGAGATAACAGGCTATTGTATCGGTGTGACGGCGATTCCATCCTATGATAAAACGAAGATCAAGGATCTGATTTCCTTAAAGGAGAAGGGTGTGACCGCGCAGGGAAAGCTGATCCAGCTGGCAGATTTTATGAAAAACCGTTACGGCGTCACCATGATTCAGGCTTTGAAAACGGTACTGCCGGTCAGGCAGACGGTGGAAGGCCGGGAGAAAAGAACCGTTACAGCCCTTCTGTCGCAGGCAGAATTGTCCGCACTCCTGGAACAGCTGGAACAAAAGCATCAGACTGCCAGGGCACGTCTGGTGAAGGCACTGATGGAAAAACCGGAGCTTTCCTTTGAATATGTCACCAAGGATCTGAAAATCAGTGCCGCTGTGCTTCAGTGGATGCGGGATGCGGGTGTCGGTACGGTGGAGAGCATTCCGCTGCTGCGCAACCCGGTGCAGGGAATTCCGGAGGAAAAAATCTCCTTTACACTGAGCCGGGACCAGCGGTATATTATTGAAGAAATCACGAAACACAGGCAGAAGTCGGGTCCGGGGAACTATCTGATTCACGGCATTACAGGCAGCGGCAAGACAGCGGTATATGTGGAACTGATTGAACGGACGCTTGCAAGAGGCGAGCAGGCGATTGTCCTGATTCCTGAGATATCTCTGACATACCAGACGCTGCGAAGGTTTTATACGCGCTTTGGTTCCAGAGTGAGCGTGATGAATTCCACCCTTTCTCAGGGGGAAAAATATGATCAGATGCGGCGGGCCGAAAACGGTGAAATACAGGTCATCATAGGCCCCAGATCCGCACTGTTTACCCCGTTTGAGAAAATCGGGCTGATCGTGATAGATGAGGAGCATGAGAACTCCTATAAATCTGATTTAAGCCCCCGGTATCACGCAAGGGAAGTGGCGGCTGAGATTGCGAGATTGCATGGGGCGGATCTGGTGCTTGGAAGCGCTACACCTTCCATGGAGGCTTATCACGCGGCGCAGCGCGGGGAATACAGATTATTTGAATTAAACGAACGCCTGACCGGCGGCAGTCTCCCGGCTACGCAGATTGTGGATCTGAGGGCGGAGTTAAAAGAAGGCAACCGCAGTATTTTCAGCAGACTTCTGCAGGAGAAGATTGCAGACCGCCTTCAGAAAAAAGAGCAGACGCTATTATTTTTAAACAGAAGAGGATATACAGGCTTCTTAAGCTGTCGCAGCTGCGGTTATGTAGTCACCTGCCCGCACTGCAGTGTGTCTCTGTCCCTGCACAGGGACGGTATGCTGCATTGTCATTACTGCGGTTATGCACAGCCTCAGGTGTTAAAGTGCCCGAAGTGCGGCTCTGCCCACGTGCTTGGTTTTAAAGCCGGGACACAGCAGGTAGAGGAAAAGGTACGGGAAATGTTTCCGCAGGCAAGAGTCCTGCGCATGGATGGGGACACCACCAGATTGAAAAACAGTCACCAGGCCATTCTGTCAGCCTTTGAACGGCAGGAGGCGGATATTCTGGTGGGTACGCAGATGATTGTGAAGGGGCACGATTTTCCGAATGTGACTCTTGTGGGCATTATTGCCGCGGATTTATCACTTTCCGAGCATGATTTCCGTTCCGGGGAACGTACCTTTCAGCTGCTGACACAGGCTGCCGGCCGGGCCGGGCGGGGCGTAAAGGCGGGAGATGTGGTGATCCAGACCTACCAGCCGCAGCATTACAGCGTGCAGGCGGCTGCCGCACAGGATTATAAGAGCTTTTATGCGCAGGAAATCGCTTACAGAAGCCTGCTGCATTATCCGCCGGCAGGCTGCATGATGGCGATTCAGATCTGCGGGAAAGAGGAAAAGCGTACAGCGGATCTGACACGGAGCATAACCGAACAGGCGCAAAAAGCGGTCAGAAATGGCCTTAAGTTGCAGCTTTTAGGGCCGGGCGAGGCAGCTGTTTATAAGCTGAAGGATACTTATCGCCATATGATTTATGCGAAGGCAGCGGAGCGGGAACCGCTTCTGATCCTGAAAAATATCCTGGAGCAATATAAAGTGCAGACACGCCCCACAAATGAAAAGGAATATATGCAGTTTGATTTTTTATAGTATGCAGACTGCATGAATTCAGAGATACATAAAAAGACAACATGAAGGAGAAATCATAAAATGGCACTTCGAAAAATCAGAGAGATCGGAGATCCGGTTCTTTATAAAATTTCCAAAGAAGTTCTTTCCATGACGCTGCGCAACAAGATGCTGATTGAGGATATGTTTGACACCATGTATGATGCAGATGGAGTCGGTCTGGCCGCTCCGCAGGTCGGGGTCCTGAAAAGAATTGTCGTGATTGACTGCACCGGAGAGGATCCTCTGCTTCTGATTAACCCTGTGATTCTGGAGACGGATGGTGAGCAGACCGGCTCTGAGGGCTGTCTGTCCGTTCCGGGAAAGACCGGCACAGTCACCAGACCCATGCATGTGAAGGTCAGAGCACAGGATAAAAATATGGAATGGTTTGAGCTGGAGGCAGACGAGCTTTTGGCCCGGGCGATCTGCCACGAGGTGGATCATCTGGACGGACATCTCTATGTAGAGAAGGCGGAGGGGCCACTGCAGGATCTCCCCGATGAAGAGGAAGAAGAAGAGGAAGCGTAGTTGATGAAAATCGTGTTTATGGGAACGCCGGATTTTGCGGCGCACTGCCTTCAGGTTCTGCTCGATGAAGGGCATGAGGTGACGGCGGTTTATACGCAGCCGGATAAGCCGAAGGGCAGAGGCGGTCAGGTGCAGGCATCCCCGGTGAAACAGCGGGCGCTTCTCCGTGGGCTTCCGGTATATCAGCCGAAGCGGATCCGGGCAAAGGAATCTGTGGAGGAACTGAAAAAGCTGCCGGCTGATATTTTTGTGGTGGCCGCCTTCGGGCAGATTTTGTCGCAGGAGATCCTGGACATGCCCAGGTATGGGTGTATCAATGTCCATGCGTCCCTTTTGCCGAAGTACCGCGGCGCCGCGCCGATTCAGTGGGCGGTGATCAACGGCGATGCATACAGCGGGGTGACGATTCAGCAGATGAACGCGGGTGTGGACACCGGTGATATTCTGTATACCAGGGAATATCGTCTGAGAGAAGACGAAACCGGCGAGAGCCTGTTCGATGCACTGACTGATCTTGGTGGCGAGGCTCTGAAGGAGGCGCTGAAACTTTTAGAGCAGGGGAAGCTTCAGCCTGTGGCGCAGGATGAAGCGAAAGCGAGTTATGCGGGAAAGCTGACCAGAGAAATGGGACGTTTGAATTTTAATGAGTCTGCCGTTACGCTGGAGCGTCTGGTGCGGGGCTTAAATTCCTGGCCGAGCGCTTATACCTATATAAACGGAAAGCAGTTGAAAATCTGGAAAGCGCAGGTGCTTTTGGATACAGGGGATGTGCATAATCGCTCAAAGGACCAGATTGACGCAATTGCTGATGCATCGAAAGAAGCCGGAAACGGTATTCTGGCTGCGCCGGGTACCATCATCGCCCTGGATCATGAGAGCTTTACGGTAGCCTGCGGCGAGGGCGCACTGCGCATTCTGGAAGTGCAGCTGGCCGGGAAAAAACGCATGCCTGTCAGGAATTTCCTTTTGGGCAACGCTAAGATCGTGGAAGAGGGAACAAAACTACAGTGAATACCAGAGAGCTTGCGGTGGAGCTTCTGATGTCGGTGGAAAAGGAGGAAGGCTTCTCCAGTGACTTAATCAGAGACACACTGAATAAATATGATTATCTGGACAGAAGGGATAAGGCTTTTTTAAAACGCCTGACAGAAGGGTGTATTGAAAAACAGCTTTATCTGGATTTTATTTTAAATCAGTATTCCAATACGCCGGTCAGGAAAATGAAACCGTTTATCCACGTACTGTTAAGAAGCGGTGTTTACCAGATTCTTTTTATGGATCAGGTGCCGGATCGCGCCGCAATCAATGAAGCGGTAAAACTGGCCGGCAGGCGGAACTTCAGTAATCTGAAGGGCTTTGTCAACGGGGTGCTGCGCTCTGTCAGTACCGCGAATGCGAATCATACGCTGCCCGCTCCATCGAGGGAGAACCTGACAGAATATCTGTCTGTAACGCATTCTGTTCCGGCCTGGCTTGTGGAAAAGTGGAGACAGGATCTGGGAGATGAGATGACGGAACAGATGCTACTTGCGTTTGAGGAGCCGCAGCCGGTGACAATCCGGCTGAGAGAATTTATGACTGTTGAGGAATGTGAGGAAGTTCTTTCGCTGATGCGTAAGCAGGGTGTGGAGGTAAAACGGCACTCTTATCTTCCTTACGCGTATTGCCTGACCAATCTGGAAGGCGTACATCGCCTTGCAGGGTACCAGCAGGGGCTGTTTGCGGTACAGGATATCAGCAGCATGCTTTGCGTAGAAGCGGCCGGTATCCGGGAGGGAGATTTTGTCCTGGATGTGTGTGCGGCTCCGGGCGGAAAGGCCTGTCTGGCTGCTGACAAAACAGGTAAAAACGGCCGGGTACTGGCCAGAGATGTGTCGGATCTTAAGCTTTCCGCGGTGGAGGAAAATGCCGGCAGACTTCAGATTGACTGGCTTTCGGTACAGCTTTTCAATGCCGTTGAGTATGATGAATCCATGGAGGGAAAAGCGGATGTGGTGCTGGCGGATCTTCCCTGCTCCGGCCTTGGTATTCTGGGCAAAAAACAGGATATCCGCTATCATGTAACACCGGAGAGTCTTCTGGAGCTGCAGTCGCTGCAGCGTCAGATTCTGGATGTGGCCGTCCGCTATGTGAAGCCGGGAGGAGCTCTGATTTACAGCACCTGTACGATTGATCCTCTGGAAAATGAGGACAACCGTGATTATATCATAAGGGAACTCGGGCTTGAGCCGGAGAGTATTGAACCATATCTTCCTGAACAGCTTCGCCGAGAATCGACTAAAGATGGCTATATTCAGCTGCTTCCGGGACAGGATGCAAGCGACGGCTTTTTTATCAGCCGCTTCCGGAAACCGGTGCTGGATGTACATTGATTGTGAGGATGCCCTTCAAAGCAGCCTCTGGTATGACAGATTTTCACAAGCGCAGGATCAATCAGTGAAAAGCTAAGGCGAAACTTTGCGATGAGCGTTTCGCTGTGCTTTTGCACTGATTGATCCGGAAATTGAGTCGATATATGAAACCGGATATTAAAAGTTTAACATTCGAAGAACTGGTTCTGGCCCTGACTGACTTAAACCAGCCCTCCTACCGGGCAAAACAGCTTTACGACTGGATGCATGTCAGACTTGCCGTCTCTTATGACGACATGACCAACATCCCCAAAGCTTTAAAGAGCCTTTTGCAGGAAAATTTCCAATATACCTCACTTCATCAGGAAACCGTGCAGTGCTCGGCTTTAGACGGCACCCGCAAATACCTTTTTTCTCTGGCTGACGGCGAGTGCGTGGAGAGCGTTTTTCTTCCTTATAAACATGGCAACAGCGTCTGTGTTTCCTCCCAGGTAGGCTGCCGTATGGGTTGTAAATTCTGTGCTTCTACCTTAGACGGTCTGAAGCGGAATCTGAGAGCGGGAGAAATGCTGGACCAAGTTTACGCGATTACCCGTCAGACAGGGGAGCGGATCAGCAATGTCGTAATCATGGGAACGGGGGAACCGCTGGATAATTATGATAACGTGCTGCGCTTTATCCGTATGCTTTCGGATGAGCACGGCCTGCATATCAGCCAGCGAAATATCACTTTGTCGACCTGCGGTCTGGTACCGCAGATCAGGCAGCTGGCAGAAGAGAACCTGCAGATCACACTGGCGCTTTCTCTGCACGCGCCGACGGACGAAAAAAGAAAGCAGCTGATGCCGGTCGCGTATCGTTATTCCTTAAAGGAAGTGATGGGTGTGTGCCGATATTATTTTGAAAAGACAGGCAGGCGGCTGACCTTTGAGTATTCTCTGGTGAGCGGCTCAAATGATACAAAAACGGACGCCATGCAGCTTGTCCGGCTTTTAAACGGACTTCCCTGCCATGTGAATCTGATTCCGGTCAATCCGGTCGCGGAGAGAGGCTTAAAGCCCTCCGCTCCCGCATCGGTGCATGCTTTTCAAAAGGTACTTGACCAAAACGGGATAAATGTTACAATCAGAAGAGAAATGGGGCGCGATATTGACGGCGCCTGCGGTCAGTTAAGACACAGACGTCTTCAGGAAATGTCTGAGGAAGACAAACAGTTTAGTGAAACGTAAAGGAGTACCCGGTATATGTTGGAGGCCTGCTTTGTTTCTGACATCGGCAGAAAAAGAAAGATCAATCAGGACAGTGTTTTTATCACGGATAAGCCTCTGGGAAATATCCCGAACCTTTTGCTTTTGGCGGATGGAATGGGAGGGCACAAGGCGGGGGACTATGCCTCCCGGACAGCCATTGAGATTATTAAAAACGAGATTAACGTTTCTACGGAGACGGATCCGGTGAAGCTTCTGACCCAGGCGATTGAATATGCCAACTTAAAGCTCTATGAAAAGTCCCTGCAGGATGTCAATTACAGCGGCATGGGCACTACCCTGGTGGCGGCATGTTTATCGGGAAGTCAGCTGATTGTGGCAAATGTGGGGGACAGCAGACTGTATCTGATTCGCAAGAACACCATGGTCCAGGTGACCAGGGACCATTCTTACGTGGCGGAAATGATCCGCAACGGGACGCTCACCATGGAGGAGGCAAAGAATCACCCGAAGAAAAACTATATCACCCGCGCGGTCGGCGCGTTTGCCAGGACAACCGCGGATTTTTTCTATGTGGATATTCTGCCGACAGATATTATTCTGGTATGCTCTGACGGTCTGACCAACATGCTGGAGGACGGGGAGATTCTTTCTGTGGTTTATCAGGAGAACTCTCTGCCGCAGGCCTGCCTGCGACTGGTGAGGGAAGCCAATGAAAACGGCGGTATTGACAATGTCTCTGTGATTCTGGCCCGGCCCATAAGCGGGAAGGGGGTGGAGCAATGATCAGAATGGGAATGCTGCTGGGAGACCGCTACGAAATTCTGGAAAAAATCGGAACGGGCGGCATGAGCGACGTCTATAAGGCGATGGACTTAAAGCTTAACCGCAATGTGGCAGTCAAGGTGCTGAAACAGGAATTCTCTGAAAATGCCAACTTCGTTTCCAAATTTCAGGTGGAGGCACAGGCCGCTGCCGGTCTGATGCACCCGAATATTGTAAATGTATACGATGTCGGTGAGGAAGACGATATCCATTACATTGTGATGGAGCTGGTGGAAGGCATCACCCTCAAAAAATACATCGAAAAGAAAGCCAGGCTTTCTTATAAAGAAGCTGTCAGCATTGCCATTCAGGTGGCGATGGGGATTGAGGCAGCGCACAACAATCATATTATACACAGAGATATCAAGCCTCAGAATATCATTATTTCCAGAGAAGGAAAGGTGAAGGTGACGGATTTTGGCATCGCGAAGGCGGCAACGTCCAACACAGTGACATCCAATGTCATGGGCAGTGTGCACTATACGTCTCCGGAGCAGGCGCGCGGCGGCTACAGCGATGAGAAAAGCGATGTCTATTCTCTGGGCATCACGCTCTTTGAGATGCTGACAGGCAGAGTGCCTTTTGACGGGGACACCACGGTGGCGATCGCGATTAAGCATATTCAGGAACCGATGCCCAGCCCCAGGGAGTACGTGGAGGAAATTCCGGTCAGTGTGGAGCAGATTGTTCTGAAATGCTGCCAGAAGGCTGTGGACAGGCGGTATCAGTCCATGGGTGAACTGATCGATGACTTAAAGCAGGCACTGGTGCACCCGGACGAAAACTTCGTGCAGATGGTGGACCCGGACGAGATGGGCGCCACAAGGCTGGTATCGGAGGAACCTCAGGAGGAATACGAGGAGGAGGAAAGCATTCGGTTTCGGACCGGAAATGTGAGACATACCGGCACCATGAAGCTTCGCACCGACAGGGTGCCGGAAGAGCTTTTAGAACAGGAAGAGCAGGAGGAATTTGAGAAGGAGAGCAAAGCGGAGAAGGTAACCTTTGCTCTGATGGTCGTTGCGGGACTGGTGATTCTGGCATTGATTATTTTCATGATTTTCCAGATTCTGGGATTTTTCCAGCTGCCTTCCGGGAGCAGTTCTTCCGGGAGTTCTTCCGTTTCACAGATTGAGGAGGAAGAAGAAACACAGACAGTGACGATGATTGCGGTAGCGGGCGAGGATGTGGATACGGTAACCGCCAGCCTGCGGGCACTGGGACTTGACGTGGTAAAAAAATATGAAGAATCCGACACGGTCAGCGCCGGAATTGTGATGAGTGCCGATGTTTCGGTGGGCACACTTCTGCATATAGGCGATACAGTGACTCTGACGGTCAGCGCCGGCAAGGAAGGCATCACGATTGAGAATGTGACTGGTATGCTGCAGAAGGAGGCTGTGACGCTTCTGCAGCAGCAGGGTTTCACCGTTTCCGTCACGGAAAGCTACAGTGATACCGTGGAAAAGGGCTATGTGATCAGTCAGAATCCGGAGGGCGGCCAGTCTGTATCCAAGGGCTCTGCGGTGACAATCAAAGTCAGTCTTGGTTCAGATGAATCGACCGTGCGGGTGCCAAATCTGATTGGTCTGACAATCGATGAATGTACGGAAGCACTCGAAAGCTGCGGCCTGGTTCTCGGCTCTGTCAGCGAGGGATACAGCAGCACGGTTTCCGGGAATCTGGTCTGTGAGCAGCAGTACGGGGAGGGCTCTTATGTGGACAAGGGTACTTCCGTTGATGTGACATTGAGCCTGGGAGAGACGCCGTCGACCTATAGTTATTCCGGCTCCATTGAAGCTCCCTCGTCAGAGGAGGCACCTCAGTATGTGAGCGGCTCGTCCGTTCAGGTTGCGTTGCTTTCGGACAGCGGGAAGACGCTTTACAGCGCCAGTGTTACGGAGTTTCCGGTCACAGTCAGCATTTCGGGGATTTCCTCTTCTACCGGAACGGGAAAACTCATTATGTATTACACATATGATGAGGTGGTGACGCAGGCAACGGAAACCTCGGCTGCTGTGACGGAGAAAAAGACTGGCAGCGTAGAGCGCACGGTTACCTTCACGAAGGAATAATTTATGGGGGAATTGTATCAGGGAAAAATAACCAGGGGAGTAGGCGGCTTTTATTATGTTTTTGTCCCTTTGAAGGATCAAATGTATGAATGCCGGGCAAAGGGGAGCTTCCGCAATGACAATATCAGACCGTTAGTGGGAGATGATGTTGAGATTCAGATCATCTCACAGGAGAGCGCAACGGGCAATATTGACCGTATTCTTCCCAGAAAGAGTGCCCTTGTCAGGCCTGCTGTGGCAAATGTGGATCAGGCAATGGTGATTTTTTCCGTAAAAAAGCCGGATCTGAGTCTGAACCTGTTAGACCGGATGCTGATTCATATCATGCAGCAGAATCTGCCGGCATTTCTCTGCCTGAACAAAGCGGACCTGGATGAGAATGGTATGGGAAGGCAGATCGCTGCCGCTTATGAAGCTGCCGGTTACCCGGTATACTGTATCAGCGCACTGAAAGATGCGGATGTGGAACGGGTACGTGTCCGACTGATGGGAAAAACGACAACTGTTGCCGGACCGAGCGGCGTGGGGAAATCCACACTGATTAACCGCCTGCAGCACTCCACGCAAATGGAAACCGGAGAAGTCAGTAAGAAACTTTCGCGCGGCAAACACACTACCAGACATTCACAGCTGATTCCTGTCGACCAGAACAGCTATATACTGGATACGCCCGGCTTTGGTTCGCTCGAGCTTTTCGATCTTGAAAAAGAAGATCTTGCTGCCTGTTACAGTGAATTTACTCCTTATGCGGGAGAATGCAAATTCACCGGCTGTACCCATACCCATGAGCCTGTGTGCGGTGTCAAAGATGCGCTTGCGCAGGGCAAAATCAGTAAAATCCGTTATGAAACCTACCGGACGCTTTATGAGGAGCTTGCCGGTCGGCAGAGAAAATACGATAAGGAGAGATCATATATATGAAACTGGGAATTGTCGGCCTTCCCAATGTCGGGAAGAGCACGTTATTTAATTCACTGACCAGGGCAGGAGCGGAGAGTGCGAACTATCCGTTCTGTACGATTGACCCGAATGTGGGAATTGTGGCGGTACCGGATGAGCGGATCCGCCTTCTGGGAGAAATGTATCATTCTAAAAAGGTGACGCCGGCCACGATCGAATTTGTCGACATTGCCGGTCTGGTGAAAGGCGCTTCCAAAGGCGAGGGCCTGGGTAATCAGTTTTTGAGCCATATCAGGGAGGTAGACGCCATTGTCCATGTTGTGCGTTGTTTTGAGGACAGCAATGTCGTGCATGTGGACGGCAGCGTGGACGCCCTGAGAGATATCGAGACGATCAATATTGAGCTGATTTTTTCCGATCTGGAAATTCTGGAAAGGAGAATGGCGAAGCTTTCCAAGGTCGCGAGAATGGATAAGACCGCCGGAAAGGAATATGCCCTTCAGGAGCGTATCAAAGCGCATCTGGAGTCCGGAAAGCTTTCCAAAAGTATGACCTTTGAAGATGAGGATGAGGCGGCATGGTTTGCTTCCTATAATCTTCTGACTGCCAAGCCGGTCATTTTTGCGGCCAATGTGGCGGAGAACGATCTTATGGACGACGGCGCTTCGAATGTCTGGGTGCAGCAGGTTCGTGACTACGCGGCGAAGGAAGGCTGCGAGGTTTTCGTCATCAGCGCACAGATTGAGGAGGAAATTTCAGAGCTTGACGACGACGAAAAACAGATGTTTTTAGAGGACCTGGGACTTTCTGAGTCAGGCCTCGAAAAGCTGATCGCGGCCAGCTACAAAATCCTGGGCCTTCAGAGTTTTCTGACAGCCGGAGAGGACGAGACCAGGGCCTGGACGATTAAAGTGGGAACAAAGGCTCCGCAGGCGGCGGGTAAAATTCACTCCGATTTTGAGAGAGGCTTTATCAAGGCAGAGGTTGTCAACTACAAAGACCTCCTTCAGTTCGGCTCGCTTGCGGCGGCCAGAGAAAAGGGACTGGTTGGGATAGAAGGCAAGGACTATGTTGTGCAGGATGGAGACGTCATTCTGTTCCGCTTTAATGTCTGAGGAGGAAAGGAGCGCTTATGCCGGATGTAATGAACAGTATGGATATTGCATTTCCCAATCTGGGGATTTATCTGGAAAATGTGCCGAAATCCTTTTCTGTCTTCGGCTTTTCCATTGCTTATTATGGGGTTATCATTGGCATCGCGATGATCTGCGGAATTTTTCTGGCAACACATCTGGCAAAGGTATCGGGTCAGGATCCGGATCTTTACTGGGATTTTATTATTTACGCGATTATCTTTGCCATTATCGGCGCCAGATTGTATTACGTTATTTTTTCCTGGGATAAATATAAGGATAATCTGCTCAGTATATTCAATCTGCGCCAGGGCGGCCTCGCGATTTACGGCGGCGTGATTGCGGCGTTTATTACGCTTTATGTATTCACACGGATAAAACATCAGAGCTTTTGCCAGATGGCGGATACCGCCGTGCCTGGCCTGGTTTTGGGACAGGTTATCGGCCGCTGGGGTAATTTTATGAACCGCGAGGCGTTTGGCGATTACACGGATAATCTGTTTGCAATGGCGCTTCCGGTCGATGCGATCCGGGAGAGTGAGATTACGCAGACCATGCTGGATCATATGGCGGAGGGAGTTAATTACGTCCAGGTTCACCCGACCTTTTTATATGAATCCTGCTGGAATCTCTGCCTTCTGATTTTCCTTCTCCTGTATAGAAACAGAAAGAAGTTTGAAGGAGAGATCACCCTTTTTTATCTGGCCGGTTATGGGATCGGACGTTTCTTTATTGAAGGACTGCGTACCGATCAGCTGTTGATCCCGTATCTGAACATACCGATTTCTCAGCTCATCGGCATCACGGCCTTTGTTGTCTGTGTGGTTGCCGATATTCTGGTGCGGATGCATGTGGTAGATGAAAAAGAGTATCTGGGAGAGTCCAGGAGTCTGAAAGATAATCAGAAAATGGGCAAAAACAAATAAAAGGCAACAGGGCGGTTCCGGTTTAAGACGGGGCTTAGGAAAGGCAGTCACTTGGTTTTCAGTAAAAAAACAAAAATAACGATTCTGTGCATTCTGATTGCGCTGACACTTGCTTTTATCTGGGGAAATTCTCTGCTGCCGGCTTCGGCATCCGAGAAACTCAGCGATTCGGTAAAGGAGGCCCTGGAACAGGTCCTTCCTGCGGATTTTTTTAAGGATAGTCAGAGTGATGACGGTAATCTGATCCGCAAGCTGGCACATTTTACAGAATTTATGTTTCTGGGGGCGGAGCTTACGATGTTGTTGTGGGAGATCCTTAAGGACTCTCTGACCACACCATTGATGTGCGGCCTTTTAGCCGCGGTCTGTGACGAGACGATCCAGATCTTTATTGAAGGACGCGGAAGCTCTCTTAAGGATGTGTGGATTGATTTTGCCGGCGTACTGGTGGGCACCGTACTGATTTTGCTGTTGAAAAGATTTCGCGGCAGACGACAGCGCAGGAGCACGCAAACCGCTTACGGGCGGCATTACAGTATGCATGACAAATCGTGAAAAAATCGGATTTTTCCGGTTGACAAAGAAAAAGGTTGTATGTATAATCATCTAGGTATGGATTAGGAGATACTATGTTTATTGATCTGTCCAATGTGTTTCAGAATGCAAGCAGTGATATTCATCAGCAGTATACAGCAGAGCTTACACAAGCGTCTTACAGGGGACAGGAGTTTGCTGTCCTTGAAAAGTCGCCTTTTACGATCGACTGTGTTTATGAGCAGGATGGCAGAGCCGGGATCAGGGCGGATGGCTGTATTGTTCTTGATATGTACTGTGACAGGTGCTTAAAACCGGTGCCTGAGAAGCTGGATATTCATGTGGAGAGGACTGTATACGCACCGGATTGTGTTCCTGCTGATGAGGCGGAGGATAATCTGGAGATTATGGATGGATATCAGTTAAACATGGAACGCCTGATATTCAATGAGATTCTCATGAACTGGCCGGCGAAGATTTTATGCAGGCCGGACTGCAGAGGGCTTTGCAAAGTGTGCGGCAAGGACCTGAATCTGGGAGACTGCGGCTGTGATGATTTTGTGCCGGATCCCAGAATGGCAGTGATAAAAGATATCATTAACGCGGATAAGGAGGTGTAACGATGTCTATTTGTCCCAAGAACAGATCTTCCAAGGGAAGAAGAGACCGTAGAAGAGCGAACTGGAAAATGAACGCTACTACGCTGGTAAAATGCAGCAAATGCGGCGCTCTGATGGTACCGCACAGAGTCTGCAAGGCATGTGGTTCTTACAATAAGCGCGAGATCATCAGCACAGAGGAGTAAGAGAAAACGAGGGCTGTCCAATGGACAGCCCGATTTTTTTGTGTAACAGTTCAGAACAGCATCGAAATGAAAAGACAGACTGTGCAGGTTTATCTGCTAAAGGCTGTCTTTTCATTTCGGGATGAGCGGAACGCCCATCAAGCCTCAGACGTATGATGTGTAAGCAGCATATAGCCTTCGAAGAAGGCGGTCTGTGGCCTGCTGTTCTGAATATTTTTACCTGAAAACCCTTGCGCTTCAAAAAAAATTGTTGTATAGTGTGCGTCGAGCAGATTGGGAAGATTTTTTTTGTAAAGATGATCCTATGGGAAAGCATCCGATTTCTGCTCTTTGGTCCCTTGTATCATCATATGGAAAGAATGGAATGGCAAAATATTTAGTTATCGTAGAATCACCTGCCAAGGTGAATACCATCAAAAAATTTCTGGGAAGCAGCTATGAGGTGATGGCATCCAACGGTCATGTCCGGGATCTGCCCAAGAGCAGTCTGGGCATTGATGTGGAAAATGACTATGAGCCTCATTATATCACCATCAGGGGAAAAGGAGAGCTTTTAGCTTCTCTTCGAAAAGCGGCCAAAAAAGCGGACCGGATCTACCTGGCGACTGACCCTGACCGGGAGGGAGAAGCAATCTCCTGGCATCTGATGTACGCGCTGAAGCTGGATGAAGAGAAGGTTTCCAGGATCACTTTCAATGAGATTACCAGAAACGCGGTCAGAGAATCACTCAAACATGCCAGAGAGATCGACATGGACAGAGTGGATGCCCAGCAGGCACGCCGCTGCCTGGACAGGATGGTGGGATACAGAATTTCTCCTCTGCTCTGGTCAAAGATCAAAGGCGGTTTAAGTGCGGGGCGCGTGCAGTCTGCTGCACTTCGGATTATCTGTGATAAGGAAGCGCAGATTGAAGCTTTCGTCCCGCAGGAATACTGGACGCTTGAAGCCGATTTAAAGCTTCGCGGTGAGAGAAAAGCAGTCAGAGCCTCCTATTATGGGGATGAGACAGGAAAGGTAGAGTTAAAGAACGAAGGACAGGTCAGGGCGATTGAACAGGAACTGGAATCAGAAAAATATCTGGTCAGATCCGTGAAAAAAAGTGAGCACGTCAGAAAAGCGCCGCTGCCTTTTACCACATCAACGCTTCAGCAGGAGGCAAGCAAAGCGTTAAATTTTTCCACACAGAAAACGATGCGGCTGGCGCAGCAGCTTTATGAGGGAGTTGCCGTAAAAGGATATGGAACCGTGGCGCTGATTACCTATCTGCGTACCGATTCTACCCGTATTTCGCAGGAGGCCTTAAGTGCTGCCAACGCGTATGTGTCTGAAGTTTACGGCTCTCAGTATGTTGGACAGCTGCGTGACGGCAATCAGAACAAACAGAATGTCCAGGATGCTCATGAGGCAATCCGTCCTACCGATGTCACCAGGACACCGGTGCAATTAAAGGATCTTCTGCCCCGGGATCTGTTCCGGCTTTACCAGTTGATCTGGCGCCGCTTTGTGGCTGCCGTGATGAAAGAAGCCAGATATGAGACGACCACTGTGAAGGTGGCGGCCGGCAGACATCTCTTTACCTTCAGCGCATCCAGAACACTGTTTGACGGCTTTCAGGCTGTCAGCGGTTCGGAAGATGAGAAATCAGACAGTGTCAGGTTGACAAAGGAAGTGGAGGAAGGCAGCGAGGCTGTTCTTGAGAAGCTGTCCGGCGAGAAACATTTCACACAGCCGCCGGCACACTTCACGGAGGCGAGCCTTGTCAAGACCTTAGAGGAGCTTGGAATTGGCAGACCCAGCACCTATGCTCCCACGATCACACTTTTGCTGAACCGCCGTTATGTCACAAAGGAAAAGAAAAATCTTTACGTGACCGAGCTGGGCGATGTAGTCAATAATATGATGGTAGAGAACTTCCCCACTATCGTGGATGTGAATTTTACCGCGACAGTGGAGTCGCTTTTAGACGGGGTCGAAGAAGGAAAGGTGGAGTGGAAGAGTATCATCCGCAACTTCTATCCGGATCTGGACGCAGCGGTCAGGGAAGCGGAGAAAAAGCTTGACAGGGTAGAAGTGAAGGATGAGGTCAGCGATGTGCCCTGTGAACTGTGCGGCCGGATGATGGTGTATAAATACGGTCCTCACGGCAAATTTTTAGCCTGCCCCGGGTTCCCGGAATGCCGCAATACCAAGCCCTATTATGAAAAAACCGGTTTGCAGTGTCCGAAATGCGGCGGTGATATTGTGGTGCGCAGGACCCGCAAGGGGCGCAGATACTATGGATGTATCCATAATCCGGACTGTGATTACATGGTCTGGCAGAAGCCGAAAGAGTCAGAATTGTCCGAATTGAAGCAAGAAACGTGAAATTTTCAAAAAATAAAAAACTTTCCGATAATTTCATTGATTTTGCTTAATTGTCGTGCTATACTTCGCTTGAAGTGAGACGATAAATCCGGCGGGCGGTATGCTGTTGTAAACTGCAGTACATGAAGCACGCCAGGATACATGGAGGATATTTACAAAATGGGCAGTGTACAGCTGTTGGACAAAACCAGAAAAATCGGTAAGTTACTGCATAATAACAATTCCAGCAAGGTGGTTTTCACGGATATCTGTCAGGTTATGAAGGAGATTATCGCTTCCAATGTCCTGGTGATCAGTAAAAAAGGCAAGGTGCTGGGCTTAAGTTATTCGGAGAATGTGGACTGTATTCATGAGCTGATTGACGTAGGGGTAGGCGGGTTCATTGACGGCCTGCTCAATGAACGGCTTCTGGGCGTTCTGTCAACCAAGGAGAATGTGAACCTGCTGACACTTGGCTTTGAAAATGAGATTATCCGCCGTTTTCAGGCTGTCATTTCTCCGATTGAGATCGCGGGAGAGCGGCTTGGCACGCTTTTTGTGTACCGTAATGAGGAGCAGTATGGCATCGATGACATTATCCTGTGCGAATATGGTTCCACGGTTGTCGGACTTGAAATGCTGCGCGCGGTCAACGAGGAAAATGCGGAGGAGGTTCGTAAGGTCAACGTTGTCAAATCCGCTATCAACACACTTTCTTACTCTGAGATGGAGGCGATTGTTCACATTTTTGACGAGCTTGACGGCACAGAAGGGATTCTTGTCGCTTCCAAGATTGCGGACAGAGTCGGGATTACCCGTTCCGTTATTGTCAATGCGCTGCGCAAGTTTGAATCCGCGGGTATCATCGAATCCCGGTCTTCCGGCATGAAGGACACTTATATTAAAGTTCTGAACGACGCTGTCTACAGTGAAGTTGCCGAATTAAAGAAAAGTCTGGAGAAATCCTGAACGTATACGGCGGTATTTTCATAAAATATGAAAAAAATGCAAACACCCTATTGCAAATAGGGTGTTTTTGTGTTAAATATTTAATGTTGACTAAAAAACACGTCTGCCGATTTACTGCCGGTCTCTTTTTTAAGAGCAGCAGCAAAGATGGTTCTCATAACGCGGAGAGCTGGGATGGCAGGCGAAAGAAAAACCAAACGGAGGATATTATGAGCGTTATTTCAATGAAACAGCTGTTGGAGGCCGGTGTACATTTCGGCCACCAGACCAGAAGATGGAACCCCAAGATGGCTCCCTATATCTTCACCGAGAGAAATGGCATCCACATCATCGACCTGCAGAAGTCTGTCGTGAAGGTGGACGAGGCCTATAAGGCAGTGGTGGAGCTGGTATCGAATGGCGGCACCATTCTTTTCGTGGGAACGAAGAAGCAGGCCCAGGACGCGGTTAAGACCGAAGCTGAGCGCTGTGGTATGTACTATGTCAATCAGAGATGGCTGGGCGGCACGCTGACGAATTTCAGAACCATCAGAAGCCGTATCGCCAGACTCAGAGAGATCGAGAATATGGCTGTGGACGGCACCTTTGATGTTCTGCCCAAAAAGGAAGTTGTGGCACTGCGCAAAGAGTGGGAGAAGCTTGAGAAAAACCTTGGCGGTATCAAGGATATGGAGAGAATTCCGGACGCGATTTTTGTGGTGGATCCCAAGAAGGAGCGTATTTGTGTGCAGGAGGCCCATACGCTGGGCATTACACTGATCGGTATTGGCGATACCAACTGCGATCCTGAGGAACTGGATTATATTATTCCGGGCAATGACGACGCGATCCGCGCGGTCAAGCTGATCACCTCCAAGATAGCAGATGCTGTCATCGAGGCAAACCAGGGCGAGACCGCTGATTCTCAGGAGGCGCTTATGGCAGCACAGGCAGAGAGCGAGCCGACCGATATTGAGGAAGTAGCTGCCGAAGAGGCATAATAAAGGAGAATAATCATATGGCTATTACAGCAGCAATGGTAAAAGAACTGCGTGAGATGACCGGCGCAGGTATGATGGACTGCAAAAAAGCATTGACTGAGACCAATGGCGACATGGAGGCCGCTGTTGATTTCCTGAGAAAAAACGGACAGGCAAAGGCTGAGAAAAAGGCCGGCCGTATTGCGGCGGAAGGTCTGTGCGCAATCGTGAAGGAGGATGATCACACCGCAGCTGTGGTGGAGGTGAACTCCGAGACTGATTTTGTGGCAAAGAACGCGGATTTCCAGGCTTATGTGAAGAGCGTGGCAACCCAGGCTGTGAAGAGCAGTTCCGAGGATCTGGATGCTTTTCTGTCTGAGCCCTGGCTTGAGAAGCCGGAAGTGACCGTGAAGGATGCACTGGTGGAGAAGGTTGCCGTAATCGGAGAGAACCTGACCATCCGTCGTTTTGAGAAGGTTGTGGAAGAGGACGGTTTTGTAGCTACCTATGTACACGGCGGCGGCAGAATCGGTGTGATCGTGGATGTTGTGACGGATGTGGTCAATGACAATATCAAAGAGGCTATGAATAACGTTGCCATGCAGATCGCGGCGCTGCGTCCGAAGTTTGTGACTGCTTCCGAGATTTCCGAGGAGCACAGACAGCATGAGATGGCCATCTTAAAAGAGCAGATTGCCAACGATCCTTCGTTTGCCGGCAAGCCTGAAAAGGTGATCAATGGTACGATTATGGGACGTCTGAATAAGGAATTCAAAGAGATCTGCCTGATGGATCAGATCTATGTGAAGGCGGAGGACGGCAAGCAGACCGTTTCCCAGTATATCGCGCAGGTGGCGAAGGCCAACAACGCAAAGCTTTCTGTGAAGCGCTTTGTTCGTTTTGAGACCGGCGAAGGCATCGAAAAGAAAAAGGACGATTTCGCGGCAGAGGTAATGGCGCAGGCAGGCATGCAGTAAGCATTGAAATTTTAAAAACAGAACATGGAATATATGACAAAAGAGGATTTCCGTTAAAGGGAATCCTCTTTTGATTCCCTTCTAAATGTCCATGCCCGCGCATAGAATTCTGAGAAGGGAAGGTGGACAATATGCGTTATTCACAGGAGCATGAAGAGGAAAGGTATGATCATACAGGAATGGGGAAGCGCTTCAGTGTCATTATGGGCTTTGGATTTACTGCGGGCTGTGTTCTGGTAATGCTCTGCGGAAAGAATCTGCTTAAGGACATTTCTCTTCTGGACGAAGACAGCCTGTATCTGGTCAGAGACAGCCTGGTTGAAGGACGTGCTTATCTTTTTTACCTGCTGCCGAGGAGAGTGATTGTTCCTGGCGTTCTGGTACTGTTGTGGTGGTACGGGGTTGGTAATACAGGTCTGAAGCTGACAGTTTTTTTGGTGGGGCTGAAAGCGGGAATCTGGCTGCAGGCCTGTCTGGAACAGTATCATCTGAAGGGAATTCTGCTCTGGATTTTTCTGTACATACCTTATATTTTTCCTTATCTGGCAGCGATTTTGTGCGGCTTTGCACTTTGTGAGATCTCAAAAGACAGGTATGAAAGAAAACGGTTGCTTTTGGAAAAAACATGGCTTTTTATTGTGGTGGCGGTGTTGTTTGGCTTTGGCCTGTATCTGGAGAGTATGGTGCATCCTGTGTGGCTGAAGAGTTTTTTAAAGGTGTTTTGATTTATAAAAATTTAATTCTTTTGCGGCGCGATAATTCGGCTCCTCCGTGCCTATATATAGTGAAGGGAGGATAACTGTCTCTGCAGGGGGCGGTTGAAAAAATATGTATCATACAGAATGTTATATTGATCACGAAGGCGTGGACAGTAATCAGCACATGATAAGCTTTGCCGGGAAAATGGAGAACAGAGATATCATAGTATGGGCTGTCTGGAAGAACCGGGAATTGCCTGTTAAAAACCGGGAGCGTTTTCAGACGTGGTTTTCAATGGAATTGGGAGCTGCAATCACAAAAGGGGAGACGGAAGTGAAAAAGGAACTTGTAAGAATCTGTTCCGGCATGCAGTGCAGAATGTATCTGTATGATGGCCAGAAGTTGTACAGAGCCGGGGATAAGGTGGAGGAAGGCGAGTTCTGCATGGATTCTTCTCTCGGGGCGAGTCTGCACACAGAGGGTACAGCAGCGATACCACCGCTGAGGGAGGAACTGAACCGGATGAAAAATGAACTGGCAAAGGAAAATGCCTGTGTCAGTGAGAAAGGACTGTCCGGGATTGGAGCGCTGGGAAATATCTGGCAGAAGAATATTATGGATTGTATTGTAAAGGACAGCTTAAGCTATGCCTATTTTATGCTGTGGGAGGTTCGCTGAGTACCGGATTGGATGTGAATGATGAATGAAAGACAATCTGTTTTTTCTGAGGCATTTTGTGATGACTGGCAGGTGGAAAGAAAACTCCATCAGGGCACAATGTCCTGTATCAGTCTTTTCCATAACAGCCATGTTTCCTGGAAGCTGGTGTGTAAGAGCGCGGCGGCGTCTCAAAAAGCCTGCTGGGCCATGGACAGAGAGATCAATCTGTTAAAGCAGCTGCGCGGGGAAGGAATTCCGTTTTTATATCACAGCGGCATAAACGGCGGCGTTCCCTGGTATACCATGCCTTATTATGAGGGAGAAACACTGCGTGAGCGGCTTAATCGTTCCACGACCTTATCCGATTCTGAAACGGTGCGAATCGGAAGAAGACTGTGTAAAATCCTTGACATTCTTCACAGCCAGAAGGAGCAGATCATTTACGGGGATTTAAAGCCGGATAATATTCTCCTGACCCAAAATGGGGGTGTCATGCTCCTTGATTACGGAAATGCCTGGAAAAAAGGGGAGGATCAGAGCGGTATCGGGTTTCGGGGGACACCCGGATATGCCGCGCCGGAGTGCTGGCATCTGGAGAGAGCAGATGAGAGAGTCGATATTTTCGCGTTGGGAGTACTGCTGCATCAGATGCTGGAAGGAGGCAGGCCACAGGAACACTTCGGACAGTATCAGCTGAAAAATGACGCATACAAAAAGCGGTGGCAGGCATTGATCCATGCCTGCACCGCTTTACATGCAAAGAAAAGAATCCGGGATGTCAGGGAAGTGGACCGAAGTCTTTATGCCATCTCGGCAATGTGGTAAATCAGCTCTTCGGAATCCTGCCAGCCCAGACAGGGATCCGTGATGGATCTGCCGTATACGCCCTCGCCGATTTTCTGATTGCCCTCTTCGATGTAGCTCTCAATCATCAGACCTTTGACCATTTTATGGATATCACTGTCAAGTCTGCGGGAATGCAGTACCTCTTTCGCGATGCGGATCTGCTGTTTAAACTGCTTGTTGGAGTTGGAGTGGTTGGTATCTACAATACAGGCCAGGTTTTTCAGCTCCCGCTGCTGATACATATTCAGCAGATTGATGAGGTCCTCATAGTGGTAATTGGGCAGATTTCTGCCGTTCTTGCTGGTAGAGCCTCTTAATATGGCGTGAGAAAGCGGATTGCCGTCTGTGGAGACTTCATAGCCGCGGAACGTGAAAGTATGTTTCTGCTGGGCGGCATAGATGGAGTTGAGCATGACGGTAAAATCACCGCTGGTCGGGTTTTTCATACCGGTTGCCACGTCAAAGCCGCTGCTGACCAGGCGATGGTGCTGATCCTCCACGGAACGGGCACCGATTGCCACATAGGAGAGCAGATCCTCCACATAAGGCCAGTTCTCCGGATAGAGCATCTCATCGGCGGCGCTTAAGCCGGTCTCGCGCATGGCGCGGGTATGCATGTGCCTGACGGCTAATAGCCCTGCGGCAAAATCTTCTTTCTGATTCGGATTGGGCTGGCTGGCCAGCCCTTTATAACCGTCGCCGTTGGTACGTGGCTTGTTGGTGTAGATCCGGGGGATCAGGATCAGACGATCTTTCACTTTATCATTTACTGCTGCAAGACGTGTAATGTAATCACAGACAGCGTCCTCGTTGTCCGCGGAGCAGGGGCCGATGATGACAAGAAATTTGTCGCTTTTTCCTTCAAGAACTGCCTGAATTTCGGCGTCTCTTAAGGCTTTTGTCCTGGCCAGATGCTCCGGCAGGGGGTAAGCTGAAAGAATTTCCTGCGGTGTGGGCAGCAGCTTGTCGTATACAAAACTCATTTCGAAAGGTTCTCCTTTGCTCTAAGCTATGATGATACACATGGTATCATCATAATATTATATTTATCTCTGTTTTGCAAATGATTTTCATGCGTTTTGGCAATGTTTCAGACATTTATACAGAAAGAATATGGCGGCAGACAGCTGCGAAATGAGCAGCCCGTAAAAATATCCTCTGATTCCGATCTGCGGAATACTGAAAAATATGAAGCAAAGCCGTGCAAAGACACTGAGAGTGTTGATAAACAGGACGGCGAAGGCGTCTCCCAGTCCCTGCAGAATGCCGGATAAAACCTGATTGAGATACAGCACGGGACAGATGAGGCACAGTGAGCGGATATATCCGGCGGCCAGCGGTTCAAGAAAGATGCTGTTTCCCAGAAAATCCGAGAATAAAAGCAGGGTCAGGGAACAGAACACACCCAGAAATACGAGAATGAAGCTGGCGTTCAGGGTGATGGTCTTAATTTTCGCATAATCTTTACGAGCCTGGGCCTGCGAAATGGCAGGCAGCAGCATCTGACTTAACGGACCGATGACTGCGCCCGGAAAATAGAGAACAGGCAGCACAATGCCGCTCAGTATGCCGTAGACAGTCAGAGCTTCTGCGGCTGAATATCCGTATAGCCTTAAAGAAAGCGGAATGCGTACGGCTTCCACGCTCTGCAGAAAATTCATGGCAAGCCGGTTTAAAGAGAGGGGAGCAGCCATGGAAAACAGCTGTCCTGTACAGAATGTGATATTGGAAAGGCGCGCCGTAAGCGGCCGCATGGAAAATCGTATATGATCATTGGCCTTTATAATGGGTATCCGGGATGTGATAACACCCGGAAGATGAGCGCATAAAAGGCAGACGCATACAGACGCAAGTTCACCTGCAACGGAGCCGATCACAGCAAACGGCAGAGAAACAGCAATGCCGCGCATTTTTGCAGATTCACACAGGACGATGACGGTGCCTACACGCGTAATCTGTTCGATCAGCTGGCATAAGGCTGGATATCTGGCCTTTTGCTGCCCAATCCAGTAACCGGAAAAGCAGCTGTGGATGGCGGCAGGTACAAAGGACAGCGACAGGATTCTTAAGAGTGCCTCTGTTTGTGGCTCCTGAAGATATTCATTGGCAAGAACGCCGGAATAATGGTGTACCAGGATCGTGAGCATTACAGAAAGACTGATACTGAAGAAAAGTGCGGCGAGAAGATAAGCCCTTTTTGGTTGTTTCTGATGCGCAGGAAGCTCTGCAATTCGTTTGGACAGAGCGGTCTGCATGCCATAGCAGCTGACAGCCATAACCATGGCGGTGACTGGTGCGGTCATCTGCAGAACACCAACCGCTGATGCGCCGAATGTACGGGTCTGATAAATTCGGTACAAAAATCCGATGATCCTGGAAAGGAAGCTTGCACCGGACAATATCAGGGTACCTGACAGAATGGGATGTTTTTTCATGAACCGCTTTCCTTAAGCTGCCGCTGTCGGGAGATGTTGATTCATTATATTTGGAAAGCAGTTCAAATATGTCAGGATTTGCTGAGTTAAAGCTTCACAAACCGGGGGTGTCTGTTCTCATAGACAGTATAATAAGAAAAGCCGGCTGATTTTAATGTCTCACAGGCCCGGTCAAAACCATCTGAAAGCCGGTCCGGTGTGTGGGCATCGCTTCCAAGCGTCACAAATTCTCCGCCGAACTGACGGAACCGTTTTAATATAGGAAGAGACGGATTTAAGTCCCTTAAACCGCAGCGGATCGCACCTGTATTGCATTCCAGGGCTTTGCCTCTCATAGCCAGCTTTTTTAAGATTTCATCCAGAATGTCCTGATACTGTTCAAAGGTATAGTTCGCGTCCTTTGTCGGGCCGTAGCGCACGATATAGTCCAGGTGGCCAAAGGAATCATAACGATCGAATGCGTTGATATTTTCCAGGACACATTCAAAATATTCCCTGTAGCAATCATCCTCCCTGCGTCCCTGATAAAAGACGGGATAGTAGGGATCCTGACCGTGGACAACGTGTACGGATCCAATGACAAAGTCGAAGGGCCAGTCCTGCATGAGGGCTTTGTGTCTGGCGGCCAGGTGCGGCTGCAGACCGAGCTCCAGGCCGAAGCGCAGGTGAATCCTGTCGGTATACTTTTCCTGAAGTTGTATAAACTGTTGATGATAGGCGTTGATGTCCAGCAGAAAGGTGTCAGGGGGACAGCCTTCACCGCCCGGGTAATCCAGATCCAGGTGTTCGGTAAAACAGATGTCCTGAAGGCCTTTGCTGATGGCTTTCCGGATCGTTTCTTCCATGGGAGAGGTCGAATCGCCAGAAAAGGAAGTGTGTATATGGGAATCGATCAGGCAGGGCATTATGTGTTCCTTTCGTTAGCTGATATTCGCAGATGTCTGGTACTCATTTTGAAGCAAGTATACACGAATCCCGCCAGGATGTCAAAAATCCTGTAAAAATTTCTTAAAAAGTGCATAGGGGGACTTGCCAAATATAGGAAAAACGGGTACAATAACAGTACTGATATAATTTTATCAATGTTGTAATCAAATAATTTCAGGAGGAAATTAAAAATGGCAGTAAGAGTAGCAATTAATGGTTTCGGCCGTATCGGCCGCCTTGCATTCAGACAGATGTTTGGTGCAGAAGGTTATGAAGTAGTGGCAATCAATGACTTGACAAGCCCCAAGATGCTGGCGCATTTGTTAAAGTATGATTCCTCTCAGGGCAAATATGCTCTGGCAGACACCGTTTCCGCCGGTGAGGATACCATTACCGTAGATGGCAAGACCCTGAAAATTTACAAAGAGCCCGATGCCAACAACTGCCCCTGGGGTGAGTTAAAGATCGATGTCGTGCTGGAGTGCTCCGGTTTCTACACCAGTAAGGCCAAGGCACAGGCGCACATCAATGCTGGTGCTCGTAAGGTTGTCATTTCCGCTCCTGCGGGCAATGATCTTCCCACCATCGTTTACAATGTAAACCACACCACTTTGACACCTGAGGATACCATCATTTCCGCCGCGAGCTGCACAACCAACTGCCTGGCTCCGATGGCGAAGGCTTTAAATGATCTGGCCGGCATCAAGTCCGGTATCATGAGCACCATTCACGCTTACACCGGTGACCAGATGATCCTTGACGGACCGCAGAGAAAGGGTGACTTAAGAAGAAGCCGCGCTGGCGCTGTCAATATCGTACCGAACTCCACCGGCGCAGCCAAGGCAATCGGCCTTGTTATCCCTGAGCTGAACGGCAAGCTGATCGGTTCTGCACAGCGTGTTCCCACTCCCACCGGTTCCACCACGATCCTGGTTGCTACCGTTGAGAAGAGCGTAACCAAGGAAGAGATCAACGCGGCGATGAAGGCTGCTTCCAATGAGTCCTTCGGCTACAACGAGGATGAGATCGTTTCCAGCGATATCGTAGGCAGCACCTATGGTTCCATATTCGATGCTACCCAGACCATGGTTGGCGCTGACAATCTGGTACAGGTTGTTTCCTGGTATGACAATGAGAACTCCTATACTTCTCAGATGGTTCGTACCATTAAGTACTTCAGTGAGTTGGCATAACAAAAGAACTGAACAGACCTGAACAGGTCCGGTCTTAGGACCGGACCTGTTTTCATGTAATTAAAATTTTGGAGGTTTTATAACATGGGATTAAATAAGAAATCCGTAGATGATTTCAGCGCGGCCGGCAAGAGAGTTCTGGTCAGATGTGACTTCAATGTACCGTTAAAGAACGGCGAGATCACAGATGAGACCCGTATCGTGGCGGCTCTGCCTACCATTCAGAAACTGGTGAATGACGGAGGCAAGGTAATTCTCTGCTCTCACCTGGGTAAGGTGAAGAACGGCCCCAATGAGGGTGAGTCCCTGGCACCTGTTGCCAAGAGATTGAGCGAGAAGCTTGGCAAGGAAGTCAAGTTTGTGGCTGACTACAACGTAACCGGAGAAGCGGCAACCGCTGCTGTAGCAGCCATGCAGCCCGGCGATGTGATTTTGCTGCAGAACACCCGTTTCCGCGGCGCTGAGGAGACCAAAAATGGCGCAGAGTTCAGCAAGGAGCTGGCGGATCTGTGCGATGATTATGTATGCGACGCATTCGGTTCTTCCCACAGAGCACATGCTTCCGTGGCCGGTGTGACGGAGTATGTCCGCGCAAAGGGCGGCAACTGCACGGTTGGTTACCTGATGGAGAAGGAAATCAACTTCTTAGGCAACGCTGTAGAGAATCCGGTAAGACCTTTCGTGGCAATCTTAGGCGGCGCGAAGGTGGCTGACAAGCTGAACGTGATTTCCAATCTGTTAGAGAAGTGCGACACCCTGATCATTGGCGGCGGCATGGCTTACACCTTCTTAAAGGCACAGGGCTATGAGGTTGGCACCTCCCTCTGCGATGACAGCAAGCTTGACTACTGCAAGGAGATGATGGCCAAGGCAGAGCAGTTAGGCAAGAAGCTTCTGCTTCCTGTTGACACCGTCGTGACCAGTGAGTTCCCGAACCCGATTGATGCTAAGATCGCGACTGAGGTTTATGACTCCACCCAGCTTCCGGCTGACAAGATGGGCATGGATATCGGACCGAAGACCCAGGCGATGTATGCCGAGGCAGTAAAGAGTGCGAAGACTGTTGTCTGGAACGGACCGATGGGCGTATTTGAGAACCCGATTCTGGCAAAGGGCACTGTGGCGGTAGCGCAGGCACTGGCTGATACAGATGCGACGACCGTGATCGGCGGCGGCGATTCTGCTGCGGCGATCAATCAGCTTGGCTTTGCTGACAAGGTAACGCACATCTCCACTGGCGGCGGTGCTTCCTTGGAATTCCTGGAGGGCAAGGAGCTGCCCGGCGTATACGCGGCTGATGATAAATAAGAATTGATATTTCAATAAAATATCCGGGCAAAACGGCATCTGACAGGCCTTTTAACGGGCGCGGACGATGCCGTTTGTCCGGTATAAGCTTCAGATATACTGAAAAAGAAAGAGGTAAAATCATATGGCAAGAAAGAAAATTATCGCCGGCAACTGGAAGATGAATATGACTCCTTCCCAGGCGGTGGAACTGATCGAGACTTTAAAACCGCTCGTCGTCAATGATGATGTGGACGTGGCGTTCTGCGTACCGGCGATCGACATCATTCCGGCGGTGGAAGCAGTAAAGGGCACCAACATCCAGATCGGCGCTGAGAATATGTATTATGAGGAGAAGGGCGCTTATACAGGCGAGATCGCTCCTGCAATGTTAGTGGATGCAGGTGTGAAATACGTTATCATCGGCCACTCTGAGAGACGCGAGTATTTCGCGGAGACCAATGAGACGGTTAATAAGAAGGTTCTGAAGGCTTTCGAGCATGGTCTGACTCCCATCATCTGCTGCGGTGAGACGCTGACACAGAGAGAGCAGGGCATCACCATTGACTTTGTCCGTCAGCAGATCAAGATCGCGTTCCAGAACGTGACTGCTGCGCAGGCAGCAACTGCTGTGATCGCTTATGAACCCATCTGGGCCATCGGCACCGGCAAGACCGCTACCAGTGACCAGGCGGAGGAAGTCTGCGCGGCCATTCGTGCCTGCATCAGGGAAATTTATGATGAGGCAACTGCACAGGCCATCCGTATCCAGTACGGCGGCTCCGTGAATGCCAAAACCGCAGCGGATCTCTTTGCAAAAGAAGACATTGACGGCGGTCTCGTAGGCGGCGCAAGCTTGAAGGCAGAGTTCGGACAGATCGTGAATTATCAGTAGAACATTCCATACAGTTTGATATGGTGATTTATCCGGATTTGACTTAATTTGTATACAGGGAAAATCAAAAACACCCAATCATGTATTCTGCATGACGAGATCCTGTCATGCAGCAACATGGTTGGGTGTTTATTAGACATAAATTACAGTATGTCGGTTATCTTTTCCATCCATCCGGTAAATATTGGCTCGTATTATCAATCATATCGTCAGCCAGCTTCTTTACATCCGATTCGGAAGCCCGGCCTTTTACGAGCGGGTCGTTCAGGAAGGCCTTATATACAAGCTCCCGGTTACAGGTCAGAGCAGCCTCCAGGGTATATTCATGATTCTCAATGTGCGGCATGAGCAGAGCACGCAGGTCATCGGTGACAGCACCGGCAATCAGCGGCTTGATGGAGTCGCGGGAAAATACTGCATTGGTTTCTACAACTGCGCTGGCTGGCAGGTTGGGAATCTGCAGGCCGGTGTTGGGAATATTGACATTGCTGACGATGCGGGTGAGACCGCACAGTGCCTTGATCAAAAGGATTCCTTCCTCCCCGGACGGTTTTAACTCGATTTCCTCTTCACCGCTGACCAGCCTGGCACTTCTGGACAGGCGGTGCTGTAAGTCCTCCTTCCTCCAGTCCACGGTTGTCAGACCGAACTTCCAGTTTGTTACGGTTTCCGGATCCTTCAGATATTCGTTGCCGGGCATGAATTCCGCCAGATGACGGTCTCCGGCCGCGGCAATCAGGCCATAACGCTTAAACAGGTCAAATTTCACGCGGTGCGCACAGGCAAAGGTGGAGTTAGCCCAGTTTTTGTCCGGTTCATTGTAGCCCTCCTCAAAATGCGCGTCGATATAGTCCCGGTATACTGGAAAAAGATCGATTCCTTTGTAGGAAGCCTGATCAAACCAGGTAAAATGGTTGATCCCCAGAACATTGATGATAATATCTCTGCGGTCGATCTCTTTTATACCGAAGGTTTCCTCACAGATTCCCTTCAGCACCTTCTGTGTGCCGAAAACTTCGTGACAGCAGCCAAAGGCCTTGATTTCGGGGAATACATGATACAGGGTTTTCACACATAAAGACATGGGGTTGGTATAATTGATGACCCAGGCATTCGGCGCATATTCTTTGATTGCGTTTGCAAATTCCACAAACATCGGAAGCGTGCGCAGGGCGCGGATGGTGCCGCCGGGGCCTGCCGTGTCGCCGACGGACTGCCAGATACCGAGACGCTCCGGCAGATGTACGTCGGACTGCATTTCATCAAAGGTGCCGGGCAGGATGGAGATGACTACAAAGTCCGCTCCGGTCAGTGCTTCTTTGATTGTATCACAGGTGGTATAGTGCCATTTGCCGACTGTATCGTTACGGTCTGTGAGATGATTACCAATGATCTCATTATTGTGGGCGGCCTGCCTGTCAATATCGTAGAGACGGATGGTGCCGCTTAAGGACGCGTCCATGGACAGGTCTGTCATGAACGTCCATGCCCAGCCGCGGGAGCCGCCGCCAATGTAGGCAATCTGCAGGTCAGTTACTTTGTCATTCGCGTATTTCATAGATGTCCTCCTGAGGGCAGTATATTTATGATGTGTTTACTGCCGTGAAAAGTATAACATACGTATTTTGGGTTTGTACACAGATTTTTGCTTTTATTAATAAAAAACAGGAGCGTGTTCCTGAAGCTTTGCAGTGTCAGCGGTTATGCGCCGCAAAAACCGCGGAAGGTTCATTTTTCTTGCATGACAGAGGAAATCCTGCTATACTGACGTAAAATGAGATCTGAAAGCAGAGGATTGCGAGTGCGCCTTTTTTGCGAAGCAATCCATGTTATCATGCCTTTGCAGCTTTCATCTTGCAATATTTCCGGCATTTGATGATGACACGGGAGAAATTATCAGATCAATACTTAAAAAAGGAGACTGTCATGGCAAAGAAAGTACCGAAACGAAGTGAGATTCCCATGGAAAAGCGCTGGGCGACTGAGGATCTGTATCCGTCGGATGCGGAATGGGAGAAAGATTATGAGCAAATCAGCGCGGATCTGTCACAGATTGAACAGTATAAAGGACACCTGGGCGAGAGTGCACAGACGTTGCTTGCCTATCTGGATCTGGAGGACGCGCTTTCTCAAAGACTGGAGAGACTGGGGCAGTATGCACACTTAAACAGCGATGTGGATACGACTAATACAGATTATCAGGCGATGAATATGAAATCCAGAAGACTTTTCTCCAGATTCGGGGAAGCGGTATCGTTTGCGGATCCGGAGATTATGGATATTCCCGAGCAGACACTGAAAAAGTTCAGGGAAAGTGATGTACATTATCACGTTTATGACCGCTATTTCACGGTTCTGGAACGCAACCGTCAGCACACCCGCAGCAAAGAGGCGGAAGAGATTCTGGCCTCGGCGAGTGAAATGGCGCAGGCACCGTCGAATATTTTCGGCATGTTCAATAATGCGGATGTCACTTTTCAGGATATTGTAGATGAGAACGGGGAAGAAGCGCCGGTTACGCATGGACGATATATCGGCTATCTGGAGAATACGGACAGAGAGGTCAGAAAGGCAGCGTTTGAATCTCTGTATACAGGCTACAAACAGTATATCAATACCATTTCCTCCGCATACAGTGCGTGTATCAGCCAGTCAAGATTTTTTGCAAAGGCCAGGGGATACTCGTCTACCAGAAATATGTATACCGGAAGGAACGGTGTGCCGGAGGAAGTTTATGACAATCTGATCGGGGCAGTCCATGACGGGCTTTCTTCCATGTACCGTTATGTGGCGCTGCGCAAAAAAATGCTGGGTCTGGACGAGCTGCACATGTACGATGTTTATGTGCCGATCGTACCGGAATGCAAGGTTACGATTCCGTATGAGGAAGCTAAGGCTACCATTCTGGAAGCCTTAAAACCGCTGGGAGAGACATATCTTTCCGTGTTAAGGGAAGGGTTTGAAAACCGCTGGGTCGATGCCTGTGAGAATGAGGGGAAACGCAGCGGTGCCTACAGCAGCGGTGGTATGGTGCATCCTTATGTTCTGATGACTTACCAGGGTACCATGGACAATATGTTTACACTGGCGCATGAGATGGGGCATTCTCTGCATTCCTATTTCAGCGCGAAGTCACAGCCTCATCAGACGGCGGATTATGTGATTTTTGTGGCGGAAGTGGCCTCCACCTGCAATGAGATGCTGCTGACGAGATATCTCCTGAATACAACTACGGATCCTGTGATGCGCGCCTATGTGATCAATCATTTTCTGGACAGCATCAAGGGAACCCTGTATCGCCAGACCATGTTTGCGGAGTTTGAGATGAAGGCACATAAAATGGCGGAGGAGGGACAGGCACTGACCTCTAAAAGCTTAAGTGATCTTTACTATGGCCTGAATCAGCTTTACTTTGGACCGGACATGGTTTCGGATGACCTGATTCGTTATGAGTGGGCGAGAATTCCGCACTTTTATTCGCCGTTTTATGTGTATCAGTATGCAACCGGCATTTCCGCTGCAGTGGCTTTGTCAGACCGGATTTTAAAGGAAGGAGAGCCGGCTGTTGAGGATTATTTCCGGTTTTTGTCAGCGGGCGGCAGCAAGGATCCGATCGATATCTTAAAGCTTGCCGGAGTGGATATGAGTACACCTGAGCCGGTGCAGGCGACAGTACGACTTTTTGACGAGATGCTGACGGAACTGGAGGCGTCTTGCTATAACCACTAAAACCTGCATGAAAGTCTTGATTTTTCAAAAGGCCTTTAGTATATTAGAGGTTAGGTATTTTCTGCTTATTGTGCCGGATTAGATGACAGGAGAGAGAATAATATGGCTGAACTGGTAAAGATAGCTGTGGATGCCATGGGCGGCGATGAGGCGCCGGGCGTGATTGTACAGGCTGTTGTGGAGGCACTGAAAGCCTCCGATAAAATCAAGGTTTTCCTGGTAGGCAAAGAGGACGCCGTCAGAAATGAACTGTCTAAGTACACCTACCCGCAGGAGAGACTTGAGGTGGTGAATGCCACGGAAGTGATCGAGATGGCGGAGCCGCCGGCTACAGCCATCCGCAAGAAAAAGGATTCCTCCATCGTGGTAGCCATGAAAATGGTAAAAAGCGGTCAGTGCGATGCCTATGTATCCGCCGGCAGTACCGGTGCGAATCTGGTAGGCGGACAGGCACTGGTAGGCAGGCTTCCGGGTGTTCGGCGTTCTCCTTTGGCACCTCTCATTCCGACCGCGAAGGGAGTTTCACTTCTGATCGACTGCGGCGCCAATGTCGACGCGAAGGCAGTAGACCTGGTGCAGTTTGCAAAGATGGGCTCCATCTATATGGAAAATATCATGGGCGTTCGAAACCCGACGGTCGGTATTGTCAATATCGGTGCCGAGGAGGAGAAGGGCAATGCGTTGGTCAAGGAAACATTTCCACTTCTGCGTGAGTGCCCGGATATCAACTTCGTCGGCAGTGTGGAGGCCAGGGACATTCCTGCAGGCGGCGCGGATGTGGTTGTCTGCGAGGCCTTTGTGGGCAATGTCATTCTGAAAATGTATGAGGGTGTGGGAGGAACGCTGATAAAGGAAGTGAAGGCCGGTATGGTCTCCACAACCCGCAGCAAGATCGGCGCTCTTTTGGTAAAGCCTGCATTGAAGGAGACACTGAAGAAGTTTGAACTGGATCAGTATGGCGGCGCACCGATGCTGGGCTTAAACGGTCTGGTGGTCAAAACGCACGGTTCCGCCAGTGTCACGGAGGTTAAAAATTCCATTTTACAGTGCATCGATTTTACAGAGCAGCATATCAGTGAGAAGATTCAGGCAGCGTTGAATACGGAAATGTAAGAACAGGCGGTAAAAACCGTCATATACATGCAGTGACATATGCAAATAAATCAAAAGGAGAATGAGACAATGGAATTTGAAAAAGTAAGACAGATTATCATGGACGAGCTGCATTTAAAGGAGGAGGAGATTACACTGGATACCAACTTAAGTGAGGATCTGGGTGTGGATTCCCTTGACCTTTATCAGGTTATTCTGAATATTCAGGATGAGTTTGGTGTGGAATTCCCGGATGAAATCTTTGAGGGTGATTCCATGAAGACGGTGCGTGACTGTGTTGAGGCACTGAAAACAGAGCTGGCGAAAAAGGCATAAAGGCAGGAGCCCTTTTTCAAGGGCTCTTTTCACGGAGGAGTATATATGCAGTACGGCGCGACGCCAAATGGTCAGGCAGAGCTGGAGAGAAAAATCGGATATTCCTTTTCAGACAAAGCACTTATGAAGCAGGCTCTGACGCATAGTTCCTACGCCAATGAAATAAAAATTATAAAATGCGAGAATTATGAACGTCTGGAATTCCTGGGGGATGCGGTCCTGGAACTGGTCTCCAGCGATTTTTTGTTTTCAGAATATCCGGACATGACCGAGGGCAGGCTGAGTAAGCTGCGCGCTTCTCTGGTCTGTGAGACGGCGCTTGCATATACTGCCCATCAGCTGGAGCTTGAGCGGTATTTTCTGCTGGGCAGAGGTGAAGAAACCACAGGGGGAAGAGCGCGCTCGTCCATTGCCTGTGATGTGGTGGAGGCTTTGATCGGTGCGATTTACTTAGACAGCGGCATTGACGAAGCCAGGAAATTTATTTTTGCTTTTATTTTAAATGACATTGAATCAAAGCAGTTATTTTATGACGCGAAATCAATCCTGCAGGAGTACGTTCAGGGCGGCATCAAAGGGCAGCTCAATTATCGCGTGGTTTATGAAAAAGGACCCGAGCATGATAAGGAGTTTTATGTGGAGCTGACTTTGGATGAGCGGGTTGTCGGCCATGGAACGGGCCATAATAAAAAAGCTGCGGAGCAGCAGGCCGCATATCGGGCATTATTGATGCTGCAGAGCGAGGACGGACTTTCATGTACCTGAAAAGTATCGAAATACAGGGATTTAAATCCTTTGCCAATAAGATTAATTTCAGATTTCACAACGGTATTACGGCGATCGTGGGACCCAACGGTAGCGGTAAAAGCAATGTGGCCGATGCTGTCCGCTGGGTTTTAGGAGAGCAGCGCATCAAACAGCTGCGGGGCGCCAGTATGCAGGATGTGATTTTCTCAGGTACGGAGATGAGAAAACCCTTAAGCTATGCTTATGTGGCGATTACCCTGGATAACTCGGATCATCAGCTGGCGATCGACTATGAGGAAGTGACCGTTGCCCGCAGACTTTACCGTTCCGGTGAGAGTGAGTATCTTCTGAACGGAACGTCCTGCCGTCTGCGCGATATCAATGAGCTTTTCTATGACACGGGTATTGGCAAGGAAGGGTATTCCATCATCGGACAGGGCCAGATTGATAAGATCTTAAGCGGTAAACCGGAGGAGCGCAGGGAACTTTTTGACGAAGCCGCCGGTATTGTGAAATTCAAGCACAGAAAGGCCGCGGCGGCCAAAAAGCTTGATGACGAGCAGGCCAATCTGGTGCGAGTCAACGATATATTGAGTGAGCTGGAGCGTCAGGTTGGCCCGCTGGAGCGTCAGAGCGAAAAAGCCCGCACTTATTTAAAGAAAAAAGAAGAACTGAAAGCTCTGGACATAAACTGCTTTCTGCTGGAGCATGAGCGTCTGCAGGGTGAGCTTACCCGTGTTGAGGAGAATCACAGGATTGTTTCCGAAGACTATCAGAGTGTGACACAGCAGTTCGAGAATATCCGCAGGGAATATGATGCCGCAACAGCCGGGATTGCGGACTGCGAGGAGCGGATGGAGAAAAGCCGCACCGAAGCAAATGATGCGGGGCTTCTGCGTGGTCGACTGGAGGGCCAGATTAACGTATACCGGGAACAGATTAAATCCGCGCAAAACAATGAGGAGCATTTCAATGAGCGCAGCCGTGCCCTGACACAGGATATCTTAAGCCGCCAGAAAGAGCTGGATGGCCTGAAGGAAAAGCAGAAGGAACTTAATCAGCAGCTTTTAAAGATCACGGTAAGCCGTGACGAGGCGCGCGGCCGGCTGGATCAGGTTTTGGATGAGATTGACAGTGTCAATTCAAAAATGGAAGCTGCCAAGGCGGGCATTCTGGATGGTCTCAACGAGAAAGCGCTGGTCAGGACAAGGCTCAGCCGCATTGATACCATCTTAGAGCAGTATAACATTCGCAGAGCAGAGATCAATGCAAAACTTCTGGAAGCCAGGTCCGATGAGGAAAAACGCACGGATGATATCCAGGCACTTGAGGAGGAAGCAGCCTCTATTGATCTGGAAATTAAGGATATTGAGAGCCAGATCGGAGAAAAGGAAGCGCAGGTAGCCCGTATGCGGGCCGCTCTGACAAAGTCTGACGCGGAATATCAGAAGCTGCAGGGAGAATACCATGCTGCGCATTCCCGCCTGGAGGCGTTGACAAATCTGGCTGAGCGCTATGAGGGCTACGGCGGCAGCGTCCGTAAGGTTATGGAGCAAAAGAGCCGGTACAGCGGGATTATCGGTGTTGTGGCGGATATTTTAAAGGTTGAAAAGCAGTATGAAATCGCCATTGAGACGGCGCTTGGCGGCAGTATTCAGAATATCGTCACGGACAATGAGGAGACAGCCAAAAAGCTGATCGCTTATTTAAAGGAAACCAAGGGAGGCAGAGCAACCTTCCTCCCGCTGACGAGTATAAAAAACGTGCAGGAATTCCGACAGCAGGAATGCCTTAAGGAAAAGGGCGTAATCGGCCTGGCCGATACACTGGTTCACTGTGAGGAGCGCTATGGTAATGTAGCGAAGTCGCTTCTGGGCCGGATCCTGGTGGTGGATCACATTGATCATGCGATTGCGATTGCGCGCAAATATCGTTACAGCGTTCGTATGGTGACGCTGGAGGGAGAGCTGATTGTGCCTGGCGGGGCAATCAGCGGCGGCACGTTCAAAAACAACTCCAATCTCTTAAGCCGCCACCGTGAGATAGCAGAGCTGGAGAAAAAAACAGTATCCCTTCAGGAAGCGATTGACGGGATTTTAAAACAGATTGAAGACCAGAAAACGGAGAGGAATTCCTATCGGGTTGCTGTGGAAATGCTGAAGGGCTCACAGCAGACCAAATATCTGTATCTCAATACGGCCAGACTTAATCTGGAATCGCTTCAGGAACGCCGACAGGAGGCTGAAGAGGGGCAGGACTCTCTCAAAAAGGAAGCGCAGGAGCTGAAAGAACAGATCAGTGAAGCTGCTGCGGAAAGAGAAAAGGCCGAAACAGAGCTGGCTGCGCTGGATACAAAGGAGCAGGAGGCGGATGAAACGGTATCGGCTCTGCAGACCGAGCTGGAGGCGCTTCGTGCGAGGGAGACGGAGGAAACCTTTCAGGTATCCCAGTGGGACATGGAGGTGCAGTCGAGTACACAGACACAGAACTTCCATGAACAGAATGCGGACCGTGTACTGGGAGAAATGTCCCGCTATCAGGCGGAGCTTGATGAGATCAGGCAGAGCATGGCTTCCAACTTAAACGATGTGGAATTCAAAAAGTCTTCCATAGAGGAATTACGAAAAACGATCGATCAGTCTTATCAGGTCGAAAAGGATGCACAGGAAGCATACGATGCCGCTGTAAAAGAAAAAGAAGATTTCACCGGAAAGCAAAGTGCCTTTTTTGCGCAAAGAGAAGAACTGTCGGAACGAATGAGCCGTCTTGACAAGGAAATATTCCGCTTAAACGCGCAGAAGGAAAAGCTGGAAGAAAATGTGGAAGCGCAGGTCAGCTATATGTGGTCTGAGTATGAAATCACGCTCACCGAGGCAGCGAATGCGCGTACCGGTGACCCGGGTGATCTTTCTTCGATGAAATCCGCCATTGCGCAGCTGAAGGCGGAGATCAGAAAGCTCGGGGACGTTAATGTAAACGCCATTGAGGAATACAAAAGCCTCATGGAACGTTATACGTTCCTGAAAACGCAGCATGACGACCTGGTGGAGGCACAGAAGACACTGCCTGGCATTATTGATGAGCTGGATGCGGCCATGCGGAAACAGTTTTCCGAGAAATTCGGAGATATTTCCCGGGAATTTGACAAGGTGTTCAAGGAGCTGTTCGGCGGCGGTAAGGGAACGCTGGAACTGATGGAAGAGGAGGATATCCTGGAGGCCGGGATTAAAATCATCGCGCAGCCGCCCGGCAAAAAGCTGCAGAATATGATGCAGCTTTCCGGCGGAGAGAAGGCTCTGACTGCTATTGCTTTATTGTTTGCCATTCAGAATCTGAAGCCATCGCCTTTCTGTCTTCTGGACGAGATCGAAGCGGCGCTTGATGAATCTAATGTGGATCGTTTCGCAAAATATCTGCATAAGCTGACGGAGCATACACAGTTTATCGTGATTACGCACAGACGCGGCACCATGGCCGAGGCAGACCGCCTTTACGGGATTACCATGCAGGAGAAGGGTGTGTCAACAATGGTGAGTGTGAATCTGATAGAGGAGGAACTGACGTGACGTAAAAGCGCCGTCAATAGACGGACAGATGATCGTTGTCAATCGGCTTTTGCGCAGAGAAAGGGGATTAACATATATGCCGGAAGAGAAGAAGGGATTTTTTAACCGATTGAAACAGGGTCTGGCCAAAACCAGGGACCATGTGGTCTACGGTCTGGATCAGATCTTTACGGGATATTCGGAAATAGATGAGGATTTCTATGAGGAGCTGGAGGAACAGCTGATCATGGGAGATATCGGCGTCAACGCTACCTCGGCCATTATGGAGCGCCTGCGCGAGGATGTGGTAAAAAAGCGCTTAAAAGAACCGAGGGAATGCAAAGAGTATCTGATCGAATCCATCCGGGAGCAGATGGAGGTGAAGGACACCGCTTACGAATTTGAAAACCGGCAGTCCGTGATCTTTGTGATCGGTGTTAACGGCGTGGGCAAAACAACTTCTGTCGGGAAGCTCGCCTATAACCTGAAGCAGTCCGGCAAAAAGGTCCTGATTGCAGCGGCGGATACCTATCGCGCGGCGGCCGGCGACCAGCTCAAAGAATGGGCCAACCGTGCCGGTGTGGATATGATCGGCGGCAGGGAGGGCGCAGATCCGGCGAGTGTGGTATATGACGCTGTGGTGGCGGCGAAGGCGAGAGGAGTCGATGTGCTGCTGGTAGACACTGCCGGCCGTCTGCATAACCGCAAGAATCTGATGGAAGAATTAAAGAAAATGAACCGCATGATTGACAAGGGCTTTCCGGACGCGCACCGGGAGAACCTGATTGTTTTAGACGGTACAACCGGGCAGAACGCCATGGCGCAGGCGAAGGAATTCGGCAGTGTCACGGATCTGACTGGCATTATTTTAACAAAGCTTGATGGTACGGCCAAGGGCGGTATCGCGGTTGCGATTCAGTCGGAGTTAAACGTTCCGGTCAAATATATCGGCGTTGGAGAAGGTATCGAGGATTTACAGAAGTTTGACGCCCGCGCGTTTGTGAACGCGCTGTTCGACGTCCCGGAGGATTAAATATTATGGAAGAAATGCTGACACTGGAGAAATTTGAGGAGGCGGGCGAGGTCTTAAAAGGGGTGATCCGGGAGACCAAGCTGGTCTACAGCGAGTTTTTGAGCGCGCAGTCCGGTAATAAAGTATATATCAAACCGGAGAATATGCAGCTGACCGGCGCGTATAAAGTGCGCGGCGCGTATTATACTATGAGTACACTGACAGGTGAGGAGCGCGAAAGGGGAGTGATCACCGCGTCGGCAGGCAACCATGCACAGGGCGTCGCCTATGCGGCGCAGTGTTATGGCTGCAAGGCGACGATTGTCATGCCTACAACGACACCACTGATGAAGGTGAACCGCACCAAGTCCTATGGCGCGGAAGTGGTGCTGTACGGGGATGTATATGACGAGGCCTGCGCGCACGCCTATGAGCTGGCGGATGAGTACGGGTACACCTTCATTCATCCATTTGATGATCTGCGCGTGGCGACCGGACAGGGAACCATCGCCATGGAGATTTTCAAGGAGCTGCCGCTGGTAGACTATATCCTGGTACCGATCGGCGGCGGCGGGCTGGCGACAGGCGTTTCGACTCTGGCGAAGCTCTTAAATCCAAAGATTCAGGTGATTGGTGTGGAACCGGCCAAGGCCAACTGTATGCAGGTTTCTCTTCAAAAGGGGGAGGTGACTTCCCTTCCGACTGTCAACACCATCGCGGACGGCACTGCTGTAAAGACGCCCGGCAGGAAAATTTTCCCTTATATTCAGAAAAATCTGGACGGCATCATCACCGTGGAGGACGACGAGCTGATCGTGGCCTTTCTGGATATGGTGGAGAACCACAAAATGGTTGTGGAGAATTCCGGTCTTTTGACTGTTGCCGCCTTAAAGCACTTGGATGTGCAGAATAAAAAAGTGGTTTCGATTTTAAGCGGCGGAAATATGGATATCATCACCATGTCCAGCGTTGTTCAGCAGGGGCTGATTTTCCGTGACCGGATCTTTACTGTCTCCATTTATCTGCCGGATAAGCCGGGCGAGCTGCACAAGGTTTCCGGGATTCTTGCCAGAGAAAGCGGCAATGTCATTAAACTTGAGCATAACCAGTTCGTTACCACGAACCGCAATTCCGCGGTGGAGCTGACCATCACGCTGGAGGCCTTCGGCACGGAGCATAAGCACCAGATTCTGGAGGCACTCACAAAAGAGGGTTACAATCCCAGGCTGGTGATGGCGCGGCTGTAGCTGAAGTGGAACCATGAGCGGTTTTTACGCGATGTGATGACATGGAAAGAGCAGTATGAAAACATTTGAAACAATCAGGGCGTATGTGATGATAACACTGGCCTCCGCGGTCTATGCTGTCGGCATCGCCCTTCTTCTTGACCCCAATAACCTGGCGCCTGGCGGCGTCTCGGGACTTGCCATTATTTTAAACAGGCTTCTGCCGCTTGAAGTCGGTACGCTGATGTTTCTGCTGAACGTGCCGATTTTTATTTTCGGACTGTGGAAGCTGGGCGGACGTCTGATTATCCGCAGCATATACTGCCAGGCTGTCAGTTCTGTGATGATTAATTATCTGAGCGCGCATTTTGACGTGATTACGGAGGATAAGCTTTTAGCGGCCCTTTGGGGCGCGGCCTTAATGGGGTTTGGTATCGGCATTGTAATGAAGCAGGACGCAACGACCGGCGGCATGGATATTGTGGTGAAAATCATCAGAAAGAAGCTGCCTTATTTAAAGACCAACAGTCTGTTTTTGATCACCGATATCTGTGTAGTGGCGTTGTCCGCGGTCGTATTCCGGGATATTGAGGTGGCGCTGTATGCAGCGGTGGCGGTGGTGGTGGACTCCATTGTGCTGGATATCGTACTCTACGGACGTGATGAGGCGAAGCTTCTCTATATTATCAGTGATTTCAGTGAGAGGATTGCCGCGCGCATTTTAAAAGAGGTGGATCTTGGACTGACGTTTGTCGAGGGCAAGGGCGGCTACAGCGGCACGGACAAAAAAGTAATTCTGGTCGTCATGCACAAACCACTCCTGCCGAAGGTTGAGGAAATCGTCAGACAGGAAGATCCGTCGGCATTCATGATTGTGACGAATGCCAGTGAAATCTATGGAGAAGGCTATAAAAATATTTTCAGTGAGAAACTGTAAAGAAAAAACACTTGACACCTCTGCGGATATCTGGTATCATCGCAGAGGTGTCAAGTGTTTTTACTTAACGCTGATTTGAGGTAGTGCTTATGTCATCTGTGGAGAAAGTGGTAGAGCAGAGCCTTCTGTATGATTATTATGGGGAGCTTCTGACTGCGCATCAGCGCAGAATTTACGAGGCGGCGGTATTTGAAAACCTGTCCCTCGGTGAGATTGCGCAGGAGTCCGGGATCAGTCGCCAGGGTGTGCATGATCTGCTCAGACGTTGTGACGCAAAGCTTGCCCAGTATGAAGACAGCCTGCACCTGCTTGAAAGGCATGAAAAAAATAAGACACTCTGCGAATCAATTGAGAGAACGGCAGCAGAGCTGGAAGCCATGCATCATGCGCTGGATACAGATCCGCAGGAAAGGAGCCTGTGCAGCCTGGAAGCCGCAGGGGATCCGACGTCTTATGAGCAGCAGAAAGCGGATGAGGAACAGGTTCTGGACTTTTTACTTGCACAGATCCGTCAGCTTCTGGAGGAGATATAAAGTATGGCTTTTGAGAGCTTAACCGAGAAACTGCAGAACGTATTCAAAAATCTTCGCTCCAAAGGCAAGCTGACCGAGGATGACGTCAAAGCCGCGCTTAAGGAAGTCAAAATGGCGCTTTTGGAGGCCGATGTCAACTTTAAGGTTGTCCGGCAGTTTGTGAAGAGTGTGGAAGAGCGCGCTATCGGCCAGGACGTGATGAACGGATTGAATCCGGCACAGATGGTGATCAAGATCGTCAATGAAGAGATGATCGCTCTGATGGGCAGCGAGACCACAGAGATTAAATTTGCGCCGGGACAGCAGACTACCGTAATTATGATGGCAGGTTTACAGGGCGCTGGTAAGACGACCACGGCGGCAAAGCTTGCCGGCAAACTCCGTCAGAAGGGAAAGAAGCCTCTTTTAGTGGCCTGTGACATTTACCGCCCGGCTGCCATTGAGCAGCTGCAGATCAACGGTGAGAAGATGGGGGTGGATGTCTTTTCCATGGGCACCGGTCACAAGCCGGTGGACATCGCGAAGGCGTCTTTGGAGCATGCCGCGAAGAACGGACATAACCTTGTCATTCTGGATACCGCAGGTCGACTGCACATTGACGAAGCCATGATGGCGGAATTACAGGAGATTAAGGAGCATGTGACCGTTCATCAGACTCTGCTGGTTGTGGATGCCATGACCGGACAGGACGCGGTTAATGTGGCGAGTGAGTTTAATGAAAAGGTCGGCGTAGACGGTATCATCCTGTCAAAGATGGATGGTGACACCAGAGGCGGTGCTGCTCTTTCCGTAAAAGCCGTCACCGGCAAACCGATTCTTTACTGCGGTATGGGAGAAAAGCTCTCTGATCTGGAGCAGTTTTATCCGGACCGCATGGCCAGCAGAATTCTGGGAATGGGCGATGTCCTGTCCCTGATCGAGAAAGCCTCCGAGGCTATCGATATAGACGAGGAACAGGGCAAGGACATGATGGGCCGCATGCAGAAGGGAAAGTTCGATTTCAACGACTACCTGGAGAGCATGAAGCAGATGCGCAACATGGGCGGTCTGTCATCTGTTCTGGGGATGCTTCCGGGCTTAGGGATGAAAGCCGGCGACCTGGAAGGCATGATTGATGAGAAACAGATGGCGCGCACGGAGGCTATCATTTATTCCATGACGCCGCAGGAACGGCGCAACCCGAAGCTTTTAAACCTCAGCAGAAAGCGCAGAATTGCTGCGGGTGCGGGCGTGGATCTGGCGGTAGTCAACCGCTTCATCAAGCAGTTTGAGCAGTCGCAGAAGATGATGAAGCAGATGGGCGGCGGCAAACGCGGCATGAATAACATGATGGGCATGTTGGGCGGCGGCAGGCGGCGCGGCAGATTCTTTTAAGGACTACAGTCCGGATTGACGGACGTAAAATGTCCGCTTATGTGTGCGGTACAGACCTGTACAGCAAGCAGGTCATATTCGCAGAAATGAAGTGCAGACGGCAAATGGGATAATAACTGCGAATTATGCAGTCATTATATATGATTTCAACATAACATAATGGAGGAAAAATCAGAAATGGCAGTAAAAATCAGATTAACCAGACTTGGAGCAAAAAAGAAACCCCTTTACAGAATTATCGTAGCGGATTCCCGCTCTCCGAGAGACGGCAGATTCATTGAGGAGATCGGCACCTATGATCCCAACAAGAATCCCAGCGAGATCAAGATCGATGAAGCGCTTGCCAAAAAGTGGTTGGACAACGGCGCACAGCCGACGGATGTGGTTTCCAGGCTTTTCAAGGTTGCCGGCATAGAGAAATAGTTAACGCGCATCCGGAGGTGGATTATGAAAGAATTGGTAGAAGTTATTGCAAAAGCACTCGTTGATAATCCGGATGAGGTTGTGGTAACAGAGGAAAAAGACGGCAATCATGTGACGGTGGTGCTTCATGTGGCGCCCTCCGATATGGGGAAAGTGATTGGCAAACAGGGCAGGATTGCCAAGGCAATCCGCTCAGTGGTCAACGCAGCCTCCAACAAGGAGCACCTTATCGTCAATGTGGAGATTCAGTAGGACCGACGGCATTGTAATAAAAGGCACCTTTCATAAAGAAGGGCGCCTTTTCGTGCATGTGTGCCATTCATCAGATATGGCTGCAGAGAGAAAAAGTGTTCCTGTTGGCGGGAAATTCGGAGGATTGCTTGGAAGAATTATTACAGGTGGGAGTAATCTCAAACACGCATGGTGTGCGGGGAGAAGTCAAGGTTTTTCCTACGACCGATGATGTTAAAAGGTTTAAAAAATTAAAAACAGTGCTGCTTGAGACCGATACGCAGAAGCGGGAAATGAAAATCGAGAGTGTCCGCTTTTTCAAACAGTTTGTGATTTTAAAATTTCAGGGTATTGATGATATGGATGCGGCGCTGCCTCTGAAAGGAAAAAGTCTCCTGGTGACAAGGCAGGATGCGGTTCGGCTGCGTAAGGATGAATATTTCATTGCCGATCTGATTGGTCTGGATGTCCTTGATGAGGCGGGTGAGCAGCTTGGAGTTGTCATGGATGTCCTGCAGACAGGAGCAAATGATGTTTATGCTGTCAGAATGACGGACGGCAGAGAACTGCTGTTGCCTGCGATTAAGGAATGCATCCTGAGAATAGAAATGGAAAAGCACAGGATGTGTGTGCATGTCATGGATGGCCTGCTGGATCTGTAAAACAAACGTAACTGGAACGCTGCGAGTCTGTAAAACAGACATTACATGCACGAAGCCGTGTTGGAAAAGAAACGATGAATTTTTGCGTATTGACTTTGTTCCCGCATCTGATTGAGGCGGGACTGGGAGAGAGTATTTTTGCCAGAGCGCGCCAGAAGGGACTGATTGCACTGCAGACAGTCGACATCAGGGATTACACATCGGACCCGCACAGGCGGGTGGATGACTATACCTACGGCGGCGGAGCGGGTATGCTTATGCAGGCGCAGCCAGTTTATGACGCCTGGAAAGAGGCGGTCGGCAGTTTTGAAAAGAAGCCGCGGACCATCTATGTGACGCCGCAGGGACGCGTCTTTGATCAGAAGCTGGCACGCAATCTGGCGCAGGAAGAGAATCTGGTGATACTCTGCGGTCATTACGAGGGCATTGACGAGCGAGTGCTGGATGAAATTGTCACAGACCGGATTTCCATTGGCGATTATGTGCTGACCGGCGGCGAGCTTGCGGCAATGGTTATCATGGACGCTGTCGCACGCCTGGTTCCGGGTGTGCTGCACAACGAGGAATCTGCACAGACCGAATCCTTTGATAATGACCTGCTCGAATATCCACAGTATACAAGACCGGAACACTGGCATGACAAAGAGGTGCCGCAGGTGCTGCTTACCGGAGATCATAAAAAGATCAGTGCCTGGCGGCTGGAGCAGTCGAAGGAACGCACAAGGAATGTCAGACCGGATCTGTACGCCCGTTATGAGGAGCGCCAGAACGTGATTGCCTGGCTCTCCCGCAAAAAAAAGCATCACATCCATATGATGGAGCTTTTAAAGCGCGGGCTGGGAGAGGTTCTGTGCTTTCATCCATTGGATGGCGCGCTCTTACTGGAAAAAGGCGGTGCTGTCATGCTGACTTGTACCGATACAGCGGCTGGTGAGAGGCTTCTGGATCGGTGCCCCGTCGATTTGTCAGGCAGACTTTTCTGTGTCTGTTTGCGGGAAATCATTCCGGTACTGTATGAGCGGTATCATCTGACGGAAGCGAGAGGTTGTTACCAGGCCTATTATACGCAGGGGGTACCGTTGACGGTACCGAAAGACTTTAATATCCGCAGACTGGATGTAAGCTTCGCGGAGGAAATTTTTGCGGAGTATCATGAACTGGTGACTCTGGAGGAACTGAAAGAGCGGCTAAAAGCCCGGGCCATGTACGGCGCTTTCGTGACATCGGAGCAGGGAGAGGAAAAACTGGCCGGTTTTATCGGCACACATTCCGAAGGAGCGCTGGGTATGCTTCAGGTTCGTCCTCAATACAGAGGGCATGGAATTGGCGCTGCGCTGGAATCGTTTTTGATTAACCAGGCGCTGACGCGTGGAGAAATTCCTTTTGGACACATCTTTGAAGGAAATGAGGCATCGCTTCGGCTGCAGAAAAAGCTTAAGCTGAATGTCACAGATGTGGTTTTATGGTGGGTATCATAAGGCGGCTAAGGGATTTGGAACATCGTTTTGCTGCCTTGAAAAACGCACGGAAACGGAAAGAAAAGAGGCTTTCAAATGAGCACACAATTTGATAAAAGAAATATTTCCATGGTCATGGACATGTATGAAATGACCATGTCCAACGGGTATTTTCACGAAGGTTTACAGGACAGAATGGCGGCCTTTGATGTTTTTTACCGTAACAATCCGGATCAGGCCGGCTTTGCAGTCTTTGCGGGATTAGAGCAGGTCGTGGAATATGTTCAGAACCTTCATTTTGATGAAGAGGATATCGAATATCTTCGCTCCCTGCATATGTACAGTGATGATTTCTTAAATTACCTGAAGGACTTCCGTTTCCGGGGCGATATTTACGCCATGCCGGAAGGCACGATCATGTACCCGAATGAGCCCATCATGACGGTGGTGGCACCTTTAATTGACGCGCAGCTGATTGAGACGGCTATCCTGCTGGAAATCAATCACCAGTCGCTGATCGCCACCAAGACAAACCGGATTGTACGTTCGGCAGCTGGGAAGCCTGTATCCGACTTCGGCGCCAGACGCGCGCATAATGTGGACGCGGCTGTGTACGGCGCCAGAGCAGCCTATATCGGCGGCGCGGCGGGAACCGCAACTGTGCTGGCGGGAGAGATGTTCGGCATCCCGATTACCGGCACAATGGCACACAGCTGGGTAATGGCTTTTGACAGCGAGTACGAGGCGTTTAAGGCCTTTGCTGTGAATTACCCGGATGCCTCCTCCCTTCTGGTAGATACTTATGATGTCTTAAAAAGCGGTGTCCCCAATGCCATTCGCGTGGCCAAAGAGGTACTGGAACCCATGGGGAAGCGCTTAAAGAGCATCCGCCTGGATTCCGGCGACCTGGCATATCTGTCCAAGGAGGCCAGGAAGATGCTGGATGAGGCAGGCCTGACGGATTGCATCATTGTCGCGTCCAATTCCCTGGACGAGTACACCATCCGTTCCCTGCGCGTACAGGGCGCAGTCATTGACAGCTACGGTGTGGGAGAAAAGCTGATTACCTCCTCCACACAGCCGGTTTTCGGCGCAGTGTATAAGCTGGCCGCGATCAGTGAAAACGGAAAGTTTGTTCCCAAAATCAAAATTTCCGAGACCGCCGAGAAGATCACAAACCCAGGTATCAAGGAGATTTACCGGGTTTACGATGAAAATGGCAAAGCCGTGGCGGATTATCTGGCCGTAAAGGGTGAGGAGATCGACGCCTCTAAACCTGTCCGCTATGTGGATCCCGTCCAGTACTGGAAAAACAGAAGCTTTGAAAACTGTACCTTCAAGCCTTTGCAGAAACAGATTTTTAAAAACGGGGAGCTGGTCTATGATCTGCCGGCTCTTGATGAAATCAAAAAATATGTCCGACATCAGCTGGACCACGAGATCTGGCAGGAGGAGCAGCGTTTTGAGAACGCGCATATTCACTATCTGGATATGAGTCCGGCCATGTTCGAACTGAAAATGAGCCTGCTGCATGAGGGCAATAAATGAGAATGACCGGTAAGAGCTTAAGACAGATCCGGGCTTTTATCAGAAATAAAGAAAGTGAGGTATGCTTATGGGCAGATCAGGTATGAACGCAGGCGGAAGCGGCGCAGGCCGTTCCGCGGGAGGCAATAATGGAAGCGGCCGTTCAGGCGGAGCAGGTCGTTCTGCAGGCGGCGCAGCAGGAGGACGCCCTGCCGGAGCAGGCGGAGCGGGAGGACGCCCTGCTGCGGGAAGACCGGCAGGAGGAGCAGGAGCACGTCCTGCTGCGGGAAGACCGGCAGGCGGAGCGGGAGCACGTCCTGCAGCAGGAAGACCAGCGGGCGGAGCAGGAGCACGTCCTGCAGCAGGAAGACCGGCAGGAGCGCATCCGGCGCCGCACGGTCCGGCAAGGAAGCGCCGCAGACCTTTCGTCAGACCGATGCCCTTTGGACTGGTCAGCCGTTACGCCACGGATTACATCGTCTGCACAGCGGTTCTGGCTGCTTTGGAGCGCCTGTATCAGGGATACGGAACCGTTGAGGACGAAATCAGATGCAGAGATTTCTTTGGCAGAACGCTGCTTGCTTCAGAGTATTATGACTGCTACATCTGGATGCAGGAGTACATGCGGGAATGCTGGTAGGAAAAGTTTACCGGCTGCCTTTTTCAATCGACACGTGTAAAGGCTGTGCGGAATCCTGCCTGGTAAAATCTTTTTTCGGTTTTGGAACTCCTTGCTTGACAAGCAGCAGCTGTTATGGTAGATCCCGAGTTTGCCACTTGAAGAGACTGAAAAGGAGCCAAAGACGGCTCCTTTTTTCCTGTAAATGTGCGGTTTTCCTTGTATTCGAGGCATTCCAAATTTTTGAGATTATATACCTTGAATTGTACCCCTTGTCAAGGACATTTTAGGTTTTTAGTTGTCCTACTTTTC
>JAJQHY010000054.1 GCA_021199495.1 Lachnospiraceae bacterium | reverse complement strand
CGGCACTTTTACTATCGTGTTTTTGTATCAATCTGATTATGGTTTTGTCGATTTTTCCGTCCAGAGCATCGGCAATCATACGCTTGAAGCCTTCCCTGTGCCGGGTGGAGGTACCCGTAATGCCTTCATCTGTATACACCTCGACAAATTCCCAGTCGTCACGAGCCTTGATGTAATTTGTGTAGTAATCAATCTGAGCTTCGTAGCTGGTGAACTGATCGTCGTGGTCGGTTGACACACGGGCATAGCCTGCGACCTTCCGCTTTTTCTGCTCTGCGATGGGAGCAGAAGTAAAGGGTGTCCGTGTGGCCGGTATGGTTTTTACTTTTTTGTTGACGCCCAATATTTTTCACTCCTTATCTGCTTCATTCTTTCACTCATCGCTTGCCTGCGTTCAAGTGTGAAGCTGTCCCTGATCGCCTGGGTTTGCTTTTCTCTGCGTTCCTCTGTCCAGGGAGGCATGGTTTTCTTCGGTTTTACCCATTCCCGGCTGACAGTGTTTCCATCTGTCATATGAAAGGCAAGCTCTGTGGCAGAAACAACGGAAATGTGATCGATGCGCTTGAGAAAAGTGTCATCATCGAATTTGTCAATTCCGAGCACTTCGGCAGTCATCTGCTTCAGTAAATCCTCGCGTAGACTGACGGTTCCACAGGTTTTTTCAGGTGCGCTGCATCGCCAGTGTGTTACGGCTGAACCGTCCGTATGATGCTGAGTCTGCTTTCGGAAATTGCAACTGCATTGTTCACATTTGATTTTGGAAGTCAGGCATGATGCACCTTTTGGATTTGTGCCGAATTTTCTCCGCTGCTTTGACACCCTTTCACGATATTCAGGAGTCCAACATTCCTGGTGTCCCGTGTTTGGACATTCTTTCGTGACAACTTTGCCATCCTTGAAATGAATCTCCAGCGTGTAGGATTTCGGCACGTAAATGACGTCGACTTCGCTAAGAAAGACATCCTCGTCAAATTCATCAAGTCCCAGAACATCCGCAAGAACTTTCTCCATGCTGCGCTGATTGATACTGCCTTTTACATCACAGTGGCCGCCTTTCTTTTTGCGTGAACCGCATACCCAGAATTCCAATGTCTGACCGTATTTTGTCCTCGGCTTTCGCGCATTGTGCATATAGCTGAGACCGCAGTATGGGCATTTGATTTTGCCGGTAAAGCAGCAAGTGTTCAGGCTCTTATTCGCCAACGCACCAAGCTCCTTACGCCTTGCCATCTCATCCTGTACATACTGGAATGTCTCCATGTCGATGATCGGCTCGTGCGTGTTTTCAACGAAGTATTGTGGCAGCTCGCCGCGATTCTTTTTCCGCTTCTTATCGATAGGGTCTGAAATGTACTCCTTCTGCAGGAGCAGGTTCCCCGTGTAAGTTACATTGCTCAGAATGGTTTTCAGATTAGAATCCCGCATCACGCAGCCGTTGATGCTCCGAATGCCCTCGGCTTCAAATTCCCGTTCTGTCTCCAGTCTGGATTTTCCGTCCAGAAAATTCTGAAAGACACGCTTTACAATTTCCGCTTCTTCGGGAACAATGACAAGCTGGTCGCCTTCCCACCGATAGCCAAGCACTCTGGGATGCCCGTTCGGTATGCCTTCCTGCATCCGCTTGCGGACTCCCCATTTTACATTGTTGCTGATGCTGATGGACTCCTCCTGCGCAAAGGATGCGAGGAGTGTCAGCATTAGTTCCCCGTCACTACTGAGCGAGTTGATGTTCTCTTTTTCAAACCGGATTTCAATGCCAAGCTCCTTCAGGTGGCGCACTACATTCAGCAAGTCGACCGTGTTTCTGGCAAATCGCGAGATGGACTTGGCGAGGATGATGTCAATTTTTCCAGCCTCGCAGTCGGCAAGCATACGCTGGAATTCAGGTCTGTTAACGGATGTGCCGGATATAGCTTCATCAGCGTAGACGCCTGCGTATTCCCACTTTGGATTGCGCTGGATCAGCTCACTGTAGTAGCTGACCTGAGCCGAGAGTGAATGGTGGAGGCGTTCCGTTTCCATCGAAACTCTGGCGTAGGCGGCGACTTTCTTCCACTTTGGTATCTTTGGTACAGCTGGTTCAATTTTTGTAATTCTCCGCATAAAAATCACTTCCTTTCCACCACTATACATCACTCTGAAAGGCAATTAAGTCAAGCGGATGTCGGAGCATAAACTGCCCAATAATGGCCGGTATTTTTTGAGCAGAATTGTATCAATACGCTCGTAATCCTTCTGCGTAATCTGGCCGCGGTCAAGCATCTGCCGGAAGCATAGCATAGAAGCCTGGTAGTTCTTTTCGGCTTCAAACTGCTTATTATCCATTGCCATCACCACCTTTGAAACGGCTGCGGATATAGCAGTCGTGGGAACAATATTTCCGTCCGGCATTACCGTAGGACTGGAAGGTCTGACCGCATCCTGCACAGATGATAGTGTAATATGCCTTCCGGGTTCCGCTTTCCGGATGCGCCTTCCACCATGCCCTGCGGCACGATGTGGAGCAGAAGTGAGGCTGCTTTCTGCCGTGTACAATGGGAATGTTAACCCCGCAGTGTTTACAACGGAGTTGAGGTGCGGAATTAGTTTGGGCTGGAGCCTGCGTCATGGAAACCGGGTGGCGTTGGCAGTGTTTTTTAACGCTTTCTCTTGAAAGACCGAGAGCCTCTGCAATCATTGCGTAGCTGTAATCTCCGGAACGCATCTGCTCAATTTGTGTTTTCTGTTTATCTGTCATAGCTCGGTACCTCCTCAGAATACGGAGATTCCGAGTGAAATTTGGTACCCCGGTAAAATAAAAAAGACCTGCAGATATTCCCGGAAGAACACCTGCAGGTCAACGATGAAAAATATTCAGTTACACTTTCTCGCAGTAATCAAGGCTCACCCAGCCGTTGCGACCGCTCTGGTACGCTTTCAGAAGTCCCCAACCCTTGACCGAGCCGGTCCCGGCGGATTCCTCAACGATGGTGAAGGTGCCTTTGCCGGTCTGTTTTCCGATTTTGGCATGGTCGGTGCCTGGCCCTGACCTGATGTTCAGGTCAGAAATCGTTACCTTCACCTGATAGGGCACAGACGAGCTGCTGCCGGATGAAGAGGATGCGCTGCTCGTGGTGGAGCCAATCGTGCAGTAGTTGGTGTTGAGCAGATAAATCCATCCGGCTCCGCTTTTCAGCTTGCCCCAGCCTCCGCTGACCTCAGTGATTGTGAACGTCCCCTTGCCGGTCTGCCCCCTGACGGTGCCGTTCATGGACGGCTGGTCGCGGTAATTCAGGTCGGAAACGAGCACTTTTACCGAGAACGGAACTGCCGGAAGACTCGATTCGGAGATTGTCGTGCCGGAGGATGAACTACCGGATGAAGAACTGCCAGCGTTTCCAGAAGAAGTCTCCGTGCTGGCCGTTCCCATCGCTGCCTTGACCGCAGCACGGAAAGTATCCATCGTGTACGACAGCCCCAGCCCCTTCCACAGATGCGCCGGATCCGCGTGGTTAGATGCGACGCCCCGGCTGTATCCCTCCGCATGGGAGATGATCACGCCATCTGCAGTCGGATCCAGGCTGTATTTCTGGCAGAGGTAGGCGAACAGCTCTACTGCCGCTTCATAGGTGCGCTTCGCTACGGCTTTCGCATCTGCCGCGTCCGAAACAGTGAAGTTTGCCCCGGATGTATAGGTGATGCTCCCTGGCTCGCACATCTCCACACCGATATGCGTGTCGTTTGCCGATGAGCCGGATGTACCTTTTCCGCAATGCCATCCACGCCGGTTCCACGGGAGCGTCTGGTAAACTGTACCGTCGTTGCCGTCAATAAAGGCGTGAACACAGGCGCTTGTGTGGCTTGCCTTGTTCCAGTTTTTGATGAACACGGATGCTGAGGGCTGTGCGCATCCCACCGAGTGCAGCATCAGCCCTTTGACTGTGATGGTCTTCCCGGCTGTATAGCAGGGATTTTTCGTCAGAATTGATTCTACAAGATTCATAATCAGTCTTCCTCCTCATTCTTATTCTCATTTTTTGTGTCTGCTTCCTCAGAAGCGGTTTCCGTTTCCGCCCGGTCATGCAGCTGCTCCAGTACCAGCTTCAACTTATCCGGCACCGGCAGCCCCAGGTGCGCCGTATTCTCCAGAATAGAAATGCCCTCATTCGAGAGATAGAAGAAAATGACTGCTGTCCGCAGTACACTTCCCGTGCCGATGACCTGCGCATCCAGAATGCTCCCGATGCCCACCAGCAGGAAAATCAGCACCTTCCTGCAGATGCCCTTGAAGCCTACCTCGCTCGACAGCTTCCTGTCGCTCACCGCACACATCACACCAGTGAGATAGTCAATCACCACGAAAGCCAGCAGCGCATACAGCAGCCCATCACAACCTCCGAGGAAATACCCCAGCCATCCACCGATTCCGGTGAAGATGACCTGAATCATGTTCCAGAATTCTTTCATAATCAGTTACCACCTTTCCTTATATAAATGTATGAAAAAAGCGGTCTCCCGCGATTGGAGCCGCCAGTTTCCGAACCATAATCAGCACAAATCTCCGTGCTGATATTTGTACAATTTATGCCTCCGATTGTGCTTGCTAATATCGGCTTTCAGAGTGATTAATACACTACAAAAAACAACACCGCCGCTCAGACGGCGAAGCCAAAAGGAGGATTTTTCATGAAGACAAAAAACATCAAAGTGCAGTATTCCAACAAGTACCAGGCAAACGGCGGCCTGCTCCCCAAAATCCAGATGGAAGGGAAGTGGCTCGAAGCCCTCGGATTCTCTGTCGGCACCCGCCTCGTAGTGGAATATGAGGAAGGCTCCATCCGCATCCGACCGCTCACAGAAGCGGAAGAAAACGAACTTCGCGAGAGGGAGCTTAAGCTTGAATTTGAGCGGAAGTACCGCGAACTCGAAACCCTACGGCGCGAAAGAAACGCCGAGCCGCTGCCGATGGTAGCCGAGCCGCATGTCACCTACGGTCATGAACGCAGATCCAGGAAGAGATAATCACGCCGGATATCCTGGCATCCATTCCCTGTGAAAGCGGCAGAGGCCTAAAACCTTTGCCGCTTTACATTTGTCCGTCAAGGTGCCGCTGGTCACTAACGCCATCGCCGTACCATCAGACTGACTCCGTCAGCGTGTACGTGATCTTCATCGTCATATCCGATGTCTTCACCACAGCCGTGTCCAGATTATTGATGGTCGCCATATACGGAGTCAGCAGTGCCAGGTACCGCTTCGTGATGGAATACTCACCGCCCCAGAACAGCAGGAAGTTTTTGTAGCGGAACATCGGAGTGCCAGAGTACTCAAACCGCTTACTGCCGACTGTCTGTATCACCGTATCATCCGCGAGGATCTGGAAATCATATCCGATAATTACATCCTCAATCCGGTCGAGAAACAGGCCGTAGCTGCCGCCGCTCAGGCTGTATCCTGCGGAAGTATATCCGAGGCTGATGAGCGTCACATCAGCGGAGTTGGAGAGGTTGATTTTATATACTCCGGCAGCATCATAGGACGGAATATACACATAACCATCCCTGACCACGCACTTATTTCGGTAACTCGGATAGCTGGAATAACTTCGGTACCCGGCATAGGTCATCGCAGCATTGCTCAGCGTAAAGCTTGCCTCCGTATAGGTGTAATCTGTTTTGGAAATCTTAATCCACAAAAGCGTCGCACTCCCGGAAGAATTTCCGCTGTTGCTGAAGCCGTACCAGTACCCGTCATGTCCGTCCACAAACGTGTGGTAGGTAGATGACGGCAGGAATGTCGTGCAGGTGATAGTATGCGTTTCAGTGACAGTGGCCGTGGAATCATCAATCTTTTCTTTCAGCCCAATGGACAAAATCGGAATCCGGAACTTTGTGATTGTGACTGCAGATGAGGAGAACGCGATGGAAACCACCGTGTCATTCTCAAAATCAACCTCCACAGCATTAAACAAAAGCTTCGTGATGTCGTCATCCAAAGACTGATTCAACGTACTCATCAGCAGGAAAGCAGAGCTGTCATCCGCAATGCTGCCATAACCGCCCACTCCGCCGAAAGAGCTGGTCAGCGCCACCGCCGCAATCGTGCCGTTTCCCTGCGTGTTTGTAAATTCCCAAACAAATTGGTAACCATCGTCCGTCGCGCCGCCTTCCGTCTGGCTCAAGCTGCCACGCTGCAGGTCCGTGGATGAATTTACATCGTTGGACGCATAGGCCACCGGAAGGTTTTCTGATGTCGGGTACAGGTTCCCGGAATCCTCCGTCAGCGTATTTGGAAACAGCAGGATGCCGCCGATCAGGTTGGGGCAAATTGGCAGCAGATTTGTAAGCCACCCATTCAGCGTATTGCTGTAGGTGCTCCCGAAATAATACAGCGTCCCCAGCAGGTTCAGCCCAAGGATGTTGTTAATGGCATCCGTCATCATGTTATCGTGTTCCACCGTGGTCACTTCCCCGGTATTCACATCCGTCAGTTCAATTTTCATGCTTCCTTTTAGCTTCATGTCTCATCCTCCTCAAATGCCGCGAACATACGGCCAAACGCAGCCGCTGTCACTGTCTCCGATACATCCCAGTCCTTCTGACCGTACTTTTCATAACTCATATCATCCGAATAACCCGGATTTGCAATTCCAGTGACAAGCGAGAACCTGCCGATGTCTTCCTCCGTCAGTTCCAGAATGCCGTCCCATGCGTAGGTGCCGCCCATCGACTGTCCTGAAATCGCCGCAATACAGTCACCGGTTGCCACCTTACCAGTACCGCCCTCCAGCCGCAGATACACATTGAAATAGCTCGCCACGCTGGCCGCGATATCTTCAATCGGGTAGAACAGCGTCAGGATATGCTTGCCGCTGTGCCAGGTTTCCACCGGAGCAAAGGTCGTGATGTAGGAATTGTTGTACTCGTAGGTCACATACACGAGAGCTTCGCCATCATCTGTCCAGGTGACCGGCAGCGAAACCATCACCTCTGTTCCCGATGTCTCTGTTCCTTCATCATCCGTGGAAGAGCTGTCTGTAGCTTCATCCTCGGATATATCTCCGCCGGAACTGTCTGGAATCGTGATCGTTCCGGAAGCTGTTGCCGACCGTTCCACCGTATCCGCAGAAATCTCCACAACCACCTGCGCGATAAACTGCGCATAGGTTTCCTCCTTCGCCGTAAACTCCATGCTTATGATTTTCGTGTTGGAATCCGCAATGGAATATGCAGAAGCATTCGTGTAGGTATAAAGCCCCATCTTTCCTTCTTCAATCTGACTCAGGAGACCGGAAATGTTCTTATCATTCTTACTTTTCGCTTGGGACAGCTTTGGATTCTTCCCTACGCATTTCAGTTTTTGTTTCCCACCGATGGTGTATTTGATGCTCGTAATGCAGGAAATCTGATCCTCATCTGCCTGACCTCCGGAGAATGTCAGTACATCCCCAAGGTCAAGCGCGGGATTGCCAATCGTATCTGAATCAAACGGCACATACTTTACGGCCTGCAGGTCATTCAGGATATTTGTGCAGAGCTGTGCCCTTGTCTCATCCAGCCCAAACTGCAGGAGTGGGTTTACGCCCAGGTTCATGGTCAGCCCGTCATCCGGGTCCACACTGTAATACTCGGCAGTTTCTGTCCGCATATTTGTGGAACTCACCGCCGTATACCGTGTGATAAAATCCGAAAAAGAGCTCGAAAACCTGTGTTTCTGTTCAATCTCCATTACCGGCTCGCTGCCGTATTTGCGCAGCTCCAGCTTGCCTTCCCGGTTGATGACGAAGAAGCCGCCGAGCACCTGCCCTACATAATAGAGTACGTCCCGGTAAGTCTCAATGTCGTCTTCAGAATAGATGGAAAGCGTTTCGGAACCGTTCGCCATCGACTCGATTTCTTCCTGCGTCTGCGCCATTTCCACCGAGCAGGCAAGGCAGCACAGATTGATGAAATCGTAGGCCGTGCCGGTGCTCTGGAATCCGTTAAAATCCTTCTCAAAGCGCAGCATATAGTCATAGGCCTTTATCTCCAGACAGTTTACCGTCCGGTTTGCCTCAGACACCTCGAACACGCCCATCGGTACTTCCTCATAGCTTCCATCCGAGAGAAGCAGGAAGCAGGAAATCTCGATAATGGCATTCTCCAGCGTGTACCGGTCGACCTCGGAGTAGAGCGTGATTCCAAACTCCGATGAATACACCGTTCCAAGTTCAATCTCCGTACTGCCGCAGCACTGTGAAGAAATATAGCCAGAACATTTTACAATGTCACTGTAATCGAAGGAATACGTCTTTCCGGCAGTGGTAGTGATCGTCCCAGCCCAGTAGTAGGATCGGGTGTTTTCCTGCACCGCCTCTAAAAATTCATAACTCACCGCATACATTCAAACACCCCCAATCCTCAGAATTCATTCAGCGTAAAAGACACGCTCCAAAGCCCACCGTAAGAAGAATCCGCTTCACGCTTGACCTTATATCCAGAGATATACATCTCAGCGGAAGCCACCGCAGCTGTCTCCGTATCAAAGAAGTCCACTGCGATTTTTGATTTCTGCTTATAGACGGTCAGTTTTTTCATCCACTTTGCTGTGACGGAGAAGGACACCGAGATGGTGTGTACGCCGAAGCGCACCACATCCCGCTGTGTCGTCCCGGCCTCCGTCTGTCCGGAGGAATCTGCCTCCACATCATCCATCGAAACCTCGTAGGAATCAGGCTCCGGCAGGTCTTCGCCGTCAAAAATCAAATACTGTATAAATGCCACCGCACACACCTCCTTATCGACCGCCGGAACGCAGGTTCTGTCTCTGCTGCGCGTCCACGATTATTTCATCCAGGAGCGAATTGCCCAGATAAACCGGGATGGAAATCGTCCCGGCGTTCTGCTCGCTCAAAGAATCCACCATCTCCCGAATACTGGAGAGGATGCCCGAAACCGTGGCATCCGAGCTGCTCCCGTAATTCCCATTGCTGCCGCCGTTCATCTGCGCTGTAGCAACCTGCGGATTGATGACCATATCCGCTGCTACATCCGACACCGCGTTCTGCAGGAGACTGCGGCTTTTTTCAATGCCGTCTGCCAGTCCCTGCATAAAGTCCGGCATCCAGTCTTTGTAATCCGTCAGTGGCCCTTCGTCCGGCACGGAGAAGTGCAGGTAGGATTTGATGGTCTCCGCGACATCCGAAACGGCTTCTTTCACCTTGCTGATGCAGCTTTTGATACCGTTGATAATCCCATTGATGATGTCCGCGCCCCAGATGAAAGCGGAGGAAGCAAGCCCTGTGATGAAGCTCACCGCATTATTGAAGCCGTCCTTTATCGTGTTGTAAATTCCGGACACGGTTGTCTTGATGCCGCTCCAGATAGCCGTAAAGACTTTGGAAACAGTCGATTTTATCGTATTGACCACCGTAGATATCGTCTTCGAGATGGTATTCCACACCGTGGATATCGTGGAGGAAATCCCATTCAGAACCGTGCTTATCGCAGACGAAATCGCATTCCAGACTGTTGTGATAACTGTCTGGATAACTCCAAGCACCGTAGAAATCGTGCTGGAAATCGCGTTCCATGCCGTGCCGATAAATGTCTGGATCGCGGTCACTACCGTAGTGATAACCGTTTGGATTGCACTCCAAACAGTCGTAAACGCCATCTGTAAAGCGGTCAGCATCGTGGTGATATTCGTCTGAATCGTGTTCCACGCATTTGAAAGAAACGTCGAAATCGCCGTCACTACCGTGTCCACAACAGACTGGATAGACTCCCAGGTGTCAGAGAAAAATCCGGAGATTGCCGACCACACAGTTTCTGCTGTAGATTTTATCGACTCCCATGCATTTGAAAGGAAAGCGGAGACCGCCTCAACCGCAGCCGTAACCGCCGATTTGATGTTCTCCCAAAGGTCGATCCAGAACTGACGGAATTCCTCGTTCGTGTTCCACAGGTATATAAACGCTGCCACCAGAGCTGCAATCGCCGCAATGACAATCGCGATGGGATTTGCCATCATCACTGCGCTCAAAGCAGAGAAAGCGGTCTTCACCGCATTGAAGGCACTCACCAGTTTGGGAAGAAGCGTCATAATCGTGCCCACCGAACTGATGACCTTACCTACGACAATCAGCACGGGGCCGATGGCAGCTGCCACTAACGCAATCGTCAGGATGACCGTCCGCATTCCCTCATCCATGCCATTCAGCCAGTCCACAATATTCTGAATCACACTTACTACGGACTTGATGACCGGCAGAAGCATCTGACCGAAGGAAATGGCAAGCTCCTGCAGCTGGGATTTTAAAATCGTCAGCTGGCCTTCGAGGTTATCCTGCATAATCGCAGCCATTTCTTCTGCCGTACCGGAGCATCCTGCCAGGCCTTCCTGATATTCCTGAAAGCTGCCCGTGGTCTCGCCGAGGACAGTCATCAATTCCGACTGCGCCGTTTTGCCAGCGACTACGTAAGCAAGGTTTGCCTTCTGCTCATCCGTCAAATCCGCCCAGATGCCCTGCATCCCAGAGAGAATATTGGAGAGCGAGTTGACATTGCCTTCTGCGTCATAGACTTCGATGCCGTACTCCGCCAGCATGTCCGTACAACCGGAAGTATTATTGCCAAGCCTTGTCATAATGGAAGAGAGTGCCGTACCGGCTTCGCCGCCCTTAATACCAGCATCCGCCATTACCATCAAGGCTGCTGTCGTTTCATCCAGGCCATAGCCGAGCTGGGTGGCGGTTGCCGCACAGTTCTTGTAAGCCTCGCCCAGCTGTGAAGTACTGGTGTTAGAATTGCTCATGGCATAAGCCATCTTGTCCACAAGCATCTCGGAATCGGCAGCGGTCAGGCCGAAAGCGGACAAGTAGTCCGTTACGATATCGGACGCGCTTGCCAGATCCATTTCCGAAGCCGCCGCAAGGTTCAGAACACCGGAAAGACCAGAGCACATCTCATCCGCAGACCATCCCGCAAGACCCATGTAGGACATGGCCTCGGCAGCCTCCGTAGCAGAGAACTTTGTCGTTTCGCCTGCAGAGCGTGCTGCTTCCTCCAGTTTCTCCATGTCACTTTCAATATCCGTAGAGCTTGAAGAAATCAGAGCTTTGACACTGGACATGGCTGTTTCAAAGTTTGCCGCTGTAGTAACAGCCGCCGTTCCGAGTGCCACGACACCCGCCGTTACCGGCATGAGCTTCGTGCCGACCGTGGAAATCGAATCGCCAACCGACTGCAGCTTCTCACCGGTCGCAGAAATCTTCTGGAGTGCTGTCGCGGACTGCTCCGCCTGCGTCTCCAGCTTTTTTAATTCTTCCTCAGTCTCTATAATTTCACGCTGCAGGGCATCATACTGTTCCTGGCTGATTTCGCCATTTGCCAGAGCCGTGTTCGCCTGTTCCGCAGCTGTCTTTAGTGTCTCCAGCTTTTCTTTCGTTTCGGAGACAGCGTCGGTGAGGAGCTTCTGTTTCTGTGCCAGCAGTTCCGTATTCGAAGGGTCAAGCTTCAGGAGCTTTTCCACATCCTTCAGCTGGGACTGCGTGGACTTCATCTCTTTATTTACACTGCTCAGTGCTTTTGACAGACCAGTGGTATCGCCATCAATCTCGACCGTAATACCCTTAATTCGACTTGCCGCCACAATCCTCACCTCCGTTTTGGACAACAAAAAAGAGCCGATTACTCGACTCTGTCATATATGGTAGAATTTCTGTAGTAATTCTATGTTATGTTGGTCCGATCGAGTAGGAGGCGGTGATTAGCCGCCGTCCTCTCACAGCACCGAACGTACGGTTCACGTATTCGGCGCTTTCAATAGTTGACGTGCACTGACTGGTACGCTATGGTTAAATCATAAAAACCACTGCGTATCAGTCTTTCTTTTGTCATTGCCATGTTTACAGCAACTGTGCGTGTCGCAAACCAGTATCCTCGCCTCGTGTTTCCTGCCTGATATGCCAAGTCCTCCGGCACCCCCATCTTCATCAGATTTCGCACTTTTGTTCTTGGCAACTTCCATTGTTTCCAGATACACATCCGGATTCTGTGATACAGCCACTTATTAACATCATCTATTGGATTCTTCATACTTGCAATTCCATAATAATTCAGCCATCCTCTCGCATATACCTTGATTTTCTCAAGGCTCGGCTTGATACTCTGTACTCGCCTCCGGGAAGACAGGCTTTTCAGATTTGTCTTGAACTTCTTCCACGACTTCGGATGAACGCGTATGTATA
>JAJQHY010000052.1 GCA_021199495.1 Lachnospiraceae bacterium | reverse complement strand
GCCGCCCTTCGGGGCGGCTAAGTTAAAACACTGTACTCACTATCGTGCGTTTACCGTTTTACCGTTACTATGACCGCGACCGTTACAACTGCTGTACCGCCGCAGGCAATACTCCAGAGCGGCTGGCAGCATAAAAACAGGGCGTGAGTCCGGGAGATTTCCCGTGCTCGCGCCCTGTTATCATTTTGTTTTGTCTGGGTTTGTAAGGCTTACGAAAGCTTACAGTCCATGCTGGGGGCTGGCCTCGCTCTTATGTTTTAACTGAATGTCCTCTGCCCTGAAATCAGCTTCCTGTGAAAGCAGGTGCAATGGTTTGAGGCAAGTGGATTTGGAGCCTTCGCTTACACCTGTCTCCTGCGGGAGCAGTACAGCAGTGCCGCGCCGCCGCAAAGGAGCAGGCCTAAGAGGGTGTACGGCATGGTGCCGGTGCCGCCGGTGGAGGGCAGCTCGTAGCCGGCTTTGTTTGTGACCGTGATGACATAGCTGCCGTCTGTATCGGTAGAGACAATGCTTTTTCCGTTATAGATTGCCGTCACATTTCCTCCCGCTACGGTGACTGTAATGCTGCTCGTCAGGAGGTTATAGCCGTCCGGTGCTGTTACCTCGGTCAGGGTATAGGTGCCATCAGAGAGACCTGTAACTGAAATTTTTCCATCCGAACCGCTGGTCATTTCATAAGAAGTAGACAAAGCAGAGCCGTCTTCCTTATAATAAGTCGTGGTTATTTCATCGGTAGTGGTATTAGTTGTGCTCTGGGTCAGGATGAATTTAGCACCAGAGAGGGTAGTACTATAAGATGTTTCTCCGCTCTCAGAATCCGTTGTTGCGCTATCCTCGTCCACTTTCAAAATTGTGAAATCCGCACTGCTGGCATAGCTGTTAGTGAATGTAAAAACAGGCAAACTATCTGAATTCGTGCTTGGCGTAAATTCCACGCTCACGACATAACCATTGTTCTCCTCGCTCCATACCAGCTTGTAATAGGTGGCAGTAACATTTGTAGTTTGTGTTGTCACAGCATTATTCGTGCTTGCTGTGACAGTCACAACCACCTTCACGCCATAGACGGTCCCGTCATATGTCACACCCGCTGTGCTGCCCTTCGATTCCTTCACTACATAGTAATAGGTTCCTGCATCACTAGTGCTGTAAGTGATCTGGGCAAAGGAAATTGTATCGGTGGAATCGCCGCTGGTATTCTGATTCGCTGCACTATTGGTTAGAGATTGCAGTGTATCGCTCTCCGTCCATACTTCACTTCCCGACCCAGTAGTTGTTACAGAGGCACCGGAGAGGGTGAATGTGAAGGCACCAGCAGACATAGAACTGCTCTTGAATGTTTTCTGCACCTCGAAATCCCAGTTGGCAGAGAGTTTTTTCAGTGAGCCAACGCTCAGTGCAAAGTCAAGGCCCATTAATGAATAGGTACCGTAACCTCCGCTCTGGTTTGCATCACACAGAATGCCTGCCACCAGGAATATTTTCATTCCGCTGATATCTATTTTTTCAATTCCTGCATTTTTCAAAGCTTCATTACTTCCATAACTGGTTCCATATAGGTAATTGTACAATACATAGGCGTTTGCACCATCGGCAGGATAATAGGTTCCGTCAGCATATGTGGAAGTAGAATCTATTGTGGCAGTATACTGTTTTGTTGTACCGTCCGTCAAGGTTACAGTGTAGGTTATAACAATTTTATAAGTAGATTGGATACTCAGGCTGCTATGGCTTGTACCATTGTTCCAACTTGAAGTTGAACTATTGTAACTATGAAAGTACAACTGCCACTCGTTACCGTTATTGTTTTCCTTTATACTATCAGTATCATATGCACCATACAACAAAGTCCCACTACTGTTATAAACATACACACTATTTATGCTTGTCAGTTTCTCTCCTTCAGTTTCCTCGCTCTCAGCAGCGGAATATTTTATATCTATGTGATCTGCACTGCTTGTGCTTGCGCTGTTATTTGCTTTCTCTGAAACCAGTTCAATGGTCTCCTCAGTGCTTTCGCTGACAAGGACTGTTTTACTGTTGGTCAGCGTCGCAGAAGAGGAAACTTTATAAGACGCGGAAATTGTATAGGTGGTAGCATTGGACACGGTAAAGGTAATTTTGCCATCTGCATCAGTTGTTCCGGAGCTTACCTCAGTACCATCCTCTGTTTTCAGCGTAACAGTTGCACCCGATGCAGCAGTGCCACCGTTGTAGGTCACATAGACCGTTAGCTCCACCTTGCCATAGGTCAGAGTGTAGGTGCTGGTGGCAATTTCCTCGTTCCCATTCTTATCCGTATAGGTTGCGGTCACCTGAACAGTTACAGTGTCGCCGTCCGTAGCTTCATCACTCCAGGCCACTTCAGCGGTGCCGTCACTATTCGTCGTGATAGCGGCGTTATCACTGCTGCTTGTGATCTCCCAGCTATAAGACGGGTCGCCGGAGAAATAGGACGGAGTGGCGGTCAGGGTGTAGCCGTTTGCATCGGAACCCTCAGCAGAGATGGAGACACTGGGGGCAAGAGGTACGTAGATCAGGTATACATTAATATCTGTCGAGCTATTATTGATAGAATTACCAACCTGCTCACCATCATTATAAAATGTTACTGTTCTGGATGTTTGTCCACTACTGTTTTTTGCCGTAAAAATGACATAAGTAACTTCATCTCCATTGACTGAACCATCTGAAACGGATCCATATACAGCTTTCGAATACTCATAACCATTTATGCTATATGCATATGTACTAAAATAATATTTATCACTGCTATAATTACTACTATTATTTTGTATTGTTACAGAATCACACTCTTCATCCAATTGCAATTCGTTTCCAGTCTCATCCACATAAATAACCTTAATAGTGTAATAAGTTTTGCTGCCATTATTGTTGCTCCACGTAATCGTAAACTTTGAGAAGCTCTCCACCTCAAACTCCGCCACAGCCACGGTCGTCTCTGTCACTTCCTCCACCGATACTGTCACGGTACCTGCAGTTTCCTCCGTCGCGTCTGCGACCACGGTGGACTCCACAACGCCGTCCTCGGTCTCCGTCAGATGCTGTACCTCGATCGTGCTTGCGTCGGCTTCCTCCGGAATGATGGCGGAAGCGTCAATGCTGACGGTCACAGCTTCGGTGGGCTCGACTTCCACACCGTCCACCTGGAAGCTGATATCCAGCACGGCAAGGCCGGAGGTTGCGACAGTCTCTGTTTCCGTTTCTGCGTCTTCCTCGGATGCAAGTGCGATGCCGTCTTCGCTCTCAGTGGCTGCTACTTCCACGGTTTCTTCCTCGTAGCCGATGGCCTCTGCGGCCGCGTTGTAAGCGTCGCTGCCCTCTTCAATCAGGCTTACGACAAGCTCCGCGCCGTCCGGCAGTGCGCCGGTCGGGGCAGTCACGGTGACGGTCACGCCGTCAGCGGTGGCTGTAAAGGTTTTAAATTCGCTGACATATTCCGGCAGTACGCCGTAGCCCAGAACGCACGCGGCGCTCAGGCTGTATTCCACTTCGCAGACCGCGTCCACGGTGCCGTTTTCGGTGGTATCCGTCTCGACGGCATAGTTGCCCTCGATTACGGTCAGTTTATCATTCTTCTCATCCACGGAAATCACGATGCCGACGCGGTCAATCTTGCCATCTTCATCGCTGTCCAGGAATACCAGGTCACCCGCTGTCGGGACGTAGTCCGCGGCGTCCTTATACAGGTCAACGTCTTTCAGCTTCACAGCCCAGGCGTTGGCGCCGGTGGATTCCGGGAAGGCCTCGGTGGACAGGCCTGCATAAGACAGGCAGAAGGAGGCAAACATGGCATCCCAGTCGCCGTATTCGTTTCCGGCCCATGCGCCGTAGCGGGTGTAGCCGCGCTGCGTCTCGCCGTCATCGTCCAGGGTAAAGTTTGCGGTGCTTTCAGTGTATCCTAACTGGCTCTTTGCAATCTCAACGACTGCTTCCGCCCAGTCTTCACTTAAATTATCCGGAAGGCTGGCTTCCCAGTCCTCAGCGGTCTCCACGTCCGCGGTATTGTCGCTTAAGCAGGCCGCCGTGTGAGTGTGCTCTTCGAGCTTACACACGAGAACCTTCTGATAGCAGGCTGCGGTATGTACGTGGCCGGATTCTGAGTTGGTAATATCCTCATCAGAGGTACCTTCTTCGGACGCATTATTATTGTTCTCAGCAGTGTCATCCGCAGGATCCCCAGTATTGTCAGAATTATTTTCACTTTCTGTTGTAGCTTCGTCATCCGCATGATCAGCCGTCTCAGGCTCGGTCGACTCCGGCTCGCCTTCGGTGTCTTCCAGCCCGCAGACCAGCACCTGCTCTGTCACATAGCAGGACTCGTCGTGGGTATGGCCCTCGATGGTCTCCGTCACAGTCTCACTTTCATCCAGACCGCAGGTCAGTTCTGTTGTATAGCAGCTCTCGTCATGGGTGTGGCCTTCCGATTCTTCCAGCCCACAGACAAGTGTTTCCACTTCCGTGTAGCAGCTGTCGGAATGGGTGTGACCTTCGCTCTCTTCCAGACCGCAGATCAGATTTCCTTCCTCATCATAGCAGTCTTCAGAATGGGTATGGCCCTCAGACTCTTCCAGCCCACAGGTTAGCACCAACTCGGTTTCATAGCAGGATTCGCTGTGCGTATGGCCTTCGCCTTCCTCCTGGCCGCAGGTCAAAACAGCGGTGTAGCAGGCGTCGTCGTGCGTATGGCCTTCGGTTGTCACCGTCACGGTCTCGCTCTCTTCCTGATCACAGACCAGGGTCGTTACGGTTTCGTAGCACTCCGCCGTGTGCGTATGTCCGGTGGACACAGAGCCATCAGAAACCTCCGCTGCAGTTGATACAGCTTCCGCCGCTGACTCTTCGGAGCTTCCCACTTCTGTTGAAGCGCCAGTCTCAGCAGCCTCATCCGTTACGTCGGCATTCGTCGAAGAAGTTTCTGTCTCCGCCGCGTCTGTCACGGTCACGGTTTCCGACGCAGCCGTCTCCACAACCTCCGCCGAAGCATCCTCCGTCCCGATCAGCCCCGCTTCCCAGAGTTCTTCCAGCTCCTCCACGGTTACCTCAGATTCGGTCACGTCGTCATAGCCGCAGACCAGAACCCACTCATAGCACTCCTCGCTGTCATGCGTGTGTTCCTCTTTTCCGCAGTAGGTTTCGTTGGTCAGGGCCGCGCCGGTCAGCTTCAGCTGCCAGTACACGCCAATGCTCACCATCAAAGCCAACACCAGCAGGACTCCTCCCAGCCGACGCCTCATGCGATGCTCCTTTTTGAATTTTCTCAGATACCTTGTTACAAGATCCTGCATACTGATACCTCCACCCCCTCGCGGGGCTGCCCGGCCTTTCACCGGACTGTTTACATTTGCCTGAAATGATTTTATTTCCTTAAAACATCTATCTTAGCAAACGGCTTACGCCGTATTATGCTCTGCTCTAATGAATCAGCGAAATCTGATCAAACGGCCACACTCTCAAAATGACCTTGCCCACGATCTGGTCTTCCTCAATGCACCCGATCGCGCTGCTCCTGGAGTCAATCGATGTCGCCCGGTTGTCCCCCATCACGAAATACCGGCTTTCCGGCACCTGATAGGGATACGTCAGATCCGTCTCGCCTAAGGCCTTCACAGTCAGGTACGGCTCGTCAATCAGCTCGCCGTTGACGTAGACATTGCCCTCGTCGTCGATGTCGATCACATCGCCCGGCCCGCCGATCACACGCTTTAACAGGAGCTTGTTCTGATAATAAAAGCCAACCAGGTCGCCTGTCTCAAAATCGCCGGTCTTGACTAAGAGGATAATATCGCCGTCTTCCAGGGTCGGCTCCATGCTAGTGCCGGACACCTGCAGCACGGGCAGAAACATCGTTGCCAACAGGACTGCCACCGCCGCGACGACGATCATGGAATAGATCGTGGTCCGCATGGTCTGGCGGTACCGCCTGCGGTACCGAAGCCGCTCCCGCTCCTCACGGATTTCGGACTCGCTGGGAATCTGCGCAGTTCGCAGATTGTGCTCTTGCTTCGTCACTGCAACTCCCCTCCTGTCTCATTCTCTTTTTCAAGATATTCCCTGAGCATGGGGTATTTATTCATCAGAAGTTTAATCTTCCTGTTCACCTTTATAATCCTGTCCCGGGCTGCCTGCTTCGCGTCATCCATGAGCGCCTCGCATTCCGCCTCCGCGGCTTCCAGCTTCGCCTCACATTCGTGCTCCGCCTCTTCTAACTTCGCGGCGCATTCCTTCTCGGTGACCGCCCGCTTTGCCAGACATTCTTCCTCGGTACGCTTCACCAGCGCATCCGCCTTTTTAGAGGCATTCGCCAATATTACCTGCGCCTGCTGCTCGGCCGGCCCCGCCGCTTCCTTCACGGAATATAAATACTGCTTCGCCGCCCGCTCGGCGTCCTCGAAAATATGGTTTAATCCGAGCGCCGCCTCCGCGATCGACCCGGCCTTCTCCATATGGATTGTCCTGTCCTCCAGCTGCTCCTGTAAATCCTCATTTTCCCGCCGAAGCGTCTTTTCATTCTGCTGCAGCGCGTAAATAATTTCAATCAGCTCGGTGCGGTTCATCTTCCGCAGTTCTTTTTCAGCCATTCTTTAAATCAAATCCTCACGACTCCACCATCGCTACCTTGCTTAAGCGAACCGTCACGCGCGCCTGCCCGCTGGTCGTACAGGTAAATAACGTCAGATCCCAGGATACGCCGCCCTGCGCCAGCATTTCCTCAATAGCAGTCGGCTCCAGTGTAAGGACCTCATTTACCACGTAATACCAGACATTGCCGTCCACATCCGTGAAGGTGATGGTATCGCCCTCCTCCAGGTCTTTTAAATACCCGAAATGACGCTCGTAATTATGTCCGCAGATCACCAGGTCGTCCGTCCACACCGAACCGCTGTAGCAGGCCGGTGCGATTTTCAACCCCGCGTAGGACCAGTCCGCCATGACCGGCAGCTCCAGCCCGTATCGGGAAATGGAAAGCGTTCCGATGTAGTCGTAGCCATCAATCTCGATGACGTCCATTTCCGTATCATCCGCATCCCGCGTGCCGGTGCTGTTTTCATACAGCGTAACGCCCGAATTGCGGTTCTCCATGGCCAGGTCCAGAGCGTCCTGGACTTTTACCACCGCCGTACCGGCCCGCCAGTCGTCCCACGCATTGTAAGCCAGAAGCCCGACCGCCCCTAAAAGCATCAGGCTGCCGATGGCCATAAGCAGCGTGCCAATTTTCCTGCGTCTGCGCCTGGATGCGGCTCTTTTGTTTCTGTTATGAGGCATAGCGTCTGTTCTTATGATCAGAATTCTTTAAAACAAAGCCCGCAATCAGCAGAACAAAGCCGCCGATTAAAAGGATCGGCACCGGCCAGTTGAGCTGTCCGGTCTGCGGCAGGATGGGATCTGCGGTCGTGGTCTCAGGCACCGTCTCCTCGACAGTTTCCGTCACTGTCTCCTCGGTAGTGGGCTGTTCCTCTTCCTCCGCCGGAGTTTCCGATTCGGGCTCTTCTGCCGGAGTCTCCGGTTCGGGTTCCTCCACCGTGGTTTCCGGTTCGGGCTCCTCCTCGATCAGTGTCACTGTGCCGACCTTCGGGTTCGCGTTCACGTTATAGACCCACACGCCGTCCTCATCCATCGGCAGCGTCACCACGAAGGGACTGATGGTCTCATAATCCGCGGACGCGGTCGTCTGCACCGCCAGATACAGGCCCAGCTCAAGGCCCGTGAAGCTGACCGTTCCGTCAGAAGCAACCTCCTTCTCCGTGCCGGTGATCGAAAGCCCATCCATGTAGGACACAAGCGACGCCGCCAGGGTGGTGTCCGTCACATCGAGCGTCACCGTGCAGTCCGCAAAGTCGTCCGTGAACACGTAGGCCATATTGCCGTCGTCCAAGGTAAGCGTTGCTACCTCATAGACCGTCACGGCCCCGCCGGATACCGTCACACCGTCCGCGTCCATGAGCGTCATTTCAATCGAGCCGGTTTTGGTCAGATCCAGATCCGGCACCGTGGCCGCACTGACAGGCGTGCATGTTGCGCCGATCAGGGCTGCGCTCACAAAAAGCGCGGCAGCTTTTTTTACAAGTCCATTCCTGTATTTCATATCATTCCCTCCATGTTTGACAGGGTGTGTCAACTCACATCTATCAGCATACCCGGCTGAAAGCTTCTGCTCTCGGCGGGGTGATTGCTCTTTTCTCAGCCTTTTGCCCGGTTTCAGCTGTCTCTTTCTCCGGAACTTTCCAGCTTTTCTCAGCCCTCATCCTCCGGAACTTTCCAGCTTTTCTCAGCCCTCATCCTCCGGAACTTTCCAGCTTTTCTCAGCCTTCATCCTCCGGCGCGTCCCACGCTTCGGGGTTCTTCGCCCTCTGTCTGCGCGCCTTCTGCTCTTTTTTGCGCTTCCTGTGCCGCTTGCCGGTCGTGATCAGCAGCACAATCAGCAAAATTACGACCATCGGCACCGCCAGCACCGGCGCGACCAAAAGCGGCGCAACCTTGTAGGCCTCCGCGTCCACGTGGATCAGCGTTCTGGTGGCGTTTTCCACGCGCACGCCGCGCACCAGAAGGCGGTGCGTGTTGATGCCGTACGGGGTGCAGGTCAGAAGCGTGCAGTAATCTTTTCCTTCCTCAATATAGAGGTTTTCAATCTCGTCCGGCAGCACGATTGAAATCTGGTCCACCTCGTAGGTCAGCACCTGATCTAAGACCGTCAGTGTAAACGTGTCCCCGACCTCCAGCTGATCCAGGTTCGTGAAAAGCAGCGAGCTCGGCAGCCCTCTGTGCGCGGAAATCACGGTATGCGTGCTCTCGCCGCCAACCGGCAGGCTCGTTCCCTCCAGGTGACCGGCTCCCGCCGACAGGACACTGTCGCTCGTCCCGTGGTAGATTGGCAGCTGCACATTGATTTTGTCAATCGTGATGTAACCCATCACCCCGGTGCCGCCAACATCCAGCAGATCCCAGTAGTCCTCATCCACCAGCTCCACGTTCGCGATCGCGTTCGCGGAACCGATTTCAAAAAGCTCCGCATTGTAGGCCTCGGCAGCCTCAAAGTACGCGGTGTAATCCACCTCGTTCAAAGCCGCGACCGCCTCGTCATAGACCGCCACCGCCCGGCTCTGCACCTTCGAGTTCCACCAGTTACTGACAGACGGATAGGCCAGGATCAGCACGCCGACGATAAATATGCCAATCAGAACAAGGGTGGTAATCCGGTCGTTCTTTTTTTTCTGCCTTTTTTCCTGCTGCCGCCTCATACCTGCTCAGGCTCTCCTTACAAATCATAGCTGTCAGCTCTTCGCTGCCTGCCGCTGTCTGGACAGTGGTGGGCAACGAACAACAACCAGCGTTCATTTCCCTTAAAGGGCCCTGTCCCAGCCCCTGGCCGGGACAGGTTTATAAACTTTAATCAAACATAACTGTTTTATCAGGAAATGTCTGAAGTCATCCCCTTTTACAGCTCATGTGATACCACGGATTTCCGAATGCCGGTTCCCTGATATCACATATGTATGATTTATGCCTCGCTGCTCATGCGTCTTCTGGTGATCAGCACAACCGCTGCGCCCAGAACCAGTACGGTACCAACAACATAGAAGATGGTGGTGCCGATGCCGCCGGTGGAGGGAAGCTCAGAGCCGGAGTTGTTCTGCACGTTGATTACGTTAGTAGTGTTGTCAACAGTTTCACTGCCTGTGTTATCTTCAGCGAGTGAGACACTGTAATTACCAGTTAAATCGCCTGTCTCTTGATCTACTATACCAGTGATATTAAATACGATAGGAGCAGTCAGCTTATTGTAACCGGTAGGAGCCTCAATCTCAGTCAAGCTATATCTTCCGCCATCCAGACCATCTACAGAAATCTTCCCGTCTTCACCAGATGTCAGAACGGTCGCGTAAACGGTATCTTCCGCGTCACCTTCTTCTGCGCTCAGATGAGTGGTCCATCCGGTCAGAACGCCATTTTCAACTACCGCGTAATAAGTAACCTGAGTGGTCTCTTCATCCACAGTAACATCCACGGTCTTAGAAAGAACGAACTGAGCCCCAGGCAGAGCAGTTGCTTCGTCACCCTCACCAGTGTACTTATAGACATTAAAGCCATAGGTGTAGGTCGTGGTTGTATCTGTAGTTGAAGTAGAATTTCCGTTTTCACCATAGTTGAGGTTTGTTTCATTAGTTGCGCCGTTAGTAACTGCATTAGATGTTATAACTGCAGTATAGCTAACCACAATATAAGCGTCACTGCTTGCCGTTTTCAGAGTGTTAGACTCAAAGCTATCAGAAAAAGCAATTTCAAAGGTACAGTCATCAGTTAAGGTGGTGCTATCTGTTATCAGTGTATATGCAGCACCTTCTCCAGCTCCACTCAAGCTTGTACCCTCTGTATCCGTACTGCTGCTATAATAAACCACAGAAAGAATGCTTACAGAGTTCAGGTTTGTCATTTTATCGTGCAGGATCAGATCTGTTGCACCAGCAATGTCGGTGATAGTGGTCTTGAAATACACAGTATCGCCAACGCTTGCGTCACTTGTGCTGCCATAACCTTCGCCTTCCAGGACCTGCTTGTCAGGAGTAGGCTCACCGTTCTTGTCAGTGATGGTAATCTTCGGATCAGCAGTGTCCAGCATGGCCACGCTGCCCAGAGTTGTTGTTACATAGTAGTAACCATCATCGTTTAAATTGATCGTTGCGGTTGTAGTTTCCCCACTAGTCGTTCCCACTGCTGTGCCATCAGCAACTACTTCTTCCAGATCAGCTTGGGAAAGAACAGCCAGGATCTCAGCAGCAGTTGCAGTTCTATAGATGGTTTCTCCAGACGTTTCATCAACTCCATCTTTTATAGCAGCCAATTCAACCACATAAGTGGTAGAACCATTGACCTGAGTCAGTGTGAAGATGTCGCTAGTGTTTACAACACTATAGAACGCGCTGGAAGAACTATCAATAGTGTATGCATAGCTGGTACCACTGTAGGTAACATCGAATACCTTGTAGGCGCTGTAGGTCTCCCTAACTGCGGCGCTGCTGATCGTGATACTATACTCTGATTCCGTTTCAACATCAGGACCAGTGGGGTCATCTTCAGCGAACGCCGTGACGCTCATTGCCATCACCATTACCAGCGCCATCAAAAGGCTGGCAATTTTTTTCATTTTACGCATTGTTTCAGTCTCCTCTTTGAAATAAGATTGTGTTTTCCAAAACGAAGCCTTAAAACCTTCCGCGTGATTGGGAGCTTGTCTGGTTTCGTTTCAGGGAAAGATTTATACGGAAGCCGCCCGCATTGCTCCAGATCAATCCGTCCGGCTCTGTATACATGACAATTCATTCGGACAGCTGCCTGCCCTCATCGGTACCTTCCGACCACTTTTGACCCCTCAAAACCGTACTCTAAGTATCCTCCTTACAGAATGAAAGCACTCCAAACCCTTTAAAACCGCGGAAATCCGGAATTTTCTGACCACTTAATGACTTCTGATCTGACTCCTTACGACTGCGGTCTGGTTGCCATATCGTCGCGGCCTGGTCGTCCTGGCACCAGTTGGGACGATATATCGTCCTATTTCAGATGATTATATCGCCCTGGACTGTTCTGTTGGCCACTACCCGGTCACACACTCACATTCTTTTTTTCTGCCCGGCGCCACCTCATTCCTCCCTTATATTGCCCGGCTGCACGCCGCCTGGCTCTTATTTCCTTTTGCCGGCCGCAGCAGCACAGCAATTTTCAGATCAAAAAAAGAGCCGCGAACGACTCTGTTTCTTCTATAATTTAATATGGAAGTGCTTACATGCGATTGCCGCAGCGCTAATTTCACTGCCTTCATGTTGGCTGACGCGGGGCCTGACTGCTGCTTTGAAAGCTTGGTTGTCCTGTAAACCGGACTCCTTGTCGGAATGTTAGGAATTTTGACGATAAATCAGTCCATGCTTTGGCAATATTTTTCATTGACAGAAACCAAAAATGATGGTATCTTTGAGAAAGATTATGATAATTCTAAAAATTGGGAGGATTCTAACCAAAAGCCCCGTACTTTAAGGAGGATACTTACAGAAATCACCCGCCCAAACGCCCCTCACCCGACCCCCGGATCAGCCTTATTATCCGGAATGCGGGTGTTTTTTATGCATGGATTCGCCTTAGATTATACTCGAATTTTCTATAATTGTCTACCCACATATTTTAAAATCCCGCCTGACCACAGTTTCCTGCAATCAGGCGGGATTCATGCCTTTCCCGCTTTATTTCCCTGCTTTTGTGATGTCGCAGCCGCCTCGGCAGGGCGCCGGGACTCTCTTCAGATATCGAAGTCGCATTGGCAGAGTCACTTGGCTTTCGTGGGATACCAAATCCGCCCTGGCAGTGCACAATGACGCTCGTGAAATGCCGCTCCGCCCCGACAGTGCCCATGGATTTCGTGAGATACTGCTCTCTCCTCAACAGAGCTCCATGGATCATATTCTTCAACATCTGGTCTGAAAGCAATCACGCGGTGACTGGTGCCAGTCCCAACCATTCACAGATCAATTCCACGCTGGCGTCCACGTCCTCCGCAATACTGCGTACATCATTGCCCCGCTTGTGCAGCCGCTGGGCAGTGGCACGTTTTTCTTCCGCTCGGCCTTCCGCTCTACCTTCCGCTCTGCCTTCTGCTCGGCCAAGCTCTTCTCCCCGCTCGACTCCCTGTTCCCAGATTCCC
>JAJQHY010000031.1 GCA_021199495.1 Lachnospiraceae bacterium | reverse complement strand
GCTCCCGGCTGGCAGTCTCGTACAGTGTAAGCTCTGCCTGATGCTCCTTCTGGAACGCTGGCTTTTTCCCACATCTAACATACTCCCGGTACACGGCTTTCCCCTTGTAGTATTGCCCCAAAAGTCGCAGCTTCCGGTTTACGTCTTTTAGCTTTGCCTCTGTGTCCTTGATGCCGGTTCTTCCTGCACGGAACCGCTCGGTCAAGCGGGCATATTCCTCATCTAATTCACCACCAGACAGCAATCCATGTTCCGACATAAAGTTGAATGTTTTTGCCTGTTCCTGCAGGTTGTGTATCTTGATCCATTGGGCGTAGGCTTCGCTGTCTCCGGCCTTTTCAATGTCGATGATCTGGCCGATATTCTCCGCCCCGGACAGCAAATCCGAAGTGGCCGTTTTCCTTGAAATTTCAGGGGGTTCCAACTTCTGCATAGGAGTGCCAGTCTCTAACTGTTCTCTGACACGCTTTTGAATCGCCTCCGTGACTGCCTCTTTGGAACACAAATCCCCCAGCCTGCGGGACGTAATCGGCTGCTTTCTGTCGGGCGGCAGATAGCTCCAGCGCCCCCGGCTCTCCTTTACACGAATACCGTGTTCCTCCAACAAAATTTGTCGAAATTCTGAGACAGACCGGCTCCGGGAAACCGCATCCAAAATGGCCTGTCGCAGTTTCTCCTTCTCCGTCTCAAACCTCGTCTGTTTCGGCTGCTCTCCGGCAGCAACCACCGCCGCATTTTCCTGATCCAGCTTATCCTGGCCACGCTGGGCAGCATGGTATTCCTGATCTGTCACCCTGCGATCTGAGTGAAATAAATCCACCTGATTCAAGCCAGCCATCTGGCACATCTTCATCACGCTCTCCCGCAGATAATGGAGGAAAGCGTTCGTGCAGCAATGCTTGTACCCGGCCTTGCAATCGTACTTCCGCTGCTTGTATGGAAGCGGCGGCACATCATAGATCCGCAGGCTGTTGATGACGATATGAACGTGGATATTTCCGCTTCCATTGGAGCCATCATCGTGAGCGCAGACCAACGCCTGATGCCCCGGAAAATACTTCTTTGCGAAGTCCATGCCCATCGCATGGGCTTTCTCCATTGTCAGCCCCAACTCCCGGTCTTTCGGGTCAAAGCTGATGATGTAATGGTGGGTCTTAATTTCATCTTTCCCGCTGTTTTTCCTGAACGCCCGGTTTGCCCTCCGGCACTCGGCGGCAAAGGCACCAGGGTCGCAGTTGATGCCGTCCAGGATGTATTTTTTCCTCTGCACCGGGTAGCCATCTGTATCCAAAACCATCTTTCCCGTTTTCTCATCGTGTTCAAAAATCAGGTATCGCTCCGGCTCCGTGTAGTCGCTGTTTTTGCTGGCGATATGCTTTAGGATGGCCATCACATATCTCCCGCCATTTTCTCGATCTGCGCTTTCAGAGAACTGAGGTCGGCAATGCAATGGTTCAGTGTCTTCTGGAGTCTTGCAGTCATGGGATTCCCCTCATTTAAATGCTTTGCTATCTGATTGATGTTGCTCCCGATTTTGCTGTACTCAGCGGCGATCTTATCCAGCGCATCGCTGTCATAGACCGGATGCACAATGACGTTAACCTTGGCAGTCATGACAGCCTGACGGATGTAATCCGACTGGGTGATTCCCAGCTTCTCCACCTGCGCTTGGAACTCCCGAAGTTCCTCCTCGTTTACTCTGGCCTTAATGTAATACTCCCGGCGCTCCGGGTCGTATTTTTTCCTGCGTTTCAATCTATCTTCGCCCTCCCTGTCGGCAGTCTTGCAGCGCAAAGACGGCGACATTTTCAGCACCTGTTGCTGAAAATCACTCTGCCATTCTGTACGGAGATAAGGCGCAAGCCCTTCATCCTCCTGCACAGAACGGCAAAGCGCCCCTGCGCTTTTTCATCGAGGGTTTGGGGAATCGGAATCCCCAACAAAGTGCGTCGCCCAGTGGCTGTTTTATTGTGTGACACACGATGTGTGTCACACAAATGCGGCCACAAGACGAATCTTTGCTCTTAGCTACTGAATCTCTCGGATTCACCCCCTTCGGGGCCTCATCTATCCGCTTCGCGGATTTGTCTAGGGCATTTCAATCCAGCGTTTGTCCCTCTGATACTTACCGAAAAACGAGGAGGGAAACGCAATTAACTTCAAATAAACCGTCTCTATTTTTCAAAAAATTTTGTCTCCTTCCTGATTTCGACCTGTTTTTTCTCGTGGATGGTTTATAACCATCAGTAGCTATGAAATAGCGGTTATCATCCGGCAGATGCCCCATTACATTTCGATAGAATATGAACAGGGGTGATCTTACATGAATGATGATTTTGTGCGTGACAAGCTCGCACGTTTGCTAACAGAAAAAGATATTTCCTATTATGAGGCAAGCCTTGGAATAGGCCATGCGAGGGGATATATAAGAGACTATATCTCCGGCAAAACGAAGTCGATTCCCTTGCGTGAATTTTTTATCATCTGCGATTATCTGAAGATATCGCCAAGTGCCTTTCTGGATACCGATAATGCCTCGCCGCTTAAGACGGAGGCAGGCTATCAGGAATTCAAAAAACTGGACCCGGAGGATCAGGAAGATTACATCCGCCTCTTTCGGCGGCAGAATAATAGAAGGAAAAAAGAAAAAGAAAAATCCTGACACTGCAACCTTTTGATTCTTCCATACAATCACGGCTACCAGAGGAGGAGGAATGACATATGGACGAAGCCGAGATTAAACGGATTGAAGGAATCCTTTCAGCATATGATATGAGCGATGCTGATAAAGCAGCCTGCATCCACGGGCTGCACTTTGCGCAGGTCGTCACCGGCCTGGAAGCAAAACTGCGCGGCGGCCATGACTGCGACCTGATCAGTGATGATGCCCTGCGCACCACAATGGAATTTTACGATGCAGACCATGTGATCATGGCAAACACGGATGTGGAACTGCAGGTCGCCGGTAACTATATGCGTGAGATCACCCGTGAGGGTGTCGCTCCGCTCTGTGGGGATGACCCCATCTATCTTACCAAGTATCCTGCTTTTTTGCAGACGATCAAGGAGGACCGGTCTATCGTCATACCTGACATCAAAGAGCTTTACCCACCCGACAGTGTGGAGTATAAGCGTCTGGATACTAGCGGCGTCCATTCGTTTCTCGCTGTTCCTTACCATAAACGGCATTCCGGCCTCGTTGCTATCATTAACCCCCGCCGCTTCCAGACAGAGATCGGTATGCTGCAAGTGCTGTCCTATGTTTCGGTGGCAGAAATCAACGAGAAGATGCTGATGCAGTACATCAAGGAAAACAGCTCTCTCCATGAGGAAAAGGAACCTAATGAAGTCTACGTTAAATTTTTCGACGGTCTGGAAATACACTGTCCGAACGGCATCCTGACAGAGAACAATTTCAAAAGCAGCCGGGACATCACATTTCTGGCCTGCGTCCTGATGAATGGCAAGACCGGGTATCCCGGCGAAACGCTTGCGGAGGCTCTTTGGCTCAACACAACCAAGCCGCAAAATATACGGCACTCCCTCATCAATATCGCCGGAGAATCCCGTGACCGTATGCGTCAGTTTTTCCCGGATGGGGATCTGGTCATATGGAACAACTTCCGGTTCAGCGTCTCCCCGCAATATAAGGTCCGGACTGACCTGCAAGATATTGACGATCTGTTCATTGAAGCACTGAGGGAGACGGACACCGGAAAACTGATCGAAATATGCAAGAAGATTTTAAGCGACTATACCGGCCATGTCCTCCCCAGCCAGCACAATATTGCGATTATCCAGGAGGTCGATATTAAGTATCAGCATCTGCGGCTGCGTGTCCTGCATAAATGTCTGGAGCTACTGGCGAGTGAAAAGCGATACAATGAAATGCTGGACATCGCTTTCCCGGAAGTGTTCCGTTTCTGCTCCGACCCCGACCTGTTCTATTGGGAGATCAAAGCCTATATTGGCTGCAACGAATATCCCCATGCCAGAAGCATTCTGAACAGTCATGGAAGCTGCCTGCTTCCAGAACAGGCCGAAGAACTACATGAAATATTGGGTGAATGATCACCCATCCCCTGCCCCTGTGTGAACAGCACAGGGGTATTTTTTTGCCCTTTTCCACCGTTCTCTGCAATGGAAAATGTAAAGGCGGCAGGCTAACACCCCCTGATCATATTTGCGTGCCGACAGAGGATTCTATGAGGAAATTGCAAGGAGCTTTTGAGGGCTGTCCAGAGGAAAAAATTAGGACGAAAAAAAGGACGTACAAAGGACGCACAGAGGAAATCGTATGCAGGTGCGTGATTATAATGATAGTTGTACCAATCAACCGAAAGGAGAGAAAAATTGAAAGAGCAGCCTATTGTAATCCACTGCCCCAAGTGTGGGGCGAAACTCATCACCTGCGGTATGACATTGGAGTGCGCTGTGCTGTGCCACCGATGCAAAAGGCCGTGGGAGATTGACATCAATCCCCGCCGCATCATTCTGATATTCCCTGAATCTCAGGACTTGGAGCGGCAAAAACCCGGACACGCCACCGGGTAAAGATGCACCTGACAATTACATACAGTGAGGCAAACTGCTAAGGCGCAGGATCGGGAAAATGCCCCCAGGTGCGACAATCAGGAGCCAAAAGTTTGTTCAGGTTCTGGACCGGTTTAGAGAGCCGGAGGAGAGCGGCAGACGGAAGCAATTCTTTACGGGGAATTGCGGACATCTGCCGCTCTTTTTTATTTTTGTGTGGTTTTTTCGGCGCAACTAGCCGCAGTTCCCCCAAAACCTTGGCTGTTAAGTAGGAGCAACAATCCAGTCCCCTACAAACAGTCAACGAGTACAAGGAGGAACTACTATGAACCACAGAGAAAACACTCAGAATTTGCATCGAGTTTTTGTGGACGGAACCGGCTACGAACTGGATGCAGTCACAGCAGCGCTGCTCGAAAATGGCATCGTTGCACCAGACCTCTACCAGACAATCATGGAGAACCACGGCGAAGATGTCTGCTATGACTTCTGCCGTCAGCGCAGCCTTATGAAAAAGGCCAACGACATGATCAGCGCCGGGGAACTGTCCGAAGAACTAAAGCCCCTCATCGACAGCGGCGATGTTCCTGCGCCTATTCTGTTCCGACTCTGCCAGAAGACATTGCTGGCGAAAGCTAAGTCACTCTGGGAGAAGCACCTGCTCTCCGAGTCAGCGTATGAGGAAATGTGCAGCAAGGTCCTGACCAGGAATGTCCTGCCCGCTCTGTCCAATGCCTTCCTCATGGAATCGGCTCTGCTTCTCCACGCAAAAGATGAGATTGACGATTCCATCCTGCAGGGCTTGCAGGACGGAACGATTGAGCGGAAATATCTGCTGGTCATCCTGCGCGATGAGCGCCGCAGCCGCTACCAGGTGCTGAAAGCCCAGGGTCACTCCATTCAGGATGTGTTGGATGACCACGGCTGTGTTTACCGTCTGGACAACCTTTCAGACAAGCGTATGGAACCGGAGGCCGTTTTCGTACATAAGCAGGCGCAATCCTACCTGCAGGATGCTTTGGATAAGCTGAACCAAAACGATTACACGCTTATCTGCTATCTGTACGATGATCGGCTCTCCCTCCGGGCGGCGGCAAAACGCATGAAGATTTCCGACAGGACTGCTCGGCGCTGGAAGAAACGTATCCTGGCTTCCCTGCGCAAAGAGCTGGAGGGAAAGATCGATTCCCTCGCAGATTACCTGTCGCCGGGATGGTGATCCGATGGCAGAGACGTTCACCGAAAATAAGAACCCCTGGCTGTTTACCTCCTGCCTCCAGCCTGGCGGCGATACGATCATCGTCGCTGGCGTCCCCTACGGCATTGACCCGGATACGCTGACGACTCTCCTGTCCGGGAAAGTGCCAGCCACATTGGGGAAACAGATATGGGACAGTCAGGGAAAGGAAACCCTAAACGAATTTACCCGGCAGATTCATTTGATAGGCCGGGCGAGGGAGATGATTCAAGCCGGCACGCTGCCTGCTGCGCTCCGTCCTCTCATCGAAAGCGGCGCTGTCCCTGCAGAGATTCTTTACAAGCTGTGCGAAAAGAGCCTGCCTGCAAAAGTACAAAAGCTGTTCCGTTACGGTCTGATTTCAGAAGGACTTCTGCAACGCATCACGCAGGGCGAACTTCCCGCTGATACAATCCCGGACCTCTCCCGTGCGTTCCTGCTAGAGACTGCCTAGCGCATCCGGCGAGATCAGCGAGGAGATTCTGGATGCGGTACAGAGCGGCGATGTGGACCCGTATTATATCCGGGTCATCCGTTCCCTTTACCGGCAGATGCTCTATTCCGAGGAACAGGCGGCGCTTTTTACCTCTGGCGGCGGTGCAGATATAGACGATAAAGATGCACCTGCCTGGATAGAGACGATGGCAGCAACAACCGAAACACAACCCAATGCCGACGCTCGGATAGAGCAATTAAACGAGGCGCTTACCTGGCTGCCTGCAGAGGAGGCCGCTGTGATCCGCGGCCTGTTCTATGAGCATCTTACCATTGAAACGATTGCCCAGCAGACCGGCATCGCATCAAGCACCCTACGCTATCGCAGGGATAACGCATTGGACAGGCTGAAATGGCTCATGGAACATCTGCCTGTTGACAAATAACCCGATACCCATACAAACCCTTATCACCCACCATAACAAGGAGGACACCATGAAAAATTTTGAGCAGCTTCGGGATATTGACCCCATGACCACAGAACGCAGCGAACTGGTTGACATCGGCACCGTGAAGGTGAATACAGACCTTCCGAAAGCGGAGCGGCTGGCGGATTATCTGGAACAGATTAAAAACCCTTACCTGTTCCTCTGTGGTGGTGTTGTCGTACATATCACCTATGCGGAAACAGACGCTACCATCGAGGATCGGCTGGAGCAGTTTATCCGCCAGCGGCATAATGCAGACAATGCGCACATCTGAACTGGTTTAACTTTCATAATTCCTTTTGTGAAGTCCAACAACTGTATGGACACCTCAAAAACCACATGCTATCATTAAGCCAGGGTAAATGAAGATATGCTTAAAGCCTTTGGCTTCTTGATGGCACCACTATGCAATCAGGAGGTTAAAGGCTTTGTCTATTTCCAATTTAAGCCAGGGCGCTTCCCGTCCTTCGCATTATATGTGCGCCGCCTACGTCCGTATCTCCAAAGAAGATGAGGACGCAAGGGAGGGCGTAAAGGACGAGAGCAATTCCATCGCCAATCAGAGAAATCTTATTTTGGATTTTATATCAGACCGTCCGGAACTGGAACTGTACGATGAATATGCCGATGACGGGTATTCCGGCGTCAATTTTGAACGCCCGGATTTCAAGCGGATGATGGATGATGTCCGCGCCCGGAAAATAAACTGTATTATTGTGAAAGACTTATCACGGTTTGGTCGTAACTACATTGAGGCCGGTAAGTATCTGGAACAGGTATTCCCGTTCCTCGGTGTCCGGTTCATCGCCATTACCGACAGCATTGACACAGGCAAGGAGCAGAGCGATGCAGAGCAGTTCGTCCTGCCCTTCAAGAACCTGTTCAACGACGCCTACTGCAAGGACATCTCCACCAAAGTCCGCTCCCAGCTTGCCATCAAGCGCAAGAACGGTGATTTTGTCGGCAGCTTCGCCTGCTACGGCTACTTAAAAGACCCGGCAGACCACAACAAGCTCATCATCGACCCGGAGGCGTCGGAGATCGTCCGCTACATCTTCTACTCCAAAATTCACGGTCTGAGTGCAGACCGTATCGCAGAAAAGTTAAATGAGCAGGGCGTCCTCTGCCCGATGGAGTACAAGCACAGCATGGGGCTTCATGTCTCCACCAACTTCCGCACCAAAGGGAAAGCGGAGTGGGCACCTAAATCCGTCATGCGGATACTGACCAATGAAGTCTACATCGGCATTACCGTCCAAGGGAAAATGACCACGCCCAGCTATAAGGTGAAGCGGCTTATCGAGAAACCGGAGGAGGAATGGGACAGGGTAGAAGGCACCCATGAACCCATCGTCCCCAAAGAGGTCTTTGATGAAGTGCAGATGCTCATGGGGCGGGACACCCGCATCGCCCCGGACAATGACCATCTCTACCTGTTCGGCGGTTTCCTCTGCTGTGCCGACTGCGGCATGAGCATGACCCGGCGGCGGGTGCGGTATAAGGATACCATCCATTGCTACTATGCCTGTTCCGGATACCGCAGGAAGTCTGGCTGCACATCCCACAACATCAGCGAAACGAAGCTCTATGCCGCTGTCCTCGCTGCTGTAAATCAGCAGATCACCCTCGTCCTGGATATGGAGCGCCTGCTCCGTTATGCTCAGGACCTTCCGGATGACCCGGACAGCCTGCGCCGCTTTGATGTCCAGCTCACCCGGCTGGATGAGGAGATCAGCCGCAACCAGTCCCTAAAAGCCAGCTTGTATGACAGCTACAAGCAGGGGACGCTGACCGAAGCAGATTTTAAGGAGCTGTCAGAGATTTATACAGAGCGCATCAAAAAGACCCGGCAGGCCCGTCTTTCCGTGGAAGCGGAACGGGATGGGATTAAGGGCCTCCCTCTGGAGGGCGAATGGCTCACCTTTTTTAAGAAATACCAGAACGTGGCGGAGCTTGACCGGTTCCTTCTGGCTGACCTGGTGGAAGTCATAGAGGTCCATGCGGACAAGGCGATCACGATACGGTTCAAATTCATGGATCAGATACGGCGGGTACAGGATTTCCTGGCTTCCTGCCCTGCCCTACAGACAGGAGGGAGCAGCGATGGCGCGGACCAGCAGACGTAAGGCGAAGAATGAGCCTGTCACGCCCACGCCGATGAAGGAGCCAAAAAAGAAGAAGTTATTGACTGCAATCTATGGCCGCCTGTCCGTTCAGGATTTAGGCATCGCAGACGGTGACACAATGGAGACTCAAGTCGCACTCCTTCGGGATTTTGTCCTCCAGCAGCCAGACCTGGAGCTTGCCGAAGCCTATGTAGATAACGGCTGGACCGGCACCAATTTTAACCGTCCGGAGTTTGTCCGCATGATGGAGGACGTAAAAAACGGCAAGATCGGCTGTATCGTCGTGAAGGACCTCTCACGGCTCGGCAGAAATTATCTGGAATCCGGCTACTACCTCCAGAACGTGTTCCCTGCCTACCGCGTCCGGTTCATCGCAATCTATGATGGCTATGACAGCGCCACCTCCGACCCGGAAGCGATGCTGGTGGGGATGAAGAACATCATCAACGACTATTACAGCAAAGACCTGTCCCGCAAATTATCTGCTTCTATCGACATAAGGCGAAGTAAGGGGCCTACGCCTATGAGTATGCCGCCTTTTGGATATATCAAAGATCCCAAAGACAACAGCCATTTCCTCATAGATCGGGACGCAGCCCCTCTTGTCCATCTGATTTTCAGGTGGGCGCTGGACGGGGTGGGATATGCGGAAATCAGCCACAATCTGAATGATATGTGCATCCCTGCTCCATCCGAATTCAGGCAACTGCAAAAGGCAAAAATGCCGTTGGTTCAGCAGAACAGCAGATGGACATACGCGACAATACAAAGAATCCTGCGGAGTCGGGTCTATGTAGGAGATACCGTCTGTAACAAAAGCTACTGCAGGAAATACGATCCACAAAACACCCGGTTCATACCGGAGGCGGAATGGATCATCTATCCGGATACCCATGACGCATACATTACCCACGAACAGTATGCTCTCATCCGAAGCAGGCTGGACGATCAAGTTGAAAAAAAACGCAGCGCCCGGAACCATAGCCGTCTGAACAGCGCAAATTACCAGGATATATTCTCAGGTCTGGTCATATGCGGCAACTGCAGGCGCTACATGTCAAGGCAGATCGACCCGAAAAGCGGAGCGCTTAAAAAGTATATCTGTAACGGTATCCCCAACGACATGCACATCGGCCATCAGCCGCTGCAGATCGATGCCGGGAAGCTGCAAAATATCGTCCTTATCTCCCTGCAGAAACAGCTTGCCCTCGCCATTGAGATCGACAGCTTCTTAAAACGCCTGTCAATGGAGGACTCCCAGAAAAAGCTCAAAGCCAAACGGCAGGCAGAGCTTCAAATGCTCTATTCCAAACAGGCCGCCATCCAACACCGGCGGCAAAAGGCTTTTGAGGACTTATCAGATGGGATATTGGACAAGGAGACATATCAGATGCAGATCAAAAAGCTGGAGCAGGAAACCGGCTGGCTTGAGGGCGATATTGCCAGGGCGCAAAAGCGAATTGACGCAGTAGAAACCTATTTCACGCCGGATAACAAATGGCTCCACGCCTTCCTCTCCGCCAATATCTCCCCCGACCTTGACAGCCGTGCCGTGCATCTGCTCATTAAGCAGGTAGCTGTCTGGCACCGGGATGAGATACAGATCACCTTTAATTTTTCTGACTGGATGCAGCAGATGGAATCCTGTATCCGGGAATACAAAACCATAGAACAACCCATCACACCAGAAAGAGAGGATGATGCAGATGGCTGACAATATCGCCTGTTATATCCGGCTTTCCCTCGCAGACGGGGAGGTCGGAACCTTCAAGGATGAGAGCAATTCCATCAAGAACCAGCGTGACCTTCTCCATAAGTATATCGACACCCACGCAGAGTTTGACGGCTGGAATGTCCTTGAGTTTGTGGATGACGGCTACACCGGCACCAACGATGACCGTCCGGAATTCCAGCGCCTTCTGGAACTGACGCGGCAGGGGCAGATCCAGTGCATTATTGTGAAAGACTTATCCCGGTTCGCCAGAAATTACATCATCACCGGCGACTACTTAGAGCAGATCTTCCCCGTCCTGGGTGTCCGGTTCATTGCGGTGACAGACCATTATGACAGTGCCAACAGCACCACCGTGGAGGACAACATGAGCATGGTCTTAAAATCTGTCCTCAATGCCTACTACAGCAAAGACCTCTCCCGGAAGATCCAGGCATCCGTCCACCAGCGGATGCGCCAGGGGACATATCTGCCTCCGCCTCCCTTCGGGTATCTGGTCAATGAAGATCGTACCAACTATGTGATCGACCCGCCTGCAGCCGCAACGATACAGCGTATATTTGCGCTGGCATTGGAGGGAAAGACACGGATGGAGATTGCCAACGCACTCAATGCGGAGGGCCTCGTCACCCCCGCTGTTTATAACCGGAACAACTCCCGAACCAAAAAAGGCTCCCTCCCTCTCGTGTCCGATCATCCCTGTTGGGAACCAAACCAGTTATCAAGGTTTTTGCGTGAACAGACCTATGTTGGAGACAGAGTCATGCGCAGGGTTGTCCCCACCGCACCAGGCTCCAAACGGATGCGTCCGGCAAAACCGGAGGAGATGATTATCCATAAGGATGTCCACCCAGCCATCATATCCAGGGAAGATTTTGAAAAAGTGCAGCTTCTTTTCCCCCGCCAAGTACATAAGCAGCGGTCAAACAAGCCGCAATCCGTATACCTGTTAAAGGGAGTAGCACGATGCGGCACCTGTAAGAGAGCGCTTGGCCACACTGCGGACGGGACAAAGTTCTTCTGTCGTTACAGCAAGCTGGAAGCCTCCCCCTGCTCCCCGCATCAGTATCCGATGGAAGCTGTTGAAAAGGTCGTCTTTGATTCGATCCAGCCAATGATACGGCTGGCCTTAGAGGTCACAAAGCCAAAGAAAAAGGGCGCAGACAACACAGGGCAGCTCCTCGCCAGGTGCAGGAAAGAGATACAGGATGTCCAATACCAGTTAAAACGCACCCGCCAGCTCAAGCTGGACGCTTATGAAGCGTATGCTTCGGAGCGTCTTTCCCTGAAGGATTACCAGGACAAGAAAAACCTGCTGACGGAACAGGCCAAAGAGTTGGAGCGCCGCCTTGCCGTTTTGGGGGAACAGGAGTCTGCAATGAATAACGGCATCATCCCCCATGATGTACAGGCGGTGGCGGACGCCGCCCACACCTACCAGCACGTCCATTCCCTGACCAGGGAAATGGTAGAGGCATTTGTGGAGTCCGTGTACCTGTATGATGAAACACACTATGAGATCGTGTGGAAATATAAAGATGCCTGGGCACAGCTTACAGGCCAGACAGAGAAGGGAGCGCAAAACAATGAGTAAGGAAAATATGACTGTCTTGTGATCACCAGCGTGGAGACATTCGCCAAGGATCATGTGGAATGCCGGTATTACCTCGTCCACACCTTTGCCGCTATGGGTATCCGCATCATCTCCATCCTGGACAATTACGACAGCGCCATCTCGGAACCGGAGTCCGGAACGTATGGCAAGCTGGAGGAGTTGGTCACGAACGCTGATTACTTTGCCCGTTCCCGGCTCCTGTCCTCCAAAGCGAAACAGAAGAAGATCAACGGGCAGTTGGAGCTGACATTTACTCCTTACGGCTATCTCTATGACCCGGACTCTCCTGTCAACCTCTACCCTGACCCGAAAACCGCTGACTATGTACGTTACATCTTTTCGGAATTCCTCTCCGGGACGAACCGCAACCAGATTGCCCGTGCGCTCACCCAGATGGGAGCGACCAGCCCCAGCCAGCGCAAGATCGAACTCGGCTACGAGTACCGCCGGGACGTGGCGAAGGACTACTGGCAGTCCGGGAGTGTCAACCAGATCCTCCACAACCGGATGTACGCCGGCTGTAGGTGTTACAATGATACTTTACAGATAAGAAAAAAAGAGTAGCGAATAGGA
>JAJQHY010000038.1 GCA_021199495.1 Lachnospiraceae bacterium | reverse complement strand
AAAAGTAGGACAACTAAAAACCTAAAATGTCCTTGACAAGGGGTACAATTCACATACTGCTGGTTTAAAAAGCGGACAATTGCCTGGGCAGTTGTCATTCGAATTGTTTTTTCCATAAAACCCCTTTCTTTTCTTCCTCCATAAACGCTCTGACGGTCTCAGTGTCCGGCAGATCATCGGAGCAGTTATTGCTGCGCACCATCATGGATGCCTCCGCAGAGCCAAACTCCAGACATTCCATGATGTCCCAGCCCTGATACAGCCCGTACAGGAAGCCCGCCGCGTATCCGTCCCCGCCGCCGAAGCCTTTTCTGGCCTGCACCGGGAAAGGCTTTACGGAATATACCCTTCCGTCCGCGGTATAGGCCGCTGAGCCCTGCTTTCCGTGCTTGATCACCACAATCTTCGCATGATATCCCTGCCACAGGGCAGCGCTTTCCTCATCCGTCATGCCCGGATTCACCAGCCTCTCCATCAGGTCGAATTCCTCCCTGGAGCCCATGATGATATCCGCTTCTTTTCCCACTGCCGCGTAATAGATGGAGATTTCATCCGGATTTTTCCAGTTATAGGCGCGGTAATCGATATCAAAAATCACCCGCGTGCCAACCCTTTTTGCCAGCATAACCGCCTTTAAGGCCGCCTCCCTGGAAGGGCTTTCCGACAGCGCGGTACCGGAAATCAGAAGTGCTTTCGCACTGCCGATGTATGCCTCATCCACATCCTCCACAGAGAGCTGTAAATCCGCGATACAGTTGCGGTACATCAGAATGCTGCTCTCATTGGGAGAAAGCATCTCCGTGAAGGTCAGCCCCAGCTTCTGTCCTCCCGTGCACCTGGTAATATGGGACGTGTCAATGCCCTTTTCACCAAAGTATTCTGTCACAAAATCCCCAAACTGGTCATCGGAAACCTTGCCCAGAAAGCCGGCCTTCATCCCATGCCTGGTGACGCCCACCGCGATATTGGCCGGGGAACCGCCCACAAATTTTTCAAATACATGGACCTCTTTTAACGGTTTGAATTCTTCCTTCACCCGATCGTTATAGGCCGGGTTAAAATCAATGGCAACGCGCCCTAAAAGAATCAGATCCAATGGCCTTCCTTCCTCAAGATCGATATATCCCATTCCTCTTATCCTCCTTCGTGCGTGCTTTTTGCGTGCTTATGCGTGTCATCTGCTTTTCATTTATCATATCACGCCTGCTCAAAAGGCACAAGTGATTTTCTCATTCTTCCGGCATTTTTTGTCAACTATGTACAAAAATCCGGATCGCATTATCTCGTTTGATGGTTATTAAAGCAATTTGGTTATTGACCCGCCTGGCAATCTGTGCTAAATTCGAGATAGAATATTTTGCGTGCTTTTTTATTTCAGGCAAGTTCATCAGAGAACAGGAGGAAATTGAAATGTGTGATGTGACCACGACAGGAGAATCCATGAAATTCACAATTGATACAAAGGAAAATAAACTCTATCTGGAAGAGCTGGCGCAGGAGCTTTTAAAATTTGCCGTCCATTTCCCGTCTCCCGGCGGAAGCGCCTACTATCTGCACGACGACGGTTCGCCGTGGGTGGAGAAAACGCTGGACAACTACGAGACCTGCAGGATGATTCACAGCTACTGCATCGGCTCCTTTTTAGGATTCCCCAACAGCCTGGAGCTGGTTGCGGCAGGGCTGAAAAGCTTAAACGGCGAAATGGAGGATAAGGTCAACGGAGGATGGTATACCAGCATTTACGCGGATGGAACCGGCGTACCGAACAAGCTGTGCTACGCCCATGCCTTCGTCATTCTGGCCGCTTCTTCCGCCTTACTCGCGGGCATGGATGGCGCGAGGGAACTGTTTGACCGGGCAGTCGCTGTTTTCGACAAATATTATTGGGATGAGGAAGAAGGTCTGAGCCGGGATACCTGGAACGATGATTTCACAGTACTCGACCCCTACCGCGGCATCAATTCCAACATGCACACAGTGGAGGCTTTTCTGGCCGCCGCGGATGTGACCGGTGAGGAGAAATACCGCGTCCGGGCAGGCCGGATCATTAATCACGTGGTAAAGTGGGCTGAAGGAAACAACTGGCGGCTTCCGGAGCATTACACCAGCGACTGGGTGCCCGATCTGGAGTGCAACAGGGACAAACCGGATGATCAGTTCAAACCCTACGGCGCTACGCCCGGCCACGGAATTGAGTGGGCCAGGCTGATCACGCAGTGGGCACTGTCCACTTATCCAGAGCAGCCGGAGAAATACGGCCCCTATGTGGAAGCGGCTGAAAAGCTTTTTAACCGTGCGGTAAAAGACGGTTGGAACGTGGATGGTGCCAGAGGAATTGTCTATACAACGGACTGGAACGGAACGCCCGTGGTGCATGACCGGATGCAGTGGACATTGGCGGAAGGCATTAATACCTCCGCTGTTCTCTACAGAGTGACCGGCAAGACGGAATATGCTGCTTCCTATCATGATTTTCTTAAGTATCTGGAGGAAGAAGTAAGAGACCATCAGTACGGCAACTGGATTCATCAGCTGGACCAGCACAACCACAAGCTTGAAACCGTCTGGCCGGGGAAGCCGGACATCTATCACGCGCTGCAGTCCATGCTGATTCCCTACTGCGACCCTTCCGTGTCGGTCGCGGTGGCCGTCCATAATAAAACCACGAAATAATGAAAGCGACAAACGGGTATGATACCTTAAAATGGAAATCCCGGTCGTATCATTACGGCCGGGATTTTACCTGCAATTATGATAAAAACCGTGCTTCATTTCCCCAGCGCAGGATAAAATGCCGCGCAGTCTTCTGTATCTGTGATCCGTGAAAAAACAGCTTTCATATCGTCGTCAATCATCACCTTCAGATCGGAAAAGGAAATCCGCTCCGCGCTGCGGGCATATACAGCCGCCGCGTTTTTATCCGAAAGCATATCCGTTCCCGAACAGGGCCGTAAATCATGACTGCCCTGGGGCCAGTCCGTGCATTTTTTCAGATGCAGAGAAACCCGCTCAAACTGAATATCCTGAATGTTTAAGGACTTATCTCCATAAATGAAAATACCGTTTTCTCCCTCACAGTATATGTTTGAGAACAGAACATTTCGTATGTATCCGATATTCGTTTCTTCACTGCGCCTGACGGCAGTAATGGCAATGGGCTCTGCCCTCCCCCACCAGTGAGCCGGGGAGAACAGTCTTGTACTGATCGTCAGATTGGAAAAAACAACATTCTCAATGCACCCCTGATCACGCAGCTGCAGAGAAATTCCCCTGTTGGAGTGGTGGATGCTGCAGTTCTCTATTGTAATATTCCGAAACGGGGCCTCGCTTTCTGTCCCGAATTTAATCGCGGCGCTGGTCGAAACCAGGGTGCAGCCGCTCACGGTAATATTCTCACAGGGGCCATATTCCATGGCATGCGCGGTGTTTTTAAAGACAATGCAGTCATCCGCCGATTCAATGTGGCAGTTGGAAATCCGTACATTTTTACAGTGATCCGGATCGATCCCGTCACAATTTGCCATCCGCAGGCTGTTCAGGATGCGAATCCCGTCAATCAGAACATCCTCGCAGCCGACCATGTGTACCGTCCAGAACGCACTGTTGGTGAGCGTAACCTGCTGCAGTGTCAGGTGGGAAACATTTTTTAAAAAGAGAAGCGGAATCCTCGGATAAAAGCTGCCGTCGATATGCCAGGGTGTCACTGTTCCATAGAAAATCTCTTCATTCCCATCAATCTTCCCATAACCGGTGATGGAAATATATTCACAGTCCCTCGCGTACAGAAAATAAAGCGCAGGTGCCCCGGCATAGTCACATTTCTCATAGGTGGGTCTGGAGATGTCGGCAGGTCTCTCGTCCTGCAGCCCCATGAGATTGTAATCCGCAAGGCTGTCGCTGCCCTTTAATACGGCGCCCATTTCCAGATGCAGCTCCACAAAAGAACGGAGAAACAGCGTTCCTGCCCGATAAATATGCCCGCTCTCCAGTACAACGCGGCCGCCGCCGTTTAAATGGCAGGCGTCAACAGCCGCCTGAATCGCCTGCGTGTCATTGGTAATGCCGTCGCCCAACGCGCCATATTCCCGTACATGATAGTCCATATGGTTCCTCCTGAGTCTGTCGTTTTGAATGTATGATTTCGTGTGCTGTTCAGCTTCTGCCTGTTTCAGTATATATTATATTTCGTTCGGATGCTGATGTCCGTATACATCAGGGTTTTCTCCGGTTCTCTGCCGCGGCCAAGCTTATCCGCCAGCAGCAAAACCGCCCGGTATCCCTGCACATAGCATTCCTGGTCAATCAGCAGATCAATTGTCCCATCGCGCAGAAGGCAGGCATTTTTGGGCGTCAGATCATAAGCAATGACAAGCGGTTTTCTATCCGGGCGAAGCTGTCTGAAAGCGTCAGCAAGCCCCGCCTGTCCGCCGGAGGTCACAAATATCCCCTTTAATTCCGGATACACGGTCATCGTCTGTAAAACAATGCGCTCCACTTCCTGTGTCTTATCAGAGCTGCTTTGCACACCCACCAGCTCCATCCCGGGGAAGTCCGCCTTCAGCGTTTCCACAAAACCATCTACCCGCCGGCTCCCGGCCTCATTGGAAAAGCTTCCTGTAATCACAAGTATCTTTCCCTCTCCGCCTGCCATCAGGCCCATCAGACCCGCAGCGGTAGCGCCGCTCCTGCGGTTGTCCAGTCCCACAAAGCAGAGCCGGTCTGTCCCGGTAATATCGGAATTGAAGGTAATCACCGGAATACCCTGTCCGGAAATCTGATTCAGCTTCTGTCGTATGCTGTCGCTGCTGACCGGCATGATTGCAAGGGCATCGATTCCTTCCTGCAGCAATTCATCAATCTGTCCCAGCTGCTCATCCGCGTCCACACCCTCGCTCTCTCTCATCAACACCCGGATGTCCCGGCTTTCGAGTTCATCGCTGACAGCATGAAGGCCTTTGTGTACCTCGATCATAAAGGAAGCACCGCAAAGCTGTGTAATCACACCGATTTTTCTTTTTCCCATTTTCCTGACGGCAGAAGAGCTTCCCGAACCTCTTCCTCTTTTCGGCACATAATCCAGTTCTTTTGCAATCCGCTCAATTTCCGCGGCAGTATCAGGCGCTATTCTGCCCCTGTGATTTAAGGCCCTGTCTACCGTTCCTCTGGACACTCCGGCCAGCTGCGCAATCTGTTGTATTGTTCCGGCCATGCTCTCCCCACTGTTCTTTCTGATTGTTTCCTGTGCATTTCCATTCCGCTGTGCGCGCGCTCACTGAAGATACACTCCGTCCTCTTCTCATCAGGACCGCAGCTGCGGTAACAATTATAGCCTACCACATTCTTGCCTTATCTTCAAGGGAAACCCGGCTTCCCTGCCGGTTTGCATTTTCTTCTTTCTTCTGCCTCCTGTCACACTCTCACCCAGACTGACATCTCCCCTTCTCCCCGGTTGGCCCAGGCATAGTATGGGATCATGGTCATGGAAACACTTTCCTCATCCGGCGGCTGATAATCCCGGTACAGCGGCTGCTTCTCTGCCTGTAAAGCTTCTGTTCCGCCGCGCTCCTTCATGCGCTGCCCGGGTACCTTTAAAATGGATATTCTGTGGCCCTGGATTTCCGTCATCTTTGCCTCGATTCCCTGACAGTGCTCTCCAATCCTGCCTAAGTCCACGCGATATAAATGCAGATCCGTTCCATTGTCCGCTTCCTCCATGCAATAAGTCAGCGGTCCACGGATAAAAGCGACCTTGCCGATGTCCTCCCTGACTTTCGGATTGGCCGTCACCATATGCGTTTCCATTGAAAAATCAAGCCTCACAGAGTCGCCGTCACGCCAGTCGCCGCTCAGGTACAGGTACCCATCCTTTACTTCCGCTTTTATAAAAGCTTCGGCAGAAGAAGCTTCCTTTGCTTCCGCAGTCAGGCGAACCATTGTGTCCCCATTGATTTCCAGCGAGTCATTCTTACCTCCACGGCAAACCCGAACCTGTGTTTTTTCACTCCAGCCCGGAAGGCGGAAGGCAAATGTGTAGAAAGCTTTCCCCTCATCAGCGCCTGCTGCCGTGCCGGCGGCCTTTTCGTCACCCGCGCTGTTTTGCTGCGTGTCAGATTCTGCAGCCATACTTACTTCCATCTGAAAATGCCCGCTCCACGGCATATCTGTCTCCGTTCTCAGTTCAATTTCCTTACCATCGGCAGAAACAGCCAGTTCACTCCCCATATACAGGTGCGTGTACAATACTTTCTCCGACGCAGTATACGCATAAGCCTGCACGGAGCTGACTATCCGCGCAATATTGGGCGGACAGCAGGCACAGCCAAACCACTTCTGGCGCGTCGGCTGCACATGGGCAAGGCGCCGGTCCTGCTGACAGGCTTTGGGAACCACCTCCAGCGGATTCACATAGAAAAAGCTTTTGCCGTCCAGCGCCATCCCGGCTAACACCGTATTATACAGCGCCCGCTCCATCACGTCCGCATACTGGCTCTTTGCGGAAATCTCCAGCATCCTGCGGGCAAAGAAGGCCAGACCAATAGCCGCGCAGGTCTCCGAATATGCCTGGTCATTGCGCAGATCAAAAGGATAAGAAAAGGCTTCCCCGTGCACGGTGCCGCCAATGCCGCCCGTCACATATAATTTTTCGGAAATTATGCTGTCCCAGAGTCTTAAGCATGCCTGATACAGACTTTCGTCCTGCGTAAGTCTGGCCACGTCCGCCATCCCGCTGTACAGATAAACTGCCCGTACCGCGTGACCCACCGCCTCTGTCTGTTCTCTCACCGGCAGATGGGCCTGATAATACGCATATCTGTCCGGATTTTCATCCGGCCGCCACGGCTTTCCCTCATACTCCGCTCTTTTCTGGCTCTCCTCATCAAAATAGTATGGCTGTTTTCCCCTTTGCTCCAGGAAAAAGGAGCTTAACTCCAGATATTTTTGTTCTCCGGTCGCCTCATAGAGCCTGGCCAGCGCCATCTCCGCGATCTCATGACCGGGATAGCCCTTGCACCGCCCCTCTTTTGGTCCGAAATATGCCACACAGTAATCCGCGTAACGGCATGCCGCCTTTAAAAGCTTCTCCTTTCCGGTGGCCTGCGCATACGCCACGGCGCCCTCCACCAGATGCCCCAGGCAGTACAGTTCATGATGGTCTTTTAAATTGGTAAATGCCCTGTCCATCCCATTGATGATATAATACGTGTCCAGATAGCCGTTCTCCTGCTGCGCCGCGCAGACAATAGCAATCGCCGCATCCGCCGTTTTCTCAAGCTCCGGATCCGGATGATTGCAGAGCGAATACGCTACCGCCTCGATCCATTTGGAAAAATCCGTATCCTGGAAGACAAACCCATAAAACCGATCCGGATCTGCTTTTCCATTCTCCGGCAAAGTCTCGAAACCCCTGAACGTATAAGCCGGCGCTTTGAAATGAACGCCCTGCTCCTGTTTTCTTTTCATCAGGCGGCCTGCCGCCCGGAAATTATGCATGCAAAAAGAAGGCGCCGCGCCTTCCACTCTGTCATTTAAAGCCTCCCACTGGTAGGGAAGCACCTCGGTCCTGACGATTTCCTGTTCCCTGTGCCAGAACGCATCCGTGATCTTTACCTTTTTTAAATCCATTGGCGTGCTGAAATGATTAGCGTCCATCATGACCTCTTTCACCTTCAGTTTATTTAAATGCTTTTCAGGATTACCTCTGATTTTAATTTTGAACGAACGCACTTCCTCTCTTAATCTTCTCCTGTTTCAGAAACAGACTGTCCAAAATTAACAAAGCTTTACCTGTGACCGGTTACATTTGAATTTTAATATATTTGTTCTTATGTTTCAACCGCCATGATTATTTTTTCATGCGTTCTGTTTTTCATTTTTCAGTTCGCCGGGTTCATATTTTACACGGAAATAAGCCTGGTTATAATATCAGCGCCTCCATAACAGTTTTACCTCAAAGACTCCTTTTTCCTCCCGGCTGATTGCCATTCGGATCATGACAGATAATACAATCAGCCGGAAGCCAATAACGACAGATCTGACCCGACAGAATACAAGCATCAGAACCAGTGCTGTCAGATAGGTCAGAATTGTCCGGTAGTAGTGAGGCCTGATCCGCAGCACGGCCAGGACAAGCGCCAGGCTGACCATATCAGGCTCCGTTACCTTTCAGGAAGCGATTCGTAAAGTGGCAAAAACGTTCTTTCGTACTGCGGGCGTTTCTGTCACCGCATCTGGTTGAGAATTCTGTTTTTTTCATTCCAGATTCTCTGCACGGACGCGCCCTCGTATACCTTCCACTCCTGCTCCAGGTTCTCACGAATTCGATCCCAACATGTAAGCGCCTGTTCATAATTTCCCTGAAGCTCATAAATCGCCGCTTCACTCTCGAGCGCGTCACAATAACGGGGAACCGGATCCTTCTCCCAGGATTTCTCGTAGTAAGAAATTGCCTCATCATACCGGCTCAGCCTCGCGTAAAAATTTCCAATCTGAAATAACACGTTCGGATCATCCGGGAAAAGCGTCTCCATCTCATGAAGCTTCTGAAAGGCAAGTACCGGATCAAAACGAGCAATCGCGATTTTAGCCTCAAAAACCCATACCCATAATTCGTTTTTATTATTCAGGGCGGCATATTTTTTTAATACATCCTCCGCCTCATCCACACGGAAATCGTCCAGTAAATTATCCATCAGCTCCACATAATTACGGGAAGCTGTCGGATTATTTTCAATCAGTTCCTGATAAAAACGGATGGTCTTACTGTGATTCGAGATATTCCAGTCATGGCAGACAGCGCCCTCCGAATCCTCCAAAAGCCACTGTGCACTCTTGACATCCGGTGCCAGGCGCATGCTTTTTCTGGCATATTCGCTCACCTTTCTGCCATCGCTTGCCATCCTGTGATGATAAGTATGCGCAAGGAGGGAATTAAGCTGTGCCAGATACGACTCATCGCGGCCCGCGTTCTGCATTGCTTTTTCAATCTCCTCTTCCAGGAAAGAGACCGTCTCTTTAAACTCCGCCTCAGACAGCGTTTCTTCCATGTCCAGCATGTGCTCAATACGGTGAAGCCTTTGCTCTGCAGTCATGTCAAAAAGCTCGTCGATTGTCACGCCAAAATAGACGGAAAGCTTTGGCAGCATGGCGATATCCGGCGCGCAGACACTATTCTCCCATTTTGAGACAGCCTGACTGCTTACGCATAATTCCTGTGCCATCATTTCCTGCGTGGCTCCCTTTTTCAGCCGCAGCATTTTGATTTTGTTTCCGATTTCCATTTTTCGAAATTCCTTTCACTTTTTTTCGGACAGGCCTGTCACTACAGTTATTATATAACATGGTGCCATCAGGAACAATCACGCGTTTTTTAACCCTGTTTAACTGTCAGTTGAAATTTTCTCCTGCATTTTATACATGCAGTCAGCGAAAGCAGATACATATCGCAATAATCCCGTCAGATGCTGTGAGTGAAAACACCTGACGGGATTGCATAGAATTTTTTGTATTTTTTTAAAGCACCTCAGCATATTCTTAATTTCTTTCCCTGTCCACAAAATAATTCAGAATGATCAGCGCCGTCGTCGTAAGCAGAACGCAGATTACCGCCATCGCCATCCCTACCGAAACGCTGCCCTGCTCAAATTCCCGGACTATAAATGTGGACACCGTCAGAACATTCGGCGGAGAAATCAGGCTGGACGCCACCAGCTCTCTGAAAGAAATAATAAAAATCATCATCCAGCCGCTGAGAATTCCTTTCAAAAGCAACGGAAAAGTAATGCGCCTGAATACATAAAAGCTGCTGCCGCCGCAGACCCTCAGCGGCGCACCTCCTTTCCCGGCAAGGCCATTCTTTATTTCACCGCTGCAAATCCATTTTCCAGATCAGCGATAATATCATCAATGTGTTCCGTCCCGATCGAAAGCCGGATTGTGTTGGGCTTGATACCCTGATCCAGAAGCTCCGATTCAAAGAGCTGGGAGTGGGTCGTTGTCGCCGGGTGGATCACCAGGCTCTTGACATCTGCTACATTTGCAAGCAGAGAGAACACCTTCAGACTGTCGATAAACTTCCATGCTTCTTCCTGTCCGCCCTTGATCTCAAAGGTAAAGATGCTTGCTCCGCCATTCGGGAAGTATTTCTGATACAATTCGTGGTCGGGATGGTCAGGCAAAGAAGGATGGTTGACTTTTTCTACCTGAGGGTGTCCGGCCAGATATTCTACTACCTTTTTTGTGTTCTCAGCGTGCCGCTCCAGCCGAAGGGACAGCGTCTCCACGCCCTGGAGGAGCAGGAATGCGTTAAACGGAGAAATCGTTGCGCCGGTATCCCGCAGCAAAATTGCACGGATGTAAGTGACGAAAGCTGCCGGTCCGGCTGCATCCACAAAGGATACGCCGTGATAGCTGGGATTTGCCGCAGCAATCGGAGCATATTTTCCGCTTGCCTTCCAGTCGAACTTACCGGAATCCACAATAATTCCGCCGAGAGTCGTTCCGTGGCCGCCAATAAATTTGGTAGCGGAGTGGACAACAATGTCTGCGCCATGTTCAATGGGACGAATAAGATACGGAGTGCCAAAGGTGTTATCAATCACCAGCGGCAGTCCATGCTTATGGGCAATCTCGGCGATTGCATCAATGTCCGGGATGTCGCTGTTCGGATTGCCCAGCGTTTCCAGATAAACCGCTTTCGTGTTCTCCTGAATGGCAGCTTCCACCTCATCCAGATTATGCACATCCACAAACGTAGTGGAGATTCCATACTGGGGGAGCGTGTGCTCCAGCAGGTTATAGCTCCCGCCATAGATAGTTTTCTGCGACACAATATGGTCGCCTGCCTGAGCCAGCGCCTGAATGGTGTAGGTGACGGCAGCAGCGCCGCTCGCCAGTGCTGCCAGTCGTTTCTCCAGTACATCCTGCGTGGAATTGGTCAGTCTGCCATAGATGTTCCCGGCATCCGTCAGTCCGAAACGAGCAGCGGCGTGAGCGGAATTGTGAAACACATAAGAGGTCGTCTGATAGATTGGAACAGCCCTTGAATCGGTAGCCGGATCTGCCTGTTCCTGCCCAACGTGAAGCTGTAAAGTCTCAAATTTATATTCACTCATGGTTATATTCTCCTTCTTTCAATGGTCGTTAAAAGTGAAAGCGAATGTTCCGGTTTTAAGCAACAAAAAACCGGAAGCCTGAAACAAGCTCCCGGGCAAATGGCTATAAGACTGCTGATCATCTAATCATGCATCGTATCGAGGCGACCAGTTATGACGCAATGTGCGCATGACTGCACCCCAGCCATATTATATGCCCGGGAGTTTAGCATTCGACAACACATGATGATATTCGATTTCTGAGAAATAAACTCGGCCATCACTTCCGCCTCCTTTCCTGTTCTGCTTGCATCGGTTCCTTGAATCCGATAGCGGTATTCTATCACCATTTACCTACTACGTCAATAGGTAAAATAGGTATTCTTAAAAAATTCTGGGGCTTGATTTGTCTACTCACCCTGCGCTATAATAGGCAAAAGCGGAAAGAAGTAATCCTAACTCCTGTCTAATATCCATAAAGCATATCCTGTTATAAATTATTTTTATCTTCAATCCGTCTCCCGGTGGCGATTTTTACGCTTTACAGAACATTTTTCAGAGCTTACAGCCTAACAGCATTAAATGCCTGATCCAGATCCCGAATGATGTCCTCCGGTGCTTCAAGACCAACACTGAATCGAATAAAGCCCTTTCTGAATTTTTCCGGATACAGATTGATCCGCTCGTCATAACTCGGCTGTGGGAAGATCAGGCTTTCATCATGTCCAAGAGAGACCGCAAAGGTGACTACTTTCAGCTTTGCGCAAAACCGTTCCACTGTTTTATCGTCCGTATTTACGCCGAAAGAAATAACGCCCCCGAATCCGTTTTCCATCTGCCGTTTTGCCAGCTCGTATCCCGGATTGCTCGGCAAACCCGGATACGATACAAATGTAACGTTTTCCCTCTGTTCCAGCCACTCAGCGATTTTCTGTGCAGACTGATTGATCCGTTCCATGCGCAAAGGGAATGTGACGGACCCGCGAAAGATCTGCCAGGCATTAAACGGACTGATGACTGCGCCTACGTTGACCTGTGCTTCATAACGAATGCGATCCATCGTTTCCAAATCGTCGGATATGATCGCGCCCCCTTGGGCGTCACCGTGGCCGTTGATAAACTTTGTTAGCGCATCCACCACAAAGTCAGCCCCCAATTCCAACGGTCGCTGGTTCAGGGGAGAGGCAAAGGTGTTATCTACCGACAGCACAGCGCCGTTTTCATGTGCGAGCTTTGCGATCGCCGCTATATCCGTTACCCCTACTGTCGGATTGTCTGGTGTTTCGATATGAACCAGCCTTGTGCCGGGTGTGATCGCTTTCTTTACGGCTTCAAGGTCAGTCATATCTACCATAACTGTCTCCACACCAAATTTTCTGTTGAACAGCTCGTGGAACATCCTGTAAACAGCCATATAGCTGACATTCGGGTACACCACCCTGTCTCCGGATTTCAAAAGCGTCCAGAACAGTGCGTGGAGCGCACCAACGCCGCTGGCGAGGACAATGGCATCATCTGCGTGGTATAACGCTGCAATTTTTTCTTCCAGCCAGTGCTGGTTGGCATTTCCGTTTCTGGAATACATTAAGAGATCCGTTGATGAGTAATTGACGTTTGAGAGGTCATCCGGCAGTTTATAGCTGTTCGCCATATGCAATGGCCTGCGGACAGCGCCTGTTCCTTCGTCGTAAT
>JAJQHY010000059.1 GCA_021199495.1 Lachnospiraceae bacterium | reverse complement strand
CAGAATCAGGGAAACTAAAAACCTACTGTGTCCACACTTATGGGTACATTATATTATGCGCACATTCAAATCCATCCTCAGCAAAGTTTTATCCGTTTTTCTGCATATTCTTATTGTTTGCCTCGCCCTTCTCATCATTTGCGGCATCATCGGCACCATCCTTTTATACAAATACTCCGAAAGTGTCCTTGGAACCTCCCTGGGCGCTCTTTATGAAGAGGCGAAGACCACGATCGAGGAATCCACGGAGTCTGATTTCCGTTTAAACCAGACCAGCTATATTTACGATGCGAACGGCGATCTGATGACCAAGCTGTCCGCTGATTCCTCCCAGAATTATGTGTCTTACGAGGATATCCCGGAGAATATCATCAATGCTTTTGTTGCTATTGAGGACAAGACCTTCTGGACAAACTCCGGCTTTGAAATCAAAGCCATTATCCGGGCTGTCTGGTCCTATATACGTACCGGTGAATTTTCCCAGGGCGGATCCACCATCACCCAGCAGTTAGTCAAGCTGACCTTTTTGAGCTCGGAGAAAACCCTTGTCCGCAAGGTCAAGGAAATTATCATGGCCTATTACGTTACGCAGCAATACAGCAAAGAACAGATCATGGAGTGGTATGTCAATCAGTGCTGCTTTGCCAACGGCATTTACGGCATCTCGGATGCTGCCTGGTGTTATCTGGGAAAGACGCTGGACGAGCTTTCGATCGGGGAAATTGCCTACCTGTGCAGTATTCCGAATTTACCGGAGTATTACAATCCATGGACATATCCGGAAAACGCGGTGTCCAGAATGAAGCTGATCCTGCAGGCAATGTATGAACAGGACTATATCACGGAGAGTGAGTACCATGAGGCGCTGCGTTCCACGATCAATCTGCAGTACAACACCATAGATTCTGATTATGATGATACCATCAGCTACGCGATTTACTGCGCCACGGAATATCTGATGGAGTTGAACGGGTTTGTGTTTGTGAATGAATTCGATACGGATGAAGCATACACTTCCTACTGGGAATCTTATAATGAAGCCTATTCCGAGGCGAAGGATCAGCTGTATACCGGTGGCTACAGCATTTACACCAGCATTCAGCCCGACACACAGAAGATTTTGCAGACGCAGATTGACAGCCTGCTTTCCTTTGATACCGCGCTGACCTCAGAAGGCGTTTATAACCTGCAGGGTTCCGCCACGATTATTGACAATGTCACAAACAAGGTCATTGCCATCAGCGGCGGCCGTACACAGTATGATCTGGAAAATAATTACGGCATCAACCGGGCTTTTCAGTCCACCCGTCAGCCTGGCTCCGCCATCAAACCGATTCTGGTATACGGGCCGGCGGTAGACAACGGTTATACGGCCAGCTCTACTTTATACAACATTGCGGTGCAGACGGCATATGATTATTACAACGCGGGTACCAATGGGGTGGACAGTATGACCGGCACGGCGTACTCACTTAAGACCGCCGTGGCATACTCCTACAATGGCTGCGCGGTTTATCTCTATAATAAAATCACCCCGGAAGTGGGTCTGTCCTATGCCCGTCAGCTGGGTCTTAATCATTTCACGGCTGAAGACACGGATCTGTCCGCGGCGCTTGGCGGTATGACCTACGGAACGAACACGCTGGAAATGGCTGGAGCTTATTCTGCTTTCCCGAATTTCGGGGCGTATACGAAGCCGGACTGCCTGCTTTCCATTCTGGATGCGGATGGAAATGAAATCTACGAACAGACGGAATCCGTGCAGGTATTCCAAAGATCCACGGCGATTCAGATGGCGGACATTCTGCGGGGCCCGATTGAGTATGGCACGGCCAGCTCCATGGATTGGGACAGCTATTCATCAGAACCGGCAGCGGGTAAGACAGGTACCACGCAGGTCAACGGGGACGGGTGGTTCTGCGGCTTCACGGACCGCTATACCATCGCAGTCTGGGTCGGCACTGACGATAATTCCACGGTGGAAGGCATGGCGGGCGGCACCTATCCGGCCTCCATCTGGCGCAATACCATGGCCTGGCTTTTAGACAATAAGGATACGCAGGTGGAGGAATCGGTGTTTGACTGACAACTGTTCACGGCCAGCGGAAAATGTAAAAAATCCGTTATGCGTGTATGTAAAAAAGACATGAACTTTCTTGCAAAAGCAGCTTAAAAAAGGTATGATAGGAGTTGATGGAAAAATATCGGGTTATATACGACAAAGATAATCAGGGGAAGATATACACCGGCGAAATTGTGGAGAAAAAGTCCCGTTTTATCGCCAGTATCCGTGCAGTGGAGAGCGAAGAAGAGGCTGTGGCGTTTATTGAGCAGATTCGCAAGCGCTATTACGACGCCAGACATAATTGTTATGCCTTTGTTGTGGGTTTTGACAGCACTCTCACGCGCTGCAGTGACGACGGAGAGCCTTCCGGTACAGCCGGCCGGCCAATGCTGGAGGTCCTTAAGGGCATGGAGCTTAGAAACGCGGCGGTAGTGGTAACCCGGTATTTTGGGGGTGTCCTCCTGGGCACGGGCGGTCTTGTGCGCGCTTATACGCAGGCCGTGCAGGAGGCGCTGAAGAGTTGCCCGACGGCTGTCATGTGCGCCGGAAAGCGACTATTGATTGACACGGATTATAACGGCATCGGAAAGATTCTTTATCTGCTGGGGCAGAGAAATCTGACGCAGGAGAGCAGTGAATATACTGACAGGGTGGGCCTGACTGTTCTGATACCGAAGGAGGAAGTACCGGGTTTTTGCAAGGAGATCACAGAGGTGACCGCGGGGCGCGGCAGAGTGCGGGAACTGGAGGAGGTGTTTTACCCGGTTCCGGAATAGGAGGCGATGATGAGAGACTTCATGGATGAACAGATGGAAATGATATCGACCTTTCTGGAAAAGAAGCAGTATACCAATCTGCGGCAGGCTCTGACGGAAATGAATGAGGCGGATATTGCGGCGATGCTTTCGGGAATGGATGAAGAGCAGGTCAAGACCGTTTTCCGCATTCTTCCCAAGGATCTGGCAGCGGATATCTTCTCCTATATGGAACTGGAACAGCAGCAGATGGTCATCACATCCCTTTCCGACAGGGACGCGGGGCACCTGATCGACAGGCTGCAGGCTGATGACGCGGCGGATTTTATTGACGAGATGCCGGCCAATATTGTAAAAAAGATTCTGGCCAACGCCAGTCCCGATACCCGCAGAGATATCAATCAGCTTCTGCAGTATCCGGACGACAGCGCCGGCAGCATCATGACGGTGGAGTATGTAGAGCTCAAGGAAAACAACACCGTCGCCGGGGCTTTGGACTGCATCCGTAAGATTGGACTGGATTCCGAGACCAGTAATATCTGTTATGTGTTGGATCCGTCCCGTTTTTTAGTCGGTACTGTGACGCTGCGCAGGCTTGTCATCAGCGATCCGAAAGCGTTTATTGAGGATATCATGGATACCCATGTGATCTCAGTCAATACGCTGACGGACCAGGAAGCGGTAGCCAGACAGTTCCAGAAATATGACCTGACAGCAATGCCCGTGGTGGATAATGAGAACCGCATGGTCGGTATTGTCACAGTGGATGATATCGTGGATATCCTGCAGGAAGAGACCACTGAGGATATTGAAAAGATGGCCGCCATCGTGCCCACCGATAAGCCCTATATGAAGACGGGTGTGGTGGAGACGTTCGGCAAGCGGATTCCCTGGCTGATGCTTCTGATGGTATCCGCCACTTTTACGTCGAAGATCATGGCGACCTTTGAGACGGCGCTGGCGGCCTGTGCCAGCTTAAGCTTTTTCATTCCCATGCTGATGGATACCGGCGGAAATGCCGGCGGACAGGCCAGTGTCTCCATTATCCGTGCGTTGTCTCTGGACGAGGTGGAGCCGGGAAACGTACCGAAGATTATCTGGAAGGAGATTCGGGTGGCGCTTTTATGCGGTGTCTGCCTGGCGGTGGTGGGATTTTTCAAAGTGTGGCTGTACGATCGGGTGGGAACGCAGGTTGCGTTTGTGGTGTCAGTGACGATGCTGGCGACAGTCTGCTGCGCCAAGATGGTGGGCTGCCTGCTCCCCATAGGGGCGAAAAAGCTTGGCTTTGACCCGGCAGTCATGGCGAGCCCGTTTATCACGACGATCGTTGACGCAATTTCTTTATTGTTATATTTTCAGATTGCCAGTCATATACTGGCAGGCGCTTTATAAACATTGTATAGAAGACAGGAGGACAAAATATGGGCAGAAGCGGAGGCGGCGGAGGCGGCTTTTCCGGAGGCGGACGCAGTGCCGGTGGACATAGCGGAGGCGGTCGAAGCGGCGGAGGCGGTTTTGGCGGCAGCAGTGGACGAAGTGGTATGGGCGGCTTTGGCGGCAGCAGTGGACGAAGTGGACTGGGCGGCAGCTCTGGCAGAAGTGGTATGGGCGGAGCCTCTGGCCGCAGCGGCATGGGCGGCGGAGCACGTCCCGGTGGCGGAGCGCGTCCTGGCGGCGCAGGACCGATGGGAGGCCCCATGGGCGGCGGCAGACCGCCGAGGAGACCGAGACGGAGATGGTTCTTTTTCGGACCGAGATATTATGATGGCGGTCCCGGAAGAGGCGGCGGCTGCCTTGGATCGTCGCTCATCGGTATTATTGTAGTGCTTCTGGTTTTGTCGGCTTTGTTCAACGGAATCGGACGCGGCGGGGGTGGCGGACAGGTATCCGGCGCGACGTCCACGGCGAATGTCACCACATCTACCATTGAGCGGGAGAAGCTGGACTTGGATCTGAATCTGACGGCGGGCTATTATACTGACGCAACCGATGATGGCTGGATTCACAACTCCAGTCAGCTGGAAAGCGGTCTGAAGAGTTTTTATAACGACACAGGCATCGCCCCTTACGTGTACATTATTAATAGTATTGACGGCAATTATTATCCTTCCACAGAGGAGCTGGAAGCGTTTGCAGAAGAGCAGTATGAGGCGCTTTTTACGGATGAAGGCCATATTCTTTTAGTGTTCTGGGATTACGGCGGATATTATGAGTATACCCTGTGGCTGGGCGCACAGACCGGTACGATTATGGATTCCGAGGCCTGTGACATCCTCTTCGATTATCTGGATTACTATTATTACGAGGCGGATACTGACGAGCACTTCTTCTCCTACGCGTTTGCGGATGCCGGAGAGCGCATTATGACGGTGACCACACCGGCCTGGGTGAAAGCTGTGAGAGCGGTCGCGGCTGTGGTAATTGTACTTGCGGGCGTGGGCGTCGTTGTGCTATTATACAGATGGTGGGAAAAGTCCAAAGAGAAAAAGGCCGAGGAGGAAAAGCGCGCGCAGGATATCTTAAATACGCCGCTTCACAAATTTGGAGACACCGAGGCCGAGGACCTGGCGAAAAAATACGAAGACACAGAAAATAATAAAACCCAAGGAGGAGTTTAATTCATGAGCATTTTGTCAAGATTTAACGACATCATCAAGGCTAACGTCAACGCAATTCTGGACAAGTACGAGGATCCGTCCAAAATGGTGGATCAGTATCTGATCGACTTAAGCAAGGATCTGGCGGAAGTGAAGGAAGAGACCGCCACCGTCATGGCGGAGGAAAAGCGCTGCAAGAAAGCTCTGGATGAGAATCAGAAAGAGATGGACAAATACGTCCAGCTCGCCAGAAAGGCTCTGGAGGCCGGCAACGAGGAAGACGCGAGAGTGTTCCTGGCATCCAAGCAGAAGCTGGCGGCACAGCAGGAGAGCCTGCAGGCTGCTTATGACGCGGCGAAGCTGAATTCCCAGAAGATGCGCCAGCTGCATGACAAGCTGACGGATGATATTCAGTCTCTGAAGGCCCGTAAGGAAGCCATCAAGTCCAAGGTCAGCGTGGCCAAGACGCAGGAGAAGGTTAATAAATACGCTGAGACCGCAGATAAATATGACAGCACGATGGGCGCATTTGCCCGCATGGAGGAGAAGGCCGATCAGATGCTGAACAAGGCCACCGCCATGGAGGAGCTGAATTCCTCTGTTGGATATGACAAGGCTGAGGAGCTGGAGAGAAAATACAAATACGATGAGCACGGAGCGAGCGTGGAAGCGGATCTGGCTGCCTTAAAGGAAGAGCTGGGACTGTAGATTTTCAGTAAAAAAGTTTTTAAAAAACGCGATTGGGACGACATATCGTCCGAATCGCGTTTTTTGTGTGTTATAATGATCACTGTCAGATTATTTCCGCATGGCGGCCCGTTTGCGCAGTGTCGGATCCAGAATTTTTTTGCGGATTCGAAGGCTCTTGGGTGTAACCTCCAGATATTCATCGGTGTCAATGAAGTCCAGGCACTGTTCCAGGCTCATGTCCTTTTTGGGCGTCAGGTGCAGGGCTTCGTCCGCGGAGGAGGAGCGGGTGTTGGTCAGGTGCTTGGTCTTGCAGACATTGATCTCAATGTCCTCGCCCTTGCCGGAGGAACCCACGACCATACCGGAGTAGACCTTCTCACCGGGACCGATGAAGAGGGCACCGCGCTCCTGCGCGTTGAACAGGCCGTAGGTGACTGCTTCGCCGGCCTCAAAGGCGATGAGGGAACCCTGGTGACGGTACTGGATATCACCCTTGTAGGGCTCATAGCCGTTAAAGATTGTATTCAGAATGCCGTTGCCCTTGGTATCGGTCATGAAATCGCCGCGGTAGCCGATCAGACCTCTGGAGGGGATGGAGAATTCCAGTCTCGTATATCCGCCGGTGCCCTGGCCCATATTTAAGAGCTCACCTTTACGCTGGGAGAGCTTTTCAATGACGATTCCGGAGAATTCTTCCGGCACATCGATGTAGGCCAGTTCCATGGGCTCCAGCTTATGACCGTTTTCGTCGGTTTTATACAGAACCTCAGCCTTGCTGACGGCGAATTCGTAGCCTTCGCGGCGCATGGTCTCAATCAGGACAGACAGATGCAGCTCGCCGCGCCCGGAAACCTTGAAGGAATCAGTGGAATCCGTTTCCTCCACACGCAGGGAGACGTCGGTATTTAACTCGCGGAACAGACGGTCGCGGATGTGACGGCTGGTCACATATTTGCCTTCCATGCCCGCCAAAGGAGAGTCGTTGACCACGAAATGCATGGCAATGGTGGGCTCAGAGATTTTCTGGAAGGGAATGGGAGCCACCACATCCGGAGAGCAGAGGGTGTCGCCGATGTGGATATCCGCGATGCCGGAGATGGCCACAATGGAGCCGATCTCGGCTTCCTTTACCTCGACCTTGTTCAGGCCGTCAAATTCATAGAGCTTGCTGACCTTGACTTTTTTCTGCTTATCGGGTTCGTGGTGGTTGACGATGACGACTTCCTGGTTGACGGCGATTTTACCGTTGTCCACCTTGCCCACACCGATGCGTCCCACGTACTCGTTGTAGTCGATGGTGGAGATCAGCACCTGGGTGCCGGCATCAGGGTCTCCCTCGGGAGCAGGGATGGAGTTGATGATCGTCTCAAAGAGAGGCGTCATATCCTTTCCGTCTTCGTCAGGGTTAAGGCTTGCCACGCCGCGTTTCGCAGAGGCGAAGACGAACGGGCAGTCGAGCTGCTCGTCGTTGGCGTCCAGGTCCATGAACAGCTCCAGAACCTCGTCCACCACCTCTTTGGGGCGGGCTTCCGGACGGTCGATCTTATTGATGCAGACCACCACGGCCAGGTTGAGGTCGAGCGCCTTACTTAAGACAAAGCGTGTCTGCGGCATGGGGCCTTCAAAGGCATCTACGACCAGGATCACGCCGTTTACCATTTTTAAAACCCGTTCCACTTCGCCGCCGAAGTCGGCGTGGCCGGGTGTATCTACAATATTAATCTTGTATCCTTTATAAGTGACAGCCGTATTTTTCGACAGGATTGTGATGCCTCGTTCGCGCTCCAGATCATTGGAATCCATGACGCGCTCGGCGACCTCCTGCCCTTCGCGGAAGACACCGGACTGTTTTAAGAGTTCGTCCACCAGGGTAGTTTTTCCGTGGTCTACATGGGCAATGATGGCGACATTGCGGATGTTTTCTCTTTTCTGTTTCATAAAGCCTCCTTCAAAATATGACAGATTCATGAGGACAGGATCATATACTTACTTCATCTGAACCAAACTTTAACAGTATACCATTATTGAGGAAAGTGTGCAAGAAAGTTTCGCTTAAAATGCAAAAGTAATAAAGGAAAATGCTTCGCCGGGAGTCTTTGGGGGCTGCAGGGGCAGTGCCGGGCGTCGAAAAACCACGATGGGTTTTCCTTCTATTTCCAAAACAGATGTAGTAAAATTTATCATGCGCCGAAAAAAGGCAGTACGGCCGCGGCCGGCATAAGAAAGGGGAAATACATAATGACAGAAAAAGGATTGGACAATAATCAGGTCACCGTCACGGGACGGGTGGTCAGCACCTTCACCTATAACCATGAAATATACGGGGAAGGCTTCTACATGGTGGAATTGTGCGTGGAGCGGCTGAGCGCTTCGAGTGATACCATTCCGGTCATGATTTCGGAGCGGCTGATCGATGTCAGTCAGGATTACAGGGGGAAGCTTTTGAAGGTACAGGGACAGTTTCACTCCTATAACCGTCATGATGAACGCAAAAACAGGCTGGTCTTAAGCGTGTTCGCCAGGGAAGCGGAGTTTGTGGAGCAGATGGAGGAGAGCAGCCGCGCCAATGCAATTTACCTGGACGGATATATCTGCAAGGAGCCGGTGTACCGCAGGACGCCGCTCGGGCGGGAGATTGCGGACCTGCTGCTTGCGGTCAACCGGCCGTATGGGAAGAGCGATTACATACCGTGTATCAGCTGGGGCCGAAACGCGCGTTTTGCAGGAAATTTCAAGGTGGGAGACCGGGTGGCTGTCTGGGGACGGATACAGAGCCGGGAGTACATGAAGAAGCTGGATGAGGAGCATACGGAGAAAAGGGTTGCGTATGAGGTCAGTGTGAGCAAGCTGGAGCTGATGGCAGGAGTGAATGGCGTGATTACCAGCGGGCTGCATGAAAATGAATAAACTGCTTCACTCATATGTACCGTAAGTGAGACAGGAAATCTGTGATTTCCGTAATCGAACTTATGCTTTGTGCAGACACAATAACTTTGCAAAACATTGATTGACACCTGTTTTACAGAATGATAGAATAAAGAAAATCATTTGTTTGGAGGCATACTATGTCGATATTTAAAGGAGCAGGTGTAGCGATCATCACGCCGTTTCGCGAGGACGGCAGTGTGGATTATGAGAGTTTTGCCGACCTGATTGAGTTTCAGATCGCGAATGGTACGGATGCGATCATCGTCTGCGGAACTACCGGTGAGTCCAGCACTTTGAGTCATGAGGAGCTTCTGGAGGTTGTAGGTTTCTGCATCCGGCAGGTAGCGGGCAGGATTCCTGTGGTTGCGGGTACCGGCTCCAACTGCACAGAGACGGCGGTTTATCTGTCTGAAGAGGCGGAGAAAATGGGTGCGGACGGCGTACTTTTAGTCAGCCCCTATTACAATAAAGCAACGCAGAACGGTTTATATACGCACTTTAAGACCGTTGCGCAGAGCATTCACATTCCTGTAATCCTGTATAATATTCAGAGCCGCACGGGTGTGAATATAGCACCGGCGACAATAGCCCGCCTGTTCCATGACGTGGACAATATCGTGGCGGTCAAGGAAGCCAGCGGCAATATCTCTCAGGTAGCGCATATCGCGCAGCTGACAGACGGCCAGATGGATATTTACTCCGGCAACGATGATCAGATTGTCCCGATTCTTTCGCTGGGAGGCAAAGGCGTGATTTCCGTTCTGAGCAATATCGCGCCGAAGCAGACGCACGATATCTGCCAGCTGTATTTTGACGGAAAAGTGGAGGAGAGCGCGAAGGAGCAGCTGCGCGCCCTGCCTCTGATCGATGCATTGTTCAGTGAGGTCAATCCGATCCCGGTCAAGAGCGCCGCCAGCTTTATCGGTTTCGGCAAAAATGTTCTGCGTCTTCCCCTGACAGTCATGGAGGAAGAGCATCAGGAACAGTTGAAAAAGGCAATGACCATGTACGGAATCGAGGGAGTGGTATGACACGGATTATCATGCACGGCTGTAATGGGAAGATGGGTCAGTTTATCTCTTCTCTGGCAGCGCAGGAGGAAACGGTTCAGATCGTGGCCGGTGTGGATATTACCGGTGTTCAGAAAAATGATTACCCGGTTTTTACGGATATTGCGGACTGTGATGTGGAAGCGGACGTGGTGATTGACTTTTCCAGTGCCTCTGCGGTAGATGGACTGCTGGACTATTGCATCGCCCGGGAACTCCCCTGTGTGCTCTGCACGACCGGTTTAAGCGAGGAACAGCTTGCCCGGGTGGAGGAGGCGGCAGGTAAGACCGCTGTTTTAAAATCCGCCAACATGTCGGTCGGCATCAACCTGCTTTTAAAGCTTCTTTCCGAGATTTCACCGAAGCTGTCCGAAGCGGGTTACGATATTGAGATCGTGGAAAGACATCATAATCAGAAGCTGGATGCGCCCAGCGGCACCGCGCTGGCCTTAGCGGATGCGGTCAATGACAGCTGTGGACAGACCTATGAGTATGTATATGACAGGAGCAGCCGCAGGCAGAAGCGCCCGGCGAAGGAAATCGGCATTTCCTCCGTCAGAGGCGGTACGATTGTGGGAGACCATGATGTGATTTTTGCGGGAGCGGATGAAGTGATTACCTTCAGCCATTCCGCTTATTCCAGAGGTGTGTTTGCCAAGGGAGCGCTGGAGGCAGCCAAATTTCTTAAGGGAAAGCCGGCCGGCCGCTATGATATGAGTGATGTAATCGGATGACAGAAAGAGGGCAGGGGCTTATGCCCCTTCCCGTTTATTCTGTGCCCAGGCCGGTTGTGTTCGACGTACCGGTACCGGTTGTGCCGTTCGTGTTTGCTGTACCGTTTCCGGTGGTTGTTCCGCCGCCGACCACATCGTCTATGGCGTCGCCGACACCGTCTGCAACATCATTGACGCCGTCCACGATTCCGTTCCCGACGTCATCCACTGCATTGCCTAAAACGCCGTCATTGTTGTAAGCGTTATCGTTTCCGTTTGCGGAAGAGCTGCTGCCGTTTGTGACACTGTTCGTGAAATTATTCGCGTCTGAAGAACTGCTGCCGACTGTGCTGCCGTCTGTGTCTGAAGAACTACTGTTTGCCGTGCCGTTGCCGGTGATGTCATCATTCACATCAAAAGAGCTGCTGTCGGTGGTGCTCTCATCCAAATAGCTGTCGTCAGAAGAGTTGACAGAGGAATTCCTGCCGCAGCCGATGAGGGCCGTGGACAGCACAAAGGCAAATGTGATTGTCAGCATTCTGTTTCTGAAACTGTATTTTTTCATCATTCCCTCCATTTTGTACATAATAAAGATGAATTGAATTTTAAAACAGACTTTTGTGCGTGCCTCACGCAGGCGATATTTTTATTTTTTCTGAAAGGGCCGCGCCAGGCGCCGTGAAATGGATATCAGTCTGTCAGGTACAGTATGTGTCATTTGATGTTTATTATTCACAGCGGCTGAAAGGAAAATACAGGAGGCACTCTTTTGCGTTTCAGACCATGTATCGATATTCATAATGGAAAAGTCAAGCAGATCGTAGGCTCGAGTCTTTCGGATGAGCAAAACCGTGCGCAGGAAAATTTTGTCAGTGAGTGTTCTGCCGCGGATTTTGCGAAGCTGTACCGGGAAAAAGGCTTAAAGGGCGGTCATATCATTTTACTGAATGCTGCGGACAGCGTGTATTATCCTGCCACAAAAGCGCAGGCGATGGAAGCACTGAAGGCTTATCCGGGCGGGCTGCAGGTGGGCGGCGGTATTCATCCGGACAATGCGGCGGAATTCATTCAGGCGGGAGCGAGTCATGTGATCGTCACTTCTTATGTGTTCGCACAGGGAAAAATCCACATGGACAGGCTGCACGCGCTTTGTGACGCGGTAGGAAAAGAGCGTCTGGTTCTGGATCTGTCCTGTAAAAAAGTCGGTGCACAATATCGGATCGTCACTGACAGGTGGCAGAAGATAACAGAAACAGTGCTGAATGAGGAGACGCTCGATCTCCTGGCCTGTTATTGTGACGAATTTCTGGTCCACGCAGTGGATGTGGAAGGGAAGGTATCAGGAATCGAGGAAGAGGTTGTTTCTCTTTTGGGAGACTGGGGCAAAAAGCCTGTCACCTATGCCGGCGGCGTACATGATTTTAAGGACCTGGAAATATTAAAAAAGGCCGGGAGAGGCCGGGTTGATGTCACCATCGGCAGTGCGCTCGATCTGTTCGGCGGAGATATGGAGTTTGAAAAAGTGATTGCGTTTATGTGAGTCGGGGAAAGGCACAAAAAAAGTGCCCTGCGGCACTTTTTTTGCATCATAACCAATATATGGATAAAAAGGAGTTACTGACAAAGGTAAGCTGCTTATTACGAATACATCGAATTATGTTTTGCAGACCGGAAATTATGACAGTGGTGTGTCTCCGGTTGAATGAAAAGCGTTAATAAAAATCCACATGGGATCCGGTTATTAAAGCTTTACTACGTTAACAGCCTGAGGTCCTTTTGCACCTTCGGTCAGTTCGTATTCTACCTTTGCGCCTTCTTCGAGAGACTTATAGCCTTCCATTTTCAGGCCGGTGAAATGTACGAATACGTCCTTGCCGGATTCATCGGTGATGAAACCGTAACCTTTTTGGTTGTTAAACCACTTTACTGTACCTTTGTTCATCTCAAGATACCTCCATAAAAAATACATTTTGATGTACCGGTTTATGGTGAAGCCGTTTGGAGCAATCCCCTCCGTTACTCAAAACTAATGGGATTTTAGCACATTTCTGTAAAAAAGTAAAGAAAAATCATGTAAAATTAAGAAACACCGAAGGGAAAGTGACTGCGAAGGGAAGCTTTGAACCGGACATGTTTCATTATAGTTGCGAAAAAATTACAAATATGTTAAGATAGTGAATAATTGGTGTACGGTAACGGAAAATTTATATAAAATCAGGGAGGTTGCCATGAAGAAAGATGTGAAACCCAAAAAGAAAGTTCACATGATTGCGATCAAGAGCAGCGATCCGGATGAGGAACCGATGATCATTCGGTTGAAAAATACGAGTTTCTATACCATTCTGGTTACGGTCTGTGTCATTATCGGCGCTATCCTGGGTATTCTGATTTTTGAAACGAGACAGGTGGCGGTGACCCTGACGAAGATGACGGCACAGCGTCAGGAAATGAATGAGGCATATGAGGCACTGCGTACACAATATGAGGAGCTTCAGAGTCAGTATTCCGGTCAGGTACTGGAAATTGAAGAACTTGAGAGTCAGATCGCGGTGCTGACGGAGACACTGCAGGATAAACTGGAGGAGGAGGCGTCGGCGGAAGAGGATGCGATCCCGTCAGGCTTCCCTGTGACCGGTTCCAGCACACCGGCTGAAAAACCGGAGGATGAGAGTGAACTGGATCAGGCTGTTTATTATGAGGGAAGTGAGGGTGCTGTAGTGGTGGCAACGGGCGCCGGCACAGTGGAGCTGGTGCGGCAGAATGCCTACGGCTACTATGAGGTACATATCGATCATGGGAACGGATACGATTCCATTTATACCAACATGGGAACACCTCTGATTCAGCAGGGGGATACCGTGGTGAGAGGTACGCCCCTGTTTCTGATCCAGGAGGATAATACACTGATTAAATATCAGATTACAAAGGATGATGCGCTGATCAATGTTTATACGATTATGTCGGTGGATGGGTGATATATGTCACCCATCTTTTTGCTGCGTTGTGTCCTCCCCTGTATTACCGTCAATACGGGAAAATACCAGCTCATATCCATCGTTGCCGTAGTGCAGGGAACGGTTTACGCGGCTGATCGTGGCGGTGGAGGCGCCGGTTTTCTCCGCAATTTCCACATAAGTACATTTGCGGTTCAGCATTGCGGCGACATCGCAGCGTTGAGAGAGGCTTAAAAGCTCGTTGACGGTGCACAGATCCTCAAAAAAACGGTAGCACTCTTCCCTGGTCCTCAGGGAAAGGATGGCATCAAAGAGATAATCGACAGCTTCGGATTTGATTCTTTTATTCATGATGGAACACTCCTGTTACAAATAAAATTTACTGAGAAGCATATTAGCACAGTAAAGTGTAAAAGTAAAGCAAAAAACTTGCATTTTGATAAAGGAAAAGTTATACTGAAACGGTACGCCGTGCGGCGGACGGAAACGGACTTGATTATGACGATTAATACAGATAATCTGCTGGAGAGTATTCTGGAGAGCCTTGACAGAGTGGACTATATCAGGGCAGAGGAAATTCCGAACATTGATCTTTATATGGATCAGGTAACTTCAATTATGGAAGAGCGTCTGCGAGCAAGCGCGCGTTATCCGGATTCGGATAAGATACTGACGAAAACCATGATCAACAATTATTCCAAAAACGATCTTCTGCCGCCTCCCGTAAAAAAGAAATATTCCAGGGAGCACATTCTTTTACTGATTTTTATTTATTATTTCAAGGGCTTTCTTTCCATGGGGGACATCAGTCGTCTTTTAAAACCCATTACGGAAGAATACTTTCACGGCGACCTGCATGAGCTTTCCCTTCAGGAAGTCTATGAGGCAGTTTTTTCCATGGAAGGTGATCTGGTATCGGATGTGAAGAAAGACCTGAAAAGCTCGTTTGAGCGGTCACAGAATATTTTTGAATCTGTACAGGATGATAAAGAGCGGGAGCACCTGCAGACTTTTGCCTTTATCTGTACCCTGAGTTTTGATGTATATATGAAAAAAATGATGATTGAAAAAATGATCGACGCCATGCCGCAGATGGAAGCGCAGACCAAAAAGAAACATGAGAAAAAACAGGGGGAGACGAGCGCGTGAAATACCTGATTGATTTACATACCCACAGTGTTGCCGGCGGTCATGCGTACAGCACCGTCAAAGAGAATATGGAAGCAGCTTATACCCGCGGCCTGAAAATTTATGGCTTAAGTGAGCATGCGCCTGCCATGCCGGGAGGCCCTCACGAGTTTTTTTTCGGCAATCTGAAGGTACTGCCGAAGGAATATAAGGGCATGCGCATCCTGGCCGGCGTGGAGGCCAATATTATGGATATGGAGGGAACACTGGATTTATCCGAAAGGCGGCTGAAGCTTCTGGATTACTGCATTGCCAGTCTGCACCTTTCCTGCGTGAAGCCCGGAAGTGCCGCGGAGAACACAAATTCACTGATCAGGGCGATGCAGAATCCTTATGTCTGTATCATCGGTCACCCGGATGATTCCCGGTATCCGCTGGAATATGAACGCCTTGTGGAGGCGGCGAAACAGTATCACGTCCTGCTGGAGGTCAACAACAGCTCCATGAACCCATATAATGCCAGACAGAACGCTGCGGAGAATATCCCGAAGTATCTGAAACTGTGCAGGGAATATCAGGTGCCAATCCTGCTCGGAACGGACGCGCATTACTGTGACGCGGTGGGCACTTTTGATGAGGCGGATGAGATTTTACGGCAGGTGAATTTTCCGCCGGAGCTGATCGTGAACCTTGAGCCGGACTGCCTGTGGGAATATCTGCCGAACGCTTCCTGCAAAGCTTTGTGAAGTGCAATCAGAAAATGAGAGAAAGAAAAAGCCCCGGAGCTGATTACTGTCCGGGGCTTGCATGATGTATATGGAGATGACGGCCTGGTTATGATCCATAGCCGCAGATATAATCTAAAAACTGCAGTGCCGTTTCTGTATGTTCGGTATAGCACATGATGGTGAAAATCACTTCCGTGCCGTAATAATAATTGGAATTAAAGTCTGAGGAAGTGCATACATAATCGCCAGCCTCATCAGTGGTGGCGATAAAGACGCCTACGGCAACCGGCTGCTCCATGTCCTCCGGAGACGCGTGACCAGCCGTACCGTCCAGGATCTGCTTTTCGTACGAGGTTTCTTCATAATATCCGCTCTCGATCAGCGCGTAATCCACATAATAGAAATAATCCGAATACCGCTCCAGCTGTTCCTCGCTCATCACGGTAGTCAGATCAATCAGAGTGTCCTCCTGGGCATAACCGGCGATCGTCTCTTCCTCCGCGACCATGACATCCAGCTCATTTGCGGCGATACGGGTTGCCAGTACCTCGAATGAAGTATACTCCTCTGTATCCTCTGTCACATCCAGGCCGGTTTCAATCGTAATGGTTTCACCATCTTCAACACCCAGATATTCCGTGACGGATGCGACATATTCGCTGTCATCGTAAGCACTGTAACAGTTTAAAAGCTCTACAAACAGAACACTGTCCTCCTGTGTGACGATATCATAGACAAGCCATATCACCATGACAGCCGCAAAAGTACCTCCGATGACGTGCCATTTGTAGTAGTCCCAGAAATATTTCCATTTTTCCTGAAAGGTGCCATGCTTGACCTTTTCGCGTTCTTCTCTGAACTCATCCATTACAGCCATAAAAAACAGCCTCCGTATTTTCCCTGGAAAAGGAGTATGTAAACCACACTCTTCTCTTTACTCTAATCATTTTCAGCCTTTATGTCAATGAATGAAATGAAAACTTCCGTGAAAAAAGTATAAAGTACAGAAACATGGATTTTGCGAAAAAATCTGTTTTCTTTCTAATTTATATGTGCTATACTCTTATATAAATCAATTCTGAAGCAAAGCCGGGTACCGGATGTATTTAATTTAAGGAGTAAGGAGCCCGGCTGCGAAACAGGGCAAAGGAGCGGATTTTATGAACGAAATGTATGTGGAGTGGCTGGTAGACAGAAAGATGACAGGCAAGGGAAAGGCGGCCCGTGCGCTGGGAATTTTTCTGATTGTAGTGGCAGTGCTTCTGTATCTGATGACAGCAAGCTCGATCGCACTGCTTCTGATCGTGGTGTTTGGAATTGCCACATGGTTTCTGTTCCGTTATACCAAGGTTGAGTATGAATATTCCTATGTGGATAAGGAGATTTCTGTGGACCGGATTGCGAATAAGACCAGCAGGAAGCGGGTGGCGGTCTATGACCTGGGCAAGGCGGAGATTATCGCGCCGGAGAAATCCGCACATCTGGACGGGTTTCGCCACAGGCAGTACAAAAAAGTCGATTATACCAGCAATATGCAGCAGCCGGAGAATCCGATTTATATTATGTACTACAACACCGGAGAGCAGGTGTATTTTGAACTGAATGATGAGTTTGCAAACGCGCTCTATCGGGCAGCGCCCAACAAGGTATTTCTGAATTAAGCATCTATTCGGAAGACAAGGCTGGGGCTGCCTTGTTTTCTGCCAAAATGCGGTCGGACAGATTGTTTCCTTTTGGCACTTTTTTCTGTTGACATTTATAAAGCCTCTCATTTATACTCGTTTCAAATATTTTATAACTACATCACTTAAAACCGGACAGGAGGAAAACATGGGCAAAATTATAGGTGAAGGCATTACTTTCGACGACGTACTGTTGGTTCCGAGCTATTCTGAGGTGATTCCCAATCAGGTGGATGTTTCCACACAGCTGACAAAGACGATCCGGCTGAACATCCCTATGATGAGCGCAGGAATGGATACTGTGACGGAACACGCCATGGCTATCGCAATGGCGCGCCAGGGCGGGATCGGTATTATTCACAAGAATATGTCGATTGAGGCACAGGCGGAAGAGGTGGACAGAGTCAAGCGGTCTGAGAACGGCGTGATTACCGATCCCTTTTATCTTTCCAAGGATCACACGCTTGGGGATGCGGATGCGTTGATGAGCAAGTTTAAAATTTCCGGCGTTCCGATTACGGAAGGAAAGAAGCTGGTGGGTATTATCACCAACCGTGACCTGAAGTTTGAAACCGACTACAGTCTTCCCATCAGTGAAGTGATGACGAGTGAAAATCTTGTTACTGCGAAGGAAGGGGCAACCTTAGAAGAAGCGAAGCGGATCCTGTCCAGGGCAAAGGTGGAGAAGCTTCCGATTGTGGATGATGATTTCAACTTAAAGGGCCTGATTACGATTAAGGATATTGAGAAAACTGTCAAGTATCCGAACGCGGCCAAGGATTCCCAGGGGAGACTTCTGTGCGGTGCGGCACTGGGAATTACGGCAAATGTGCTGGAGCGTGCCGAAGCGCTGATCAGGGCGCATGTGGATGTGGTGGTGCTTGATTCTGCGCATGGTCATTCCGCGAATGTCATCCGCTGCGTGAAAATGTTAAAGGAAACCTATCCGGATCTGCAGGTTATCGCGGGCAATGTGGCGACCGGCGAGGCGACAAGAGCACTCATTGAGGCGGGAGCGGACGCTGTTAAGGTAGGCATCGGACCCGGTTCCATCTGCACGACCCGTATTGTGGCCGGTATCGGTGTTCCACAGATTACCGCGATTATGGACTGCTACGCGGCTGCGAAGGAATATGGTATTCCGATCATCGCGGACGGCGGCATTAAGTTCTCCGGTGATATGACCAAAGCACTGGCGGCCGGCGGCAGCGTCTGCATGATGGGTTCCCTCTTTGCGGGCTGTGATGAGGCGCCCGGTGACTTTGAACTGTATCAGGGCAGAAAATATAAGGTTTACCGCGGCATGGGTTCCATCGGCGCCATGGAGAACGGCTCGAAGGACCGCTATTTCCAGAGCGATGCCAAAAAGCTGGTACCGGAAGGTGTGGAAGGCCGCGTAGCCTACAAGGGCAGCGTGGAGGATACTGTTTTCCAGATGATCGGCGGCATCCGCTCCGGTATGGGCTACTGCGGAGCAGCTACCATTCCGCAGCTGCAGGAGAACAGCAGCTTTATCAAGATTTCCGCTGCAGCTTTAAAGGAGAGCCATCCGCATGATATCCATATTACCAAGGAGGCACCCAACTACTCGGTGGATCAGTAAAATGGCAGGTTGTTAAATTAAGCCAGCAGGCTGTTTTTGATAAAAAGAAGACCGAACATGATGTGCAGGCAGAGCAGGCAGCAGGCGATATCCAGCAGAATTCTTCTGATGGGAGTATCGCGCTGCTGCTTATTCAGAACCAGAAAGCGAAGCACGGCAGTGACCCATAAAAGCAGCATGCCGCACATCATGGGCCAGAGGAAGTCTCCGTGGCTAAGCTTAGAACCGCCTTCGCCCAGCAGGGCTGCTTCCAGAAAGCCGATGATATATCCGGTAAGGGAAAGGCGTCCCAGGTTATTTGAGACAAAAAATCTGCTGTCGATCAGGATCATGAAGAGGGGAAAGGCCATTCCGAGTGCCACGGACAGGATGACATTGTCACTGAACATGCTCCATACTTCGAGCCATTTGGTGACCGTAAGACCGCCGTCAGCGCCGTAGCTGCCGCCCCAGATAAAATAGGCGAAAAACTGCAGCAGGATGTATAGCAGCGTGGGAACTGCACACAGTAGCATGTTCAGACAGTGCTTGAAATATATGGAGGCACTTCTGTCTTTTTGCAGAATATGGCTGATCCATTTACCGAGCATGATGAGTGCGACTGCAGGAATGAACATCTCCGCAAATGTCGGTTTGGCCATGGCCGACAGAAAAAGAAAGAGCGTCAGCAGCAGATAATATTTTCGGGGGTTTTTCTGCACAGGAAAAAAGATTCCAAGGTAGCGTTCGTTTTCCTGGAAGCCCCAGATATCAACGACCAGTGAAAAACACAGCAGAGCAAAGCCGGTTACAGTAGTCTGCGTTGGATTGTGCAGGGGATTGATGGAGAAAATCCCGACATATGGTCCTTCAATTCCCAGCCAGTCAAAGTACAGACCCTGCACAACGGAGAGTCCGAAGGCAAAAAACGCAGCTTTTTTTGGACATTCCTCATATCCGTGCGCCCGGGAGAAACGAAGAATCATCCAGTAGATTACCAGATAGGAGAAAAGATGGAAAGCGCTGGAGACCCAGGCCGCGGATTCTTCCAAAGGAATGTGAAGTAGTGCTTTCAGTGCGAGGACGCAGACGTGCCACATACAGTAGGGAACTGTTTTCCAGCCTTCGAACAACGTCCCCTGGTCGAACAGGGGCAGGTAGGTATAAAGGTGTCCGGAGTAATCGGACAGTGTCATTGTCAGTTCGTTTTTTACCAGAGAATATAACAGCCATCCCAAGAGGAGGCCAAAGGCAATCACAGGAAGATTGTCTGATTTTGTTTCTTCACACAGTTTGTTTTCGGAATGTTCGGGTGTTGTATTCATATACAATCTTTGCCTTTCTGACTGGTTTTGCCATCACAGGATATAATGATTGCGAAATAAGCTATCATTATCCTGTTCATAATCATATATATTATAGAATAAACTCTTTTATTTTACAATAAGGAGCATTGGAGAAATGAAGAAGAAAAAGGTGTGGTATCCGGCAGCGGCTCTGGTGGCAGCAGTTCTAGCGGCTGTCTATATCTTTTTTCCGCGGCCTGCGTCGGACCTGATTATAGAGTTCACTTTTCAGGAGATTTCCGGTGACAGCTTAAGGCTTTATTATACGACGGATACACAGCCTGTTTATAGTGATGAACAAAGTATAGTCTGCGATATAGATTATGAAACGATGCAGGCGAGCTTTCGACTGGACGGCTCGCTGGAGGGTCATCTGACAGGGCTGAGATTGGATTTCCCGGTGGAGGAACAGTTGCTGAGCATTCGACACGTCACAATCAGCAGCGCGGCTGTGATTCAGAAGGATTTTAATCCGTGCATTTATTTCAATGAGGTTGTGGCGACGAATGATCTGGAGCTTTCTCTGGCAGATGCATCAAACATAGTTTATGTGCTTACAGGAAGTACTGATCCGTATCTGATTTTCTCAGACAGCCTGGTGGAGCAGATCACTGGTTACTACAGCCATCAGACCGTTTCCAGACTGCTGGTCTGCATATTCATCGCGGGCTGCTGTGTCCTGTCCCGGCGTAGAATTTTTGCGGATGATACTGTTTTGAAACAGCAGAAAGCTGAGACTGTGATACAGTCAATTTGAATATGTAAAAAGAAGCGCAGACAAAAGCACAGAGCTCTGCGAGATCATTCCTTTATCATATTGTTTAGCTTATTGAATTATAATTCATATACAGGGAGGAAAAGCAGCATGAAATTAGAAAATCTGGCGCAGGAACTTTCCGCCAACACTTACCCGGGCAGGGGCATTATAATCGGACGTTCCCCCGACGGCAGAAAGGCCGTCACTGCATACTTTATCATGGGGCGCAGTGAAAATTCCAGAAACCGCGTGTTTGTGGAGGAAGGAGAGGGAATCCGTACACAGGCCTATGATCCGTCAAAGGTGGAAGATCCGAGTCTGATTATTTACGCTCCTGTACGTGTACTCGGCCAGTATACCATTGTGACCAACGGCGATCAGACTGACACCATTTATGATGGAATTTCAGCGGGCAAAACCTTTGAACAGTCCTTGAGGAGCCGTGAATTTGAGCCGGACGGACCCAACTTCACGCCCCGCATTTCCGGTATTCTGGACATTCATGACGGGACCTTCGGTTATGCAATGTCCATCTTAAAGTCTGCAAACGGCAATCCCGCCGCCTGCGACCGCTATACCTATACCTATGAAAATCCTGTCCCGTGTGAGGGCCGCTTCCTTCATACCTATCGGGAAAACATCAACCCTCTGCCCAGCTTTGAGGGCGAGCCCAGGCGCGTACAGACGATGGATGACATCGACGCGTTTACGGACATGCTGTGGACGAATTTAAATGAAGAAAATAAGATTTCCCTCTTTGTGAGATTCATCGACATTGCAACCTGTACATATCAGACACGTATTTTAAACAAGAATGTCTGACTTCAGGAGAAGCCGTGAGGCCGGGTCGTTTGCTGAACAGGTATGGTATTTTTACTGCTTTGCCTGTCAGGCTTTACTGATTTGAAACAATCAATTTGATTAACGCAGGAACCAGCAGGAAAAAAGATAAGGCGAGCCTTTGCGATGAGCGGCAAGCCGTTCTTTTTTCCTGCTGGTTCCGGAAACATAAACGTGCTGGTTCCGGAAACATAAACGTGCTGGTTCCGGAAACATAAACGTGCTGGTTCCGGAAGCATAAGCGTGCTGGTCCGGAAATAAGAATAATAAAAGAAACCAATCAAACTAAGATCAAGAAAACGGAGAACCTATCATGAATGAACTGCAATTAAAATACGGCTGTAACCCCAATCAGAAACACTCCCGCATCTTCATGGAGGATGGAAGTGACCTTCCCGTCACCGTCTTAAACGGCCGTCCAGGCTACATCAACTTTCTGGATGCTTTAAATGGCTGGCAGCTCGTCTGCGAGCTGAAAAAAGCCACTGGTCTGCCCGCAGCGACATCCTTCAAGCACGTCTCCCCGGCCGGTGCCGCGGTGGGTCTGCCCCTGACGGATACTCTGGCTAAAATCTACTGGGTCGATGACCTGGGCGAACTGTCACCTTTGGCCTGTGCCTACGCCAGAGCGAGAGGCGCGGACAGAATGAGCTCTTTTGGTGATTTCATCGCCCTGTCCGATGTCTGTGACAAGGATACCGCGAAGCTGATCAGGCGTGAAGTGTCTGACGGTGTGATTGCTCCGGGCTATACCGAAGAGGCCATGAAGCTTCTGATGAAGAAAAAGAACGGCGGCTACAATATCATTCAGATCGATCCGTCCTATCAGCCTGCGCCCATCGAGCACAAGCAGGTCTTCGGTGTCACCTTTGAGCAGGGACGAAACGAGCTGGATATCAACGGGGACTTTCTTTCCAACATCGTGACGGTGAATAAGGACATTCCCCAAAATGCCTTAAGCGACATGAAAATTGCACTTATCACATTAAAATATACCCAGTCCAACTCTGTCTGCTATGTGAAGGACGGCCAGGCCATCGGTATCGGCGCCGGCCAGCAGTCACGCATTCACTGCACGAGGCTGGCGGGAGGAAAGGCGGACAACTGGTATCTGCGCCAGGCGCCCCAGGTTATGAATCTGCCGTTCCTGGATAAGATCAGCCGCCCCGACCGGGACAACGCCATCGATCTGTATATCGGGGATGAATATGAGGATCTTTTAAGCGACGGCAAGTGGGAGCATACCTTCAAAGAGAAGCCTCCGGTATTTACCAGAGAGGAAAAGAGAGCGTGGCTTGACGGTCTTCAGGATGTAACGCTTGGTTCCGACGCGTTCTTCCCCTTCTTTGACAATATTGACCGCGCCTATAAGAGCGGAGTGAAATATGTGGCGCAGCCGGGCGGATCTGTCCGTGATGACGCGGTAATCAGACGTGCGGACGAGCTTGGCATGGCGATGGTCTTCACCGGCATCCGGCTTTTCCACCATTGATATGGGATATTGCTTTGTTCCTTTTATGGCAAAGCTGCTGATGCTGATGCGATTGTGAACCTTTTTTGGCTGTGCGAAGGAGAAATTCGCGCAGCCGGTTTATCAAAAATCGCAGCCTTTCATTATCTGCATGGCAGCGGCCACTATCTTTTGATGTTGATATTTACAGCAAACAAAAGTTAAACTTTTTTGAAAATAGTTCTTGACAATTTGCCGCAAATCCTGTATATTACTTTTTGTTCGTAAGAACGCATGCGCGAGTGGCTCAGCGGTGGAGCACCACCTTGCCAAGGTGGGGGTCGCGGGTTCGATCCCCGTCTCGCGCTCTTTATTTTTGCTCAGATTTCCTGATAATCAGGAGTTCTGAGCATTTTTCGTATTCGTGTTTTCATGCAATCCCTGACTGACGCTTTTAAACTTCTGTGCCAGGCTGTTGGCGGAAGGAGGATACTACTATGAATATCAGAGAAATCATTGCGGCGCTGCTGGCACTTTTGTGTTTCGGATACAGCGCGGCGGTTTACCGGGTGCATGCAGGAACGGCTACATTTCTGCTGTGGATTGCACTGGGCATCTTTTTACTGTGCTGTGTGGCGGCGCTGCATTTTCATGTATGGACGCTGCTGCCTGTCTGGGTGCGCAGGGTGATCTTTGCGACAGCGGCAGTTGTGATTGCCCTTTTTGTGGCGGTGGAAGGCTGCATTTTAAGCGGATTTGGGGCAAAGGGCGAGGACAACCTGGATTATATCATCGTGCTTGGCGCGCAGGTGCGCGAGGACGGTCCCAGCACCGTGCTGAAAAAACGCCTGGACACGGCTTATGCATATCTGATAGAAAATGCGTACACGATCTGCATTGTGTCGGGCGGGCAGGGCAGCAACGAGCCTTACGCGGAGGCACAGGGCATGTATGAGTATCTGGTGAAAAAGGGAATTCCTGCGGAGCGGATATTGATGGAAGATCAGTCATTAAATACGGTGGAAAATATCACTAACAGCAGCGCTTATTTTGACAAAGAGACCGCCCGCGTGGGCATTGTCACCAGCAACTTCCATGTATTCCGCGGCGTACAGATCGCGAAAAAGCTGGGAGTAAAGTCTGTCTGTGGCATTGCGGCTCCTGTGGTGCCGCTGTATCTGCCGAACAATATGCTGCGGGAATTTTTCGGCGTGGTGAAGGATTTTGTATGCGGGAATCTGTGAACAGTAATATGAAAAAGGGTGCGTTTTGGCGGCGCACCCTTTTTTACGGTTGAAATGCAATTTACTGAAACTGAAGCAGTCCTTTCAGGCAGCGGATGGTCACGTCCGTGCTGAAATATCCGGTCTCTCCGTCCGTGTGGATGTATTGGGAAACAGCTGTCTCAACGTGTACCGATTCCGTGCGGTACAGGTGGATGCCGGGGAAAATCAGATGCCAGCCGAAAAGAGCGGTGGGCAGGGTACAGAGAACAAACAGACGCGGCAGGCCGTTGACGCTACAGACATCCAGCAGACCATCGCTCGGAGAGGCTTTCGGTGCGAATTTGAAACCGCCGCCTTCATAGGGCTCCAGCATGGCTGCGGAGAACATCATGTTTTTCAGAAACAGGGTTTCTCCGTCTGCGCATGTCAGCGTGCAGTCCGGATATTTTCCGAAGAAAAGGCATTTCAGGGCGATAATGAGATAGACAGCCTGGCCCAGGCCGATTTTATTTAAGTAAGTTTTGATGCGGGAGTGATTGACATGATCGCAGACCATGGCGTCGAAACCAATGCCGCTGCTGATGAGAAAACGCCTGCTGTGCGTGTTCCCATCGGTATCGGTAAAAGTGGTTTCTCCCACGTCCAGCGCAACCGGTTGGCTTGTGAGGATGCGGTCCAGTTCTTTTACAGGATCATGGCTGAATTTCCACGCTCTGGCAAAGTCGTTGCCGGAGCCGGTGGGAATATAGCTTAAGATGACTTTTGAAAAATCGGAAATGCCGTTGATCAGTTCGTTTAAGGTACCGTCGCCTCCTAAGAGGATAATGTGGGCGGGGTCCTCGCGGGATTTACCAAAGCGGGAGATGATTTTCTGTGTCAGTAAGGTTACATCGCCGGGTCCTGCGGAGAGATATGCCCGATAAGAAAGGCCGCGCTCTGTTAAGGCGGCTTTTAATGTGCGCCAGGTCCGGCGGGTCTGGCCGGAATGGGACGCGGGGTTGACAATGATGAAATAGGTTTTTTCCTGGGTATTTTTCATGATATTTCCGGGCTTTCCTCGTGCCTGGTATCCGGTAAGCTGCCATGATGAAGGTGGCGCATGACGGTTGAAACATAAAACAGGTATTGCTTGTCAGGCACATAAAAAGCATTGATCTGCCTGCTTTTATTATCTGGTACACGGCCTGATGATAAAAAGACATGAAACCGAAATCAAAGACATCATAACATAATTTTCCTGCTGTTTCAATATGGCAGGGCGCCGGAAATATTTTAACTAAATTGTACATATTGTTTATAGATTTTTCACAATTTATCTGCTATACTTGACACATTCTAAAGACAGGGATATTTATAGGAACTGTCACGGACCTGATATGAGTCCGAATAGCCGCCTGAAACAGGGCGGCTCATTATGTTCATAAGGGAGGACATACTACAATGGGAAAAAAATGGATCTACAAATTTCGGGAAGGCAGCGCCGATATGCGCAATCTCCTCGGCGGCAAGGGTGCAAACCTCGCTGAGATGACCAATGTCGGGCTGCCGGTTCCACAGGGCTTTACCATCACCACGGAGGCATGCACACAGTATTATGAGGATGGCCGTGAGATCAATGAAGAGATCAGAGCGCAGATCGAAGAGTATGTGTCGTGGCTGGAGGAGGAGACCGGCAAGAAATTTGGAGATGAGGAGAATCCCCTCCTTGTTTCCGTCCGTTCCGGCGCGCGGGCTTCCATGCCGGGCATGATGGACACGATTTTAAACCTGGGACTCAATGAAAAGGTTGTGGAAGCGATCGCGAAAAAGTCCGGCAATCCGCGCTGGGCCTGGGACTGCTACCGCAGATTTATCCAGATGTACTCCGATGTCGTCATGGAGGTTGGCAAAAAGTATTTCGAGACGCTGATTGACGAAATGAAAAAGAACCGCGGCGTGAAACAGGACGTGGAACTGAACGCGGATGACTTAAAAGAGCTCGCCGAGCAGTTCAAGGCCGAGTATAAGTCCAAGATTGGCACAGACTTCCCGGATGACCCGAAGGAGCAGCTGATGGGTGCCATTAAGGCGGTGTTCCGTTCCTGGGACAATCCCCGCGCCAATGTGTATCGCCGCGACAATGATATCCCCTATTCCTGGGGAACCGCTGTCAACGTGCAGTCCATGGCCTTCGGCAATATGGGCGATGACTGCGGTACCGGCGTCGCCTTCACCCGCGATCCTGCGACCGGCAAAAAGGGCCTTTTCGGCGAGTTTTTAACCAATGCGCAGGGCGAGGACGTGGTGGCCGGTGTTCGTACGCCGATGCATATCGACGAGATGGCAGAGAAGTTCCCGGAGGCGTTTGCACAGTTTACTGATGTTTGCAGAATCCTGGAGGATCATTACAGAGATATGCAGGATATGGAGTTTACTGTAGAGCATGGTAAGCTGTATATGCTGCAGACCCGCAACGGCAAGCGCACCGCGCAGGCCGCGTTGAAGATCGCCTGTGACCTGGTGGACGAGGGTGTGAGAACACCGGAGGAAGCGGTGGCAATGATCGACCCGAGAAATTTGGACACTCTCCTGCATCCGACCTTCGACCAGGAAGCGCTCAAAAAGGAAAAACCCATCACCAGAGGCCTGGGAGCGGCTCCCGGCGCTGCCTGCGGTAAAATCGTATTTACAGCCGAGGATGCGGTAGAATGGGCTGCAAAGGGTGAGAAGGTAGTGTTGGTCCGTCTGGAGACTTCCCCGGAGGATATCACCGGTATGAAGGCGTCTGAAGGTATCCTGACTGTCCGCGGCGGCATGACCAGCCACGCGGCTGTGGTTGCCAGAGGCATGGGCGCCTGCTGCGTATCCGGCTGCGGCGAGATCGTGATGGACGAAGCGAATAAGAAATTTACCTTAAACGGAAAAGAGTACCATGAGGGAGATGTGATTTCCTTTGACGGAAGTACCGGCTGTGTCTATGAGGGCGCAGCGCCGACGGTGGAAGCCAAAATGGAAGGCGAGTTCGGCCGCATCATGGCCTGGGCGGATGAATTCAGAAAGCTGGAGGTCCGCACCAACGCCGACACGCCCGCGGACGCGAGAAAGGCCCGTGAGCTGGGCGCGCAGGGCATCGGTCTGTGCCGTACCGAGCACATGTTCTTCGGTGAGGACAGAATCGCAACTTTCCGTGAGATGATCTGTTCCGATACTGTTGAGGAGCGTGAGGCCGCGTTAGAGAAGATCCTGCCGCTGCAGCAGGAGGATTTCGAGCAGCTCTATGAGGCGATGGAAGGGGATCCGGTTACCATCCGTTTCCTGGATCCGCCGCTGCATGAGTTCGTACCCACCGAGGACGCGGACATAGAGAAGCTGGCTTTGGCGAAGGGCAAGACCGTGGAGGAAATTCGCGCGATCTGCGATTCCCTGCATGAGTTCAACCCCATGCTCGGCCACAGAGGCTGCCGTCTGGCTGTTTCCTATCCGGAAATTGCCGTGATGCAGACCAAAGCCGTCATCCGTGCCGCTCTGACTGTGGAGAAGGCACATCCGGACTGGAATATCGTTCCGGAGATTATGATCCCGTTGGTCGGCGAGGTCAAGGAGCTTGTTTATGTGAAAAAGACCGTGGTTGCCACGGCGGACGCGGAGATTGCCGCTTCCGGCGTAGATTTGAAATATCATGTCGGCGCCATGATCGAGATTCCGAGAGCATGCCTGACGGCGGACGAGATCGCGAAGGAAGCGGACTTCTTCTGTTTCGGCACCAACGACCTGACGCAGATGGTTTACGGCTACTCCCGCGACGACGCCGGCAAGTTCTTAAACGCCTACTATGACGCCAAGATCCTGGAGAACGACCCGTTCGCGAAGCTTGACCAGGTTGGCGTAGGTCGTATGATGCAGATGGCCATCAAGCTGGGCAGACAGACCCGCCCGGACCTGCACATCGGCATCTGCGGCGAGCATGGCGGCGATCCTTCCTCCGTGGAGTTCTGCCATCGGATTGGTCTGGATTATGTCAGCTGCTCTCCGTATCGTGTTCCGATCGCCAGACTGGCGGCGGCACAGGCAGCCATTGCAAATAAGTAGAAGTCATATCTGCAGCCGCAAAAGAGGACCGGCTTTTCTCTGCAGAAGTCATTCGAATAATTTCAGGAGAATAAAAGACACAAAAACGCCAGTTTAACCGCTGGCGTTTTTGCTGTTGATTTCCTGCTGTGCGCAGAAAACCTGTGTGGTTAAAGGAAGAGGCTGCCCGCTGGCTTCTTCCAGCATACCGTAGCCATAGCTGGTTCCCATGGCCAGGTTATAAAGAAAGCTGTTGGTGATTTTCTGGTCCGACTTTTCAATATATTCTGCCGGAACCCCGGATAGCTTTGCGGCCTCATCGATTAATTCTCTGTCGTAATAGGGGATGTTTTTTCGCTCCGCGACCAGCTTTCCGATTGTGCGGCCTCCGCTGCCCAGCTCCCGACTGATTGTGATAATATTTTTCATGTGAAACCTCCCTTCCGGCCTTTTATGATATTCTTATACTAACATCGTACAGGTTTCATTACAACAACACCGCGGCCCGGATTGTCGCATTCAATTCTGAAATTTTGATGAAAAAAGTTTTATCCGCAAGGAGCGGCTGTCGCGATAAAGGAAGGACTTGGTTGCAGAATAAATTCTCTGCCGAGACCGCTGGATGCGCCGGTCACGATCGCGATCCTTTTCCTTTTATAAGTGTCTTGGCTTTTCATGTCTTTCGTACGGCGTGTCCTTTACATTTTCCAGTTTCGCCTGACGGCGGTTTTTCACCTCTTCGCTCATAGGCTGGATTTCTCCGGCCTTTGTCAGGGAAGCTTTCGTCAGCATCGGACCGACAAGCTCGTAGATGAGAATAGCAAAGAGGGTGATGTTGCGGATCAGTTCTCCCTGCTCACCCAGCTGCTGCGCGGTGACACACATGCCAAGAGCGACTCCTGCCTGCGGCAGAAGCGTGATGCCCAGATATTTACAGATGGTATCACTGCAGTGTGTCGCCCTGGCAGAAACAAAGGCACCGATATATTTTCCGGCGGAGCGGGTAATGATGTAAACAAGGCCAATCAGCACAATGGTGCCGTCCAGAAAAACATCCAGCTCCAGCTGTGCACCGGAAATGACGAAGAAAGCTGCAAAAAGCGGATTGGTCCAGCTGTCTGTTCTTGCCATGATTTCGTGTGACAGCGGGCAGAGATTGCAGAAAACGGTGCCCAGCATCATGCACACCAGCAAAGAGGAGAAGCTGATGGTGACAGGGCCAGCATCGAACTCGAGCATGGACAGTGCCGTGGTCAGAAGGACGAAGGTGATGGACAGCGTCAGACGGTTGGAATTGGAGTTAAACAGTTTTTCCAGCTGTGCGAGCAGCCACCCCATCAGCGCGCCGAGCACCAGGGACAAAACGATTTCCAGCAGCGGATTGATGATAATGGAAATCAGGTTGTAAGAACCTGTCACCATTGCCTGCGCGACGCCGAAGCTGACCGCGAATACCACCAGTCCTACCGCGTCATCCAGGGCGACAATCGGCAGCAGAATGTCAACCAGAGGCCCCTTTGCCTTATACTGGCGCACCACCATCAGGGTCGCCGCCGGTGCGGTGGCTGTCGCGATGGCACCAAGGGTGATGGCCTGTGCTGCAGTCAGCCTTCCGTTCGTTGCCATGGAGACAAGCAAAAGCGCAATATCCACGAAAAGGGTTGCCATAAGAGCCTGCGTAATCCCGATGACGGTTGCCTGTTTTCCGGTCTTTTTCAGCTGGGTCAGGCGAAATTCATTGCCTATGGCAAACGCAATAAAGCCGAGGGCTACATCGGAGATTACATCCAGATCGTTGACGCTTTCCATGGTGACAAATCCCAGACCATCTATGCCCAGGCGCCCCAGGCAGTATGGACCGACCAAAACGCCGGCGATCAGATAAGCGGTGACGGACGGCAGTTTTAAGGGCTTTAAAACACGGGTCATCAAAAGACCCGCAAACGCGGCGACTGAAAGAGATAATAAAGTATAAACCATAATGTATTTTCCACCTCCTGTATCTCATTTCCTGTTTTTTTACCTGCTATTCTTTTCCTTTATCCATTGCCCATCATTTCCGGCAGGTACCAGCTGTCGAACATTTTCCGGATGATATCGAGCAGGTCTTCGTCTGGCAGAACATTCTGGCTTTGCAGATTGATGCTGATCGCATAAAAGATTCCGAAAAAATAGATATCACGGATGACTTTTTTCTTTGGGGTGTCGTTATCTTTCTTATAAAGGGTATCTGTCACATTTTCGGAAATTCTTCTTAAAAAATGCGCGCGGTTTTCCTCAGACAGAAGAACGGAAATCCGGTCTCTATTCTCATGGAAGCATTGAATGAGTGTCCTGAAAAACTGACTTTCGTTAAGTTGCCCTCCCGTGCTTTGTTTTTCAATTGCTTTCCGTATGTTCTCCAGAAGTTCATTTTCACTGTATTCGATCAGGGCATACACGTCTTCAAAATAGCGGTAAAAGGTCGTGCGGTTGTATCCGGCGAGGTCCGTGACTTCATGGATGGTAATCTGACTGATTTTCTTTTTCCCGGCAAGCAGAAAGAAGGCTGACACAAAGGCCTCCCGTGTCGCGTCGGTCACTTTTGGATGCTTATTCATTGCGTATTTCTTCCTCCTTTTTTTGAATAATGAATGGCTGTAACCGGACTGCATCCCGTGTTTTGGATACTTCGGTTTCCAGAAACGTAGTCTACAACAGCTGTCGCAAAAATACAAGAGGCTGATTTCAAAAATGCGACAAATGTCGGAAATTGTGGCTTGATGAATGAAATTCGCGGTGTTACCATACGTTTTGCAACAGATGTTGTGCAAAAGAGGAGGAAGTATTATGAAACTGACAGAAAAAGCAAAAACAAGTGTAACGGAAACTGTGGTGAAGCAGGCGCTTGGATATCTTGAAAAAGACCCGGAGACGAACATTCCGAAGCTGATGGCGTTGGTAGATAAATATACACCAAAGGATTGGTTCGCGGGACAAAGGGAAGCAATCCGGAACGCGATACTGGATAAGGACAGCAACTGGTACCGCCTGATCATGCGGTTTTACCAGATGGATCCTGAGGTTCGCAGAACGTTTTTTGAGAACTTCATCATCAATGCCAGTCTGGAAGGAGGCAGAAGGCAGGAGGAGAACATGAGGGAAAATCACTGCAATTCCCCGTGGGCAATTCTGCTGGATCCGACCAGTGCATGTAATCTGAAGTGTACCGGCTGCTGGGCAGCGGAATATGGACATGAGCTGAACCTGACGCTGGAGGAGATTGATTCCATCATTCGCCAGGGCAAGGAAATCGGTGTATACATGTACATCTATACGGGCGGTGAGCCGACTGTGCGGAAAAAAGACATCATCAAACTCTGTGAGATGCATCCGGACTGCGAATTCCTGGCGTTTACAAACGGTACGCTCTTCGATGAGGCGTTCTGTGATGAAATCCTGCGGGTGAAGAATTTTGTGCCGGCGTTCAGCCTGGAAGGCTCAGAGGATGCAAATGACAGCCGTCGCGGCAAGGGAAGCTATGCGAAGGTGATGCACGCCATGCAGCTGTTGAAGAAGCGCGGACTTCCATTTGGCGTTTCTACCTGCTATACTTCGGCAAACATCGAAAGTGTGAGCGGTGAGGAATACTTTGACAAGCTGGTGGACTGCGGGGCGTTGTTTGCCTGGTTTTTCCACTATATGCCGGTGGGAAATGACGCGTCTGCTGAACTTTTACCGACGCCCGCGCAGCGTAAAGAGATGTATCAGCAGATCCGCAAATTCCGGAAGACCAAGCCGCTCTTTACCATGGATTTCCAGAACGACGCGGAGTATGTACATGGCTGTATTGCCGGAGGAAGATATTATCTCCATATCAACGCGAAGGGCGATGTGGAGCCGTGTGTATTTATCCACTATTCTAACTGCAATATCCGCAATACGACGCTGAAGGAGGCTCTGAAGAGTCCGTTGTTTCAGGCTTACCACGATCAGCAGCCATTTAACGAAAACATGATGCGCCCATGTCCGATGCTGGAGAATCCGGAGTGTCTGCGCGCGATGGTAAAAGAGACCGGGGCTGTGAATACAGATTACCAGAGCCCGGAGGATGTAGACGCCCTGTGCGATAAGACTACGCCTTACGCAAACGCGTGGAAAGAGACGGCGGACGAACTCTGGGCAGCGGATCCGAAGAGCCGGGAGCATAAGGAAAGAAAAAGGTAATGGTTGAAAACCGTAAGAAGGTTTGAATGAATTGTAATTTGAAATAAGACTGGAGGGATTTGCATGTTTCATATTTTCAGCAACATGAAGACCAAGGACAGGTGGCTGGCGCTTTTGTGCGTGCTGCTGGTCTGCGGTCAGGTATATTTTGATTTACGTTTGCCGGATTACACGGCGAAGATTACGGTATTGATCAGCAGTGAGGTCACGGAGCTGTCGCAGTATTATGACGCCGGCGCAAAGATGTTGGGCTGTGCGCTCTGCAGCGCGCTGATGACTGTAATTGTGGGATATCTGGCGGCCATGATTGCGTCTGATTTTTCCTTTGACGTGCGTACGAAGGTGTTCCAGAAGGTTTCCGCGATGGGAAGCGGAGAAATCAAGAAGTTTTCCACCGCCAGCCTGATCACCCGTACCACCAACGATATCACACAGATTCAGATGATCATTGCCATGGGCCTGCAGATGATGCTGCGCGCCCCGATCATGGCTGTCTGGGCGATCATCAAGATTGTCGGAAAGAGCTGGCAGCTGTCCACGGTGGTGGCCGCGGCGGTCGTCATCATTGTCGGCTCAATGATTGTTCTGTTGGGCATCATGATTCCGAAATTCCGCATTGTTCAGAAACAGATCGACGATGTGAACCGTATCACAGAGGAAAATTTAAACGGCATCCGTGTCGTCCGTGCGTTCAATGCGGAGAAATATCAGGAGGATAAATTTGAGAAGGCCAACATGAGCCTGATGAAGACGCAGCTGTTCACCGGCCGCGGGATGGCGGTTCTTTCTCCGATTATGATGTTTGTACAGAGCTGCGTCAGCGTGGGTGTCTATTATGTAGGAGCCTGGCTGATCAATAATATCGAAGTACCTCTCACCGGGACAGCTGCGGAAATCGCGGCGGCGATTTCAGACCGTTCTCTGATGCTGGGCGACGTGGTTAGCTTCAGTTCCTATGGACTCTATGTCATTATGTCCTTTGTCATGCTGCTGATGATTTTCATGATGCTGCCCCGTGCGCAGGTTTCCGCAGCCCGTATCAATGAGGTAATCGACAGTGATATCGCTGTCAGGGAAGGGTCGGAAACAACCTCTGAAAAGTCCGGCTGCATCGAGTTTAAGGACGTGTCGTTCCGCTATCCGGACGCTTCCGAGGACTGCCTGAAGCACATTTCCTTTACGGCGAAGAAAGGGGAAACGGTCGCTTTCATCGGCGCAACCGGATCCGGAAAATCCACACTGGTCGGACTGGCTGCCAGGTTGTATGACGTCACGTCAGGCAAGGTTCTGCTGGACGGCAAGGACGTCTCGACCTACAGCTTTGAAACTCTCTACAGCAAGATCGGATATATTCCGCAGAAGACAACGCTGTTCGCGGACACTGTGAAGGGGAATATAAAATTCGGAAAAGGAAAGCAGAAGGCGACAGATGCCGATGTGGAAGAGGCGCTGGATATCGCGCAGGCCACGGATTTTGTAAAGAGCATGGATAATAAAGAGGAAAGCTGGATCGCGCAGGGCGGCAGCAATGTATCCGGCGGCCAGAAACAGAGACTCGCGATTGCGAGAGCTGTCGCGCGCAAGCCTGAGATTTTGATCTTTGATGATTCTTTCTCGGCTCTGGATTACAAGACAGATCAGATTCTGCGTAAGCGGATTAAAAAGGATCTGAAGGGAACGACCTGCCTGATCGTAGCCCAGAGAATCGGAACCATCCGCAACGCGGATCGGATTGTCGTGCTGGACAACGGTGCGGTTGCCGGCATCGGGACCCACGAGGAACTGATGAAAAACTGCCCGGTTTACCAGCAGATCGCCCTGTCTCAGCTCTCCGCGGATGAGCTGGCGGCGAACGCATAAGCAGGAGGTGATTGTATTATGCCAGAATCAAATAATATGAACAGACCGTCCGCCCAGGGAAGAGCACCCATGGGGAGGGGCCCCATGGGCCGCGGCGGAATGGGCGGCGGTGGAAAAGCAAAGGACATGAAGGGCGCAATCAAAAGCCTGATGTCCTATATCAGCAGCCAGTTGGGGATTGTGATATTCGCCCTGATTCTCGCGGCGGTCGGCGCAGTCTTTACGATTATCGGTCCGAATCAGTTAAGCCGGATATCCGATTATTTATATGACGGTCTTTCCACTGAAATTGACATGGACGGCATTCGCAGTGTAGCGCTTTTGCTGGTCGGCATTTATCTGGCAAGCGCAGTCTGCAGCTTTGTCCAGCATTACATCATGCAGACTGTGACCCAGAGAACCGCCAAAAGGCTCCGCGGCGACATCAGCACCAAGATTAACCGTCTGCCGTTAAAATATTTTAACGGCAACGCGGCTGGTGATGTGCTTTCCCGCATGACCAATGATGTGGATATGATCGGGCAGGCCATGTCCAACAGCCTGTCAAACCTGGTCACGGCAGTGGCACAGTTTATCGGCTGCCTGATTATGATGTATTATACCAACTGGATTATGGCGACGACCACCGTCCTGGCAACGATCATCGGCCTTGTATTGATGGTGGTGATCATGAGCCGCTCCCAGAAATATTTTACAGCCAGACAGGAAAGCCTCGGCAATCTGAATGGGTATATCGAGGAAATGTACAACGGACACGATGTGATCCGTATCCTGAACGCGGAGGATGAGGTCAATGAGAAATTTACCTCGCTGAATACGGCGGTGAAAAACGCCAACTTCCGTTCGCAGTTTTTATCCGGTCTGATGCAGCCGTTGATGACGTTTGTCGGAAACCTCGGTTATGTGGCGGTATGTATTGTGGGTGCTTCACAGATCATAGACGGAAACATTACATTTGGCGTAATTACCGCGTTTCTGATTTACACCCGTCTGTTTGAGTCGCCTTTGCGTCAGATTTCCCAGGCCATGACCCAGGTGCAGTCCTGCGCGGCGGCTTCCGAGCGTGTGTTTGAGTTCCTCGCGGAGGAGGAAATGGAGGATGAATCCGCCAAGACACAGAGAATTGACCATGTGCGCGGCGAGGTTGAGTTCCGTCATGTGAAGTTTGCCTATCCGAGCGCGCCTGAGAAGGAAATCATCCATGATTTCAGCGTGAAGGTAAAGCCTGGCCAGAAGGTTGCCATTGTAGGACCAACCGGCGCCGGCAAGACCACCATGGTCAACCTGCTGATGCGCTTCTTTGAGCCAACGGGCGGCAGCATCCTGATCGACGGTGTGCCGACCGAGAACATCCCGCGCAGCAATGTACACAGCCAGTTCGGCATGGTGCTGCAGGATACGTGGCTGTTTGAGGGAACCGTAAGAGAAAACCTTCTGTATAATACAGAGGGTGTGACGGATGAAGAGATGATCCGTGCCTGCAAGGCCTGCGGCATCCATAATTTCATCCAGGCGCTGCCGCAGGGATACGATTCTGTATTGCGTGATAATACAGCCATTTCCGCCGGCCAGAAGCAGCTGATGACGATCGCCAGGGCCATGATTCAGAACAGCCCGATGCTGATCCTCGATGAGGCGACCTCCAGCGTGGATACCAGAACAGAAATCGTGACGCAGCAGGCCATGGACAAGCTGACCGACAAGCGCACCAGCTTTGTGATCGCCCATCGTCTTTCTACCATTAAAAACGCGGATATCATTTTGGTGATGCGGGACGGCGATATTGTGGAACAGGGTAACCATGAGGAGCTGTTGAAACTGAACGGCTTCTACGCGGAGCTGTACAACAGCCAGTTTGAGCAGGCGTCATAAAAAAAAGAATAAAGAAGCAGTGGCAGGCTGCTGATTGCTTCATGCCGGTGGCGCGTAGCAATCAGCAGCCTGCTGTTTTTGAAAGAAAGAGACGGTTTTGCTTGAAAAATAGCGGGGATAATAGTATTATTTTTACAGGACAAAATCAAAAATCAGAGGATCTGTCGATGACAAAACGTCTTTCCGTTTTTATAAAAGCATATCTGTCTGCCTTTGCTCTGACAGTGACTTTTCAGGCGCCGCTTCAGGCCGCGGATTATGAGGACAGGCTTGATTTTATCATCGCGTCCGTCTACGAACTGCTGGGAGAGTATCAGTTTCGTCTGCTGCTAGTGGCCGGCCTTATCGCTTTTGTGTACTGGTACATGGAAAAGCAGGGCTGTGCAGAGCGGGAACGGGGTTTTTCTCTTCTGGCTTCTTTTTTTGCATTCGTGCTGCTTTTGGGCAACAGCTATGCACAGACCGGGAGCTGGGATTACTGCTTTGGCAGCGTAGTCAATCTGATCAAAACCATGATTGCCTTTGCCGGATATTTCTTTTTATTCCGCCTTTGCCTGGGAGAACTGAAACACTGGCTGGAGGGACATTCCTTTGTGGAAAAGAGCGGCAAAGATGGGAAAAGGGCGCGATTTTTCGGGAAACACTGTTTCCGTAATTCTTTCTGTGTGATTCTGGCTTCCTGGGCCCCGTTCCTGGTTCTCAGCTGGCCGGGGAACCTCTGCTGGGATGTGATAGGCCAGATTGAGCAGGTGATTTTGAATACCGGGTATACGACACATCATCCATTGGCACATACACTTCTGGTGGGTGGTCTCGTGAAACTGGGACAGGTTCTGTTCTCTTCTTATGAGATCGGTCTGGCAGTCTATGTGTGGCTGCAGACCATAATGCTGGCGGCGGCGATGGCGGCTACTGTTGCAGTGCTGGCTCGCAGAAATGCCAGACCTGTTCTCGTGGTCTGTCTGCTGGTGATTTACTGCATAACACCGGCATATTCCAATATCGCATCTACAGCCATTAAGGATGTACCTTTCTGCGCCTTTGTAGTTGGGTATGTGGTCTGTTATGCCCTGCTTTTAGAGACGCCTGATCTGTTGAAAAACAGGCGTTTTGTGGCAATATTTATCCTTATGCAGATGGGAGTGGTGCTGTTCCGCAATAACGGCCTGCCGTTAGTCGTGCTCTGCGGGCTGGGAGGTTTCCTTTTCCTTTCATTTAAAGTCAGATGCGGGGGGCGTACAGCAGCTTTTGCAGCGTTCTTTGGCGGTGCTGTCCTGGGACAGGTAATATTGTTGTTGCTGATACAGCTAACGGGAGCATCAGCAGGGAGCAGGGGAGAGATGCTGTCTGTCCCGTTTCAGCAGACGGCCAGGTATCTGCAGTTGTATCAGGACAAGCTATCCGATGAGGAAAGAGCTGCGATTGAAGCGGTGCTGGGGGATGTCACAGAGGTGGCAATGGTCTATGATCCTGAGATTTCGGATCCGGTGAAGTCTTTGTTCAATCAGGATGCCTCTGCGCGGGAGCTCATTGCCTATTTTCGGATTTGGCTTCGCTGTTTCTTTAAACATCCGGCAGTCTATTTTGAAGCGTTCTTTGTTCATGTTTATGGCTGGTTTACGCCTTCAGTCAGTAATGTCATCCGTTATGAGGTGCAGGATTATGATACAATTTATCATGGCGGTCTGTTTGCAAATGCGTACAAGCTTTTGATTTTTTACTACCGTTATATTGATCGTGTCAGTATTTTAGGAGCACTTGAAAATATTGGTCTGGCGGTCTGGTCGCTGTTTTTTATCAGCAGTTGTTTTAGAAAAGAGAGGCGGTATGCTTTGCTGTGTACCACGCTGCCGCAGTGGGTAAGTCTTCTGGTGTGTATGGCCTCTCCCTGCTGTATCGGGCACCCGAGGTATGCATTTCCAATTTTATTTACAATGCCGTTTCTGTACGGCTTCTGGCTTACGGCGCAATCAGACAGCGCCCCTGCCGGTGAGAAGAATATGGAGGCGTTACAGGACAGTGTCCTGACTGGAGAGATTGCGCATGGATAGAGAATTTACAAAAGAGCATTCCGCTGCTGTTAGAGGGGTTGCCATTCTGCTGTTGTTATTTTACCATTTGTTCCATGAAGAGCAAACGGTGCTTTCCATGGGTGTTGATTATAGTCCTCTGTCTATGTCAACATTACTGACTGTTTCCGGCTTTGGTAATGTATGTGTGGCTGTTTTCGTTTTTTTAAGTGGATATGGTATTGCGAAGGGCATTCTCAAACAGGAGCATCCTGACGCAAGAATGGTGTATGGACAGGCAACAGCGCGTTTTTTTAAGCTTATGCTGAATTTCCTGACCATGTATCTGAGTGTGAATCTGATCTGGTGGAGCTGCTTTGATTACGCATCGCTTTACGGAGAAGGCAAACAGGGTGCTCTGTGCATGTTGACGGATGCGCTGGGACTCAGTGATTTTTTCGGTACGCCGACCCTGAATATCACCTGGTGGTATATGTCGTTGGCTTATATGCTGATATTCCTTATTCCTGTTCTGACCTGGCTGGTAAAAAAAATCGGATATCCTGTTCTGATTCTGGTGATTATGCTGCCGGTAGCTGTACAGATGGAGGAGGGTATTTCCAGATATCTTTTCACGGCTGCACTTGGTGTCTGCGCGGCATATGGCGGCTGGCTCGAAAAGCTGATGCGCCTGAACATGCATCTGACGCTGCAGTGGGCGGCGGGCATTGTCGGATTTTTTTTCTGTATCCTGCTTCGCAGTAATTATGTAGTGTCGGAGTATTATCTGCAGATTGTGGATGCCTTTATTGCATTGTTTATCATCTGGTTTGCAGGAGTCCTGCTGTGTATGGTGCCGGTGCTTGGAAGCGTGTTGCGGTTTATTGGAAAATATTCCATGAATATTTATCTGGTGCACACGTTTTTCTATCTGATTTTATGGCAACGGTATATCTATCAGTTCCGGTATATGGGGTTGATCCTGCTGGCACTTCTTATTGCAAGCCTGGCCTATTCCGTGGTGCTGGAATGTTTAAAGAAGGCGCTTGGGTTTTACCGGCTTACCGGAAGGATACAGGAACGCCTTGAGAAAGGGATATGACGGATATGCTCTTTTTAATTGTGGGAATCGCGATTTTGGTACTCTTTGGTGTTCTGCATGCTTTTGCGGGACGCGACTGGAAGCTTGACCGGGGAAACAGATGGGGAAAAAGCTATCAGGAGGAATGGGGCTTCTCAAAAGGGAGGGAAGATGAGTAAGACAGGAGAATACAAGCGCATAAACCATGAATTCAGTCCGGTTTTTGACGAGTATTCCCGCATTCTGATTCTGGGCAGTTTTCCCTCCGTAAAGTCACGTGAACAGCAGTTTTATTATGGGCATCCGCAGAATCGTTTCTGGAAGGTGCTGGCTGCTCTGATGAATGAGACAGTACCCCAAACGGTGGACGAGAAAAGAGAATTCCTGCGGCACAATAGAATAGCGGTCTGGGATGTGGTTGAACAGTGTGACATCATCGGCTCCTCAGACAGCTCCATCCGCTCAGTGGTGCCTGTTGATTTGCCCTGGCTGCTGGGACAGACACACGTGGAGGAGATTTATGTCAATGGCGGTAAGGCATATGCGTTATATCAGAAATATCTGCTGCCGGTCGTGGGGCGGGACTGTGTGCGTTTACCCTCCACAAGCCCTGCCAATGCGTCGTATTCGCTGGACAGGCTGACCGAAGAATGGAGCAGACTGCTGCATATCGAAGTGGCAAAATGAAAGTTGAAGTAGTATCAAATGAGAGATGAAGTAAGGGAAGCAGTGAATAAGCTGGAGCGCGACGGCAGATTTTGCATGGAAAGGCTTTACATGCAGCATGGAGCCGTGACGGTTTATGAACACAGTGTCCGTGTGGCGGATTTTAGTCTGGCTGTTTCCAGAATGCTGGGCTTACATGTGGATGAGAAATCTTTGATTCGGGGCGCTCTGCTGCACGATTATTTTCTGTATGACTGGCATGAAAAGGATATAAGCCACAGGCTGCATGGCTTTCGGCATCCTAAGCGTGCTCTGCAGAATGCGAGAGAAGATTACGCGCTGAATCCGGTTGAGGAGAATATTATCCTGCGCCACATGTTTCCGCTGACTCTGCATCCGCCGGCTTATAAGGAGAGCTGGCTGGTCTGTCTGGCGGATAAATATTGTGCGGCCGCAGAGACGCTCCATGCTCTGGCCGGCCGTTTTAAAGGGAAGCTGCGGCACAGTTTTGGAGCGTAGTACGAATGAGGATGGTATGAGGGTGGATGAAAACAGGGACTCCTGAAAGAAAGAATACATATCGAATGCTGCCTCTGTTGTTCTGTGCGGCAATTTGTGTGTGTGTTCTTTCTCTTCAGCCGCTGCTTTGGGAACGGAAAACAGAGAAGACAGAAAAAACAGAAAAAACAGAAGAAACAGATGCTGTATACGAGAAAGCATTTGCGGAAACAGTGCAAAAGCTGGAGACCGGAGAGAACAGGGAGGTTGACGTTGCCTTCGCTGCGGTGATTCAATCGCAGGATCAGGCGGAAAACTTATTTCTGACTGATGCACAGATTTCATTGCTCAGGGAATATATGAACAGATATATGGAATCGCTTGCCTATCTGGAATACCTTGATCTTTCCAATTTATTTTCAGATGGAGGCGAGACTCTGAGCGAGAGCAGCATTATGTTTCAGATCGCACTTCGCCGGATGACTTCAGATGTGGATTACTCTCTTTTATCATACAGATATGTGCTCAATTGCGTCGGCGCGGTGGAACTGGAGGATGGTACGATTTTGGTGACGGCGGAGGAAAACAGTGTTCAGGTATTTGCGCAGACGCCGGATGTGGAATCCAAAAAATACTCCGTGGTACACAGGTTTACCATGAAAATGAAAAACGGAGAGTGGTATCTGACACAGCATGAGCAGGCTGACAGCCTGTATCTGGTGCTGAAAAGCGAAGGGGTGGAGGAAGAAGATATTCCGGAACGCTATATGGAGGCTGTGGCAGAGTATACGGAGCTGATCCGGGAGCGGATGCCCGGCCAGGATGAGACAGCCCAAAACACAGGGCTGACCGCGGATTACCTCTATGACAGGGAGAGCGCTCTGGCGTATTCCTACGCGTACATTTATACGAGAAATTCGGATTCATATGTGGATTATTCCGGCCTTGGCGGAAACTGCCAGAATTATGTATCACAGTGCCTTTTTACGGGAGGAATTCCCATGGATATCGTCGGGGATGAGATCTGGAAATGGTACGACGCCAGGATCTCCAATACGAACAGTGTTTACGGACGCAGCTCCAGCTGGACGGGAGTAGATGAGTTTGTTCTTTATGCGCAGAGTAATACCGGCTATGGTCTGGTGGCCGAAGTGGATGCGCCGTATTTCACCGGGGAGGCGGGAGATGTGCTGCAGTTCGGTACAGAGGGAGACTGGCACCATGCGGTTATTATTACAGATGTGGTCTGCGATGAGAACGGCACTGTAATCGACTATCTGGTCAATTCCAATACTTCCAATCTGGAAAATTATCCCGCCAGTCTGTACGGGTATCCGGAGGTAATTCTGACGAAGATCATTGGCTGGAATGAAGAGTAAGGACCGGAAAATGAACAGAAAAGAATGAATGGTAAAAAAGGATTGATTTTCCGGGTTGAAATGAGTATGATATTTCTTATGGGTCTCAGACCCTGATTTCAAAAACAGTAATATTTTGAGGGAGAATATCCGATATGCGGACAGCAGTTATGACTGACACAAACAGCGGCATGATGGAGTGCGACGCTGAACCATATGGGGTTCATGTGGTGCCCATGCCGATTATCATCGATGAAAAAACCTATTATGAAGGCAGAGATATCGACAGCGATGGTTTTTTTGAGGCTCTGTATTCGGACAAAACGGTTTCTACCTCTCAGCCGTCCCCCGTGGATGTGATGGAGGCCTGGGAACGGGTGCTTAAAATGGGCTATGACGAGATTCTCTACATTCCCATGTCCAGCGGTTTAAGCGAATCCTGCGCAACTGCCGTTGCCCTTTCCGAGGAGTATGAGGGAAAGGTGTATGTGGTGGATAATCACCGTATTTCCGTAACGCAGTGGGCGTCCGCACTGTATGCCAAAAGCCTGGTAAAGGCGGGCAAAACCGCGGCGCAGATTAAGGAGATTCTGGAGAAGGCCGCGTATGACGCCAGCATTTACATTACGGTGGATACCCTGTATTTCCTGAAAAAAGGCGGACGCATTACCCCGGCGGTGGCTGCCATCGGTACAGCCTTAAAGATCAAGCCGGTGCTGTCTATTCAGGGCGATAAACTGGACTCCTTTGCCATGGCCAGGAGCATGAAAAAAGGTATTTCGGTCATGATTGATACTATCAGAAAGGATATCGATAACCGCTTCGGCGGGGATGAGAACGCAGTGGTGGCGACAGCCGGTTCCGGGCTGACATCCGAGGAGAAGGAGTCCTATCTTGAGGATGTCAGGAAAGCGTTTCCGGGACATCAGGTGGAATATTATCCGTTGCCGTTAAGCACCTGCGTTCATCTGGGAAGAGGGGCTTTTGGTGTGGGTGCGTATCCGAAGTTTGAATAACCCCGTTGCTGTTACAGCGGATGCTTTTACGCGTGTGCGGTGCACCCGAAGGGCGTCTTGAAGAAGAGTGGCGTGGACAGTAAAGGGAGTCGTTTTAAGAGGCGTGAGTATGAAAACAGGGATGGTTTTGGAGGGCGGCGCCATGCGGGGCATGTTTACCGCCGGCGTGCTGGATGTTTTGATGGAAAATCAGATCGAGGTGGACGGTTTTGTGGGCGTGTCCGCGGGAGCCTGCTTCGGCTGTAATTATAAATCCCGTCAGATCGGCCGTACCATTCGCTATAATCTTCGCTTTTGTCACGATAAACGCCTGGGGACCTTTACCTCATGGCTGAAATGCGGCGACCTTTATGAACCGAAGTTCTGCTACCACGATATTCCATTTGAATATGATCTGTTTGATACGGAGACTTTCCGTACAAATCCGGTGAAGTTTTATATGGGCTGCACGAACGTGGATACGGGGGAGCCGTACTATTATCTCTGTGAGAAGGGCGACGAGCATGATCTGCTTTATATGCAGGCTTCCGCGTCCATGCCGCTTGTTTCGAAGATTGTGTCGGTAGATGGTCTGCGCCTGCTGGACGGCGGCGTCTCCGATTCTATTCCCATTGAGTGGTTTAAGAGCATCGGTTATGAGCGAAACATCATCATACGGACCAGGCAGGAAGGCTACCGCAAGAAAAACAGCACCTTCACGAAAGCAACCTGCCTGCTTTTACGTAAGTATCCCAACCTGGCGAAAGCCATGGAGAACCGCAGCGAGCACTATAATCATACTCTCGATGTGATTGCCGATCTGGAGAAAAAGGGAGAGGTTTTTGTCATCAAACCGCCCGAGAAACCGGATGTCGGCCGTATGGAGCATGATCCAAAGAAGCTTCAGAAGCTCTATGATCTGGGCAGAAGCGAGGGGGAAAAGCAGCTGGAGGGTGTGAAGGCGTTTTTAGCACAGAAAGCGTGAAAAATAATATGAATGACACAAGCAAAGAGAAGCTGTCCGCCTGTGTGCGGGGTTTTCAGCTGCCGCGCTATCATGAGATTCCTGCAGTGGGGTTATATCTGGAGCAGGTGACCCGTTATATTTCGGATATGCTCGCTCCCATCCAGGAGAACTGTATCACAAACTCCATGGTGTCTAATTATGTGAAAAAGAAGCTGATTGTTAATCCGCATAAAAAGCAGTACGACCGTGACCAGATTGCTTATCTGATATTTATCGCGGCTGCTAAGAGTGTGCTGAGCCTGGATGATATCAGGCAATTGATCGAGCTGCAGCAGAAGACGTACTCCCCGCAGAAAGCGTATGACTATTTCTGCGATGAGCTGGAGAGTGCGCTGGCATTTGTATTCGGCTTAAAAAGGACGCCTGACGAGATCGGCAGCGATCCTTTTGAGGAAAAGGCTCTGCTGCGCAGCGTGGTCATCGCACTTTCCAACAAAATTTATCTGGAAAAATGCCTGGCGGTGATTCGGGAAGACGGGGATTCGCAGCAGTAATCTCAATCATTACAGATATGATCTGAGGAAGCGGCGTGTGAATAAGGGGACTTTAATCCGTACAAAATAAGATTTGAGGTACCATGGAAAAAAATACATCATTTACAGACGATGCTGCACAGCAGAGATATAATAAATTTTATAATGTCCTGAAAAAAATAGCCGGGCCGATTTGCCGGTTCCTCTTCGGCATCCGTAAAGAGGATGAGATTAAGCTCCCCGAGGAGCCCTGTCTGGTGGTGGCCAATCATACCTGTTATTTTGACCCGCTGATTATTGCCATGTGCGTGGATCAGCCGCTGTATTTTGTGGCGGGAGCAAATCTTCTGCGCCAGAAAATTGCGGCCTTTGCCGCAGTGAAGATTTTTCACAGTATTCCCTGTTCCAAGGGTAAAATCAGTGTACAGACGATCCGGGAGATGACAAAAAACCTGAAGGCCGGCCGTAACATTCAAATGTTTGCGGAGGGCAACATCACCTATGACGGTGCAACGGCACCATTGGCACCTGTCAACGGGAAGCTTTTCAGGTCGCTGCAATGTACGGTGGTGACCGTTCAGGTTACCGGTGGATATCAGATTGTGCCGCGCTGGAGCGGCAAATTCTGCCGGGGTAATATTCATGCGAAGCTGATGGGTGTTTATACGAAAGAAAAGCTGCATGATATGCGGCCGGAGGAGGTTTTAGAACAGGTAAACAGAGATCTTTATGCAGAGCAGCCGGCAGCGGAGGAAAAGGGCGGCAGGACATATCGCAGGGGTGCTGCGGGGATTCATTATGCGCTCTATATCTGTCCCGACTGTGGCGCCGTCGGAAGAATATTCGGTAAAGGGAAGGACATTTGCTGCGGCGTCTGCAACAGGATCTGGCGCTATAATGCATACGGAAAGATTGAGGGCGGCCGCTTTCAGACGATTTATCAGTGGAACCGCTGGCAGCAGGATCGCGTTCGTGAAATGGTGCGAAACGGCGAGAAGATTTTCCTGACAACGCCTGCTGCAAAATTGTATAATATTCTGGATAATCACAGCCGCGGCATTAAAGAATCCGGCACCCTTTCGCTGGACAGGGAGAAGCTTTCCTGCGGCAGCGCTGTCTATCCACTGACAGAAATTTCCCGTATGGATACACGCAATAAGGGCATTATCCTTTTTTCACTCGGAAACGGCGATTATTTCGAGATTACAGCGAAGGGAGGTTTTTCCGGACTGATGTACAAGACCTTCTTTGAGGCACTGAAGGAACAATATGTATGATGGAACAGATGAGTTTATTTGACAGGGAAGTGCCGCAGCCCCTGGCGGCCAGACTGCGTCCCAGGGACCTGGATGAGTTTGTCGGGCAGACGCATCTGCTGGGCAGGGGTAAGGTTTTACGCCGGCTGATTGAGAGCGACCAGGTGTCCTCCATGATTTTCTGGGGCCCTCCGGGCGTGGGCAAGACAACGCTCGCGCGCATCATTGCCAACCGTACGAGGGCAAAATTTATCGATTTTTCAGCAGTGACCAGCGGAATTAAGGAAATCCGCGAGGTCATGCAGAAGGCGGATGACAACCGCCGTTACGGCGAGAAGACGATTGTGTTTGTAGATGAGATTCACCGCTTTAATAAAGCGCAGCAGGACGCGTTTCTGCCTTTTGTGGAGAAGGGCAGTATCATTCTGATCGGTGCCACCACGGAGAATCCTTCTTTTGAGGTGAACGGCGCTCTTTTATCCCGCTGTAAGGTCTTTGTGCTGCAGGCGCTGTCCGCGGAGGATATTACGGTATTGCTGAACCGGGCGTTGAAGGATCCCAGAGGCTTCGGCGACATGCGGGTAGAGATGGAGCCGGAAATGATTTCCGCGCTGGCGACTTTCGCTAACGGTGACGCACGCACGGCGCTGTCAACCCTGGAGATGGTTGTTTTAAACGGCGAGATCAGGGAGGACGGCACAACCGTGGTCACGAAGGAGACCATGGAGCAGTGCACTTCCAAAAAGTCGCTTCTCTATGATAAAAAGGGCGAGGAGCATTATAATCTGATCTCTGCCCTGCATAAGTCCATGCGCAACTCTGACCCGGACGCCGCTGTTTACTGGCTGGCCCGGATGCTGGAGGCCGGGGAGGATCCGCTTTATATCGCGCGGCGTGTGGTGCGCTTCGCAAGCGAGGACGTGGGTCTGGCGGACCCGCAGGCACTCACCCAGGCGGTTGCGGCTTATCAGGCCTGTCATTTCCTGGGCATGCCGGAGTGCAATGTACATCTGACGCAGGCGGTGATTTATGTGTCCATGGCGCCCAAGTCCAACGCAATGGAGGTGGCCTATAATACCGCGAAGGTGGACGCGGTCGAGCAGATTGCCGAGCCCGTGCCGCTGATCATCCGCAACGCACCGACCAGCCTGATGAAGGATTTATCCTATGGTGAGGGATATATGTATGCCCACGATTATGAGGAGAAGCTGACTGCCATGCAGTGCCTGCCGGATTCCTTACAGGGGCGGGAGTATTACCGGCCGACGACCCAGGGACAGGAGGCGCAGCTGAAGGAGCGATTAACGGAAATCAAAGCCTGGAAAAAAGCGCACGGCCTGGGAGAAAAGCAGGATGGAAACCACAATATCTGACGGTTGTAAACCGGGTCGACTGTGCATAAAGGATAGGATATGACAGAAAATCTGAACAAGAGTGCGCTGATCGCCATGAGCGGCGGTGTGGACAGCTCAGTTGCCGCTTTTCTGATGAAGCGTGCAGGGTATGACTGCCGTGGCGTGACCATGCGGCTTTACCGCAACCTGGACATCGGGTTGAACCAGTTTCATACCTGCTGCTCGCAGAGCGATATCGACGACGCGGCGGAGATAGCGTTTGATCTGGATATTCCCTTTGAGGTGCTGGATTATACGGAGGATTTCAAAACGCAGATCATGGAGAAATTTATCCGCACCTATGAAGAGGGCGCCACTCCGAATCCATGCATCGACTGCAACCGTTTTATGAAATTTCGCCATCTGCTGGACTATGCCGCGGAGAACGGAATGGAGTATGTAAGCACCGGTCATTATGCCAGAGTGGAGGAGAAAAACGGCCGCTTTTTATTAAAAAAAGGACGCGATCCGTTCAAGGACCAGAGCTATGTGCTCTATATGCTGACGCAGGAACAGCTTGCACATATCCGTCTGCCGCTCGGAGATCTGACCAAGGAACAGGTACGTGAGATCGCAGAAAAGAATGGCTTTGTCAACGCACGCAAGCATGACAGTCAGGATATCTGTTTCGTGCCGGATGGAGACTATGCTTCCTTTATGGAGCGTTATACCGGACAGAAATTTGAACCGGGGGATTTTCTGGATGAAGCAGGCAATGTAATTGGCCGCCACCGCGGCGCAGCCTGTTATACCCTGGGCCAGAGAAAGGGTCTGGGACTTGCCATGGGCGAGCCGGTCTATGTCTTAAGGAAAAATATGGCGGAGAACACGGTCACTGTCGGGAAGGAAAGTGCGCTTTTTCATTCTCATCTGATCGCGGATGCGTTAAACTGGATTCCTTTTGATGCGCTGCCGGACAGTATACGTGTCAGTGTATGCACCCGTTATCACGCGAAAGAGCGGTTCGCGGTCGCGTCCATGATGGAAGACGGGAGACTGAAGCTTGATTTTGAAGAACCGCAAAGGGCTATGACGCCCGGTCAGGCTGTGGTGTTGTACGATGGTGACCTGGTGCTGGGCGGCGGGACAATCCGGGAAGTGTTCTGATGATACAAGGTCCTCGAGGTCATAAATCGAATGCTTACGCAAGGTACGCCCTACGGGTGTGCATTCGTATTTATGACCTTGAGGACTGCAACAACATTTTTATTATTTAAGTAAGGAGGAAATCATAATGTCAACCCCACATAACGGAGCCGAAAAAGGTCAGATTGCGAAGACGGTGCTCATGCCGGGAGATCCCCTGCGGGCCAAATTCATTGCGGACACATTTCTGGAGAATGTGGAACAGATTAATGAAGTGAGAGGAATGCTGGGCTTTACGGGTACCTATCAGGGGAAGCCCGTGACGGTTATGGGCAGCGGCATGGGCATGCCAAGCATCGGAATTTATTCTTATGAGCTGTTTACGGAGTATGATGTGGAGAATATCATCCGCATCGGCAGCGCCGGCAGTTACAGTGAGGAGGCGAAGGTATATGACGTAGTGCTGGCCACGGCGGCATACAGTGAGTCTTCCTTTGCACGGATTCAGTCCGGTTATGATAAGGATACGACTTATCCGTCCGCAGAACTGAATGATATTCTTCGTGAGAGTGCGAGGCGTCTGCAGATCCCGGTCATAGAGAAACCCATTCATTCCAGTGACGTTTTTTATCGCAAGCCTTCGGATGCAAAGCCCACCTATTGGGAGATTATCCGCGATGAACACGGCTGTGTGGCCGTCGAGATGGAGAGCTTCGCGTTGTTCCACAATGCGGCTGTCACCGGCAAAAAGGCGGCCTGTCTGCTGACCATCTCTGACAGTTTTGTAAGTCCTGAGATAACGACGGCTGAGCAGCGTCAGAAGACCTTCACCAACATGATGAAGATTGCGCTGGAAGCGCTTTGATGCATTTTTCATGGGAAACCTCCTGCTGTAACTCATTGTAAGGGAAAAAGTGCTATTTGAAAAGCATAATATTCGTTCATTTTTCACAAAAAACCATATTCAAAAGATATTTTTTTAAAATAATACATACAAATTTAAGAAAATATGTTACAATAAGTTATCATGTGAAGCGGGCTTTCGTGAGAGCACCGTTAAGAAGGTATTACAGAATATGTCATGAGGAAGGTGAAATTTATGAGCATTTTACTGGAAAAAGCGAAATCAATCGTGGAGCAGGCATATGGGGACAGAGTGGAGAACGGAGAGCCCTACAAGAATCACGCTTACCGCGTGATGGCTGCCATGGACACGGAGGAGGAGCAGATTGTCGCGCTTCTACACGACGTACTGGAGGATTCAGAGATCAAGCTGTATGACCTGCAGGACGCGGGTTTTTCCAAAAAGGTGATAGCGGCTGTGGAGGATCTGACCAAGGGCAACGCGGTGAAGTATTTTGATTACATAGAGGATCTGACCATGAATCCACTCGCCACCAAGGTGAAGATTGCGGAGCTGAAGGACAATATGGACGCTGTCCGCGTCAATCGTATGTCCTTTAAGACTTACACCCTTGAGGACAGGTGTCAGAAGTCGCTGAATATTCTGGAGGGAGCCGAGTAAGGCGGCAGGTCTGCTGTTTTACGGACTGTCTGGAAAAATATGCAATTGCCGGCGTTTCAGATAACCGTATTTTTATCAAATCAGAGAGAGAGTCAGTTTCTGTACAGGGCTGGCTCTTTTATATTGTTTCAGAACATGGAATCAGAATAAATATCCTTTGAATCAGGCTTATTTTTGACAGTTTGTTGATTGCATGAAAACAGAAAGTGTGTTAGTATAGCGTTTTGGAATTTACAGGGAATCTCCTGAGGAGATTGCCCGGAAAATCGTATTATACATCGCGTTTCTAAGAAGCGGGGAGGAGTGAATATGACAGTATTAGTGAGTCTTTCTGTTTGTCTGGTGGGCGGGCTTATGATGTCCCGTATCGCCAAAAAGTTAAATCTGCCGGCAGTCACGGCCTATCTGGTGGCGGGTCTTTTGCTGGGACCGTACTGTATCGGACGGCTGGGAATTGAGGGTCTTGGCTTCCCTACAGCGGAGCTGGTAGAGGAACTGGATCTGTTCAGCCAGGTGGCTCTGGGCTTTATCGCTTTTACCATCGGCAATGAGTTCCGCTTAAGTCAGTTAAAGACGATGGGAAAACAGGCCATTACCGTCGGCATTGTCCAGGCTGTGGTTACGACCGCACTGGTGGATGTGGTGTTGTGCGCTCTGCACTTTATCAGACCGGATGTGATTTCCATTTCTTCCGCGATTACCCTGGGCGCGATCGCGGCGGCAACAGCGCCCGCGGCGACGCTGATGGTGGTGCGTCAGTATAAGGCGGACGGCCCGCTGACCAGGCTTCTGCTTTTGGTAGTGGCGATCGATGATGCGGTTGGTCTGGTGCTGTTCTCTGCCTCTTACGGCATTGCTGTGGCGTTGGAGAGCGGAGTGGTCAGCTTACAGACGATTATTTTAGAACCGGTGATCGAGATTGTCCTTTCCCTGGCGTTGGGCGCTTTGAGCGGCCTTGCTTTGTTCTGGGTGGAGCGTTTCTTTCACTCCCGCAGTAAACGTCTGTCTATTTCCATCGGTTTTGTTCTGCTGACGGTGGGACTTTCCATGGCGGAGTTTGAGGTTGGCGGCGTGCAGATTGGTTTCTCTCTGCTTCTGGTGTGCATGATGACAGGCACCCTGTTCTGCAATATCTGCGACTTTTCCGAGGAACTGATGGCGAGGGTGGACAGCTGGACAGCGCCGCTGTTTGTGCTCTTTTTCGTTCTCTCCGGCGCGGAGCTGAATCTGTCGATCTTAAGCAATCCGCTGGTGCTTCTGGTGGGCGCTCTGTATATCATCAGCCGTTCTGCGGGAAAATATATCGGAGCCTACACAAGCTGCGCCGCCACGAAATGCGCGCCGCAGATCACGAAGCACCTGGGCATTACACTTCTGCCGCAGGCTGGTGTGGCGTTGGGTATGGCGCTGACTGCGCAGAACCTGGCAGACGGAGCTATGGTGCGTAATGTTGTGTTGTTTTCCGTACTGATCTATGAACTGGTAGGTCCGGCACTGACCAGGCGCTCTCTGATGGCTGCGGGAGAGATCAATGTGGCGGAGAGAACCTCCGCGAGAAAAGCCAACGCAGGAGTCGTAAAATAAGGAATCTGTGCCCCTTCGGCTTGCACACATGCTTTACATAATTTTAATGTTTTTTATTTATTTTTCTCTTGCATAAAAATTCAATAGTGTTATATTTGTAATAGAACAGATAGACATATCTGTTCTGAACGCCGGCTTTTCATGTCTGTACATCATTGAAAGTCCGTGGAGTATCGAATGGATGCTGAATATCCCTTGCAAAACGGATACACCGAAAGCCGGCGTGAACAGAATTGGATGATGGGTGTCTTTTGCAGACGTGCCTGAAGATGAATGAAAGGGGGAATCAATATGAACGTAACGAAATTTACACAGAAATCCATGGAAGCCGTGAACAATTGTGAAAAGATCGCCATGGACTACGGTAACCAGGAAATTGAGGAAGAACATCTGCTTTACAGTCTTCTGACCATAGAGGACAGCCTGATCGCCAGGATGATCGAGAAGATGGAGATTCAGCTGCCTTATTTCACGAATCGTGTGGAACAGGCCATCGGGAAGCGTCCCAAGGTCCAGGGCGGCCAGCGTTATATCGGCAATGACTTAAATAAAGCGCTGACTTACGCGGAGGATGAGGCCAAACAGCTAGGCGACGAGTATGTGTCGGTGGAGCATCTGTTCCTTTCCCTGCTCCACTATCCCAACCGGGAAATGAAAGCCATTTTCAAAGAATTCGGCATCACCAGGGAGCGGTTTTTACAGGCGCTTTCCACTGTCCGCGGTAATCAGCGCGTGACCAGTGATAATCCGGAGGCTACCTATGATACGCTGAATAAATACGGTGAGGAGCTGGTGGAGAAGGCCCGTGACGGTAAGATGGATCCGGTGATCGGCAGGGATGCAGAGATCAGAAATGTGATCCGCATTCTTTCCCGTAAGACGAAGAATAACCCGGTGCTGATCGGTGAGCCCGGTGTGGGCAAGACTGCTGTGGTGGAGGGCCTGGCACAGCGGATTGTGCGCGGTGATGTGCCGGATGGCCTGAAGGATAAAAAGATTTTCTCCCTCGATATGGGGGCGTTGGTCGCGGGTGCCAAATACCGCGGCGAGTTTGAGGAGCGCTTAAAAGCCGTGCTCGAGGAGGTCAAAAAGAGCGAAGGACAGATCCTGCTCTTTATTGACGAGCTGCATACCATTGTGGGTGCTGGCAAGACCGAGGGCAGTATGGACGCCGGCAATATGTTAAAGCCCATGCTGGCGCGCGGCGAACTGCACTGCATCGGCGCGACGACCCTTGATGAGTACCGCAAATATATTGAAAAGGATGCGGCCTTAGAGCGCCGTTTCCAGCCTGTCATGGTGGAGGAACCGACGGTGGAGGATACCATTTCCATCCTCAGAGGCTTAAAGGAGCGCTACGAGGTATACCATGGCGTGAAGATCATGGACAATGCCCTGGTAGCGGCCGCCACATTGTCTCACCGCTATATTTCTGACCGCTTCCTGCCGGATAAGGCCATTGATCTGGTGGACGAGGCCTGCGCCCTGATTAAGACCGAGCTGGACAGCATGCCCACCGAGTTGGATGAGCAGCAGCGCCGCATTACGCAGATGGAAATCGAGGAAGCCGCCTTGAAAAAAGAGGAGGATCACTTAAGCCAGGAGCGTCTGGAAACGCTGCAGGCGGAGCTGGCCGGGCAGCGCGAGGAGTTTCAGAATAAAAAGGCCCAGTGGGACAATGAGAAAAAGGGCGTGGAGGGTCTCTCCGGCTTAAGGGAAGAGATCGAGGAGGTCAACCGTCAGATTCAGCTGGCCAGCCAGGCCGGTGATCTGGAGAAGGCGGCGGAGTTAACCTACGGAAAACTGCCTGCCCTGAAAAAGGATCTGGAGCAGCGAGAGGAACTGATCCGTCAGAACGGAGAGAATCGTCTGGTTCATGAGCGTGTGACGGAGGAAGAGATTGCCCGAATCATCAGCCGCTGGACCGGCATTCCGGTCTCCAAGCTGACGGAGGGCGAGCGGACGAAGATCCTGCATCTGGATGAAGTACTGCATAAGCGCGTCATCGGCCAGGAGGAAGGCGTTACGAAAGTGACTGAGGCCATTCTGCGCTCCAAGGCCGGCATCAAAGACCCGTCCAAGCCCATCGGCTCCTTCCTGTTTTTAGGCCCCACCGGCGTGGGCAAGACAGAGTTTGCCAAGTCGTTGGCGGAGGCTTTGTTTGACGATGAGGCCAATATGGTGCGAATCGATATGAGCGAGTATATGGAGAAATATTCCGTATCCCGCCTGATCGGAGCGCCTCCGGGATATGTAGGCTATGAGGAGGGCGGACAGCTGACTGAGGCGGTGCGCCGCAAGCCCTACGCGGTAGTGCTTTTCGATGAGATTGAGAAGGCACACCCGGATGTTTTCAATGTCCTGCTGCAGGTGCTGGATGATGGCCGGATTACCGACTCCCAGGGCCGCACGGTGGATTTCAAAAATACGATTTTGATCATGACGTCCAATATCGGCGCGCAGTACCTGACCGAAGGCATTGATGCGGAAGGGAACATTACGCCGCAGGCGGAAGAACTGGTGATGCAGGATCTGAAAAATCATTTCCGGCCGGAGTTTTTAAACCGTCTGGATGAGACGATCCTGTTCAAGCCGTTGACGAAGACGGATATCGGCAGCATCATTGATCTGCTGGTGGCGGATATCAATAAGCGCCTTGCGGATCAGGAGCTTTCAGTGGCTCTGTCTCCGGCGGCGGTGGATTATATCGTGGAGAGCGCTTATGATCCTGTGTACGGCGCACGTCCGCTGAAGCGTTTTATGCAGAAAACTGTGGAAACCCTTTCCGCAAAGCTGATCTTAAACGACCAGGTGCAGGCCGGAGATACCATTTACATTGATACCGACAGGGTAAAAGGAGGACTATGCTGCCAAGCGATCCAATGATTTTAATGAGCTTTATCAATTTGAAGCTGCGGGACTATTATCCGACGCTGGAGGACCTTTGTGACGACCTGGACGTGTCCGTGGAGGACGTGGTCGGGCCGCTGACAAGGGCTGGGTTCACGTATGACGCGGAGAGGAGAAGGTTTTACTGATACTGGATTCCCCTCGAATGAAAGAGTTTTCAGCATAATATTTTTTGACCTTGATATACTGTAATAATAACCTGCTCAAGGTGCGAAATTGAATAAAACATACAAAAGAGTATCGACAAAAGCCGTCCTGTACTGGCTGGTGATGTCCATACTCTTTTTTGATATTGTGATTCAGGGGAATCGGCTGCTGGATTGCGCTTTGGAAACGGACGCGGAAGGCAGCAGCAGACAGGAGCAGAACGCCGGACAGGATCAGACAGGCGGAAATGATGCCATGGATTCAGATCCGTACTGTGACATCATCCGCGTTGCGCTGACCTTTGACGATGGCCCGCATCCTGTTTATACACCCATGCTGCTGGACGGCCTTCAGGAGCGGGGCGTGAAAGCCACATTTTTTGTCACGGGAGAAAACGCAGAGGCGTATCCGGAGCTGATAGAGCGCATGCGCAAGGAGGGACATCTGATCGGCAACCATACCTACAGTCATGTGGAGCTGTCTGCGGTTGGAGAGGAGACTTTTTTTAAGGAGCTGGAACAGACCAGTCAGATTCTGGAGGAGCTGACGGGAGAAGAGATTCTTTTTGTGCGCCCGCCTTATGGGGAGTGGAATAAGGAGATTGAGGCTTTATGCAATATGTTTCCGGTTCTCTGGGATGTGGATTCCCTGGACTGGAGCAGCAAAAACACGCAGGCAGTTGCTAAACGCGTTCTGAAGGATGTGGAAGACGGAGATATTATTCTCATGCATGACAGCTATTTAAGTACTGTGGAGGCTGCCTTGTATCTGATTGATGTGCTCACAGAACAGGGATACGAATTTGTGACGGTGGATGAACTACTGTTTGATTAATCCGGTCCGCAGGGCAGGTTGTAAAATGACGGCAGGCGATTATGAGATTGCTGAATGCGCATGGCTGTGATTGGAAATATGTGAAAAACGGAGCGGCTTACAAAAGCCGCTCCATTAAATACTGGTAGATTTCCTGGTTATTCCGTTCCCACTTTTCACACATGTTCTGTGCCATCTCCTGGTTAGGTACGGACAACGTCAGATCAACTAAAATCAGGCTGTCTTCCTTTGCCGTCATGCGGACCTCAAATGAGCCGCTGGTGGATTTGTAATAATTGGCGGAAATACTGTGTTCATTGCGCAGCTGCATTTCCCGCTCCCGGAAATAATCAGCGATATCCTTTTTGATGGCGGCGCTGATCCGGTTGGAGAAAAATCCAAGAGTCTCTTTTCCTGCGTCGGTGATGTTAAGATAGGTGCGGTTGCGCACGGTTTCCGGCCGGATAAATCCGGCATCGACCAGCTCACTTTGTGCGTTCTGCAGGGAAAGAAAGTCAGTATATTCCTTTCCCAGAATAAAGTCGCTGATCTGTGCTGTGGTCAGGGGAAAATTCACCTGATCCAGCATATACAGGATGATCAGTTTGTATAAAGTCATAAGTTCCTGTGCCACGATATATCACCCCGTCTGTTACTATGAACAATTTGTCTTTAAATGTTTGCCTTCACCGCGTTCGCAACGGTATCTGCCACTCTTGGATCAAAAGCCTCCGGCAGAATAAAGTCCGCGTTCAGTTCTTCATCGGAGACCAGGGAGGCAAGCGCCTTTGCGGCGGCCATTTTCATCTCTTCCGTGATCTGCTTTGCTCTGCCCTCCAGCGCGCCCTTGAAAATGCCGGGGAAGGCGATGACGTTATTAATCTGGTTGGGGAAGTCGCTGCGGCCTGTGCCAACAACAGCGGCGCCCGCGGCCTTTGCGATGTCCGGCATGATCTCCGGCTCCGGATTGGCCATGGCGAAGATGATGGGATCCTTGGCCATGCTCTGTACCATCTGGGCGGTGACCATTTTAGCACTGGACACGCCTACGAAAATATCGGCTCCTTTCAGCGCGTCGGCAAGCGAACCTTTTTCTTTTTGTAAATTCGTGACCTGCGCCATTTCCTGTTTGATCCAGTTCAAGCCTTCCTCACCGTCATAAATCATACCCTTGCGGTCGCAGAGAATCAGATTCTGAAAGCCGTAATTCATCAGAAGTTTCGCGATGGCGATGCCGGCCGCACCCGCACCATTGATCACCACCTTACAGTCAGAGGCTTTTTTGCCTACCACCTTCAGGGCGTTGATGGAAGCCGCGAGCACCACGATCGCGGTGCCGTGCTGGTCGTCGTGAAACACCGGGATGTCCAGAGTCTCCTTCAGCCGCGTCTCGATTTCAAAGCAGCGGGGCGCGGAAATATCCTCCAAATTGATGCCGCCAAAAGCCGGTGCAATCCAGGTCACGGCTTTGATGATTTCCTCGGTATCCTGCGTGTCCAGGCAGATCGGCACTGCGTTGACACCGCCGAATTCCTTGAATAATACGGATTTGCCCTCCATCACCGGCATGGCTGCCTTTGCGCCGATATTGCCAAGTCCTAAAACCGCGCTGCCGTCGGATACCACTGCCACGGTGTTGGCCTTCATGGTATAGGTATAGGCTGCGTCCGGATCTTTGGCAATGACCTTACAGGGCTCCGCTACGCCTGGCGTGTAGGCGATGGCCAGATCTTCCCGGGTCTTTACCGGAGTCTTGGACTGGATATCCAGTTTCCCGTTCCAGAGTTTATGCATTTCAAGTGCTTTTTCGTTTGTCGTCATTTTGCGTCATCCTTTATGCTTGTAGTATGGTTGAAAACGGTTTCCCGCATTCATGAGTATAGCATTATGTGAGAAAAATGACAAGCGTTCAGAGCTTTCTTTTGATTTGACTTTTCAGGGCAGTGTGTTACAATGCTTTGTAGAAAAAAGGTCTTAAATAAGAACCGTAAAAGAGATACTGGCGTATGAAATAAGCACGCCGGAAAGGACAATATGACAGTTACTGAGAGAATACAGGCATTGAGAGCAGAAATGAAAAAGGCAGGGGTGGATTTTTATATCGTACCCAGTGCGGATTTCCACCAGAGTGAGTATGCGGGGGCCTATTTTGCCGCGCGTAAGTTTATGACAGGCTTTACCGGTTCCGCGGGGACGGCGCTTTTTACGGATGAGGAGGCTTATCTGTGGACGGATGGCCGTTATTTTATCCAGGCGGCGCAGCAGCTTCAGGGATCTCCCATTACGCTGATGAAGATGGGAGAACCGGATGTCCCTACTCTGGAAAAGTTCCTGGAGGAGCATGTTGGCGAGGGGCAGACCATCGGCTTCGACGGACGCGTGGTGTCCAAGGGCATGGGAACGAAGTACACGGAAATTGCAGAAAAAAATGTTGCCTCGATTTCCTACAAAGAGGATCTGATTGATAAAATCTGGGAGGATCGTCCCGCACTGTCCACAAATCCGGCGTTTCATCTGGATATACAGTATACCGGCGAGACCACTGAGAGTAAGCTTGCCCGAATCCGTGAGAAGATGACAAAAGAGGGTGCCGATCTGCATGTGCTGACGACACTGGATGACATCTGCTGGACCTTTAATTTCAGAGGGGATGATGTGAGATATTCACCGCTGGTATACAGTTACTGTCTGATCGCGATGGATCATGTGGATCTGTATATGGACGCGGCCAAGGCCGATGCGCAGATGCTGGATGATTTTGCCAGGAATCAGGTTACCATTCACTCCTACAACGATATTTATCAGGATATTCAGAAGCTGTCCGGCAGCCATACGCTGTTGCTGGATCCGGGACGCTTAAATTACGCACTGTATCATCTGATCCCTGAGAATGTAACAAAGGTAGAAAAGAGAAACCCGGAGATTCTGATGAAGGCTGTCAAAAACGAGACGGAGATTGCCAATATCCGTCAGGCGGAATTAAAGGACAGCGTGGCGCATGTGCGCTTCATGAAATGGCTGAAGGAAAATGTGGGCAAAGAAAAGATTACGGAGATCAGCGCTTCCGATAAGCTGGACGCGTTTCGGGCTGAAATGGGCAATTTCCTGCGGCCGAGCTTTGGCCCTATCAGTTCCTATGGCGAGCATGGTGCGATTGTACACTATTCCGCCACACCGGAGACAAATGTGGAGTTAAAACCGGGCGCTCTGTATCTGACCGATACCGGCGCAGGTTTTTATGAAGGTTCCACGGATGTGACCCGTACTTACGCGTTAGGTGAAGTGCCTCAGGTGATGAAGGATCATTTTACACTGGTGGCGATCAGCAACTTAAGCCTGGCAAATGTGAAGTTTAAGGAAGGCGCCTGCGGCCAGAACCTGGATTATGAGGCGCGACGTCCGTTCTGGGAGAGAAATCTGGACTTCAATCACGGTACCGGACACGGCGTCGGTTATCTTTTAAATATTCATGAGGGTCCCGCGGGCTTTAACTGGCGTATCCGGGAGGGGGCATATGAACCGCTTCAGGAGGGGATGGTCATCACCGACGAGCCGGGTATCTATATTGAGGGCTCCCACGGGATCCGTCTGGAAAATGAGGTGCTGGTAAGAAAGGGAGTCAGAAACGCTTATGGGCAGTTCATGTATCTGGAGACGCTGACACTGATTCCTTTTGATCTGGACGCGATCAATCCCGATCTGATGAGTGAGCGGGAGAAGGGCTGGCTGAATGCGTATCACCAGAAGGTCTATGAAACCCTTTGCCCGATGCTGAACGAGGAAGAACAGGAGTGGCTTAAGAAATATACGAGAGCCATCTGATGATACAAGGGACCAAAGATCATAAATCGAATGTTTACATTCGTATTTATGACCTTGGGGACCGCAACAACATGACACCCGTAGGGCGCTCTGTGGGGGAAGGAGCAAATTTGGCTGTATTTTAGCCAAATTGTGCGGATTCCGAACAGCCCAGGCTGCCCTCTCTTGCCGCATAGCGGCAATTCACCTTGTGGTGTTATGGATTGCGGGATAAGTGAGATAGAAAATCTGTGATTTTCGTAATCGAACTTATGCACAGCTGCGTATTTTGCGAAGCAATCCATAGTATCATCATGATTTATGAAAACATACAGAGAAGCCGCCTCAGACCGAGGCGGCTTCTTGTATGTTTTTGTTTATGCCAGAATCGGCTTCAACGCTTCCGCGAGCTGATCCTTCTGTGCCTGTGCCTCGGCAACGTCCTTGCCAAGCGTAGTGAAGTAAGTCTTGATCTTCGGCTCGGTGCCGGAGGGACGTACTACGGTGGTGGCGCCGCCTTCCAGGGCGTAAATCAGGACGTTTGCGGCCGGCAGGCCGGTTTCCTCAGGCTTCTGATAGTCGGTAACCTTCGTGACCGCATAGCCGCCGATTTCAGCGGGAGGATTGTCGCGCAGTCCCTGCATGATGGAGCTCATCTTGTCCATGCCGGTGAGACCCGGGAACTCAAAACTGTCCACTTTATTTAAGTATCTCCCATACTGGGCGTAGAGCTCTTCCAGGTGCTCCTTGATGGAGCTGCCGATGGAGCGGTAGTAAGCCGCCATCTCGCAGATCAGCATGGAGGCGATGACGGCGTCCTTGTCACGGACATAAGGACCTGCCAGGTAGCCGTAGCTTTCCTCGAAGCCGAAGATGAAGCGATCTACCTCGCCGGCCGCTTCCAGGTTTGCGATCTGGTCGCCGATCCACTTAAAGCCGGTCAGAACATTTCTCATTTCCACACCATAGTGTGCAGCCACTGCGTCTGCTAAAGGTGTGGAAACGATGGATTTCACCGCAACGGGATTCTTGGGCATGGTGCCCTTCTCAATGCGGCCCGCGCAGATGTAGTCTAATAACAGAACACCCATTTCATTGCCGCTGACGAGTTCATAGGAGCCGTCCGGACACTTCATGGCGATGCCGACACGATCCGCATCCGGGTCGGTGGCAAGCATCAAGTCCGCGCCGGTCTGCTCAGCCAGCTTCAGACCCTGCTCCAAAGCCGCGTAGATTTCGGGATTGGGATAGCTGCAGGTGGTGAAGTAGCCGTTCGGATATTCCTGATCCGGTACGATGGTGATGTCTTCGATACCGATATCATTCAGAACATGAGTGACAGGCACCAGGCCGGAGCCGTTCAATGGGCTGTAAACCAGTTTCAATCCCGCGGTCCTGCACAGACCCGGACGTACCTGGCGGGCTTCGATAGCCTCGTAGAAGGCTTCCTTGCAGTCATCGCCGACGAAGCGGATCAGGCCATCCTCCACGCCCTGCGCGAAGGAGATGTATTTCGCGCCGGTCAGGACATCTGTTTTCTGGATCTCGGCGTAAACGATAGCGGCGGCATCATCGGTCATCTGGCAGCCGTCGGGGCCGTAGGCCTTGTAGCCGTTGTATTTGGCGGGGTTGTGCGACGCGGTCACCATGATGCCGGCGTTGCACTGATAGTAGCGTGTCGCGAAGGAGAGGGCCGGAACGGGCATCAGCGCGTCATAAATTCTGACCTTGATGCCGTTGGCAGCGAGCACGCCAGCAGCGGTCTTAGCGAAAACATCGCTCTTTAAGCGGCTGTCGTAGCTGATGGCCACCAGCTGATTGCCTCCCTGGGTCTTGACCCAGTTGGCCAGGCCCTGCGTGGCCTGACGTACCACATAAATATTCATGCGGTTGGTGCCGGCGCCCAGCACACCGCGAAGGCCTGCAGTGCCGAATTTCAATGCTACCGCAAAGCGATCCTTGATCTCGTCATCATTTCCTGCGATCCGGGCCAGTTCAGGCTTCAGATCCGCATCTTCCAGATTGGCGGAAAGCCAACGCTTGTAATCATCCTGATACATGTCATACACTCCAATTCCTATGATAGTAAAAATTTGGACATAATGCCATATTTTTCCCTTTCACTATACCGCTTTTTGTGTAGTGTGTCAATGAAAAATCGGTTGTCTGTATCTGTAAGATTCGTAAGATTTAATGGCTCGGGACTTTGACAGTTAAATAAAAGCAAAAACGCTGCAGGCCTTATATAGCCT
>JAJQHY010000043.1 GCA_021199495.1 Lachnospiraceae bacterium | reverse complement strand
TATGAAATTTTCAAGGTGCTAAAGGAAAGGGCTTTTGACCCCGGCATCATCATAAAATTCTGTTTGTTTTTTACGTCCTCATGTGCTACTGTATACACAGAGCAAACCGCTGTATATCTTCTGAAAGGGCCATTTTTCATGTTAATTTTGGAAAAAGAAATCACTTTGGATGAACTGATGCATATCGAGCCTGTCATGTATTTTGACGACATGATAAAGTGTGTTGCCGATATTGACAGAGGACTTCTGGCCGTGAACGCTGAAATGCACGCTGATCTGGAAGCACTTCTGCTGGAGCAGGGATCCAGTCAGAAAAGTCTGTACGGCTTTAATATCTGGGAGGACGGCGATATCGAATTTGATTCCCTTATCAATCCGCCCCGCAACCGGGAAGCCGGATATCCCCGCGCCGGGCGCTATGTCGCGGATCCGGACGCAAGAGAGAAAATCAGGGAGGTCGTGGAGCAATGGGTGAATATCTGAAATGGTGGGACATGCCGATCGGGAAACAAATCGGCAACGCTGGAAGCGAGGTGGCGAGAGCCATCCGCCAGAAAAATAAAAACGACATGCTGAGTGCGTCGGCTTTCTGCATCCACGCGATCGAAATGCTGGCCTACACCAAACTCGACCCCAAAAACGTCAACCGCAGAAAGGAGCTGACCTACGCGCAGGAGGAGATTCTGGATTACATTCTGGGGGATAATCTGTACCAGAACGACGATGCGTCCATTATGAAGTGGTATGACGCGTTTCTGTAATACAGGGTTACTATTCACGGTAGATTTTCTCTTGACAAACACCCGCTCCTGTTTTATAAGTAATATCTGGTAAGCGAGGAAGCTTATGAGAGCATGGATTCTCATGAGCTTTTTTATTTGAAATACTTATCCAGAACTTATGAGGCAGGAGCCCTTATGAAAACTCCTGTGAACGGAGGTAACAATGACAGCAGAAGCAGAAAATGCGGCGTCAGAAATGAACAAAACATCTGAAACTTTAATGGAAAATACCATCACGACCCCACAGGTCACAGCAAAGACAGATTCCCAGGAACCCGACGAGGCAGCGCAGCCCGTCACCGCCGCCGAGGTGCTGGTCAGGTGCCTGGAGAACGAGGGCGTCAAATACGTCTTCGGCATTCCCGGCGAGGAAAATCTGGATATGATGCGCGCCCTGGAGAAGTCCTCTCTGCGCGTAATCGTGGTGCGCCACGAACAGGGCGCGGCCTTTATGGCGGATGTCTACGGCAGACTGACGGGGAAGGCGGGCGTATGCTTTTCCACACTCGGTCCCGGCGCGACCAACCTGATTACCGGCACGGCGGACGCCAACAGTGACGGTGCTCCTTTAGTGGCCATCACCGGCCAGGTGGGGACGGAGCGCATGCACTTAACCTCCCACCAGTACTTAAATCTGGTGGAATTATTTGAGCCCATCACCAAACGCAGTAAGCAGATCGTAAATCCCGATTCTGTCAGTGAAATCATGCGCATCGCCTTTAAATACGCGGAAAGTGAAAAGCCCGGCGCCTGCCATGTGGATCTGCCCACCAATATCGCGTCCATGCCTGTCACGCCCGGCCCCGCCGCGCTTCCTTTAAAGAAACCGGAGCCGGATGTGGAAAACGCTTCCCTTGCCAGTATCAAACGGGCGGCCGCTCTGATTTCACAGGCAAAGCATCCCGTGATTCTGGCAGGTCACAGCGCCGTGAGGAACGGAGCGCAGGGCGCGCTGTCCGCTTTCGCGAACTTGCTCCATATTCCGGTGATTAACACCATGATGGCGAAGGGAATCATTCCCTATACCAGCAAATATTCCCTGTGGACCATCGGCATCACACAGCGTGATTACCAGAATCAATGCCTGGACATGGCGGACTTAGTCATCGCGATCGGATATGACATCGTGGAGTTTGCGCCCCGCAAGTGGAACCAGAACGCAGGCCACACTATTCTGCACATCGACACCCGCTCCGCCCACATTAATAAATTCTTCCAGCCCGACGCTCAAGTCATCGGCGATATTTCATACTCCCTGCAGCAGCTGCTGCGCCGCGTGGAGCCAAAAGAGGAACCGGCAGAATTCCTGGAGATCAGGAACCAGATGCGGGCCGAGTACGAAAGCTATGCCAACGATAACTCCTTCCCCTTAAAGCCGCAGAAAATCCTCTATGATGTGTGGAAATTCATGGGCGAAAATGATATCGTTATTTCGGATGTGGGCGCTCACAAAATGTGGATTGCCAGAGAATACAACTGCTACAGGCCCAATACCTGCATCATTTCCAACGGCTTCGCCACCATGGGCATCGCTGTACCGGGTGCCGTAGCCGCCAAGCTCGTCTATCCGGACAGAAAGGTGCTCGCTATCTCCGGCGACGGCGGCTTCATGATGAACAGCCAGGAGTACGAGACGGCGCTCAGGGAGCACATTCCCATCGTGACGCTGATTTTCACGGATGGCAGCTACGGCCTGATCAAGTGGAAGCAGATGGATCGCTATAAGAGCAGCTGCTATGTGGATTTCACCAACCCCGATTTTGTAAAATACGCGGAGAGTATGCACGCAAAAGGCTACCACATTGAAAGAGCGGAGGATCTGCTGCCGACCTTAGAAGACGCGTTTTCGCAGGACGTGCCGTGCATCATTGAATGTCCGGTGGATTATGGGGAAAATGAGAAGCTGTCGGAATATCTGAAAGCGAAATTTGGATAATTTGAATTTCAAAAACCCGCCAACGGTCTGAAAAAATCAGGCCATTTGACGGGTTATCTGTTTACAGACTTCATTTACTGGAAAGGCAGTTTATATCTCTCTAAACCGATCTCTCGCAATATACGCCAGCAGTTCCACCGTCTTCTCCACCCCGAACGCCGACGAATCAATCATCAGATCCTTATTCGTGGACGGACCATTGTACTCCGGACAGTACCGCCTGTGGTAGAGCTCCCTGGAGCGATCCACCTCGCGGATCATTTTGCGCGCTGTTTTCTCCTCCATTCCAAGCGTTCCCGTACAGTTTTTCAGTCTTGCCTCCACCGGCGCATAAATATAAACGTTTAAGGAATTTTCATAATCCTTTAAAATACTGTCCGCGCACCGTCCCACAATGATGCACGATTCCTTTTTGGCCAGGTCACGGATGATATTGGTCTGAATGCCGAAAATCTCATCCTGCATGCTGGCAACGCCCATTCCCAGCGGATACTGCCGCTTGAAGAACGAATTATCGGAATTCTCTTCCTTACTGCTGATCACAGACACCGGAAGACCCATGCGTTTCGCGGTCTCCTCCACGATATCCCTGTCATAAAACTCAATCTCCAGCTCCCGCGCCAGCTGCTGGGCTATTGTGCGTCCCAGACTGCCAAACTGCCGGGAGAGAGTGATGACGTACTGTTTCATATGAATCTCCTTCCGCCCTTTTCTGTGCAGCATTCATATTGCATGACATGCCGCGTTCATCCACGGACTGAAGCATTTTGCGCCGGGCCCATAAGGCTCAGCTGTTTACTGTATTCACCGTTTGCCCCTTTAACGCTAACTGCGCTAATCTTGCCCGCTTCGCCCGCCTGCCCTTGATGCTCCTCACCACGCAGGAAAGCGTAAAATTGATAATAAAATAAATCAGACAGGCAAAGCCGAACAATACAAAAACGTCGCTGACATTTACCGTGTTGAGACCATTATAACGGTATGCGGAACTTAACAGCTTTTTCGTGCGCGCCATCAGCTCGATGGTCGCCACATTGGCCAGATAAGAAGAGTCCTTCACCGTCGTAATCACCTGGCTTAAGAGTGTGGGAATAATATTATTGTAGGCCTGCGGCAGAACAATATGCCACATAATCTGCACCGTGTGGAAGCCCTGCGACCGCCCCGCCTCGAATTGTCCGTGCGCCACGGAATTTAAGCCCCCGCGTACAATCTCCGCGATTACGGATGAGGTAAATAACACCAGTGCCACCACTGTCTTAAACAGAAGCTTCACCTCCGCCGAGGATAAGCCAAACATTTTCCTGTCCAGAAAACCCGGACAGGGGCAGAAGACCATACAGACGAAAATCCAGAGTAACAACGGCGTATTTCTGAAAATTTCAATATACGCCGTGGCAATCCATTTGAAAGGCCTTGTCGCACCATGATTACAGTAATTGCGCAGCATCGCCAGCACGGAGCCGATGACCAGGCCAAACACTACAGCCGTCACAGAAACCACCAGCGTGAAGGCCACGCCCTTCATCAGATAAATCAGGACGGCGGAATTGGTGAGAATGGAAATGCTTCCTCTGATATTTTCCATAATTACGCCATCCTTTCAGAATGCCTGCGGGTCTTTTTGGTTCTGCTCTCCCGCTGCTTTAAGGAAATTTCCCACATGCTGGCCAGGCTGGAGAGCGGGCAGCACACCAGGAAAAACAAAAGGCCGCTGACCAGATAGGCGGGCGCATAGGCGCCGCCGGTAGACTCGCCGGTAACAAAATTATAAGTAGCGGAAATCAGATCCGCTCCGCCCACAATATACAGACAGGAGGTGTTTTTGATCAGATTGACCACCTGATTAACCATGGGCGGCAGAATGATTTTAATGCTCTGCGGCAATATAATATAGTACATTTTCTGGATATAGCCAAAACCCTGGGACGCTGCCGCGTCGAATTGTCCCCTGGGGATGGCCTCGATCCCCGCCCGGATCACTTCCGAAACATACGCTCCATGGTAAATGCCCAGTGCGAGGATGCCCGTGCGGATAATGCCAAGACTGAACCCGCTAAAGGCCAGCGCATAATACAAAAAACACATCTGAAGAAGAAGAGGCGTGTTCTGCACCATCTCCACATAAACGCGGGCGATGATTCTCAAGGGTTTGAGTCCTCCGGTCGCGAACAGGCCCAGCACAATCCCGATTGCCAGGGCTAAGAGCAGGCCGAACAGAGCGGTCAGGGCAGTTGTGCCCAAGCCCTGCAGGAACACAGCACGGAAGGTCCATATTTTATTCCATGCACTGGCCGAAAATAATTGTGCCACAGTTCTTCTCCTTTTTCATCATTTCAGCCGGGAGCAGTTGACCAACAGCCGTTTTGCCACGCCATCGGCATCTGCTCCCGAATCCATCATCTAAGACAATTAATCAAGACCATACTCCGCAATCAGCCCGTCGATCGTTCCGTCCTCAAGCCAGCCGGTAATCAGCGTCTCGCACAGCTCGCTCATGCCGGAATCCTTGGTGGTCGCGATACCGTACTCCTGCGGCGCGAACTCGTCCTCGATGTAGGAACGGCCGTCCGTATTGTAAACCGCCAGGATGGACTTATCCACGCAGAAGGCGTCCACTTCACCCGCGGACAGCGCGGTGGAAATGGTGGGATAATCGTCATACTGCTGGAAACTGATGCCCGTGGTCCAGGTCGCAGCGTCGAAGGTATCGGCATTATAATCCGTACCGTCAATATATCCGCCCTCGATCATGGCCTCCGTCAGGCTCTTCGCGGAAGTAGAACCGGAAGAAACGCCTACCTTCGCGTCCACCAGGTCAGCAAGGGAAGTGATGCCGGAGGAATCCTCCACCAGAACAGTCACATAGTCCGTATAATACGGGGTTGTGAAATCCCAGCTCTTCTGTCTCTCCTCGGTGATGGTAAAGGTTGCCAGCACGCAGTCGATGTCTCCCGCGTCCAGAAGCTCGGTTCTGGTGGCAGCGGTCACAGCGGTATACTCCACCTCCACGCCCAGATAATCCGCGATCATCTGCGCCAGCTCGATCTCCATGCCTTCATACTCGCCGGTCAGCTCATCCTGATAACCGAAGCCTATGACGGCATTTTTCACGCCCACACGCAGGACACCTCTGTCAATGATGGCCTGCACATCCTCGGCGTACTCGGTTTCTGCCGCAGCCTCTTCAGAGCTTTCCTCTGTTTCCGCAGTCTCCTCTGTGGTCTCTTCCGCAGTCTCCTCTACAGTATCCTCCGTCTCAGAGGAAGATGTGGACGAACTGCCGCAGCCGGCCAGCATGGACACAGCCATCACAGTGGAAAGCAACAACGCAGCTACTCTTTTCTTTCTCATAATGTTCTCCTCGATTCTGCGCGGCAATAAAATGTCGGGAGCCGCGCGTTCCCATCTATTTTTATTCCACTGAAAATATGATTCTGTCAGTGGTCTAAAAATCTTTCTCCATTTCTTATTTGTGGATAATCTTCCCCAGAAACTGCTGCACCCTCTCATTCTGCGGGTGATCGAAAAACTCCTCCGGCGGCGCCTCCTCCAGGATCTGTCCGTCCGCCATGAAAATCACCCGATCCGCGACCTGCCTGGCAAAGCCCATCTCGTGCGTCACCACCACCATGGTGATATTCTCCTCGTGCGCCAGCTTAATCATCACATCCAGCACCTCCTGGATCGTCTCCGGATCCAGCGCTGAGGTCGGCTCGTCAAATAAAATAATCTTCGTCTGTGTACACAGCGCCCTGGCGATGGCAATTCTCTGCTGCTGCCCGCCGGAAAGTGTGTCCGGATAAACATGCGCTTTGTCCGTCAATCCGACCACATCCAGGTAATGGTACGCCAGCTCCTCGGCTTCTTTTTTTGCTCTTATGATGCAGCTTGATCGGAGCCAGCGTCAGATTTTTTAGAACTGTCATATGCGGATAAAGATTGAACTGCTGAAATACCATCGATGTGGTATCCCGCACCAGGCGCGTCTTATTTTTGTGCGTCAGCTCCTCGCCGTCCAGATAGACGTGGCCGCTGGTGGGCGTCTCCAGATAATTCATGCAGCGCACTGTCGTAGACTTGCCGGAACCGGACGGCCCGATGATCACCAGCTTTTCGCCCTCCTTCACCTCCAGATTCACATCCTTTAACACGTGCAGATCCCCAAAATATTTGTTTACATTTTCCAGCTTAATCATCATGCTGTCTTTGGATTTTTCCATCGCACTTTCCCTGACTTTACATTTGCTCACGAACAAAGGCGTTTCTGGCCAGTCAGACCAAAAAACGCCTTTGTTCTCTCATTCACATGTTTCGCTTTTCTTTTTATGGCACACAGTATACATGGATACAATTTTTTCGTCAATGGGAATCTTGTTCATAATTCACGAAAATAATCATCTCGATTTAGTATTTTTTTATAAAATCCTGTTTTCATACTGGCATGATTCTTGCTCTCATTCGACTCTGGAAAAATCCTTGTTACTTATAATCACGCCAGTTTTCATGATCTCGTTCGGCCCTGAAAAATTCCCTGTTGCTTATTATCACACCAGTTTTCAGCCTCTTCAGATCACCCGTGTACACACAGAGACACGCAAAGCGGATTTTATGAACTCTGTGTGAATTTTCCCTGGCTTTTGTTGACATCATTTTTCCAATCATGTATAGTGTCTGTGTATGACTTTTTGGGGAAATGTCAGACAGGGAACTTCCTGACTGCCTGTGAAGAAACGAGGGATAGCAAAATGGATTACGAAATTTATGTGGACATGTCACTGGATATCGACACTGAGGTGGCGGAGAAAATCAACATCCGCTATGTGCCGATGGAATATGGTCTCGGCGACGAGACGCTGAAGGCAACCGGCCCCGAGAGCGATGAGAAAATGCACTATTTCTATGAAAGCATGCGGCGCGGTATGCCGACCCGGACCAGTCAGATTACACCCTACCAGTATGAAGAGACTTTCGCCCCCTCTTTAAAGGAAGGAAAGGGAGTGCTCTACATCGCCCTCTCCAGCGGCCTGAGCAAGACATATGAAGCGGCGCTTTTAGCGGCGCAGTCTTTAAAGGACCAGTACGAGGGCGCACAGATCGAAATTATCGACAGCTTCGCTGCCACGGGCGGCATGGGGCTTTTGGCGGAGCGCGCTTCCGCAAACCGGGCTGCCGGTATGACACTTGAAGAGAACGCGGCCTGGCTTCGGGAGAATATCCATAATGTAAATCACTGGTTCATGGTGGAGGATCTGGTATACTTAAAGCGAGGCGGCAGGGTTTCCGCTACCACCGCTTTTGTGGGTACTGCCCTGAACATCAAGCCGATTTTAAATATCAACTTAAAGGGCGAGCTTGGCTCCGTTGCCAATAAGCGCGGCAGCAAACAGGCCATGCGCTACCTGGTCGACTGCTATCAGAAGCGTTTTGACCCGAAATACGGCCAGACCACCTATATCTGCTGCGCGGACTGCAAGGACACCGCCGCAGAATTAAAGGACATGGTATTAAAGGTCAATCCGCAGGCGGACGTCCACATCACCATGCTCTGCCCGGTCATTGGCGCACACACCGGTCCGGGGATGATGTCTTTGTTTTTCTTTGGACAAAAGATGGAATAAAAGAATTGGTTGCACGATAAAACCGCTGCGAATTCTGCATTGCAGGAATTCGCAGCGGTTTTTTAGTCAGATTATGCAATCGGCACAAAATCAGACGCCGGGTGCTTGCACCACGGACAGATGAAATCAGGCGGCAGGACGTCTCCTTCATAAATATACCCGCAAACCGTGCAGACAAAGCCTTTTTTCTTCGGAGCGGGTGCGGTCTTGACATTTTTCTGATAGTAGCTGTAGGTCACAGACTCATCATCGGAAAGCACTGCTCCATCCGTCACATCCGCCAGAAAGAGAGTATGCGTTCCTAAGTCCTTACTCTCGCTTACCTGTGCGCTCAGGTAAGCGTTGGCATTTTCCGGCAGATATACCAAGCCGTTTGCGCTGCGGCTGACAGTGATCTCCTCCATCTTGTCCACGTCCCTGCCGCTCTGAAAACCCCAATGCTGATAGGTCGCAAAGGGCGCCTTCTCGGTCAGGATAGAGACATTGAATTTCCCTGTCTTCAGCACCATATCATGCGTCAGATTGTTTTTATTGATTGCCACAGTGATCCGGTTCGGCTCCGAAGTGACCTGCGTCACGGTATTCACGATACAGCCGTTATCTCTGCCGTCCTCCTGCGCGGTCAGCACAAAGAGACCGTAGCTTAATTTATACATTGCTTTTTTGTCCATGGTCTGTTTCCTCCATTCCTATCATGCTGTTTTGCGTTTCCGCGTGCAGATAATCCCGATTTAACCCTCCGGTCTGTCTGATGCCAGCATGGTTTTCCCATATTCTGCCCTATTTCACGCGCTTATATTTTAATTGAATCTCTCTTTGATTGCAAGGCCTGCCCCTGTATTTCTGCTCACGAAATTCTGCTCGAAAAAAACACTTCACTTACCCTGCTCATCATCCGTACACACAAAGTCCTGCTCCTTCCGATCATTTCAGCGTATCCCGGGATATGCAGCAGTCATGAAATCCGGGCTGGACACCTGCCTGAATTCATACTAAAATAAATCCGAAATATACACCTGAAAGAGGACTCCTATGGGAAAAATTTTGTGTTACATCTATGAAAATATGGCAGATTTTGAAATCACGCTTCTGCTTCACAGGCTTCGCAGGACAGGCCAGCGGGACATTACCTTCATTTCCGAAGATACCTCGCCGGTCAGATCGGAATCCGGACTCACGTATCTGCCGGATGCAAAAATCACCGACATTCAGGATCCCACCTGTTATGAAGCACTGATCATTCCCGGCGGTCCGATCAACCCTGAGCAGAATTCCATCTGTGAAACCGCCGCACAGATGATTACTGCAGGCAGGCTCGTAGCCGCCATCTGTTTTGCGCCCCAGTTTTTAGGCCGCGCCGGGATTCTGGATCATTATCAATATACCACTTCCTGCTCCCCGGAAAAAATAAAGCAGCTGGGCGTCTATGACCCCTTTCCCCGGCAGAACTTTGTTGCGACGCGCTGCGTCACGGACCGCAACCTGATCACAGCGCAGGGATACGCGTTTGTGGATTTCGCCATCAGTGTCTGCGATTACCTTCACGTGTTTGAAAATGATACGCAGCGGTATGAGCAGCTGGAGAGAGTGAAGGAAAGGTGATTATACATCCTTCGTGATTGTGAAAGTCATGGAATAGCTTGGATCCTCCCCAGGCGCAAGGACATCTTCATAAGGGAGCATCATGTATCCACTGTATTCCACCTGGCAGTCGACTGTAATGCCGTTGCAGGAGTAATGAAAGCTCTCCTGGGGATAAGAACTCACGACATTCAGAATTTGCCTCCTGGCAGCGGAAAAAATACCGAAGCCCTTCTGCGCGCAGGCAAAGGACATGGTCGTTAAAACCATCTGCTCTTGATAGCTCTGGACATAGAGCGTGCTGTCCGTGGTTTCATAATGAAAACTCACACCTGTAACAACGCCGTCTTTTTCCGTCAGGTCAAAATTCAGAAAATACGGTCCACTTCCCAGATAGACTGTAATGCTATTGATTTCTGTCGCGACGGCAACATCAGCAGAATTCCACCAGTGTCCATCGTTTCCGAGGCTGTAGGCGGAATCCAGCAGTCCATACCAGGAAGCCAGCTGATTATAATTCGCGTAAAATTCTTCCGCTGTCAGATCCCCGCGATACCGGGGCATGGTTGCTTCCATGCTCACCAGACTCTCCGCGCCATACAGAAGCAGAAACGCGCACACAAGTGCCGCAATCCGCCAGACGCCCTCATCCTTCTGCGTCAGCTCCGCGTCATACTCCCAGTCCAACGGCACACCTTCACTGCAGTCCCGGTAACTTTTCCAGGATCGGTAGATTGAGTAAGGCGGAATTCCAAGCCCGCATCCGCGCCAGAGTACCGTCCAGGTACGGGAAAGCGCAGCCGGATACGAAAGGCGGTATCCCTCATTGTCCATAACCCGAAAACCCACGATCCATTTTCCGGGTGTCGTGGCAAAGACAGCTAAAAACAACGGTTCCACAAACAGCATGATAACCAGCGCCAGAACCGAAAGCCATGCAACGCTGAACGTAAGGTTCCCGATCTGTGTCTCGGACGAAATTCTTTCGGGGTTGATGTGAAAAACCAACATCAGGATCGCGTTCAGACAGAATCCGTAAACAACCAGATCCAGCTGACGGGCCAAAAAACGCCGCCAGGGAGCACGCACCGGCTCTGCGGTGTCATCCTTCATCCAGGAGGGCTGATCCAAGCTCCGAACATATTCATCGATTGCTCTGTCTCCTTCCTTTGAAGCCCCTGACAATGAATCGATGCTGCCAGACGCCATACCCACATTCTGCCCGGAAATGCCACCATGCATACTGGAAATGTCACTGGCCGCAGACGCATTGCGCCGGATTTCTGAATTTTCCGCACTCTCAGGCGCTTTGTCATGGAAATCAGAAATCCCGACAGACTTTACACTCTCATCAACAGGCAGGTGAACAACCCTCTCATAAACATCCAGGTATCGCTGCGCGTCCAGCGTGCTGTACTCCGCCTGCTCCTCTCTCATGGCACGACAGGTCTCCCCCGCCCTGTCCAGATCCTGATGCTCCCGCGACAGTTCCTGCAAATGTGTTTTCAGCGCCTGACTCAACGACTCATCCCCACTCTGCAGTGCCTTAATCTGAGCCAGTGAAAACTGCAGCGTCCTGAACAGACGGATTTTTTTCAGCGTTTCCAGGTCTTCTTCAGAATAGTCCCGGTATCCGTTTTCCTCACGCACCGGGCTCAATAATCCCTCTGCCTCATAGAAACGGATATTTGCCCGCGTCATTCCGGACAGGGTTTCAATTTCCTTGATTGTCATGTTGCCTCTCTCCTCTTATCAATCAATCCCACACACACGAATTGCAACTCTGCATTGCTTACTCATGTTGTTTTTTCGATATAATGAGCGCAAGCGAGAAGGGCATGTTTACATGCCCGGCGAGCGGCGAATTGGATCGTGACGTATTTTGTCACGATAGGATTATTTCATTTCCCAGATGCCGCATTATCCTTTCATCTGTATGTTAAGGTATCAAGAGGGTTTACAGTCAAGACCTTTCCCTGATTTTCCGGCACATTTCTTCTGTTCTGCTCATTTATTCCCGCGTCAGATCCGCCTTCAGTGCCTGAAGCTTCTCCTCCGCGTCCGCCAGCGACACGCCCTTCACACCGTAATAATACTTGATCTTCGGCTCCGTGCCGGACGGACGCACACAGCACCAGGCGTTATTTTCCAGCTCAAAATAAAGGACATCCGACTGCGGCAGGCCGGTCGGTTCTGTCACTCCTGTCTCAACCTCAGTCCTTAAGCCGGACTGGTAATCCCTGAGTGCCTCCACCTTCATTCCTCCCAGCTGTTTCGGCGGATTTTCCCTGAAAGCAGCCATTCGCTCCTGAATCTGTTTCGCACCGTCCAGGCCCTTTAACGTCACAGTCGCCAGCCCTTCCTTGAAATAACCGTACTTTTCATATAGATCCAGCATGGCATCCCATAGGGTTTTCCCCTGCTTTTTATAAAAGGCAGCCGCCTCACAGAGCATCATCACCGCCACACAGGCATCCTTATCCCTGGCGTAGGTCCCGGCGAGGCACCCATAGCTCTCCTCCAGGCCGAACACATATTGATAGGTGTGATTCTCCTCAAAGAATTTAATCTGTTCGCCGATATATTTAAAGCCGGTCAATACCTCGATCAGCTTCACCCCATAATCCGCTGCCACGGCCTTCACCATATCCGTCGTCACGATAGTCTCCACCAGGGCCGGATTTTCCGGCATGGTGCCGGTCTTTGTGCGCTCGCGCAGAATGTATTCCGCAATCAACATGCCGGACATATTGCCGGTGAAGCTGATATACTCGCCGGTCTTTGTATCCTTCACACACACGCCCAGCCGGTCTGCGTCCGGATCTGTCGCCAGCACAAGATCCGCATCCACCTCCTTTGCCTGCTTCAGCGCCAGCGTCCAGGCGTTCGGATCCTCCGGGTTCGGATAAGGCACTGTGGTAAAGTTGCCGTCCGGCTCCTCCTGCTCCGGCACCACATAGACCTGCGTAAATCCCAGCTCGGCCAGTACACGGCGCACCGGTTTATTTCCCGTGCCGTGAAGCGGTGTGTAGACAATCCGGATATCCTTCGCCATGTCCGGAATAATCTCCGGGTGAATGCTCTGGCTCTTTAACTGCTCCATATACAGGTCGTCGATCTCTTCGCCAATGATATGAAATAAACCCGCTGCCTTCGCCGCCTGCTCGTCCATCGTTTTCACCCGCGAAAAGTCCGTCACCTTCGCTACACACGCCAGGATATTTTTATCATGCGGCGGCGTGATCTGTGCGCCATCCTCCCAGTAGACCTTATAGCCGTTATACTCGGCCGGGTTATGGCTGGCGGTAATCACGATACCGGCAATGCAGTGCAGCTGACGCACGGTAAAGGAAAGCTCCGGCGTGGGTCTGAGGCTTTCAAACAGATACGTCTGAATCCCGTTTGCGTTCAGGCAAAGTGCCGCCTCCTTCGCAAACTCCGGAGACATCCGCCTCGAATCATAGGCGATCGAAACCCCTTTGGCCGCACCGTCCATATTTAAGATATAATCCGCCAGGCCCTGCGTCGCCTGACGCACGGTATAAATATTCATCCGGTTCGTACCCGCGCCGATCACGCCGCGCAGGCCACCCGTGCCGAATTTCAGCTGGCGGTAAAAGCGGTCCTCAATCTCCTTCTCATCATCCCTGATTGCCTTTAACTCCTGCCTCGTTGCCTCATCAAAATAAGGGTCCGTACACCATTCTTCGTAAATTTCCATATAATCCATCGTCAGTTATCCGCCTTTCCTTTTCTCTTTATCAATCGAAATATGCAGCCTTCCAACAGAAGCCCTGATCCCTCCGACAGTGTGCGTGCAAGCGCCTCATCGCTCCTTTGGAGAACATGCTTTGTTCCCTTACTCCTTCATCACAATCTCCACCACCGTATCCGTCGGATCCGGCAGCGCAGGCGTATCGGACACTTCCACAAAGGCGATGTCCGGATAATTATTCACCACCCAGTTATCCTGTACCTTCAGCTCGCTTCCGTCCTGTAAAAGGCGTACCTTTTCCACTTTGTTTCTGTCCACCCCGTAAAGCGGAATACCGCCGATGGAATTCTCCATGATATGATAATACAGATGATTGCCTCTTGCCGTGATTCTGCCATTCTCCGGCTTTGGCAGTCCGCTTCCCCTGCAGCCATAGACGGAGGCGCTGTTTTTCTGCATCCAGCGGCCAATCTCATCGAGGATATCATAGGATTCCTGCGGAATATTGCCTCTGGCGTCCGGCCCCACGTTCAAAAGCAGGTTGCCGTTTTTGCTGACACACTCCACCAGCTTTTTGATCAGCATGGAAGCCGGCTTAAAACGCTTATCCCTGGCACAGTATCCCCAGTGATCGTTCATGGTCACACAGGCCTCCCAAGCCAGGTCGTTTCCATTCACATCCTGCAAGCCGTTCGGCGGAATGATCTGCTCGGGGCTTACAAAATCTCCGGAAAACTCGCTGGGATTTCCGCTTGCCAGAGAGCCAAAACCGGAACCGCTGACCTCCAGACGATTGTCAATGATGACATCCGGCTGCAGGCTGCGAATCATGTGCACCAGCTCTGTGGCTCTCCACTTTTCCCCTGTCATCTCCCCATAGGAGAAATCAAACCACATCAGATCGAGCTTTCCATACTCTGTGCAAAGCTCCCGGACCTGGCCGTGCATATAATCCAGATAACGGTCAAAATTCCGCTCCACATCCCGCTCCGCCTCGCAGTTTCTCATCGGATGATGGAGATCTCCATAGTGCGGATAATCCGGATGATGCCAGTCCAGCAGCGAATAATACAGACCCACCTTCAGCCCCTCGGCCCGGAAGGCGTCCAGATATTCCCGGATCAGATCCCTGCCGGCCTTCGTTTTTGTCGCTTTGAAATCCGTCAGCTTACTGTCAAACAGACAGAAACCGTCGTGGTGCTTCGCTGTCATCACCGCGTACTTCATCCCGGCCGCTTTCGCTGCTCTGGCCCACTTCGCGGGATCAAAATCCACCGGGTCAAACTCCTCAAAGAACGGAAGATACTCCTCCTCGGGCATCTGCTCCGTGCTGCGCACCCATTCGCCCCTGGCGGGAATCGCGTAAAGTCCCCAGTGGATGAACAGGCCGAACCTGGCCTCCTGATACCACTTCATACGCTGCTCATATGCTTTTCTGTCAAACATGATTTCTCCTCTCTGTCAGGAAAACCCTTCCGGTTTTCCCTCGTTTTTCTGTCGCATCCCCTTATTCTTCCATTACGGTTCAAACCCAACATACCCTCATCTTTTCTTCACGCTTCAAACACTACATCGCTGCAGTCCTCCAGCACATTTTCCTCCTCCGCAACGCAATTAAAGTTCCGGAACCGGATATTGTAAATCGCCGGTTTCTCCCGCTTCAGGCCCTGGATTTTCACCGCCTGGCGGGCGTGAAGGCAGTTACAATCCTCAATAAAGATATCACGGAAAACCGGAATATCCTCTTCTCCCTCAGCCCCGACAACCGCCTCATCGACGCCGTTGGTATTCAGAATATAATTCATGGTAAGTATCGCGGCCTGTTCCTTGATATTGAGCATATTCACTCTGCGAATATAAATATCCTCCACCACGCCGCCTCTGGGAATCGCGCTCTTAAACCGCAGTCCCACATCCGTATCCGTAAAGGTGCAGTCCTCCACCAGAATATTGCGCACGCCGCGGCTCATCTCGCTTCCGACCACAAAGCCGCCGTGGCTGTGCCCCACATGGCAGTGATGGATGTAAATATTCTCCGAAGGTCCCGGAATTTTCCTGGCCTCTTTGTTTTTCCCGCTCTTGATGCAGATGCCGTCGTCGCCGACATTGAACTCAGAGTAGGCAATCTCCACATTGCGGCAGGATTCCACATCAATTCCGTCTCCGTTCTGCGCGTAATACGGGTTGTAAACTGTCACGCCGCGCACGGTAAGGTCCTCACAGAAGAAGGGATGCACGCACCAGGCGGGCGAATTCTGCAGGGTAACATTTTCAATCAGAACCCTTCTGCAGTGATCCAGACGCACCATGACCGGCCGGTACAGATCATAATACGGTGCGGCCAGCTCCGCCGCGTTTTCTGCCTGTGTAGAGATCTCCCCATGGAGCTGTCCTTCATAGATCGTCTCAGAGGGCAGCCAGATCTCTCCCTCATGGCCGGGAATCGTGTACGGGGATTTTCCAAGTAAAGCCTTCCACTCCTTCTTAGTCACCTTCATGCGCTTCACCGGCCGCCACAGATGGCCGCTGCCATCGATCACGCCTTTTCCGGTGATTGCGATATTCTCCGCATTCTCCGCATGAATTGGAGAAACAGCACGCAGCCTGTCCGTTCCCTCGTAATCCGTTTTCCGCACGGGGTATTCCTCCGGATTTTTGTCAAAAACAATCAATGCATTGTCAGATAAATGCAGATCTACGCCGCTTTTCAGACAGATCGGCCCGGTCATCCAGATACCGTCCGGCACCAGGACATGTCCGCCGGTTTTTGCCGCGGCCTCCATCGCTTTTCGGAATGCTCCGGTATTGGAATGCACCCCATCTCCGACTGCCCCATAATCTGTAATATCATATACTGCATCGTGAAATTCCGGCACATGCACCTCAAATTTCTGAAACATCCTTCCATCCTCCTCATCGCCTGTATCTGACTTTCTGTATTTTGCCCCAAAGAGTCTGCGATTTCATTATAACTGACAAAAATGAAAAAATATAGCGTTTTCTTTCGTTGCTGTCTTTATTTCACAAGGATTGATACAGCCCTTCTTCTAAGCAGCTTTTATTTGTCAGAATTTTATATAGTAACTATTCTCGCCATTTCCTTTTCTGCTGCTTCAATATCTGTATTTTTGATTTCACATTCTGCTCGATTCTGTTATATTTTTCAGTTTTTATCTTTTTTGAAAATATTTGAATTTTTTTCAAAAATTGTGTTGACAATTAGAGAATCATGTGCTATATTACAGTTACAAACAAACAAGAACACAAAAAACATCAAAAGGAGGGCAGACCAAAGGGCAATCTAATCTGACACTCATAATCTAAGAAAGTAAAGGTAAGGACCAATGAATGGTTAAAAGAGTTTCATTCAGGTAAAGCACTCAAAAAGGTATATTAACAGGTACAGTCCAATGAACAGTTAAATAAAAAGATATTACAGTATTAAAAAGACTTAATATCCAACAAAAGAGAAAATTTAATATCCGAAAAACTTAAGTTCAGTATTGAACCAAAAAACAGTTTTAGTATTCAGGCGACGAGAAAACTTAGTATTAGAACTGAAAAAGAGTTAATCAGAACAAGGAAAACTGATCAAAGATCTGAGCAAAGAAGGATAATCAGAAGGCAGAAAGGATCTGAATAAAAAAAGCTGAAAGCTGACAGATCATAAATGAGAAAAAGAACCGGACATTAAAATTCAAAGCCAGGATAAAAAATCAGAACAGATGTTAGAAATTTCGAAAAAGTTTCATATTAAGACCGAAATTGATATCAGAATATCAGAAAATTACATAACTGAACCGCAAACCATTGAAATATATTAGAGGTGCAAACCAATGAAAATCTGATCCGACATTCATAATCCGAAGAAAGAGAGGTTGCAATCCAATGGGAGCAATTCATTAGAAGCGGCTATTCCAAAGCAGTAAAAAAGGAATAGCCGCTATCACTTTGCCTTTTTTCAGTTCGTGCTGATCTGTTCCGTCAGCTTGCAGATCTCGTCAATATAGCTCCCGATCGTATCGATCGTATCTAAAAGCGGCTTATCGGTGGTGATATCAATTTTGGCAAGTGCCGCCAGCTCCACCGGTGTGAGCGTTCCGCCCGCGTTAAGCACCTTTTTCCAGTCCTCGATGGCCTCTCTGCCTTCGGTCTCGATGCGCTTGCACATCTGGGTAGCAACGGTCAGTCCCGCGCTGTAGGTGTAGGAATACAGGCCCATATAATAATGCGGCTGGCGCATCCAGGTAAGCTCAGCGCCTTCGTTAAGCTCGACGGCGTCTCCCCAGAACTGATGCAGGGTATCCTTCATGATTTTGCTCAGGGTTTCGGCCTGCATGGTGCGGCCCTCCTCCACCTGACGATATACCCCCCGCTGGTAAGCGGCCTCCAGCAGGTGGGTCACAAAATTATGATAATACGTGTTGCTGACCATATTGGAGAGAACAAAACGGCGGAAACGCGGATCCTCGTCGGTCCCCAGCAGATAATGCGCCAGCAGAAGCTCATTCATCGTAGAGGGCGCTTCCACAAAATAAGTGGATACGTTGGTATCGAAAATGGACTGCGCGCCGTTGCAGAGGCGGAAATGTCCCGCGTGACCCAGCTCATGCGCCAGCGTAAAGACATCCGACATCCTTTCATTCCAGCTCAGTAAAATAAAGGAATTGCTGCCATAGGGGCTGGCACAGAAGCCGCCCGTGTCCTTGCCCTGATTCTGCGCGAAATCAATCCACCGCTTCTCATAGGCGGTCTGCACCATTTTCACATAATCATCGCCCATGATAGCCAGGCCCTTCTCGATATATTCCCGGGAACCCTCGATCGTGACCGACGGGTTATACTCCGGATCCACAGGAAGCTTTAAATCAGCAAAGGTCATCTTATCCAGCTTATGGATTTTCTTAAGAAGCTTCGCATACTTGCGCATGTGCGGCGCCAGCTTTTTCATGATGAGGTCGATCTGGCGGTCGTACATGTCGCGCGTCACCTTCTGGTCAAACAGCAGATAATCGTACACGTTGTCAAAGCCCTTTAAACCGGCCATGATTTTTTCCTGCTGCACCTGCGTGTTGTAGGCGGCAGCGGTTACATTTTCGTATTCGCGGATTTTTTGGGAGAAGGCCGCAAAGGCCGCGCGGCGCACCGCGGTGTTCTCGTCGTACTCATAATTGTCCTCAAAAAGAGAATGGCTTAATGGATGCTCCTCCCCGTCCGCCTCAAAGGTTGGAAAGCGCATGTCCGCCAGCTTGGCCGCGTTGTAGATTTCATAGGGGCTGTTCAGGGTCCGGGAGACCGCGCTGAGCACACGCTCCGCCTCCGGATGCAGACGATGCGGCTTCTGACGCATAACATCACTCAGATATCCCCGGTTTGCTTTGGATGAATCCATCGCGTTCTGCAAAATTTCATCCGGCAGCTCCACAATCTCGCTGTCAATGAAGCTCAACTCACTCCTGATCTGCGAAAAGAGCCGGCCAATCTGCCCCGCCTGGTCCTGTACCTCAGAATCGTAATGATCCACAGAAGCCGCCAGGCTCACATAGTGATCCGCAAGCCCCATCTTCTCCTCAAGCGTGCGCAGCGCGTCCAGACAGTCGTTGACCGCCTGCGATGTGGCAAGCTGTCCTTTGTAGACACGGACGATCTCCTTCGCCAGACGTTTGATTTCCTCCACATCCGCTTTAAATTCTTTTTCTGTCCTGTAAATCAGAGACAGATCCCAGGTTTCCTGAACCGGAACTTCCTTGCGGGATAACAGTTTTTTGCCATGCGTTTTTCCTCCTTTATTCAGTTGTATTATACACCCAAGTGCTGATTTTATTCAATTCTGAACTCTGCATAAAGATACGGCAGCGTCATCACGACCGCAAAAATGCCCGTCGTCATATTACAGGGTCCCTTCCTCCACCAGCAGTATGGTATCATACATAATCCTCGCGCCCATGTTATGAAGCTCAACCACATTTTCCCCGCTTTTCAGTTGTTCGGGACTTACCTCAAACACAAGCCTGCGGTAACGGCCGCTTAAGGTAGCGCTACGGTAGACAGCCGCGTCGTTAACCAGCACTGATATACCCAGTGTCTGCCCATTGAGTGAAACTGTCAGGGTTGGAAGCCCTCTGCCGGGAATAGCGGGCGGCACGAAAACACCTGGTTTGATGTCCTTTTGATCTACAGCCAGTGCAGCGTTGCTGGCACCCGCCAGGGCTACTATCAATCGGCAGGGAGCGGGCGGCGCCTTCTCCAGCTCAAAACGCAGGTACTAGGAGCCAGGCTTCGTCTGTGCGTAGTACCACTCTGTCGTTTCATCGTCAACCCCGAGTTTAAAATCCACGGTTTCGGGGACCATATCCATCCACTTAAAATTGCGCAGTTCTCCGGCATAACGGTATCCTTCGCTTGTTCGTGTGGCTGTGCCTAACTGCCATAGAACCCGCTCCGGCTTCAGTTCCCAGCAGATTTCTCCCAGAGATTTCTCTTTTTCACCAATCTCAAAGGAAGGCGTCTGCAGCTGCTCCGTGTTGCTGCCGCCGGTCTGATAAGCATAGAGACAATAAGTATCAAAGCGCACATGCTCCAGGGTAAAACAACCGTTCTCATCCGTAGTGGTGTAATACATATAATCCGCGGACTGGCATTCCACCGGCAGGCCTTCTTTGCCCAGTATGACCGTCGCATGATTGCAGGGCGTACCGCCCGCAAAAACGATCCGGCCCGTGATAGTGCTACGCACGAGCGGATACAGCGGATCCTCGACCCAGGCAAAAGGCCACATAGCCTTCTGTCTCCCGGCCTCCTTCAGCGCATCCTGATACAGCAGGTTCTCATCGTCCCCTTCATTGAAATACTGATAGAACGGGCCGTAGAACTTTTTCCAGCCAATCGGCACATGCAGGTTGCCTGTGCCGAAGTGAGCACCCGTGAAATAATTTAATAAAATCCCGTCATAGTGTACTAAAAGCTCCTGCTTCATGGGGCCGCCCGGATAATACTCCGTGGAAACCGGGATCAGGAAAAAGCCATAGCCATGACCGTACTGTCCCCAGACCGGATTTTTGGAAAAATAACCGACATAGTCATACTTGGAATACACGTCACCGTTGCTGTATTTCTCTCCGTCCGGCAGGCGGAAGGTCTCGTCCTGGAGCTTCTCAAACTGCTCCATATACTTGTGCGTCGGCTGAAGTCCCATTCGTTCAGAATTACAGGCATGGTCAAAGACGCGGCTCCCGCAGCGGTAAACAATACGGAACTCTGAAAGTTCAAAGGCAACGTCCGTATTATTTGCGCCGATTACATAGGAGTAATAGCCGCTCTCCCCCTGCATCAGGATGATATGATACTCAATCGCCAGATAGCCGCTCGCGTCTACAAACGCGATGTGCGCCCTCTTACCGGTATTCTCAAGCACCTTCAGCGTCGGGTGCTGGTATTTGCGGAATGCACCCTCCGCGTGATAATCCACATAAAAAGCAGTGCTGCCGCCCGTATCTGATCTCTCCGGCAGATTGCAGACCAGCTCTACGCCGTTTTTTAAAAGGGAGCCAAGCGTTCCGTCCTCTTTCCATACCATAGTCAGAATGCCGTTTGACATGGTGCAGTATTTATCTGATTGTATTAAAGTTACCGGCTGCATATCCGTATCCTCCGTAAGCTGTCTTAGCACCGCTGTTCATTCAGGTCTGTTCTGCGTGATTTCATCTGCAGTACAGCCCCGAAAACCTCTTTTTTGAACCCTCTCTTCTTCTCATATATACACACTCATATTTTCGCACTCCACCTCCCAGGTATCCGGGAAGCAGGCGGGCGCAGTGTCGGAACCGACGGCCAGAAATGCCACCGCCAGCAGCAGGCTGCCGTTGCCCGGCAGGTAAAGCGGCAGGTCGTTTCGGGAAGCCTGGCGGTTGTTGCCGCTCGTCACATAGACGTTTTTGATGGTGTCTTTCAGCAGGCAGTCCACAGCCGTGTCCTTCTCTCCAAGCCGCCCCGCGGTCATGGCCATTACAGCAAAGTCCCAGCCCCAGAGTGTCTCGTAGCTCCAGTCGTCAATGACCTTGTGCAGGGTATTTCTCATAACCTCCCGATCTATGCGGTCAGAGGCAAGGACACCGTAGGTCATCAGCATGGAGGGATGATCGCGGTTGAATTTTTCAAAGGTATCCGGGCAGTCCGCGTGGGCCATATAAAGTCCGTCAACGACCGTGCAGGGTGCCATATGCGATGCAACCTCCTCCCATTCGGATGGAGCTTTCTGATCCAGGCGCTGCGCCCACTCCAAGGCAATTAAAAGACCATACCGCCAGTATTCCACCTCAAAAGCCGGATTGCGGGACACCTCCGCGGCATGCCGCTCCTGTACGGGAATCAGCGGCGGCAGAAGCTCATATACACCGGTTTCCCGGTTAAACACCGCAAAGTCCGCCATAAAGTCCGCCGTCTCTTTCACGATCTCCCAGTATTTCTCCATAAAATCCCTGCTCTGATTACTGCGGTAAAGCAGCTCCAGCATAAAAAGAATGTGCGGCTGCTGCCAGATCAGTACGGTCGCGATACCGGAGGGACTGTCCACCGCGTCATAAGCAACCATTTTGGGCCACCTGCAGCCCTTATAGTCATTGCGCGCCGCGTTCTCCCTTGCCTCGGGCAGGTGCTCTGAATACCAGTTGAGGCTCCTTTCAAGCAGGTCTCCGTGATTCCACAAAGGCGCCCAGGCACTGTGCCAGAAATGCATCTCCAGATGGGCTTTGCCGTACCAGCTGTTGCAGGTAAGGCCGGTCTCCTGCGGCGGCATGGAGCCGGAGCTGTTGACCGCCATCAGATATAAAGATAAAAGGACTCTCCTCTGCAGCTCCTGTGCACGGGGGTCGGATGCGCTTTCAAACTTCACAAAGCCGCCCTCCTCCCAGAATTTCAGCCAGTAAGCGCGTGAATTGTCAAAAACCTCCTGACAGGCGCATACCTGTGAAATATGCTCCTTTCCAAAGGATACGCAAAAGGACAAACTTTCTGTATGAGACGAAAGGTCGATCACATGAGAAGCCGCCATCTCCGTGTGCAGCGTGCAGTCCGGTCCGCAGTTGATTCTGACGTAATACTGATCCCGGTCCAGCGTCCTCTTTAACAAAAGCGATTGTTTTGAAGCTTCCACCGCCTCAGTCTGATGTTTCTTCGTGCTCTTAAAGTCTGAGCCGGTGATCAGCGGCGAGCCATAAGGAAAGGCGATCCGGACCTTCAGTTCCTGACCGGCAAGCAGACTGCTTTCCACTGTCACAGCCAGGGTATCGCTTTTACTGTCGCAGCAGGTTCTGACATGGCAGACCTGTCCGTGATAAGTAAAGCGGCTGTCCAGAATTCCCTCATACATGTCCAGCCTCTGGCAGATGTCCGACAGCTCCTCTGCGCAAAGCGCTCCATCCTTTCCAACGAAGCCGATCCGCGCCAGATTAAACTTGTGAGGGTTTTGTCTGAGCCACTCATAGACAGGCTTAGGGCCGTCCTTTCTGGGATAACGGACCGTCCTGCCGTTACAGGTATACGCAGACATTGTAAAATCATCCAGTGTATAAGCATAGCGTTCCCCGCTCACAGGGATGGTATGCCACCCCCATTGGGACATGGTACACAGAGGACAGTCCTTTCTGTAGCTGTCATACAGCGACTGCAGACCTGTCACATCCGCCGTGAAAGCAAATTCCCCGTTGCCGACTGTCAGCGGAGATGTGGTATCCACTTCCCTCAGCACGGGGCTGAAACGCTCCACCAGTTCTTTTCTGTTGATACGCATACGCTCCTCCTTTCAATCACCGCTGTGCGGTCAGCAATTCATTTGATAAGCATTACTGTCTGCTCTGTTTTGTGGCGCCATCCATCTGCGGCACCAGATCCTCATTTCACCGGCTCAGGCTTTGCGCACCCGCAGCACATCATACATTTCAGCCGCTTCGGACAGCAAAAGCCAAATCACCTGACATGCATGCGGGCAGCTGGCCACCGACGCCATGGTCTCGTCGTACATGGCAGTCACCTGCGCGCTGATATTGCGTCCGTCCGGCTTCATGATCTCAATGGTATCCCCCACTGCGAACTTGTTTTTCTGCGTAATGCGGACAAGCCTGGTTATTTTTCCTACACAACTGCCGGACTCCGGACCGCATTTCAGCTCTTCGCTGCTGCCGGAATCTGGACCGCATTTCGTCTCCTCGCTGCTGCCGGGTTCAGGACAGCATTTCGTCTCCCCGCTGCTGCCGGGGGCCGGACTGCATTTCGTCTCCCCGCTGCTGCCGGGGTCCAGACAGCATTTCACCTCTTCAATACTGCCCAGATAAACATAATCATTAATATAAGTGCTACTGTCGTAAATCTGCGTCTCTGCGGAAGGCCTGCCAAAGAAAAAGCCAGTGGCATACTGGCGGTGCGTACATTTCCTCACCTCAGCCTCGTACCAATCCCGGTTTTCTTCATACAGCGCCGGATCCGTGAAATAATCATCGATCGCCCTGCGATAGGCTCTGGTCACAGTGGCCACGTAGAGCGCGGTCTTCATGCGGCCCTCGATCTTGAATGAATCAATCCCGGCCTCGCACAATTCCGGAACATGCCCGACCATGCACAGGTCCTTGGAATTGAAAATATAGGTGCCTCTCTCATTTTCCTCCACCGGAAAATACTCGCCGGGACGTTTCTCCTCCATCAACGCGTAATTCCAGCGGCAGGGATGCGTGCAGGCACCCTGGTTGGCGTCGCGCCCGGTCAGAAACGCGGACAGAAGGCAGCGCCCCGAGTAAGAAATGCACATAGCGCCGTGGACAAAGGTCTCGATCTCCATATCCTGCGGAATATCTGCGCGGATTTCCTTAAGTTCCTCCAGAGAAAGCTCCCTGGCGCTGACCGCCCGCTTTGCTCCCAGATCATGCCAGAAGCGATAGGTTTCGTAATTGGTATTGTTGGCCTGCGTGGAAATATGGACGTCAATCTCAGGACAGATCCTGCGCGCGATAGTGAACATCCCCGGATCCGAGATAATCAGCGCGTCCGGCCTGATTTCCTTTAATTCCTGAAAATAAGCCTCCGCCGCTGTAAGATCCCGGTTATGCGCCAGGATATTGGCCGTCACATAGATCTTCACGCCGTGCGCGTGCGCAAAAGCAATGCCTTCCCGCATTTCGTCCGGGGAGAAATTCTGCGCCCCGGCTCTGAGGCCGAATGCGTCCCCGCCGATATAAACCGCGTCTGCACCGTAAATGACAGCGGTTTTTAAGACCGGCAGACTTCCGGCAGGCGCTAAGAGCTCCGGTTTTTTTCTCTTTTTTTCACTCGATTCCATTCTTTTCCTCCACCGGCCAGTTTGCTGATGCAGGGTTTCGCACGCAGCCCGTCTTACCTTTCCGTTCGTGAAACCCTGCTGCCCTTTTTTATAATTGTTTTTTGCTGTCTTTTTCTTCTGCGTCGAATTTCTCCTCACCGCTTTTAACGACGCTCAGCGTCACGCCGTCCCCAACCGGTAAAATCACAGTTTCCATCGTTTCATCATGCGTCAGGGCAAATAAATATTCCCGCATCCGGCTGTGGATGGTGCGGTTGCGCCGTTCCACGGCAAAGCGGGATTCCAATATTTCCCCGTCCTGCATCACATTGTCCGAAATCAGCAGGCCGCCCGGGGACAGAAGCCGCTTCACCTCAGGCAGGAAATGAATATACTGCCCCTTGGCCGCATCCATGAAAATCAGATCATAAGGACCTGTAAGCCCCGGCAGGATATCCGCTGCATCGCCGGAAAGAAGCGTGATTTTTTCTTCATAACCGGAGGCTTTGAAATTTTCCCGCGCTTTCGGAATGCGTTTCTCATAATTCTCAATCGTTGTAATCCGGCAGGCCGCCGCAGTATTTTCCGCCATCAGAATCGCGGAAAAGCCAATGGCCGTCCCGACTTCCAGGATGGCGGCAGGTTTTGCCAGCGTTAACAGAAACCGAAGCAGACTCTGCGTATCCGGCCGGATGATAGGGATACGCTCCGCCAAGGCCTCCTGTTCCAAATTTGTCAGAAAAAAGCTGTTGCCTTTATCCATGGACTGAATAAAGGCAACTATCCTCTCGTCAAGAATCATATTCTATTCCTCATCCGCGCCCGAAGAGAGCGCCTCCATGATCTCGTCATTCGTCATGGAAGTGCTCAGTGTGTAGGTTCCGGCCTTCATGGTCGTTTTATAGCTGGAAAGACGATTCTGGAGCTTAAAAACCAGCGCAGAACGAATCACGCCCTCCTCCTCCAGAAGGTCCGCGATTTCGCTGCTGCTCATCCCCTCTGTGATGGTCACGGTAATGTCCCTTCCCTCACCCTGACTGACCGGCTCTTCCGAGAAAACACGGTAGCCGATCTCATAGCCAAACTGTGTGCCACGGTAGATGACCACCACCACCAGCACCGTCAGCATAATCTTTACCGCCGTGCGCAGAACCGATAAAATGATTTCTTTTACATCTCCCATATGGTTTCTCCCATGTCTGGCTTTCGTGGCTGACCCTTTACAAGCAAACTGTGCTTGACAGGTCTGGTTATATTCTCCAAGCCGTCTGCGAATCGTAACGTTAGTTATTCAAACTCCAGGCTTTCCACCAGTTTGTTCATGACCTCCTGCATCATACGGCAAAGCGCCAGCTCCGCGGCCAGAAACTCCTTGAGCAGCGGGTTCTGCGTCAGCTCGCGCTTCTCCCGATCCAGATCGTCCAGCTCCTCAAAGGAAGCGCCCTCCGGCATACTGGTCTGCACCTCATAATTGCGGGTGCGGAAGCTGTCCAGACGTTCCTTTAACTCCGGGTACTGCTCTACCTTTTCAAGACTCTGTCTGTATTCTTTATAAACCTCCGACGAAACGATCCTGTGGATCAGGACGTCGGTTTCCTTCATGATTTCAGGTTCCATGGTATCCTCTGTGTGTCGGTGTGCGGGTCCCAAAGCCATAAAAGTCGATGCCAGCATCTCCTTTTATAGCTTTTGTCCCCTTGATTTCCCTGAAGGGACGCCCTGCCGGGTGTCACACCTCCATAATAATAGGCAGGATCATTGGTTTGCGGTTGGTTCTCTCCCAGATAAAGTCGCTTAAATCGTCACGGATGCTGCCTTTGAGCTTGCCCCAATCCGTGATGCCCTTCTCCAGGCACTTGTCTACGGCCACTTCTACAATCTCCGTCGCCTCATCAATCAGGGACTCGGACTCTCTGACATAGACAAAGCCTCTGGAAACGATATCCGGACCGGATACCACCTGCAGATTATCGCTGTCTAAGGAAAGTACCACAATCAGGATACCGTCCTCCGCCAGACGCTGTCTGTCACGCAGAACCACGTTGCCCACATCGCCCACGCCCAGGCCATCCACCAGGATGCCGCCGGCGGGTACTTTACCGGTGATCCGGGCGCTGTTCTCATCCATCTCGATCACATCGCCGGACTGCAGAATGAAAATATTTTCCTTCGGAATGCCCAGATTTAAAGCAATCTTTTTCTGCGCCACCAGGTGTTTATATTCACCGTGGGCAGGAATCACATACTTCGGCTTCACCAGCGTATAAATCAGCTTCAGGTCCTCCTGGCAGGCATGACCGGACACATGTGCGTCCTGCGTAATCACCTGCGCCCCCTTCTGCAGCAGCTCGTTGACCACCTTGGTGACGGCCTTCTCGTTGCCGGGGATGGGGTTGGAGGAAAAAATTACGGTATCCCCCGGATGGATGGAGATCTTTTTGTGCATGCCGCTGGCCATGCGGGATAAAGCAGCCATGCTCTCACCCTGGGAGCCGGTAGTGATAATTACCGTCTGCTCCTCCGGATAGGACTTCAGCATGTCCTCATCGATCAGTGTATTGTCCGGGATATGCAGGCAATCCAGCCTGGAGGCAGTCTCGATGATATTCACCATACTGCGGCCCTCCACCACAACCTTGCGTCCGAATTTGCCGGCCGTGTTGATGATCTGCTGCACACGGTCCACATTGGAGGCGAAGGTCGCCACCAGAATGCGGGTATCCTTGTATTCCTCGAAAAGATCCTCAAAGGTCCGGCTTAAAGTCCTCTCTGAGGGCGTATAGCCCGGTCTCTCGGCATTGGTGGAGTCCGGCAGAAGCGCCAGCACTCCCTTTTTGCCCAGCTCCGCAAAACGGGCCAGATCAATGGCGTCCCCGTATACGGGGGTGTAATCCACTTTGAAATCGCCTGTGTGCACCACAATGCCGGCCGGGGAATAAATAGCCAGAGCCGCGGCGTCTACAATACTGTGATTGGTCTTGATAAATTCCACCCGGAATTTGCCGAGTGTAATGGTCTGCCCGAATTTGACAACAACCCTCCTGGTCGTGTCCATCAGATCATGCTCTGTCAGCTTATTTTCAATGATACCCATCGTCAGACGGGTGGCGTAAACCGGCACATTCATGTCCTTTAAAATGTAAGGCAGCGCACCGATATGGTCTTCATGGCCGTGCGTAATCACAAAGCCTTTGACCTTTTCAAAGTTATCCTTCAGGTAGGTGACATCCGGGATGACCAGGTCGATTCCCAGCATATCGTCCGCCGGGAAAGCCAGCCCGCAGTCCACCACAACAATACTGTCCTCGTACTCAAAGGCAGTAATGTTCATACCGATCTGCTCCAGACCTCCGAGAGGTATAATTTTCAGCCTGGAGTGACTGTCCGTATTCAATTCATTCTTCACTCGATTCTCCTTTTCTTTTTGGGCCGCGCCGCTTTCTCCTCTTTTCACAGCGCGTTTTAAAGGCAAATGTAAGATCTTTCTGTCTGCTTCACGGTATCCTTAAGTCTCTTCATCCGGTCCCGGCCAGTTCCACTGTTCCAAATTTCCCGTTCTGACAGCGGACAAAGCCGTTTTTCAGCCGATACAAGCCAGACAGTCTTCTCCTGACATCGCCTGCTTTGAATCATAACCACTTCCATTGCGGTTATTGTGTTATCTTTTAACCCCGGAAGCGCTTTTTATATAAAAAACGTTCCGGTCTTTGGTTTCTCTTTTATGTGTTTTCTCCTGTCAGACGTACATCTGCTTCTGAAAGCAGGAAGCTCAGACGAGGCTGATATCCTCGTCCTCTAACAGGCTCTGGAATACCGCACCCACCGCGGTAAGCTCCGCATCATCCTCCACAAACTCATAGGAAATCTCATCCTCTGTCCGGCTGGTCTCCTTTAAAATATAGGCTTCCCCGTCGCCGCTCTCCTCATCGGTGGTCAGCAGATAATTCACACCGCCGAGTCTCGTCTGCTCCAGTACATATAATTCGATGGGCTCCTCCCCCTGGGGAGTCAGAATAATTTTCTCCAAAACGGTATTCTCCTCAAAAATCACTTTACAGCGCGTCCTGTTTTTCCGTCAGCCTGCGGTGATCCAGATACTCCTGCAAAATAATCGACGCGGCGATCTGGTCCACGTATTCCTTGCGGTTCTCGCGCTTAACACCCGCTTCCATCATGATTTTATCCGCGCTGACCGTGGTCAGTCTCTCATCCCAGAGCGCTACGTGAAGCCCGGTGCGCCGCTCCAGCTTTTCCTGAAAATCCAGTGAAAACTGCGCCCTGTCTCCAATATCGTTATTCATGTGCTTCGGAAAACCAAGCACAATTTCTCCCACGTCATACTGTACGATCAGCTCCTCAATGCGTGCAAGCGTCTGACGCAGTTTATTTTCATCCTTGCGGCGGATGATTTCCAATCCCTGGGCGGTAATCAGAAGCGGGTCGCTGATGGCAACTCCCACCGTCTTGCTGCCCAGGTCCAGTCCCATGATTCTCATCTAAACCTGATCCCAATGTTTATTGGCGATATACGCCCGTAAAAGCTCCTCCACCAGTTCGTCCCGCTCCACCTTCATAATCAGGCTGCGCGCGCCGTTGTAGGAGGTGATGAAAGTCGGGTCGCCGCTCATGATATAGCCGACGATCTGATTCACCGGATTGTAGCCCTTCTGCAAAAGAGCATCATACACAGTGGTCAATACCATCTGCGCGCCCGTGACCTGCTCTGAATCAATCTGTATAAATCTGGTACTTCCAAAATCTTCCATCGTAAATCCTCATGCCCGCTTTCAAAAGCGTCGCATTATGCCAAAAGCAGCCGTTCCCGCATTCATTGCCGGTATCCTGCTGCCCTCCCGCCGAGCCGACCGGTTTGTCCGAAACAAAAATACAGGTTAATCATAAACCATTTATATAAAAATTTCAAGCACTTCATTTCGACGCCTCACGACGCTCACGATATGCACGATTCGACGCCATTACGAATTCGTCGGCCGTAAGTTCGTTCCGATATACTGGACAGATCTGAAATCCATAATATTGTGCCGGATAATCCAGTCCATGTAAGTCATAATATAGTGCGCGGACAGCAGATACCCCATGGCGTTCATGTGCCCGCCGTCATAATATTTTTCCTGAAACGCCTGATCATAGGGCGGCGCGTAGTGAAACAGGTCCATTACATAGCAGTTTTTCAGCTTCGCCGCAATCCCCTCTATAAGAGCGCAGAATTCCTCACTGCCGAAATCGGACGGCATGGTCAGGAGGAAAAACTTTGCCTCAGGCTGCAGAGACTGCAGGCGCTGAATGATTTTCGCATACCACCCCACAAAGGTGTGCGCATTGTTTTCATAGTTCTGAAGATCAATATCGGTCTCAGGGCTGCCAATCCGCCCGTCATAGACCGTTTCCAGCGTTTGAGACCAGCCAACATCGTTCACCCCGAGCGCGATGATATATCCCTGCTTTAAATTATCCCTGTCAAACAGGTGGTTGATGTCTTCTGTAGGGCTGTTCTTTTCATCCGCCTCTTTATAAATCTGATACGCTGTCCGTCCGCCCTTAGAAAAGCAGGTCATCTGAATGCCGGTAATGCGCTCAATCTGCTTGGGCCAGGAATATTCATAGCAGTCCCACCAGACCTTCTCTCCGTTAAGTCCGACGCACTCAAATTCTCCGCTTGTCAGGCTGTCGCCGATGCAGCCGATGGAGCGGAAAATGTTCATCATACCGCCGTCGCGGATGATGGTTTCCAACGGTTTTTCCTGCTGTTTCATAATAGTGTTCTCCTTATTTCCGTTTTCATCATTTCAGGCAGATATTGTCCCGTTTTCTGTGTCTGCGCCCTCCGCACACCGGCACTCCACGATTTCATCTGTCAGCATCCCTGTAATCTCGCATGTCAGGAGCCTGTTTTCCAGATTTTCCCCGCTCATAAGCGCTGCCTTCACATACTCTCCTGTGTGGCCGACCCAGTAACTGCGGCCGTCCACTTCCTTTTCCTCTTCAAATAAAACCTCCGCTCTGCGGCCGATCCATGCTCTGCGGTATTCAGCGGAATGCCTGGCTGTCATGGAGAGCAGCACATCGCTGCGCTCCCCCTTCACGGCCTCGGTCAACTGCCCTTTCATACCTGCGGCCACGGTGCCTTTCCGCGCGGAATATTTGAAAATATGCATTTCATAGAGGGCAAGGTCCTCAAGAAAGCGGACCGTCTCAGCAAACTCCTCCTCCGTCTCCTGCGGGAAACCCACAATCACATCGGTGGTGATGGCCGGATGGTCAAACGCGCGCCGCAGCTCAGCCACACTCTGCGCATACTCTGCGGCAGTATAATGCCTGTTCATGCGGCGCAGGGTCGCGTCACAGCCGCTCTGCAGCGACAGGTGAAAATGCGGACAGAGCTGCGAAATGGCGGCAAGCCGTTTCGCCGTATCCTCCGTGATAATTCTGGGCTCCAGAGAGCCTAAACGAATACGCCTGATCCCGCTCTCTTTCGCCAGCCGCTCCAGCATATCGATCAGCTTGCCGGCGCCGGAATAATCGTGGCGCTCATCGGACTTAAGCCGATTCACACACTCGCCTTTCTCCCACGCATCGTCCTCAAAATCAATGCCGTAGGAGCTGATATGGATACCAGTGAGCACGATCTCCTGATATCCCGCCGCGACGAGTCCTCTGACCTCCTTAAGGATGTCCTCATAGTGCCTGCTGCGCACCCGCCCCCTGGCATAGGGAATGATGCAATAGCTGCAGAACTGATTGCAGCCGTCCTGGATTTTGATGTACGCGCGGGTGTGCTCCGCTGTTTTTTGCAGCGTCATTTCCTCATATTCATAGACACGGCCGATATCAGTCAGGCTGTCGCCGCCGAGGGTTTTCGCAGCCGCAAGCGCTTCCAGGTTTTCTTTCTGCGGGTCAGAGTCTTTCTCCGGATTTTTGCTGTTTTCCGCGGCTGTCCTGCCTGCCAGGAACGCCTCAATCAGCTCCGCCGCCTGCCCCTTTTTATGATTTCCGATCACCAGATCGACGCCTGCATCCTGTAACACCTGCTCCGTCCCGGTCTGCACATAGCAGCCCACGGCCACCACCACCGCGGCCGGGTTTCTCTTGCGCGCCTGGTGCAGCATCTGACGGCTCTTTCTGTCCGCGATATTCGTCACCGTGCAGGTATTCACGATATAAATATCCGCCTCCGAATCAAAGGAGACGATTTCATAGCCCTTCTCTTCCAGCTTCTGCTGTATAATATCCAGTTCGTAAGCATTGACCTTGCAGCCAAGGTTGTGCAGTGCAGCTCTCATTCAATTTCTCCTGATTTATATAGCAAGTTGTTTTCACAGTAAAATAATTTTTACAAAAATCCCATTGACTTTTCGTGCCTCTTCCCTTACGATGAGAGAGGAAGCGAACAGCTTCAATTCGTGTTGAAAGTCCTGTTATACAGGCTCTTTCACGCGCCAGATTATTTGCAGAAAGGAGGCTGTCCACAACATGACACAGGTTGAGATTTCTTTAAACTCGATCGACAAGGTAAAGTCCTTCGTCAACACCGTCACCAAATACGATTACGACTTCGATCTTATATCCGGAAGATACGTCATTGACGCAAAATCCATTATGGGCATCTTCAGTCTGGACCTGTCCAGAAGCATTACTCTGAACATTCACGCAGACGAGGATATTGACGAGCTGATGGAAGCGCTTGCGCCCTACATCGTAAAATAAACTGTTCAGGTACACATGACTGAAAGGCCCCGAGGCAACCCCCGGAGCCTTTATTTTTACTCCTCCGCCGCGATAATCAGACGCTTCGTATCCAGCGCGGTCTGCACAAGCTCATCGATCTTTTCCTCCAGATGACGCTCATGCTTTTTGATAATCCCCAGATTCGGTTTCGTCACCGGATGTTTTGCCACGAAGATCGTGCAGCAGTCCTCATACGGCAGGATGGAGGTCTCATAGGTGCCGATCTTTTTGGCCAGAGTTACAATGTCTTCCTTATCATAAGCGATTAACGGCCGGTACACCGGCAGGGTGCAGACCTCATTGGTGCACAGAAGAGATGACATGGTCTGGCTCGCCACCTGACCGATGCTCTCGCCGGTAATCAGGCCCAGACACTCCGTCTCCTTCGCGATGGCTTCCGCAATCCGCATCATGTAGCGCCGCATGATAATGGTCAGCTCCTCATGTGGACAATTCTCATATATATATAACTGAATATCCGTGAAATTCACCACATAGAGGTAGACCGGCCCCGCGTAGCGGGAAACATCCTTCGCCAGGTCCACTACCTTTTCCAGGGCCCGCTCGCTGGTGTAGGGCGGCGCATGGAAATAGACCGCGTCGATTTTCACACCGCGCTTCGCAATCATGTAGCCCGCCACCGGCGAATCGATCCCGCCGGATAAAAGCAGCATCCCCTTGCCGCCGGTGCCAACCGGCATCCCCATCGCACCCGGGATACTCTGACTGTAAAGATAAATCCGTTCGCGAATCTCGATATTCAATGTAATCTCCGGATTGTGCACGTCCACCCGCATATTCGGAAACGCGTCCAGAATCACCTCACCTAACTTCGCGTCAAGCTCCTGGGAATTTAAGGGATAGTCCTTCCTGGCCCTCCTGGCGTGCACCTTGAAGGTCATTTTCTGATCGCCGTAAACCCGGCGCATATATGCCTCCACGGACCGGCACAGATCCTCCACGCCGTTGTCCTCGATGTGGACGACAGGACAGATCGCGGTGATGCCGAACACCCGCTTCAGCCGCTCCACCACCTCGTCATAATCAAAAGACGTCTGTGCCTCCACATAGATGCGCCCGGAATTTTTTGTGACCGCAAACGTCCCCTCGCATTTTTTCAGGGCATATTTGATCTGCTGAATCAACGCATCCTCAAACCGATAGCGGTTCTTGCCCTTGACGCCGATCTCCCCGTATTTGATTAAAAAAGATTGAAACATAGTCTTTCCTTCAAAAAGCAGACGCGCCGCCGGGTTTCGGTCCCTGTCTCAAGCGCGTCTGCCTGCACATGCCCTGGCATGTCTTTTCATTCTTTCTGATATATAATTTTCCGGACCGTGCTGCACGCCAGTCCGTAACGTTCTGAAAGCTCCTTAAGTGTACTGCCGCCTTCGTATTTTTCCAGAATCTCCCGGTTTCTTTCCTTAAAATAATCCCTGGAATCCGTTCCGGTTCCCCAGGCCCTGCGGTCTGACTCCGGAATATAAAGAAGGTTTCCGTCCACATACCTCTGAATCTCTTTCAACAAGTCATCCGGTAGCACCTCTGCTGCGTTGGTATATCCCATATCTGCCTCCTAAAGTCTGAGTAAATGTTCAAACGAAGGCGCAGAACAGCAGAAACATATAGCATTGTGACTTATTTTCCCCATACAGATACTATATGTCTGCTATTCTACTCCATATGGGTTGAGATCGTTATTCCAGAACATCTTGTCCGATCCGCGCATGATGCCCCCTCCTTTTTCCGTACTTTTTTCTCATGATATAATAACCGCAAAGAGCACGGTTATTATCACGTTCGTCACTCGTCTGACGCAAAAACCGCGCCGACTCGTTTGCACTCACGATAAAGAAATCCGTTCCGATTGTCAAGTGACAGCCGTCGCTCTCAAAGCGCTCCTGTCCATGATCGTTCAAGTCTCGTAGTCGCTGCTTAAAGCGGACTGCATTTCATAAATCAGCTTCCCGGCATAATCGCCCGCATAATGACCGTCTAAGAAGCTGTCCAGCGCGTAATTCTGCAGGCGGTCCCAGCACTGTGTCTCCCGACGGATGGTGATGGGATAAAACAGAACTCCCTGATTCTGAGCCGCCTCCAGGTCATCGAGGCCGTCGCCGATCATCAGCACTTTATCCTTTTCATACCCCATATCCAGGAACTGTGCGATACAATATTCCTTGGAACCGGCGTTCTGGCTTAATACCAGCGAGGTGTAATAGCTTAATCCGTAGTGTTCCCACTCCTCGGACAGCGCGTCCGGATTTTCCGAGGAGACAACCACGATATCGCAGAATTCTGAAGCGTAGGATAAGGTCTCCTCCACGCCTGCGAAGGGGCCACGCTCCGAGATCGGCATCGTGAGAATCATTTCGCTGGCCTTCTGCGACCAGTGAAGAACCTTTTTTAAAAGAGGGGAATCGTCGTCTTCCATATAGCGGATCAGCGACGCGTTGGAATACTGCTTTGTGGAATCCATCCAGTGCCTCAGCGGTTCTAAGTCTCCCACGGGCGTAATGTTGGCATTCACATAAGCCAGCGTAATGTACAGACCATAAAAGCGATTAACACCGCGCAGATCTGAATAAAGATTGATATTATTCCAGAGATCCAGCACGCGACTGCGGTACGGCTCAAGCCCCCATTCCTCCACAAAAGCGGGGCCAAAGCACTTCTGATGCTTGGTTTCCATGGTATTCATGGCTGTCCCGTCCGAATCCAGGCAAAGCAGGAAATCATGCTTTTTCTGATAATTCACAAACTCCCTGTTCATAGTGTCCCCCTCATGATGTGTTATCTGTAGTACCCGCCCATGCCGCCGTAGCCGCCAGAGCTGCCGCAGCACATACCGCCTCCGCCGCAGCAGAGATTGCAGACCAGATTGGCAATGCAGAGCCTTAAGCAGATATCGCTGCCTCCCGATGACGGGAAACCGTAACCGGCCTGCCTGCGGGTGTACCAGGTGCCGCCGTGCTCTAACTGCGAAACCAGGGAACGATAATCCTGGTTGCCCGGTTCTAAGGACTGCGCCCGCTTCGCGTGCTCCAAAGCCTTCACATTATTGCCCAGACCCGCGTGGGACAGCGCGCTGTAATAGTACCAGCGGGCATTTCTCTCGCTTTCCGCCATGCCGTCCAAAACATTGCGCGCCTCCCGGTAATATCCGCTGCGGATATAGTTGCCTGCCGCGCGCAGGTGCTGATCATCCTCGTATCCGGTGTTCTGCTGCTGACGTCCGTAACCACCATAACCACCGCCGTAACCGCCGTAACTGTTTCCGTAGCCGCCATAACCGCCGCTGTAACCGCCGCCATAGCTGCTGCCGGAGCCGTAAGAAGAAGAAGCTCCCTGATACCCCTCGGTTCTCTCCTTCATAATCTGCTGGTAAGCCGCCTGGATATCCTTGAACTTTTCCTCTGCCTGTGCCTTGTTGGGATTATTGATGTTGGCGTCCGGATGGTATTTTCTGCTCAGTGTTTTATATGCTTTTTTGATTTCCTCGTCGCTTGCGTTTCTGCTGACTCCCAGAACGCTGTACGGATCACTCATGTTCTTTTTCCTTCTCCCGCTTTTCCCTCACGATCTGGTACCTGCACCATACCCCGGAATACAGAATATTCCGCAGGATATCCACATGTTCGATGATCGGCAGCTGCTCAAATGCCTTGCAGCACTCCGCGATCATCATCGTGAGAATGGTATGGATATCATCCTCAAACTCCGGGGCCTGATAACGTTCCTTCAGCGGATTATAATTATTTTTTTTGATGTCCTCTTCGATATCCTCGTAAGCATCCAGCAGATAAATAAATTTACCCAGATAATAACCCAGACAACGTAGGGTTTCTTCCCACTCATCGTCCTTCATGGCCACAATCTCAGCCATCACGGAGCCAAACAGACCGGACATGGTGTCGATGTCCGTCTGGCCGTTTTTCTCTTCCGCTGCAATCTGACGCATCAGCTTCAGGATCGTGTCCACCTTTTTGCGGTACTTTTCATCGATCCTGCGCTCGCCTCTGCCGAGGAATTTCTCCATGGCAAGGCCGCTCAGCTTTTTCTCATCCTTCCAGTCGTCCTGTCCCTTTAAATATGTCAGCAGGATATTCATATCCGCCACATACTCCGTCACCTCGCTGGTCACGGCAACATGCCTGTTCACCGGATGAGGCAGACATCTGCGATACGCTGTCGTCTCCTCCGGCTCATAGAGCGAAGATAAAAGCATCAGCACGAAGGTCATATCATAGCTTAAAGAAAGCTGACCGCTTCTGCCGTAATTTTTTTTCAATGTATGGCACAGTCCGCAGTAGTAGGAATGGTAGACGTCAAATTCCTTATATTTCATCTCAGCTTTATTGACGATCACATATCCGAACATTTCCCGTCACCTCAGCTGCGTTTTGTAAATTCCGTACCACATTTGCGGCAGGTGATCACGATCTTGCCCTTTCCTCTGGGGACGCGGATTTTCTGCCCGCAGCTTGGACACTTATAAATATGGTAATCCTTGCTCTGGGAGGTTGTGCGCCTGAAACCGCTGAATTTGTTTTTGACTGTCGCTTCCATCTGCAGATATTTCTGATTCTCCGCGTACCGTTTCGTGGTATTTTTGGAAAACATACGAAACAGCTCCACAATCAGGCAGATCAGGCCAAGGTAATAAAACACCTGTCCGAACAGGAAGGACAGCACCAGACAGACAATTACCACGATGCTCAGGAACTGATTCAGACGGTCCGTTCCATAGCGCCCATACATGAAACGCGCAAATCGATCTCTTAATCTCATAATATAACACCTCGCTGAAAAAATTTTACAGAATACTGTAAAAGCCGATTGCTCCGCAGACAGCTGCTCCCGCAATCGCCACCGCTATTCGCAATTCTACCCGTAGGGCATGCTGTGCAGCTCATTTTTCTTTGAAAAATGGCTACTTGCTCATAACGGTTTGGTCATCTGATGTCCAGTTCCTCAGCCATGTACAAATACACACGGCTGAGAGACCGGCCATTGACGACGCTTTTACACTAACTTAGTTCAAACTTCAAACTTTCTCAATTAATTATATATGAAAAAAAGTGAAACTTTCCTAAATAGCCTCTAACGCTGCAGCGATATCCTCAATCAGGTCATTCTTATCTTCAAGCCCCAGGCTGATGCGGATCAGCTCCGCCGGCACACCGGCCTCACGCAGCTGCTCCTCGTTCATCTGGCGATGTGTGGAGGTGGCAGGGTTTAAACAGCAGGTGCGGGCGTCTGCCACATGAGTCTCGATAGCACCCAGTTTTAAGTTCTTCATGAAAATGGAAGCCGCCTCGCCGCCGCCTTTCAAGCCAAAGGACACAACGCCGCAGCCGCCGTTCGGCAGATATTTCTGCGCGCGGGCGTAATATTTATCAGTCGGAAGGCCGGAATAATTGACATAAGCGACCTTCGGATGGTTATAAAGAAACTCTGCCACCGCCTGGGCATTCTCCACATGACGCGGCATGCGCACATGCAGCGATTCCAGTCCCAGATTCAGATAAAATGCGTTCTGTGGGGACTGGATGGAACCGAAATCACGCATCAGCTGCGCCGTGCATTTGGTAATAAACGCGCCCTCCTTGCCGAATTTCTCCGCATAGGTAATGCCGTGATAGCTCTCGTCCGGCGTAGTCAGTCCCGGATATTTGTCCGCGTGAGCCATCCAGTCAAAGTTGCCGCTGTCGATGATAGCGCCGCCAACGGCTGTCCCGTGGCCGTCCATATATTTGGTGGTGGAATGGGTAACGATGTCCGCTCCCCATTCGATTGGTCTGCAGTTCACAGGAGTGGGGAAGGTATTGTCAATGATCAGCGGCACGCCGTGCTCATGCGCCACTTTTGCGAAAAACTCTATGTCTAAAACGGTCAGCGCCGGATTGGCAATGGTCTCTCCGAACATGGCCTTTGTATTCGGCTGAAAAGCCGCGTTTAATTCCTCCTCCGTCGCGTCAGGAGAAACAAAGGTAGCGGTGATCCCCATCTTCGCCATGGTGACGCTGATCAGATTAAAGGTGCCGCCGTAAATGCTGGAGGAGGACACGATATGATCCCCGCACTGGCAGATATTGAACAGCGCGAAGAAGTTGGCCGCCTGGCCGGAGCTGGTGAGCATCCCCGCCGTGCCGCCCTCCATCGCCGCAATTTTAGCCGCCACCATGTCGTTGGTGGGGTTCTGTAAGCGCGTATAAAAATAACCGCTTGCCTCCAAGTCAAACAGCTTGCCCATGTCCTCGCTGGTATCGTATTTAAATGTGGTGGACTGGATAATCGGAATCTGGCGCGGTTCGCCGTTGCCCGGCGTATACCCGGCCTGTACACATTTGGTTCCCATTCTGAATTCGCTCATGTCTGTATCCTCTCTAAGTGGAAGTCTTTTAAAAGTGTCGCCAAGCGCCTTATCTGTTACGACAGATTCATCTGTTTTAAATGCTGCAAGTACAATCGTTATGGCCTTTAAACAACTGTACCCAGTGTAGCATTAAATGAAAAACCAGTCAATAATTTGTTGCATTCAGAGTGAGAAGCAAACTCTATGTTAACTTTATCTGATTCCTGAAAAATTGAAATTTTTTAAGAAACGCCGAAATCCTCTTGCATTATTCCCGCGTTTATGATATATTTCTATCAGCAGTTAGTTATTCCTAACTCCCTGAAATACTAATAGAAAGCGAGGAAACACTATGAATATTCTTTTCAGTCTTATCTGCGCGGCCTGCGTACTCGCCTTCTGCGGGGCCGTCAAGCACATTTGCTTGAATTTCCTGCGGAAGCGAACACCAGAAACCGCATAGCAAAGCTTCAAAAGGAACGGACCAGTCAAACTCCACCAGTCATACATCCGGTGAAAGATCAGACATTTTTCAGTTACATAATAAAAATGATTAAAGTGACAAAAGCGCTTTGATACACAGTCCGCTGACAAGGCCCACCACCAGGCCCGCCGCCGCGCCCAGCAAAATCAGATACGGCAGATAATAAAGGACCACTGTCGTTTGCATCACGATCACCGCTGCCGCCAGCTGGCCCAGATTATGGCACACGCCTCCAGCGATGCTGACGCCCGCGATCCCGAAGCGGTTCGTTTTTTTCAGTAAAGTCATGACGCCGAGGCTGAGCAGCCCGCCGGTCAGGCCAAAGAGCATGGCCGTCAGATTGCCGAAAGTGAAGCCCACTAAAACGATACGGACAATATTAATCAGCAGCGCGTCGCCCGCTCCCACGCAGTAAAGCGCCGTCACGATCACAATATTGGCAAGCCCCGGCTTCGCCCCGGGAATCAGGAGAAATTCCGGGAGCAGCCACTCAATATAGCTGAATACAAAGGCCAGCGCAAGCAGCAGGCCGTTTATGGAAAGTCGGCGGATATTCATGAGGCTCCCTCCACAATCATCACAATCACCTGGTGCGGCAGGCAGACGATGGGGACACCCACCTGTGTGATTTTGCCCTGACGGACACAAGTTTGGTTAGCGCAGTCAGCTTCGGACATATATACGCTGCCGTCCTCGATGATGACGAGATTATGTATGTTCTCCTGGTCGATGCTGTAGGTTGTGTTTTCACTTAACGGAAGGCGGGCAATTTCTTCCCCGGCGACTTCGATTATAACATCATATTGAGCCTCTTGGGTTTCTGCAATGTTTTGTGTCCCTTTCAGGAACAGGAAGCAGATGAGTGCAGCCACGACCACTGAAACAAGCAGCACGAAATCTGTTTTTTTAATCAAATACTGTCACCGTCCCATCCTCCAGTACCAGAATGACCTGCAAAAGCACATGATAATTCTCATCGGCTTTCAGCCGCTGCCATAAATCGTACGCGCCCTCCTGCGTTTTCGTCAAAGCAAACATGGTGGAAAGTACGTCACTGTGCCAGGCAACGGTGCTGTCCGGATCATCGGAAATATCCATCACCACAGTCGCACTGACAATCTCTGTATCCGCAGGATACCCCGTAGCGGGGTCAATAATGTGGTGATAACAGACGCCATCCACCTCTGCGCCTCTCTCGTATATACCGGAGGTGACCACATAGCCGTCGCTTAAGGAAACCGTGGCCGCGTAATCCTCAGAGAGCGGATTTGTGACAGCCACCGTATAGCCTTCCTCCCCGCCCATGACAAAGACATTGCCGCCCAGGTTGACAATCACATGAGAAAGTCCGTTTTCTGTAAAATACTGCCGCAGGACCTCGCACATATACCCTTTTGCAATGCCGCCGAAATTGAGCTGCTGCCCCTCGCTAAGCGTAAGGGTATTGCCGGACAGGGTAACGCGGTCGCTGTCCACGAGCGATTTCGCCTCCGCCACCTGCTCTGATGTGGGAACCGTGAAATCCTCATCTGTCACATTCCAGAGATCGGACAGAGGCGTGATGGTCAGGTCGAAGGAACCGCCGGAAATCTCGTAATAATACAGGCCAGCCTCGATCAGGTCGCGGCAGATGTCGGATACTTCGTAGATATATTCTGCCGTCACTCCAGCCGCTGACCCATCATCGGTTGTTAAGTCATCATCCACCACATCGTCGATCGTTTCTTCTTCCGATATTTCCTGCCTCTGCGCGGCATTGATTGCGCCGACCTCGCTCTCCTCATCAAAGCGATCCAGATATTTCACCTCATATTCCTGACATAAAAGCAGGGCATCCTCCAGAAGCTGAGAAGCCGCCTCGCTTTCCGCCTGGGAAGTGTAGGCTGTCAACGTAATAACTGTGTCAAAACAGTAGCCGGTTCTGTAGACAGTGATTTCTGCATCAGAGGAAGTTCCGGTGCCGCTGCTCTGGCAAGCCTGCAGGACTACAATTAACAGAAGCAGCAACAAAGCAACTGAAATTTTCCTGATCGGTTTCAACCTGCCTCCCATCAGCTCTCCTGCGCAGCTTTCCTCTGAATGGAATGCGCCGGGCATTTCTCCACGCAGGCCCCGCAGCCCGTACACAGATTATAATCGATCACTGCCAGGCCATTGTCCATCTTCGCCGCGCCGCTCGGGCAGACTCTCGTGCAGAGTGTGCAGCCTCTGCAGCCCAAATCGCAGGCTGCCATGACTGTCCGCGCCATATCGTGGGAGGAGCAGCGCACTCTGACAGGCGCGTCCTTCGGCACCAGAGAAATCAGATGCTTCGGGCAGGCCGCCACACATTTGCCGCAGGCCCTGCATTTGTCCTCGTCCACCACCGCGACGCCCTGCACCACATGAATGGCGTCAAAGGGACAGGCTTTGACACAGCTGCCGAGTCCCAGACAGCCATAGGCGCAGAGCTTATCGCCGCCACCCGGCGCCACCGCGGCAGCCTTGCAGTCCGCCTTGCCGTAGTATTCATATTTCACGCGTGTCACGGTGCAGTCCCCGGCGCAGGCCACAAAGGCCACATTCTGCTCGCCCTTCTCAGCTTCCACGCCCATAATCTGCGCGATTTCATCTGCAACAGCGGCGCCGCCCACCGGGCAGGCGTTCACCGCCGCAGTTCCCTCTGCGATTGCCTTCGCCAGGCCGTCACAGCCCGCGTAGCCGCAGCCGCCGCAGTTATTGCCCGGCAGCGCTGCCCGCACGGCCACTTCCGTCTCATTTTCCTCGACCGCGAATTTTTTGCCGGCCAGACAAAGCAGCAGGCCGATTAAAAGACCCACAACTCCCACTAATACCGCTGACAGAATGATTGTTGTCACATCCATTGTATTCCCCCAATCCTATCTCTCAGAACAACCCCGAAAACCCGATAAACGCCATGGCCATCAGCCCTGCCGTAATCAGCACAATCGGCGTTCCCTGAAAAGCCTTCGGCACATCACAGTCCTCCAGCTTCTCCCGGATGCCTGCCATAATCACAATCGCAATCGTGAAGCCGACCGCCGTGCCGAAGCCGTTTAAGGTACTGTAAAGCACGTTATAATTTTCCTGCACATTGGTCAGCGCTACGCCCAGCACCGCACAGTTGGTGGTGATTAAGGGCAGGTAGACACCGAGCGCCTGATACAGGGCCGGACTGGATTTTTTTAAAAACATTTCCACCAGCTGCACCAGTGCCGCGATCACCAGGATAAAGACGATTGTTTCCAGAAATTCCAGGCCGTTCGCCGCCAGAATGTACTGATAAATCAGGCTGGTCACCGCCGAGGACACCGTGATGACTAAAATCACGGCCGCTCCCATACTGGCCGCCGTTTTCACCTTTTTGCTCACGCCCAGGAACGGACACAGACCCAGGAACTGGCTTAAAACCACATTTTCCACCAAAGCCGCCGCGAGGACGATCTGTAACATTTCCTTCATGCCTTCGTCTCTCCTTTCGCCCCGGTAGAGTCAGCTGCTGCCGCTTTTCCATCATTCTGTGCAGTTCCCGCAGCCTTTCCAATACCTTCTGCCTTCCCGGCATTTACCGCGGATTTCCCTGTATTCCCGGTGCCGGCTGCAGCCTTCACAGCATTCTCCGCCAGCTTCCCGCGGTTCTCTGCGCACACCGCCCCGAAACAGGATAGGCAGTTCCCGCCGCAGGCAAGCTCTCCATTATCTGCTGCCGCACTGTAAGCAACCGCTTCCCCCGCCGCGGCCGCTTTCGCGGCCTTGCGGTTCCGATACGCGTTCTGGGCCGCAATCAGAAAGGCCAGCACGAAAAACGCGCCCGGCGCCATCACAAAAAGGCTGATCGTGAAATTCTCCGGAATCACCTGCACGGTGTCAAACAGCGTACCGCTGCCCAAAAGCTCTCTGAAAATCCCGATACAGGTCAGCCCCAGCGTGAAGCCAAGCCCCATCCCCAGGCCATCGAACGCCGACAGAAGCGGCGGGTTTTTGGACGCGTAGCTTTCCGCCCGCCCCAGGATAATACAGTTCACCACAATCAGCGGAATATAAATACCAAGCGCCGAATCCAACGACGGAATATACGCCTTCAATAAGAGCTGCACGATCGTCACTAACGTCGCCACAATCACAATATAAGCCGGAATTCTCACCTTGTCCGGAATCATTTTACGCATCGCGGAAATCACAAAGTTGGACATCACCAGCACCGCCGTCGTGGTCAGCCCCATGCCCAGTGCATTGAATGCTGAGGACGTTACCGCCATGGTAGGACACATGCCCAGCATCAGCACAAAGGTCGGATTTTCTTTAATCAGTCCGTTATATAGCCGTTCCGTATATCCTTTCGTTTTCATTCCGACACCTCCTGCAGCGCCCGCACAAAGGCAAGCCCGGCATTGACAGCCGATGTGACCGCCCTGCTGGTGATCGTCGCGCTGCTGACCGCCACGATTTCCTCATCCGAACCGCTCTCGCCCTTGACCACCGTAAAAACCTCCACGAGCCGGTTCAGATACTGATTCTTAAACTCCGCCTTCTGTGCGTTCATGCCCAGGCCCGCAGTTTCCTCTATTGAAAGGAATTCCAGCCCCGTCACACTGCCTTCCGTGTTTATACCCAGCGCGATCTCAATATCGCCGCCGTAACCCGCATGTGACACGCTTGTCATGACATAACCGATCACCGTGCCGTCAGCATCGAGAGCCGCCATACACTCGGTGATTTCCACCTTCGTAAGCCCTGCTTCTTCGAAAATCTGCTCCTGCTCTCCTGACAACGTGGTAATTTCATCTGTCTCCGCAAAGCTCACCGCGCTGGCGCACACCGCCTGATATGCTTCCTCCTTCTCCTGCTGCTCCCGCAGCTCGATCGGTTCCTTCGTCACCACATAGACCGCGCCCAGCAGAAGGCCCGAAATCAGCGTGATCAGGAATAAGGACAGGGCCGGCGCAAACAATGCCTCACTCTTTTTTGCCATGCTTTCTGCCCTCCCTTCCGAACGCTACCGGCCGGGTCACCTTTTCAATTAAAGGCACCAGCAGGTTGCCGATAATAATCGCGTAGGATACGCCCTCCGCGGAGCTGCCGTACAGCCTGAAAATCGCGGTCAGCACGCCCAGCAGCACGCCAAATACCACTTTTCCCTTCTCCGTGATGGGGCTCGTCACATAATCCGTCGCCATGAAAAACGCACCAAGCAAAAGGCCGCCGCTGCATAACTGCCCCGCCAGATACTGCACATCAAAATGGTTCGGACTAAATATAATCATCATAATCAGGAAGCTGCCCAGGTATGCGAGCGGAATATGAATCTGAATGACCTTCCGCGCCAGCAGGTAAATACCGCCCAGAAGCAAAAGAAATGCGCTGGTCTCACCGATCACGCCGAGCGTCGTCCCGAAGAACACATCTTTTAAGGAAATGATTCCCTCCTCAGCCAATGCCAGAGGCGTTGCGGAGGAAACTGTCTCACTGATTTTTGCCGCCGCGAGACTCCCGCTCGCCAGGGAAAAATTCGTCATGGACGCGGCAAAGGAAATACTTAAAAACACTCTGCCGCCCAACGCCGGGTTCATGAAGTTCTGTCCCAGGCCACCGTAAAGCTGCTTTACTATAATAATGGCGAAAGCTACGCCCAGCAACGCTTTCCAGACCGGAAACTGCGAGGGCAGGTTCATGGCAAGTAAAAGCCCCGTCACCGCCGCGCTGCCGTCAAAGGCCGTGATTTCCTTTTTCATGCATTTCTGAAATATGTACTCGAATGCCACGGCAGCAGCCACACAGACAATCTCCAGCAAAAGCGCGTGCCAGCCAAACCAGACTGCTCCCGCAATGGCCGCCGGAAGCAGCGCAATGAGCACGTCCGTCATCAGCTGTCTGGTTGTTTTACTATCCCGCACATGGGGCGAAGCAGAAACATGATATGCCATTTTATTTGCCCCCTTTCTGCCGTTTTAAAGCCAGCGTGTCTTTTCTGGCCTGCTTCATCAACTGGGTCAGAGGCCGTCCGGCCGGGCAGATGTAGGAACAACACCCGCACTCGCAGCACTCCAGGCCGTCCACCTTCTCAAACATTTCCAGATCTCCCTTTTCCGCATAACGCACTGCCAGATTCGGGAGAATATGACCCGGACAAACTAAAGCACACCGTCCGCAGCGGATACAGGGAGAGACCTTCTTTTCCGCCGCCTCGTCCTTCGACAGGCAGGTCAGGGCAGAGCTGTTTTTGGTCACCGGCACCTCCAGGGAAAACAGTGCCTGTCCCATCATGGGACCGCCGGATAAAAGCTTCACGGGGTTCTTTTGAAACCCGCCCGCCTTCTCCACCAGATCTTTGTACAGAACACCTGTCGGCACCCGGAAATTCACGGGCGAAGCGATGGCGTCCCCAGTCACTGTCACAATTCTGCGTAACAGCGGGGTACCTTTGGCGACCGCCTGATAGATGGACACGACGGTATCAATATTATCAACGATACAGCCCACATCCGCGGGCAGCATCTGATAGTTGATTTTGCGCCCGGTCACGGCATAAATCAGCGTCCGCTCGCCGCCCTGGGGATATTTCGTCTTCAGTGGGCAGACTGAAATACTGGAGAGGTCTTTCGTCAGCTCCTTAAGCTTTTCGATGGCCTCCGGCTTATTGCTCTCGATGCCGATGACACCCTTCGCGTTGGGAAATAAGGATAGGATGATCTGTAAACCGCCAACGACCTTTTCCGGTTCCTCTAACATGACGCGCTCATCACTGGTCAGATACGGCTCGCACTCTGCGCCGTTGACAATCACGGTGTCAATGGCCGACGGGTCTTTCGGCGATAATTTCACATGCGTGGGGAAAGCGGCGCCGCCCATGCCCACGATACCCGCGGCTTTGATCAGATCCAGCTTTTCCTCCCGCGAAAGCTTCGTCCAGTCACGTTCCGTGCCAAAGCCTTCCACCTTTTCATAGAGAAAGTCATTGGTGATAACGATACTCTGCACCATCGCCCCGCTCGCGGTCAGATGCGGCGTAATCGCCTTCACCGTGCCGGACACAGAGGAAAGCACGTTTGCGCTGACAAAGCCCTGCGCCGCGCCAATGCACTGTCCCACCAGCACACGGTCTTTGACCTTCACCACAGGCACCGCCGGGGCTCCGATATGCTGGGCCAGGGGATATACCATCGTTTCCGATTCCGGCACAAAGTCCACGATCGGACTGTGCCTTGATAATTCTTTTCCTTCTTCAGGGTGGACGCCGCCCCGGAATGTAGCAAGTTTCATTTTCCCGCCTCTTTTTATATTTGATAATTCGTAATCATCAGGTGTTCCGAATTTTTATCATTGCGCTCCTGGAAGCTGACCATGTATTTCTTGGCAAAACTGCTGACATAAAGCCTGCCGCCGCCAGCCGTGTACATCCCGTTGCAGTACAGGTTGCGGATAAACTCCGTATTCTTGATCACCAGCATGAATTTTCCCTGGCAGTGATTAATCAGATAATTGGCCAGGCGCAGATGCGCGTTTCTGCCAAATTCATTCTGTGCATAAGTGGAAAACTCCGTATCGTACGGCGGGTCGAGGAAGACGAAATCATTTTCCCGCGGCTGATAGCGGTTTAAAAAATCTTCGAAATCCATACACGCAATCACGGACCCTGCAAGCTGATCCTTCAGCGTCTGATCCTTAAAATACTGCACTTTTTTCAGTATTGACTTATGATTATAGGAAATGCCGCCGTAGGGCACATTGAACTCGCCCTCCCGGTTGTAGCGGAACATGGACGCGTAACAGAATTCCCGCACAAAAAGATAAATTGCGGTGGCTGCCGCGTCCGGAATTCCATAATCCGCCGTATGATTATATAAATCCCGGAAATACATGTAAAAGCCGGCCTTCAGCGCCCCTTCCAGATTGTCCTTAAGATCCTGCGGCGGCAACTCGCCTTTCTGCGCCTCCAGCTTCGCCATCCTGACAAGCTTGTTGAAGAGATTTCGCTCCTCCTCCTGCAAAAAAAGCTCCGCATCGAACGCGATGCTTTCACCCAGCAGCGCGCAAAACTGTGCCGCATTGTCCCGCACAAAGTCACGAACCTTCTCACGCAGCTCTGCCGTTGTCAGAGGATTCCTGCCATCCCCCCTTGAAACGCCATCCTGCCCCGCGGGAACCACTCCATCCCTGTAATCCGCATAAATCTCCAGAATCTTTACGCCCTGTTCACGGCAAATTTCCTCAAGCCCCTTCCAGGCCGCATCCGCCGCCGTCAGTGCAAGCAGAAACGCCTCATCTCCCGCGCGCACCATCTCGTAAAGACGGATCAGTTCCGATGACTTGTCATTGATAAAATATGCGTCCGCCGAAATCGCGAAATAAACTGCCCCGCCTCCCACGAAGGGGTCAAAAAACCGTTCGCAGTCCCCGGGCAGATGCGGCAGGATGTATTTTAATTCCTTTTCCTTCCCGCCCGGGTATTTTAACAGTGGTGTGCGTTTTTCTGTCTGTTCTGTAACTGCCATCCTGATATTCCTTTTTTTCTTTATTCTTCCCGTATAGAATACCTTTTTGTGCAAAAGAAATCAACCAAAATGTCAAAAATACAGAATATACGTGAAAGGGAGGGTGCCTCCAAAACCGCTCCCTCCCTTTTTTCCGTCATCCCATATACAATCCGCCGCAGACATTTAAAATCTGTCCCGTGATATAACCCGTCTCCTCACTGGCCAGATAGCAGATCGCCTGCGCCAGGTCCTCCTCTGTGCCAATGCGTCCCACCGGAATCCTGGGCAGAAGATCCTCCGGCTTCGGCGAATCCTCACGTACCTTTCCGTGCGGGCGGCTTACGCCTCCCTTGGCAATCGCATTGACCGTGATGCCGTACGGCGCCAGCCGCGACGCACAGTTTTTGGTCAAAGAGGCCACCGCGCCCTTCGCCACCGCGTTGGTAAAGCTCTCATGGCTGCCGCCCGCGACGCCCTCCACGGTCGTCATGAAGATGACGCGGGGCGCGCTGCTCTTTTTTAAGGCGGGCAGCGCCGCCTGTAACATTTCAAAGGAGCCGCCGCACAAATGCGCAATGGATCTCATCAGCATTTCCACTGTCGCATCCTCGATGGGCGTCAGGACGCCGTCCGCGCCGGTGTTGCAGATCACCACATCAATCGAGCCCCACTTTTTTTCCAGCCCGGCATACATATCCGCGATATTCTCATCGCCCTCGGCGGCGACAGAGCAAATGCCCGGATAGCCGAGCAGATTGATTTCCTGTGCAAGCGCCTCCGCCTCCGCGCCGCGGTGACTGATCATCACCACATTCATACCGCCTTTGCACAACGCATGCACCGCGGCCACGCCGTCCCCGCTGGATGCCCCCGCGAAACAGCAGGTTCTTCCCGCTAAAGTCTGCATTTTATATTCCTCCCGAATCTGTTTTTATTTACCTGTCTGATCCTGTTTTCCCGACAGATGTCCCTGACAGCAAGCGATAACCGCTCCCTGCTGCCAGTCCATAAAACATCCCTGTTTTGCCGTACCCCGGCCGTCAGTCCTTAAAAACGCCCCGGCTTCGCCAGCCAGGCCGCGGTATAATCGCTGAGCGTTTTTAAGGTGTTCCCGTACTCAGGCTTCACCGGATGGAACATATGCGTTGCCCCTTCCAGGAAAAACAGATCCTTATCCTCACTCTTCGCCAGCTCATAATTATATTCCGCCTGAATAAACTCATGGCTCGCGGTGTTGCCCTCCACCAGCAACGGAATGGAAATTCCCTGCACATTCGCCCTGGAGGAATAGGGATTGAAATCCCAGTCCGCGCCCCACATGGAGCACTCGTCATACCCGAAGTCATCGTCAAACAGAATCTCATTTTCCAACAGCTCCTTCACCGAGGTCCGCACAGCGGCACGGTAGGTTTCAGAGCGGGGCGCGTCATTTGCAGGACGGACGGTATAAACCACCTCCTGCGTCACAAGCCCGCCGTCGTGCAGCAGCTTGCCGGGCATTCTGGTATGCCCCAGATAGCGATTATCCTGCAAAAACAGCTTGTTGGATCTGCTGCCGCCGCTTCCGCCGGGCACCAGAATCGGCTCATTGTCCAGGAAACGGCCCTTTCCTGCCTGAATGAGCGCCATCCGCTCCTGCGCGTAAGCGAGGAGCTCCTTGTAATAACGAATCTGCGCGCGCTGAAATTTCCGCGCGAACTCCATGCTGTAATGGGAACCCTCCGGGTCATATCCGTTGGCTGGATTGTAAATGTCCAGCTCCGGATCCCGCTCAAACCCGTTCTCCCTGCTCTTCACGGCCGGGTCAAGCGGCAGAACCTCCATAATGCCGTAATTGGTGTCAAACAGCATCAGTCCGTCCGCCGGCGTCAATGGCTCCATGTCTGGGAACGGAACGATCCTTGGCGTCTTCTGAAAGCGGGAAACCCCATTTTCCGCGACATACTGATAACAGCTGCAGATACAGCCCCCGTTGGAATGCCCTAACAGCACCACCTTCTCCACGCCCGGATACTGCTTTAAGAATAAAAGCGCCGCCTGAATGTCTAAAAGCTTTCCCTTCACAGTCCAGCTCTCCGGGTTCGCCCCCGCTGTCACAAACCCCCGCTTTGCCAGCTCAATCGCCGGTTCAAAAGAGAGGTAGTCCGCGTCGCTGTGCATCGCAAGAACCGCGATTTTGCTCCTGTCAGATTTCTCCACCGGCTGATAGACCGCCATCGGCACCCTCCTCTCCAGACGGTAAAACTCACTGCGGATCGCATACAGTTTTTCTTCCATAAAATAAAACCCTCCCATATTGTTTTTTATTCTACACCCAGGGGAATAAGCCTGCCATTTACCAGCAGATCCTCCCAGCTGCCGTCAGGCAGCTGTCCCCGGATCGTAAGTTCTTTACTTCCAACCATCATGTCCACATGGACAGAAGAGGTATTATACCCTCTCTGTTCCTTTTCCTGCTTATCAAACGGCGGACCGATCGTGCTGCCAAGCGCAATGTGACAGGAAGCATTCTCGTCATAAAGCGTCTCGTAAAAAAGCCTCCCTGTTTCCGCGATCGGCGTATATTCATCCACCAATGCCGCCTCACCCAGGTAACAGGAACCCTCGTCTGTACCAATAATACTGTCCAGAATCTTCTGATTGCGGTCCGCGCTCCACTGCACCACGCGGCCCTGCGAAAAAGTCAGGTGAATTCCCTCCACAATTTCTCCTGCGTAATTTAAGGGCTTCGTCACCGCAACCTGTCCTTCTGCGCTGTATTTGTGCGGTGAAATAAAGATTTCCTGCGTGGGAATATTGGGCACGCTGATCCGGTTCTCTTTCCGGACACAGCTTCCCTTCCAGAAGTCCCCGTCGGCCGCCTTCAGGGTCAGATCCGTATCCGGCCCGCTGTAATGAAACGCCTGATAGTGCCGCGAATCCAGATAGGTCTTGCGATACGCCGTCGTCTCAAGATACTGCTGCCAGATTTGCTCCGGCTCCGGCTGATCACAGTAAGTACAGTGCAAAATTGCTTCCCAGAGCTTCTCCACGCGCTCCGCTTCCGGGATATCCGCAAATACCCGGTCTGCCCAGCTTTTGCCCGCGACACAGGCCAGCGTCTGTCCCGCTCCGCCCCCATATTTGCGGAACGCGGCGCGTACCGACGAATTGATCTGCGCCCTTAACCGGATCCGCTCGGCAGGCACTTCATCCTCATAAAACTGAGGCGCATCCAAACGGATAAAAGCGGCCCCCTGCTTTGCCAGCTCTTCCGCCGCGGGCTGCAGCGTCAGAGCATTCTGCGGCGTTCTGTACTGCATTTCTCTTCTCTCCAGCAAGGGACTGCGCCAGAAGACAACGACATTTGCTGCGCCCTCCTTCCAGGCCTCCTCCGCCAGGACAAGAACAAACTCCTGTGCCGAAACCGGCGCCTCTACACACAGCGGCTGCCCAGGCTTTAAGCCCGCACCGATCCGCACCAGCACCCGGGCGTACCTGCGGATTTGTTCCTCTAAACCAGCATTCATCCTCACATTCTCCCTTTCTTTTTCCCTCGCGCTCACATTCCGGAATTCCTGCATTTTGGCGGCACCGGACCGCTCCCCATTCTGAGCCGAATATCCGGGCATGATTTCGTTTCTCCGCGCTGCGCAGGAACCCTATAGAAAAAAAACGTCTTACCACGTAAGACGTCTCCTGCAGCCGCTTTCCTGTGCACCGGAAAATGAGCTGTCATAAATAATATAGGAAATTTTCTGCTATTTGTCAATTTGTTTCAACTATCCGATGTCCCCCTGGAGGCACCCTTCTATGTGGTTTTTTGTGAGATTACAGGAAAAAAGGTTGTGGAATCTGACATGTTCATGTTAGAATGTTATCATTAAAAATCTATGAGGAGGAACGATCATGCTGGCTTTAGAGAGAAGAAATATCATTCTGGAAAAATTACAGGAAGAAAAACGGGTTGTCGTCAGCGAGCTGAGCGCGCAGTTTGGCGTCTCCGAGGAGACCATCCGCCGGGACCTGGAAAAGATGGAAAAGGACGGCCTGGTCACCAAAAGCTACGGCGGCGCCGTCTTAAATGAGAGTACCAGCATCGACATGCCCTTCAATGTGCGCAAAAAAGTAAACGTCGCCGGCAAGCAGCGTCTGGCGGAGCTGGCCGCCGGACTGATTCATGACGGAGACCACATTATTTTAGACGCCAGCTCCACCTCCGTCTTCATCGCCAAGGCCATTAAAAACAAAAAGAACCTGACGGTTCTGACCAATTCCATAGAAATCATCATTGAGCTTTCCGACATGCCGGACTGGAATATCATCTGTTCCGGCGGCAGCTTAAAGGAAGGATATCTTGCTTTGGTGGGACCGCGGGCGCTCGAAAGCCTCTCCAGCTTTAATGCCGACAAGGCCTTTTTTTCCTGCAAGGGACTCGATATTGAACGGGGTGTCACCGACGGCAACGAGATGTTCACCCAGGTTAAGCAGGTCATGATGCACTCCGCCGCCCGCTCCATCCTCGCTGCGGACAGCTCCAAATTCGACAAGGTCGCCTTTTCCAGGCTCTGTGAGATCAAGGATATGGACACCGTTATCATGGACCAGAGGCCGGAGGAAAAATGGCTGTCATTTCTGGAAGGCTGCGGGGTGGAATGCATATATCCGATGGAAGATTAATCTCATCAGAAAAGGGACGTTGTTTGTCTGTTTATGACCAGACAAACAGCGTCCCTGTCAGATTCAGCAGAACATGCCACAGGATACTGCCGCAGACAGAGCCCGAACGCCGGTACCCATTGGCAAAAATCATACCGATCACTACAGTGTAACAGCATTGAAATAAAACGACAGCGGTTACTGAAGTCCCAAGGTTGGACAGGTGCGCCGCTCCGAATAAAACAGAAGAGACAAGCACTGCTGACAGCTCTCCGCGTTCCTGACCCTGAAAATACAGACGCAGCGCACAGTACAGCATCAGCCGGCACAATAATTCCTCGGATACGGCGGCAAACACCGGCAATATCACATTCTCACCCGGCGAAAATGTCCCGACCAGGATGTTGATGATGCAAAACAGAGCAGCCGGCGAAGACCAGAGAACGCTTTTTACGCAGCCATAAAAGCCATCCGAAGGGCGCGGCGCGTCAAAGCATGTCAGCGCAATCACCCACGCCAGAACGCCAGGCAATATATACCGGATCGCGCATATCAGCCACAGGGAACCACCGCCAAACAGTCCCGGCGCGAAACTCAGCAGTACATAGAGAAACACACCGCTGCACAACGGCTCCCTGCGGCAATATTCCCGCAGAAACAAACAGATTTTTCTCATCAGTGCGGTTTTATTCCAGCTTGCCGAAGTTAATGGGAATCACATCGACTTCGGTTTCCACAACCTTACAGTTATCCCTTACAAAGTTGTAGGCCATCTCCTGCGTCACCTTTTCCGCTACATTCTCTCTTCCGCCCATGTGCGCCAACGCCTTGTCATGCGGAAGTCTCGAATTCTTCATAAATTTCTGTATCCGCTCCTCGATGGCTTCCTCGGAGGCCACCATATTTTCCTTACGCATAATGTAATCCAGCGCTACGGATACCCGCACCTGCATACGCGCGATGGGACGAACCTGGTTGATGAACATCTCCATCGTCTGGCCTCTCTCCCGCAGAATCTCTTCCGCCTTTCTGCCCTGCTGCGAGGCCATACTCCTCAGGGAACGAACGAAACCATCCACGCCGACCTGCACCATCGAATCGGGAATGGGACAGGTAACACGCGAAGCCAGCGCCTTCTGCAGGTTTCTGTCAAATGCCTTATCAGTCTTGGCGTCATTGGTCTTCTGCAGGCGGGTGCGCTGCAGCTCGCGGAATTCCGCAACCGTCTCAGCGCCTTTCACCTTCTCTTTCACGAACTCATCCGTGCACTCCAAAACCTCGCGCTCAGTGATGCTGTTTAAATGAACCTTCAAATCCAGCGTTTTGCCCCGGACAGGCTTGCGATGGAAGTTTTCCGGCATGGTCAGGCTCACTTCCACATCATCTCCCGGCATATGCCCCAGCAAATGATCATCCAGACCGGCAAAAAGAGCGCCGGTTCCCATCCTGAAATGGCTCTTGTCGGAATGGTCAAATTCGAAGCCTTCCCCGTTGCATGTCCCGGTAAAGCTTACTTCAACAGTGTCCCCCATACGGGCTTCCCGCTCCACCTCATGGACATACGGGTGCCCCTTCATATAACGATTGACCGCATCGTCGACTTCCGCGTCCGTGACTGTCTTAATCGGCTTTTCGACCTCAATGCCTGTATATACAAAGTCCGGTGCTGTCGGATAAGGCACAATGCTCACCGTCGCCTGTAAGGACGACAGATCCGCAGTCACAGCCGTGATCTCCGGATTAGCCAGCAGGAAATATTCATGCTCCCCGCACACCTTCTCAACCGCGCCGTTTAAGACCTCCTGCGACGCCTGATCGATCAAAGGTTGTCCGTATTCCTTATAAGCGATGGGAAGCGGAGCCTTTCCCGGCCGGTATCCCTGAACCGGCTTCTGCTTCTGCATCGAGTCGGAAATACGGTTCAGCACCGCCTCCCACTCCTCTTTGCCTTCCTCCACTTCAAAGACAACGCTGCCGTTTTCAAGTTGCTTTAAATCTTTTATCTCCATGTTTTACCGCATTCTCCCTAAGATTTTTTCACATTTTACTACAATATTCTGAAAATGTAAATACTCATCTCGACGCATTCGCCTTATTGTGCGGTTAATCTGCACAATTCAAGCCGTCGCTCTCAGCCTTCTTAAGCCAGCGCAGAAAACCCTCACATCCGCTCACGATGTCCGCATATGCGGTCTCAAAATCTCCCGTATACCAGGGATCCGCGACATCCCGCGCGTATCTGCCCTGCTTCACATCTGTCTCATACCACATCTCAGCGGTATGTCCGCAATCAGCCACTTTTTGCGTCTTTCCGGTATGTCCGGGCATAGACCTCCCCTGTGTCCCGTCCGCATACTCCATCAGCTTATGGAGCTTTCCTTCCGGGTCGCCGCCCAGTATCCGCCGGGCGTTTGATATATTCCGGTCATCCATGCAGATCAGATAATCATACGTCTCATAATCGCTGCGCTTTAGCTGAACCGCCCGCTTCCCCTCACAGGAGATACCATGCGCCGCCAGAATCTTTTTCGCCGGCGGATACACCGGATTTCCGACGCCCCGCCAGATTTCCTCATCGCTGGTGGCCGCCGAGGCTACGAAAAACGCGCCGGCAAGCCCGTTCTTTTGCAGCATGTCTTTTAAAATAAATTCCGCCATGGGCGAGCGGCAGATATTGCCGTGGCAGATGAACAGGATTTTTACCACCTCTTACAAGCCCTCATTTCTTCTCAAATTGCCCCATAAACAGCCGATTCTGCACATTTTCGGCATAAAACCAGGCGATTTTTTGCACTTATCTTTTTAAATCGTTTCAAAACTTTTCAAGCTTTTTTTCACAGCTTTGGTAAAAACGTTGGTAAAAATAAAAAGTTTACCAACGGGCTTTTATGCGCTCGCCACCCTTGCCATTTCCTCCTTCGCGTCTTCAAACTGCACATGGGTGTAGGTGTTGAGCGTCACGCTGATATCGCTGTGCCCCATGATATACTGAAGCGTTTTCGGGTTCATACCGGACTTCGCCAGATTGGAGCAAAAGGTATGCCGGCAGACGTGAGGCGTCACCTTGGGCATCTGAACACGGTATGTGCGGTTATACTTCTCCACAATACGTTCCATATACTTCTCCCAGTGCAGAGCGACCATCGGCATACCGTTTTTGTCCAGAAACAGAAAGCCGGTGCAGCCATCCACCATCGGCTCACATTTCGGTGCTTCCCGGTTCTTCATAATATTACGAAAGCACTCCTCCACCTGGGACGTCATCGGCACATACCGGACACTGCTTTCCGTCTTCGGCTCCTGAATGATATACTGCATATCAGACGTGCGCTGGAGCTGATGATCCGCCCTGATACGGTGCTGCTCAAACTCAATATCCTGCATCGTCAGCCCGCAGAATTCCGAAATCCGAAGTCCTGTGTGGAAGAGGATATAAATGCCGTCATAATATCTGCAATAATGCCTGTCTTCCCGGATAAATTTCAAAAGCTCCCTCTCCTGCTTACGGGAAATGGCTTCTCTGGTTACAGAGTCATTCACAACAACCGAAGCCAGTTCAAAATCAAACGGATTCTTTCTGAGCAGGTCATCGTCCACCGCCATCTGAAAAGCGGGTCTTAATACCCCTCGAATGGTGTGAATAGAGCTGTAGCCCTTTCCATCCGTCTGCTGTAATTTGATCAGCCATAACTTGGCGTCAGACATGCGGACCTTGTCAATGCGGCTGTTCCCAAAGCTGTCCTTCTGCAGGAGATTGACGACCGTCTGATACCCTGTCTTTGTGCTGACACGCACGCCGGTTTTAAGAGAAATATATTTTTCTACCAGTTCCAGGACCGTATAATTCCCACCGTTCGTCACGATGTGGTCAAATAAATCCGCCTGGATCTGTTTTTCTCTTTCCCGCAAAGACAGCTCATACTTTTTGCCATTCGGCATCGGGTCATTACGGTCCAGCCGCCAGCTGTAAATATTCCGTTCAGTTCCGTCCTCGTCAATATAACGGTAGCGATACCTCCCATCCGAGCGCTGATACTCGCCCTCTCTTAATATACGATTTCGTTTATCCCTTCTTTTTTCACTCATATTCGGCTCTCCTTTCCAAAAAGAGCCGGATTTGCATTGACATTTTAACACAAATCCGGCTCTCTGTATAGTTTGCTAAAAAACATTTGCCGTCGCTGACAGCAGAAACCTTACTGTTATACGACTGTTGCCATATCCAGAAACCGCTCAAACTTCTCCCGTTTAATCAGCGCCCTGTTGCCATTCATCATATAGAAATCCCCGTTCGGATTGCTGTCGATGATCGCGCGGAGTTTTCCTTCTCCGATGTGATAATAGCGGGCTGCCTCTTCCACCGTGAGAGCGTACTTGTGCCAGATCGGTACCTCGTAGGACTTACTCTCTGTCATCTCATTTCTGCTCATTCAATCACCCTTCCTTTCCTGTTTTTCCTCATCATTATCGTTCCAAATCTTTCTGTTTCTTTTTTGCAGTCTGCTGCTCCTTTTGCGCAGTCGTCTCCCCGATAACCTGCGTCAGAAAATCGGCCACTCTCCCAGGAGCCTTCTTTACCGCTTCCAGGTAATCATGAACCTGAGCAAACATCTTCTCATACCGCTCCTTCCACATGTCCGCACTCTTTTTAGCCTTCGCCGCCTTCCTTTCCAACTCAGCAGTCCTTGCATCCGCAGTCACACCCTTTTTCGCCAGGGCTTTAAGATCAGCGGCTTCCTTTTGTGTCAGTACAAGATTCCCGGTCACAGTTTTCTTTCCCATCTGCTCAATTTCCGAAAAAGTCATTGCCTGCGTACTGAGTGTCTTTTCCGCTTTGTTCAGCTTCTTCTCCGCAAGCGCGGCGGCCATTTCCGCCCTCTCGGTATCAGCCTCCAGCTGCCGGACCACATCATTTCCCTCTGTAATCTGCTCCTGAAGCTGTGACAGTAAAGTATCCGACTGCTCAATCTGCTGTGTCAGGCTTTCCAGCCGTTCGGTCTCCTTCATGACCTTGAACTGTGTCACCGTCAGATGTTCTTCACTGCTGCCGCGCTCCCCGCGCTCAACATCCATATATCCAGCTGCCCGCATATGATTAAAATAATCATCCTGCAAAACCGAGTACGACTTCTTTAACACCGGCTTTCCGTTTTTCTTTAATATCGGCCTGCCTTCTTCGTCCACTGCCGGTTTGGACAACCACTTTTTGCTGCTGCTCACCTGCATAATCGTCTCTCTGACCGTGCCGACCAAGGCTTTGTCCTTACACCGTTTCGACCAGAGAATCTGTTTTTCCACAACCGGCACATAGACCACATGAAGGTGGTAATGATATACATCCTCTCCCAGCGCCGCTGACATGGCTCTGTTGCGCTCATCCGCGTGCATGACAGCGGACAGGATATACTGCTCTCCGCCCACAATCTCCACTGCCGCTTTATAGGCTTCTGCATAAAACTGCTTCGCATACTCATAACCGCCGTGGTTATAGAAATAAGCAGAGTTAACGTCAAATACCAGCTCTCCGTAGGTGGCAGCGTCCGCTTTCAGACCTCGTGTGGAAATCACCTTCTCTTCGATCATAGTATCGAATATCTCCTGATAAGAACCGGAGGGTTCCTTGAAATGGACATTCATCGCTGTGCGCTCCGGAACAATGTCCTGATTTCCGTAGGAATCCTTTTCCCGTTCATTGTGGTGCTGGGTGTCCCCGATTGCCCCTTTTGTCAGGTTGGCATTCCTGACAGTGGTACGATTAATACCATCATTTCTTGCCATATACACCATTCCCTTCTTCTTTTTCCCGGGCCGGGCTTCGTTGGGCACTTCCTCTGGAAGTGTAATAACCCACTATGACACTTTCATCCCTGCGGGCTGCAAAGTGCCGTGGGCTCTCCGAGGGTAAAACCTTAACGCCCCGCCATCCGATCCACCGAACGCCACAGCATGGTACATATACGTGGCATTGGTGGAAAAGCTGCGTACATACGTACACCGGAGGAAATGAAGGCCGACTAATCCCTCCACTCCTCCGGTACGTACGTACACGACGAAACGCTCCTGAACCCGTTCATATCCGGCCTGGCGACTGCCTCTATCCCTACAAATCCCCATACCCGGCGGCCGGCAGCATTCGTAATCTTATTGCAGTGCTCCAGCCTGTACCTACCCAGGCTGGCCATCATGCCGTCGCTGAAGCTGCGCGATTTCAGCGGCGTCAGTGAATTTTCCTCACACCACATCCGGTAAACCTCATACAGCTCCTTGGAACTGATAGACACACCTTCTTTCAAACGGATATATCCCTCCGATTCCAGGAAGTCGAAAATGTTGTTGTTATCCCGTTTGACAGCTTCCCGGTTGTCCCTTGTGCGCTGACTCTCTGTAAACTTATAGTTATGAGAGATTAACCGCTGCAAGCCCTCGAACGCCCACAGGAAGATACCCTCCGCCTCCGCCTTCATTTTTTCAGCAAGATCCGGGTCATCTGTCCGACCGGCAGGCCGCTCTCTTGTCGTCAATACCAGCTGCCTGCGGTAAAACCCGTCGCTCCGGTCATACAATGCCTGCAAATCACCATTGCTGAACGCCAGCAGCCTTGCAAACATATAGCCCTGGTAGCTCTGTTTCCCCTTCCGTTCCAGGTCCATCTTGCCCTGCGCGGTCACAATCGATTTGACATAGTTGGTCTGACGCAGAGCCTCCATCCGCATATCATCATCCACACAAAGCAGGATGTGCTCCAGGTCAGCACGCGCAAAACGGTTTTCGGAAATTTTCCCGATACTCCCGTCCTTCATGTTGCTCCCGAACAGCTCCGTCAGGACTGCTCCAATCTGCGACTTGCCCTCGCCGCCGTTTCCTTTGATCACCATCATCCGCTGGCCCTTATTGCTGGGGATCAGACAATAGCCAATGAACTCCTGCAAGGTAGGGATATCCTCCTCATAAAGCAGACCGGACAGAAACTGCAGCCAGAGGCTGGGCTTAGCTGTATCCGGATGATACTCCACCGGGAGCCTGCTCCTGACGATATCCGGTCTTCCCTCCGTAAACGTGCCGTCCAGCTTCAGCGTCCCGTTCGATACATGAATACGGTCCGCCTCAGGTGGGAAGTCCTCCACCTGCGCTGCCAGCTTCATTACCTCCAGAATGTTGCTGATTTTCCTTGGAATATTGTTGACCGCACAGCACCGAAGCTCCTCATAAATCTCCCCTCGTAACGGCAGGGTATCCGTTACTCTGCCGTCCGGCGTAAAAAAGGCCCCGTTTGCGAAGATGATCTTGTGCGTCTCCAGGAACTCTTCGCAGAACAGGGCCTCGTTAATGCTCTTACCGTCAAACCACAGTGGCAGATTCATATCAGTCTGTTTCCCATTTGTTGCCATTTTCCTTTCCTCCTTTCGATTTTTTAACAGGTTTTCCCCGTCCGCCTGAATATACGTTAAAAAAGTCGATAAGAAGAAAAATCCGGCAAAAATGCAAAATTGTAAGGAACTCCGCCGCTCTTTTTGCAAAAATGCAAAATCTTTGATACCATCAGGGCATTTCATGCTCTTTTTCAGTTGATTTTAATATTGGAATTGTATATAATAGAACAAACGTTCGATATGGAGGTTACAGAGTGGAATGGAAGCGACTTATTTACCAGGCACAGTCCGGGAAAGGATACAGGATTTAATGAAAGAGCACAAGGTCACACAGACAGACCTTGCGTCAAAGATCGGCTGCACAGACAGCACACTCAGCCGTTTTCTGACAGAAAAGACAGATAAGCTCAGTGATGAGAACATCATCCGCATCGCCAGGTGTTTCCAGGTCTCTACGGATTTTCTGCTGGGCGTCACAAATGTCCCTGACAGGAAAAACTACGAGATCAGCGAACTGGGACTTTCCGTACAGGCGGCGCGCAACCTCTATACCGGCAAGGTGAATACCGAAGTGGTCAACCGCCTGCTGGAAAACCGCCGCTTTGCAGAGCTGACCTACATGATCGGCCAGTATTTTGACGATACACTTGCGGCCGGATTCGCCGCACAGAATAAAATGATCTCCTATACCAGTGCCCTCTTGCGAAGTGAAGCGGGAACGGACGCATCAACCCAGGCTTTCAGAGCGGCCAGCCGTTTGAAGGTGCCCGTCTATCAGACAGACCTCACCACCATACAGACACAGTTTATGTCTGCGGTGAAAGAGATCAAAAAGGAAATCGGCAGCGACCTCTCCGCCGCGCAGCAGCTGTCTGAAGAAGCCACAAAGGAAATGTTCTCAGAATTGACCAAAGGGCAGGACATGTCGCATCCATCCATCTCGCCGCAGCAGCTTGCGGACGCGATCACCGGCAGCGTATCCGGCATGGACGGCGTAGATAATGACGCGTTATACCAGCTTAATCAGGCGCTGGTCAATATGATGAATGCCACCTTACAACCGCCTCAGGAGAAAGACCATGCAGACCAATGAGCAGCTTTGCCGCCATGCGCAGAAGGGGAATACCGCGGCACGGGATCTCCTGCTTATGCAGAATCAGGGCTTTATCCGAAAAACCGCTGTCCAGATCTATCAGAGCAACAACCTGGAGGAAAGCGACCTTTATATAGAAGTGGACGACTTGATGCAGGAGGGCAGTCTCGGCCTGCTGAAGGCAATCCCTCTCTATGACAGCTCGAAGGGCGTCAAGTTTCTGACCTACGCCGCACCGGCCATCCGCAATTCTATGACCGACCTGATCCGGGACACATCCAGACAATTTGAACATCAGCTGACTGACAAGGACGCCCGGATTCAGTTCAGCCGCGTGTACCTCGACGACATCCTGGACGGAGACGAACGCCTGCGGCGGATTGAGGCAATCGCCGACCCATACGCAAAAATGCCGGAGCAAATCATCCTGAAAAAAGAAGAGCTTCAGGAGTTATACGCTGCACTGGATGCGCTGACCACCAGAGAACAGTCCTATCTTCTCTACCGCTATGGCTTTACGGATGATATCGAACATACCCTGATTGGTACCGCCATCCATTTTCATTTGAGTGAAAGCCGTGCCCGGCAGACGGAGGAAATCGCTCTGGACAACCTGTGGCTGGAATTTCCACAGTCAGATTTCCCTCTGTAAAAGCAGGAAATTTGACCCTCGCGGCAGCCGCCAAATATCCGTGCCTGCACGGCTACCTGGCTCGTTGCCCGCCCGCGGAAGTAACGACAAAAGGCAGCCGCTGTCCTGAACGGAAACGACTGCCCCTGGCAATGTTCTGCAGATTCAAATCTTCCCTGAAACCGCAAAAACCACCTGTTTTATATACTCAATCTTCCAGATATTCGTAAAACTCCTCCAGCGTCAGGTCATGCTCATACATGAACTGAGCCGCTTCATATCCTACATAGCGGAAATGCCAGGGCTCGTAGCTGATTTCCGTGATGTCCTCCTTGTCCTCGGGATACCGCAGGATGAAGCCGTATTTCCAGCAATTCTCCTGCATCCAGATAACGGCAGGCTCACTGGCCTGAGATTCGTCAAGGACCACATGGTTGGCGGCGGTGATGTCCAGGGCCAGGCCTGTTTCGTGTTCGCTGTAGCCGGCCGGCATCACCTGCTCATAGGTTTTGGCAAGCGCCTCCTCATAAGACATACCGTAATCCTCCATGTACATTTCCACGTCATTGTCCACCAGGCCCTGCTGGTATTCGCTGTCGCGATAGCCGCTCACCAGATAATAGGAATATCCCTGCTCGTCCGCGTCATCCAGCATCTGCACCAGATCGCTGTGCAGTACCTTCGCCACATAAAAGCGCCCATTATTTAAGAGCTTCAGCTTCACCTGATAATCGTCCGGTATCTTATGCTCCTTATTGACCAGCACCAGCAAGTCCTCGTTTGCCTCATAGATCTCCCTGGCCTGTGCCGCCAGCTCTTCCTCAGGCTTCTGCATGGCGGCAGTTTTAATGGCCCACGCGCTCGTGGTTGTTTCTCCCAGGACTTCCTCGGTAAGTGACCTCCTCAATCCGAGTACTTCCCCCAGCAAAATCAGATTAAAAAACAACAGAATGACCGTTATGTAGAACAGTGGATGGATCCGTCTCCTCTTTCGCTTTTTCCTTTGCTTCCCCATTTTACACCTTATCTGCCATGTATCTTACTGCCAAAACACTCATGCACGCTCTCATGAGTGCCTTAGCTTTTTTAGTCGAAAACTCAATCCTCCGCCAGATATAACTGCACTCGGTTCTGAATGATCGCCGCTACCTCCTCAAAGCTTTTCTGCCCCGCAAAATAGTACGCCGCTTCCTCGTTGATGATATTCATAATCGTTGGATTATAATAATATCTGGAATCCGCCAGTGCAATTAATTCCATAACAGCGTCCACGTCTGACTGTTCTCCCTGATAGATTTCTATGCCATATTGGGACGCCTTTATCATCGGCCACTGCGTATTATTCTCATTATCATTACTGTAAGTAATTGACATCGCGTCTTCCATTGCCTCATCGAGTTTGCTTTTTACTATTGGGAAACAGCCGCCATATTCGCTTCCATTCAGGACATAATATCTGACAAACTCCCAGGCTCCCTCAGGATACTCTGAATTTGCATTGATAGCCAGTGACGTATCTGTCAGGATTGCTGTTCCCGTTCCATCTGCGGTAGGGAAGCCTATAAATTCAATATCATTTCCATAAATCTGGTTCTGTATCTGATAAGTAGCGACACTACTGATCTCACCAAAGGAAAGAAGCGCATTCCCGGAAGCGACGAGTTCCAAAACGCCTCCGCTTTCCTGCGGAAGACCCTCAAATTCATTGGCAAAACGCAGAATTCCCTCAAAGGTTTCGTTTTCAAAATCACAGGTGCTGGTGTTCCAGTCAATAAATTCATCCATACATAAAGTACAAAGTCGAAGTATGATATCATCCCTTCCGGCAAACCCAAGTATCGCGTTAATGTCCTTTCCATTATCCTCCAGCAATTCCATCAGTTCTGTCAAGGTCACTCCGCTTTTCCCCTGTACAACCGATGAGCTTCCCCACATGGAATAGACCGAGAATGTATCGGTCAGCTCATACAGGTGCCCGTCCGTCTCCAGAATCTGAAGCACATTGGAGAGTATCTGATCCTGGTTTACCTCTTCATCTGTTTCCATAAACTCATACAAATCCGCCAGAAGACCCATACTGGCAAAAATTCCGTAATCAAGGTGATCCGCTTCCACAATAATATCCGGCGCTTCTCCCATGATGAATTCGAGATATAAGTTATCGCGTGCCGTCTCAAAATCATCCTCTTCGCAATAATCCACAAGGATAATCTGGACATCCTCGCTGGAGCGATTAAACGCCGTGACTATATTTTCCAGTTTCTGTGACATTACGCCAACAACTCCGAGCGTCAGCTGAATTTTACCGTCCCCGGACAGCTTCAATACAGTATATTCCGAAGCGCTGCTTCCTGCGTAATTATTCACAAATTCTACGTTTGCTCCATTCAGCCCCATGTAAATCACATCTGCGGAAGCAATGCCAAATCTGGACAAATTCAATAAATATTCCGCGCTGTCTTCATACAGCGTATATCTGTAAAGATCATTTCCGCTAAGGAACAGGATCCCTCCCTCCACAGCCACCGCATTTTCCGCCTCTGTCAGGTCATCCGCGTTTATTCTGGTCTTTGTGCCTTCCTCTATTTGCCCGGAAAGAAGCGCCTGTGCATAAAGTCCATTGTCATCGCTGGCCAGAATTACCGGGGTATTATTCTCATCAAAGCAAAATCCATACAGCCGTGTTCCCCTTGCATTCGGAACATCTATATAAAAGGATTTCTGCAACTGGCTGTCCATGACATAAATTCTGTCAACTTCTACCCAGGTGCCGGTCTCGACATCCCCGTAAAATTCACTGGCGGGAAGCGCCAGCTCATACCACAGATACAGATTCCCGTCCTCGTCAAAATAGAGATCTTTGGCATAGGCATAGGAGGCAGAAGCCAGATCCTCCAACTGAAAACCCTCTACCCGCTCTACTGTGCCATCCGTCAGAATCTTCCATAGGGACTGTTTATTCTCTACAAGACCGACGACAAATATTTCTCCTTCTTCATTGACCTGTATGGCCTGAACACTTTCAGCACCTTCTATAGTAATCTCCTCAAGTGCCTCAGTTCCTGAAATCTCTCTGGATGAAACGACCACCCCGATATCACTCGTATAGCAGCCATACAGAATTCCGCCATGGACTGTCGCAATCTCATAGCATGCATTCTGAAGGGCGTGACTGTCGCTCCAGGTATTAGAGGCTGTTTCATCTGTTTCCACTATTTCAACAGTCTCAATTCCTTTATTGCTGCCTGAACTTGTTCCGCAGGACACCATGGCTAATGATAAGATGACCGCCATCAGATAACCTGCAAATTTTTTAATCAACATGTCTTCTCCTCATTCCACAGCACATGAATCAGGGCCGCAACATGCATTACGCTATCTTACGGTCCATATTATTTATGCATTATAGATTATCAAAATGTAAACTCCTGCACATAATCCCCATAACAGTATCCATGTTTTTTACCCTCCTAAGATTTTTTTCAAACATGTCTGATATTTACTCAATACCATATTTTTGTAAGTTAATCAACCGGTATCTCGGTTAATTATTGTTAATTCCGGTTAATTTCAGTAAACTACATATTGAACATTCCCAATACTTTCAGCTTATCAGCTCTACATATTATTGCATTGTTGCACCTCGTCACAATCACAATCCTATACAAAAAACAATGCCAAGCTTTTTCAGCATGGCATTGTTTATACTATTTATATTTCATTTTACTGCTTTTCGAGTGATCCTACATAAGTAGCTACTGTCTCGTCACCTTCATAATAATAACTGCGCAATTTCAATACTCCAGAATAAGTATATCCATTGAGTGTTTCGGTCCATGACATTTCAGTAGGAGGCGTAATTCTTTTGCTATATGTGACTTTGCGAGTCACATACGCACTTGTTAATGAAACAGTAACACTTGTTGCCTTCTCTTGCTCTTGGACATCAAATTCTCCATCGTAGATATTTTCAGCAATAACAACACTACCTGTAATAATATCTTTTGATTGTGCGCAAACCGATGTAAAATTTAATGCCATTATCATACAGCAAAATAACCCCATCAAAAATAATTTAAATTTCAGTTTCAAGTCTGTAAGCCTCCTTTCAGTTGTCCGTAACCACATTTAAAAAATAGTAGCTAAAATTTCCATTTTCTGATATATCATTATTGTCCCGCGCCGAATTAATGTTCCCGCCTACTGCACTCTGACGGCATATTATT
>JAJQHY010000001.1 GCA_021199495.1 Lachnospiraceae bacterium | reverse complement strand
ACGGTACGCACGGTGCTGTGAGAGGACGGCGGCTAATCACCGCCTCCTACTCGATGGGTTGCTTTGCTTCGTGCAGCGCAGATTTCTCTGCTGATTACAAATAGAGGAAGGAAAATGAACCTCTGTCACCTATGGCGTTTCATCAAAGAGAAGTTTCCTTCGCGGATTACCTGGAGGCAAAATATGGGTGTGTGTCTGTGAAGGAGGCTGTTTCCGGCACCACGCTGGTGGAGAGCGGCGCGGATTCTTATATCAGCCGTCTGAAAATCCTGGATATCCACAGAAAAAGTGAAGTATTATAATTTTGAAAAACGTAGCAAGCCTCATCGGAAAAATAAAGAAAAACGTTACAAAAACCGTTGATAATTTTCGGAAAAATGTTACAATGCTTGTATCGGAGGTGCTGTAACCAATGCTTGAGCGACAGGTTTATACAAAGCTGAAATCATGGAAAAATGAAAAGCCCAAAAGAGCGCTTTGCATGATCGGTGCCAGACAGATTGGCAAGACAACGATCATTGAGCGGTTCGGACGTGAGCATTATGAGAATTTTGTGGAAATCAATTTTGTTACGGACACGGATGCACATAAGATTTTTGCGGGGAATCTGGATGCGGACACGATTATAGAAAATCTGACCGCTTTTAAAATGCAGAAAATGGAGCCTGGAAAGACGCTGGTTTTTCTGGATGAAATTCAGGAGTGTCCGAATGCCCGGTCCGCGATAAAATTTCTGGTAGAAGACGGACGATTTGATTATATTGAGTCCGGTTCCATGCTGGGCGTCCGATACCATGAGGTACGCTCGTATCCGGTTGGTTTTGAAGAAATTTATTATATGTATCCCATGAGCTTTGAGGAATATGCGTACGCAAACGGAGTGCAGGAGTCAACAATCTCACGCTTAAGACATTGTTATGTGAAAAGAGAACCGGTTCCTGATGCCATTCACACGACGATGCTGAAGCTTTTTTATACGTATATTGTTGTTGGCGGAATGCCTGCCGCAGTGCAGACATATGTGGACAGCCATGATATCGGAAGGGTTGTTCAGGTGCAGAGGGATATCCTGGAATTGTATCGACTTGACATTGCGAAGTACGCGACAGGGAGTGAAAGAATTAAAATCCAGGCAATCTTTGACAGTATTCCTTCACAGTTAAATGATAAAAACAGAAGATTTTTCCTGAGTAAAATTGATGAAAATGGCAGATATAATCGATATGAGAACTCTTTTCTGTGGCTGAGTGATGCCGGAGTGGCGCTGCCTTCTTATAATGTGGCTCAGCCGCAGGCACCGCTTCAGATGAATGAAAAGAGAAACATCTTCAGATTATTTTTGAATGATACCGGTCTGCTCTGCGCAGCGTGTATGACCAACATTCAGTTTGCGCTTCTGAATGGAGATATGGAAGTGAATATGGGCAGTATTCTGGAGAATGTATTTGCGCAGTCGATCAGATCCGGGGGCTTTTCTCTTCATTATTATGAATCGAAAAAAATGGGTGAAGTGGATTTTGTGGTGCAGAATGGAATGAAGACGGATTTGATTGAAGTGAAATCCGGAAGTGATTATAAAAAACACCCGGCCTTAAATCACATATGTGAGGTTGAAAACTGGATTTTTGGAAAAAAGATTGTTTTCTGCAAAGGAAACATTGAGGAGGAAAATGATATTGCATATTTGCCGTGGTACATGGTTATGTTCTATCAGCGGGAAGCAGAGCCGCTGGGTTATATTTATCAGGTAGATCTTTCGGGATTGGGAGGGGCGGAATATGAAACAGAACAGTAAAGCAACCATCTTTTCAGGCCTTTTATCGCGCCTGATTCTGACAGCCATTTTCGGGGGGCGTTTATTTCTATGTCATGCTGCCCACGATCAATTACGATTTTCTATTTCCAGTTAGGGTGTGACGTATATTATGCTGTCTCCGCGGCGGATGACCAGGACGCGGTGATTTTTGACGCGGGCGATCGGGTCACGATCACGTATTATTCGGAGGAAGAAAAAAGCGGGGTGTACACCGGGATAAAGGTGGAGTGATGCAGCAATATCCGGCCGGAGTTTTTGCTTCAGAAAATCCGGTTCGAGCTCTTTGACACACTGGAATGAATTTCCCATAATAAAAATGATAGAATTGTATATGAAAACCAGGCCTGTGCTTGTCGTACGATGAGTACAGGTCTGGTTTTTTTCCTGGAATGGAACCTGAGAAATGTGAAAATAGTTGGACGAGCCCCAAATAGGTCTGTGGTAATATGTGCGCATGTAAGAAAAAGTTCGATGTCGGGAGGTTTATAAGATGCAGTTTCTGATGATTGCTCTGGTTTATGTGGTTCTGACCGTGGTGGTCGGCTGTGCCTGGGGGCTGGTGCCCTTTTTTGTGGGCCGTTATCGCTATCGCCCCAACGCGGGAAGGTGGGGCCTGATCTGGTGCGGCGTGTCCGGGCCTTTTGGTCTTTCGTTTTTTGTAGCATTAGGCTTCGTGATTTTCATTCTTACAGGAGAGAGGGATATGCGCCCGCCCCGCCAGTCCGCCCCGCCGGTACAGCCGACCGGCCAGGCTCCATATTATGAGACCACGCCGCAGGGATCCCTGACACTGACCTGCCTGGCGGGACCGTTAAAAGGGCAGAGCTACAACGTGGGGCGGGAAGGGCTGATTTTTGGCCGGGATATGGATTGCACGGTTCATTTCCCCGCAGAGACAAGGGGCATCAGCAGACACCACTGCGCGCTTCGCTGGCAGCAGGGCGTGCCGGTGCTGGTGGACTTAGGCTCCGCCTATGGCACATTTTTAGGAGACGGCAAGCAGCTCCCCCGCAATTATCCCACCGCTATCGGCCCGGGAACGCGCTTTTATCTGGCCACACCCGCCAATTTATTTCAGATCAGTATTTTGTGATGCAACCTGTATCACTTTCAACATTTAAATTCATTCACCTGAGGAGGAAACATCCATGGAAATCAAAAGCAACCCAATTATCTGCCCCAACTGCGGAAATTATTACAATCCATCCGTTCATGCTGTCTGTCCCAACTGCGGACAGAGCAGTGAAAGCGCCGCAGGCAGCGGCTTAGGACCTACCGAACCGGCCGGCGCGGCTTCAGGGAACGGCTCTTTTATCAAGACAGAAGCGCCGTTTGATGCGCAGGGAAGCCAGGCAAACCCTGGCGGCGCGAGCTTTGTAAAGACGGAGCCGCCTTTCCCGGGCGGCAGCAATGCCAACAGTCACAGCCCGTTCCAGCCCACCATGATCGGCGGAGGTCTTGGCGTGGAAGGCGGCTCGGAACCGGTAGTGGGATGGCTGGTGTGTATTGACGGTCCGGTGAGGGGCAATGATTACCGGCTCCATGCGGGATACAATTACATTGGCCGTGAGATCGGAGATGTGCGCATCAGCGGTGATCAGCAGATTTCCCGGCAGAACCACGCCATGATTGCCTTCGATGAGTCGGAAAATATTTATTATGTAGGTCCTTCCGCCGGACGCAACCTGATCAAGGTGAATAATAAGACTGTGCTCAACGCAGTTCAGTTAAATAATTACGATGTGATTTCCATCGGCACCACCAAATTAATCTTTGTCGCTCTCTGCGGGGATCATTTCAGTTGGAAGGAAGGCTGACGCAGATGAACTGGACGATTGATTTTGTGTCTTTGACCACGCAGGGTACGAAGAATACGATCACAGAAGAGGAAGAAACAGTTTTGACTACGGAAGAATCGACCACAACCGGGGAAGATACAGCAACAGCAGAGGACGATACGGTTACAGCCGTGCAAGAAACGGCCACTGCCGGAGAAGAAACGGCCGCAGGCGGAGGAGATACTGTCGCAGCCGGGGAGATTACGATCACGGCTGTGGAAGATGCCGCTGGTGCCGCGGAACTGGCAGAGGAGACAGATGATGCGGCGCAGACACTCGTCCCGGATGAAACCTGGAATTGGAGGACGCCGGTGACGCTTCCTGCCTGGGGAATGAGCCTGTTGGTTCTGACGCTGACATTGATGACAGCAGCAGTGATTACACTGGTTGTGCAGAGGGTTTTCAGGCAACGAAAAACCGCGGCTCAGAATGCGGGGGAAGACTCTAAAGTGACAGGTATTACGCCGGCAGTAGGCAAGCTTCACTCCCAGGGTGCCAGGTCGGCGCAGCAGGACAGCTTCTCTGTCAGCCCGCTGGATCTGTACGCCTCTCATGGTTTGCTGGCGGTAGTGGCCGATGGTATGGGCGGCCTGGAGGATGGCGATCAGGTGAGCCAGACGGCGGTGACCGCCATGATGGACGGCTTTTATTCCAGGCAGGATCCGGATCCGGCGCTGACGCTCCTTCATCTGTTGTATGACGCCAACGGCGCTGTCAATCGTTTTCTTGGACTGGAGCGGATCGGAATGTGCGGTTCCACGGTGGCAGCAGGGCTGTTAAAGGATGGAAAATTTTATTTTATTTCCGTGGGAGACAGCCGGATCAGCCATTATCGTGACGGACGTCTGACACAGTTGAACCGGGGACATTCCTACGCCCGGGATCTGGAGCTGAGGGCAATCAACGGAGAAGGAGTCTTAGAGGAGGCGCGCACGCACCCGCAGGCCGCGGGACTGACCAGCTTTCTGGGAATGGGGCAGCTTCGATATGTGGATCAGCCGGACGCGCCCATGGAAGTCTGTCCGGGAGACCGCTTTCTGCTGATGAGCGACGGCGTATATAACGCGCTTAAGGAGGAGGAAATCTGCCGGGCGCTGGATCTTGAGGATGTGCAGCAGGCGGCGGATGCTCTGGCGCGTGCCATTGAGGAGAAATCCTGGCCCGGACAGGATAATTATACCGCAGTAATTCTTGGATGCTGACAGGCAGGTATATGACCGATGACGTCAGACTTAAACGGCAGAGAATGCCGGGAATATTCTCGTAATTATCAGTTGTGAAAGGTGGCGAATGCATGATTTATTCCGCAATCTATACGGATCAGGGCGGCAGGCCGGAAAATGAGGACAGTGCCCGTCTGCTGCGGCAAGGCCCGGATGTGGCCTGTGCTGTTGTAGCGGATGGACTGGGCGGTCATGGCGGCGGGCGGATTGCTTCTGACACAGCGGTGCGGTCCCTGTGCGCTTCCTGGGATGGCAGTGGAGGCCAGGAGGAGCTGAAGACTTTAATTGAAAAGGCAAATCAGGATGTGTTGAGCAGACAGAGCAGTGTCTGCGCGATGAAGAGCACCATTGTGGCGCTTTCCCTTGTGGGTAGGCGTGCGGTGTGGGCCCATGTGGGTGACTCGAGGCTTTACCGGTTTTATGAAAAGCGTCTGGAATTTCAGACACGGGACCACTCAGCTTCTCAGGTGGCGGTGATGTTGGGAGATATTACCCCGGATCAGATCAGGTTTCATGAGGATCGTAACCGGGTGCTTCGGGCTCTGGGCCAGGAGGAAGAGATGAAGGTGGAAACCGGGGAGCTGAGCCTGCAGTCAGGCTCCTACGCTTTCCTCCTGTGTACGGACGGCTTCTGGGAGTATGTCCTGGAGCCGGAGATGGAGGAGGACCTTAAGGCATCCCATAACCCGGAGGAATGGCTGGACCGGATGAAAAGGCGCCTGTGGGAGCGGGTGCCCCCGGACAATGACAATAATACGGCCCTGGCGGTATGGCTGGAGCCGTGAGCTTTGGCAGTACATTATGAAAAAACGGAGAAAGAGAAAATGGAGAAACGCAGGAAAAGATTTTTCAGAACTGTTTTAACTGTAACATTGTCTGTCATGATGATTTGCGCCTATGGCGTTTCAGCCCTGGCTGCGGACAGCGAAACCTCACAGAACGCAGTGGCCGAGGCCGCAAACGGCGTGGTGCAGATCTATGCGGAGGTAACGCTCTCTGACGGAACAGAGGAAAGCTGGATTGGCTCCGCCTTTGGCGTCGGCACGATTGGAGAGGAGACACAGTATTTTGTCACGAACCGTCATGTGGTAACAGCGGAAAATGAGGATGGTTCTCTGGTGGAGGCGTCACGTGTTTATATCATGCTGGGACAGAGTGCGCTGACTATCACCGACAGGGCTGTGGAGATTGATGGGGACCTGTATTATGTAAGCGGACTGGACACGCTCTATGACATCAACACCAACCGGATGGTGGAGTGTGATATTGTATACACCTCACCGGATTATGATTATGCGATTATCAAGGCGATTGATCCGGTAGATGGCCGCGTGGCTTTGGAATTGGCCGAAAGCACAGAGAATACGGGAGTTGCAGCTTCCGTATACGCACTGGGCTTTCCGGCGGTGAGTGATGCCATTACAACAGCGACCGGATGGGTCAATTCCGGAAATAACTTTGATTTCAGCTACGGCGGCGTTTCCTACAGCCTGCCCATCTGGACGTATACGCAGACCTATAACTCGGATGTCAATGATGTTTCCGTGACAACAGGAGCAATCTCCCGGTTTACTACCATGACATCGGAAAATTCTGTGAAGATCGTGCAACATGACGCGGTAGTGAATGGCGGCAACTCCGGCGGCCCGCTGGTAGATGCCAATGGAGTGGTGATTGGCATCAATACATACTCTGCCACGTCCACGGAAAGTCTGAATTACGCGATCTATATTGATTATGTAACCGAGACTCTGACTGATCTGGGGATCGCGTTCAACGTTCGGGCGGAGGAAGAACCGGAACCGGAGCCGTCTGTGCCAGTCGGAGTGATTGCGGCTGTTGTCGTGATTGTTCTGGCTATCCTGATTGTGATTATCCTGCTGGTGGTGAAAAGCCGCAAAAAGAAAGCAGCCGTCAGTGAGGCCCAGTCAAAGCCCATCATTGCGTCCGGCGGGGATCCCATTTCTCCCACCGGCCCTGCGATTGCTTCTGTGAAAGCGCCCGGCGACAGCGGACTGCGCTTCCAGGGGGAGAGCGGAAGCTTTGCGGGCAGACGTTTCCCCATTAACGGCACAGTACGCATCGGCAGAGACCCGGCAAATCAGCTGGTCTACCCGGCCGAAGTAAAGGGCATCAGCCGTACCCACTGTGAGCTGAGGCTGGTAAACGGGGAGATTTTCCTGGTGGATTTAGGCTCCAGCTATGGTACTTATCTGGGGAACGGGCAGCAGCTGGCGGCAAATCAGCCGGTACGGCTTCAGCCCGGCGACCGTTTTTATTTAGGATCGAAGGAGCAGAGCTTTATCATCACCCGGATAGGAGGCGTATAAAATGGCGGCCAATGCGACTGAAAATGATATGAGGCTTGCCCCGGGTACCGTGCTGGCCGGTACCCTCCATACCTATCGGCTGCAGCGCGTGCTGGGCCAGGGCGGCTTCGGCATTACCTATGAGGCAGAGGAATTAGAGAGAAACAAAAGAGTTGCCCTCAAGGAATATTTTCCCATGTGGTCGGCCATGCGAAAAGGCGATCGGAGCGTGGGCGCGAAGCCGGAGCGGGAAGAGGAATTTCAGGCGGGGATGCAGCGTTTTTCCGGGGAGGCCAGGATGCTGGCTTCCTTCAGGCCCCTGCCCTCGGTGGTGCAGGTGATGGATTGTTTTCAGGCTAACGGTACCGCTTATCTGGTGATGGAATTCTTAGACGGCGTCCCCCTGCACAGAAAAGCGGAGCAGATGGGAGGCAGAATTCCGGCGGAGGAGCTGCTGCCCAGGCTGTCGCCCTTGTTGGATGATCTGGAGGAGCTGCATCAGATGGGTATCCTGCACCGGGATATTGCGCCGGACAATATTATGTGGATGCCGGATGGCCGCTTAAAGCTGATGGACTTTGGCTCCGCCAGGCGGATGGAGGGCAGCCAGCACCTGACGATCATCACCAAGCCCCGGTTTGCCCCGGTGGAGCAGTACACGACCCGGGGACAGGGTTCCTACACGGATGTCTACGCTCTCTGTGCCACCCTGTATTATCTGATGACCGGTGTGGTGCCGCCCCTGTCGCCGGACCGGCTGGAGGGCGATGAACTGAAAGCACCCACTTTACTGGGAGCCGGGCTGACCCCGGAGGAAGAAAGCGCCATTCTGCATGGCCTTGCCGTGCAGCCTAAGGACCGTACGCAGTCCATGCGGGAACTGAAGGAGGAGCTTTTCAGGGGATCTGTTGTCATCCCTGCGCCGGATCCGAAGCCTGTTGAGGAAGTTACGCCGAAACCGTGGGATGTGACATCGGGTTTTACTACATCGACCATGTATCAGGAGCCTGTGGAGAATACCATTCAGGATCCGGTGATTCCGCCTGCGCCAAAGCCTGTGTCCGGTATCCGCCGGTATATGAGAAAACCATGGTTTTATCCCGTGGCGGGAGCGGTTCTGGGAGTGATTGTACTGCTGGCCATTCTGCTGGCCGTTTTCTGAAAGAGAAGGCTGGTCGTTTCTGGCGAAGCAATCCATGGCGTCAAACCATTTTTGTCGCTTTCATCATAGTATTTGAAATCATAGAGAGGTCTGATCATGCAATATCAGCCAATACATAAACAACACAGTTTTCATTGCGGGTATTCCGGGCGCTGTGATACAATGAGTATCACTACAGCAAAGAAAGGAGGCGGAAACTTCAGATGCAGGAACACAATTCTACTTCTCAGGATATGATGAATCCGGGTTCGGAAAGCTTCTGCCCCTATTGCATGAGCCGGGTGGTGCCCGGAGAGAGCTGTCCTGTCTGCGGATTGACCCAGGGCGCGTACACGCCTGCTCCGCACCACATTCCGCCGGGAACCATCCTGTCCGGACGCTACCTGGTGGGCCGGGTTTTGGGAGAGGGTGGCTTTGGCATTACCTACATCGGCTGTGACCTGCGTCTGGAGATGAAGGTCGCCATCAAGGAATATTTTCCGGTGGACCGGGCTTCCCGCTACGCGGCCTCTTCCCTTTCCGTGATTACCCGGACGGACAGCACCAGCCCCAGATACAATCAGGGATTGAAAAAATTTCTCTATGAGGCGCGTACCATGGCCCGCATGGAGAAGCAGCCCCAGATTGTGATGGTGCGGGACTTTTTTGAGGCCAACAATACTGCCTACATCGTCATGGAGTATGTGGAAGGCACCAACTTCATGCAGCTTGTGAAGCAGCGCGGCGGCCGTATTCAGCCGGAGGAGCTTTTCTCTCTCATTGAGCCCCTCTTTCCGGCGCTGGCCGCGGTACACGAGGCGGGGCTGATTCACAGGGACATCAGTCCGGACAATCTGATGCTGGAGCGGGGACAGATCCGATTGCTTGACTTTGGCTGCGCCCGGGAATCCGCGCGGGGGACGGAGACGCTGACCCTGGCGCTCAAGCAGGGATACGCGCCCATCGAGCAGTATCAGAAAAAGGGGCAGGGACCCTGGACGGACGTCTATGCGCTGGCTGCCACGATTTATTATTGCCTCACCGGCAGGGTGCCGCCGCAGGCGCTGGACCGTCTTTTAGAGGATGAGCTGATTCCGCCCAGGGAGCTGGGCGTGAATCTGACCGCGGGGCAGGAGAAGGCTCTGCTGCGCGGTATGGCGGTGCAGCCCAGACAGCGGTATCAGTCTGTGGAGGCGTTTTATAACGGGCTGTATCATCCGGTTGAGGAACCGGTACCAGTACCCGAGCCGCCTTGTCCGGAATGCGTCCCTGTTCGCAGGCCTGTGATCAATATTAACCCTGTGATTACCGGGGAAAATGAGATCATGGATGACCATGGAAATACTGACACTCAGGAGAATACTGGTGGCCAGAAGAATACTGATGATCAGGAGAATACTGATGATCAGGAGAATACTGGTGATCACAGGAACACTGAAAAATACGGGATCACTCAGGATCATGGGATCACTCAGAACATCGGGATTACTGGAGAGAATGCGGTGTTTGATGATCCTGAGCCCGGCCTCTCTCTGAAAGAGAAGCTGCTTCATGCTCTTCAGGACCACAGGGTGCTGGCCGGGACCATTGCAGGCTGCGCTGCGCTGGTGGCAGTGATCGTTCTGATGATTTTTCGCCCGTGGGCTACAGACTTAGAACACGGAACATCAAGCTCTTCGGAGCAATTGAAAGAAGTGGTGAACTCTGATTCTGAGGAAAAAACAGGCGAAAACGGTGACACTGAGTCGAATGGAACGAAGAATTCTGACTCTACCCAGTCCGACGACACTACGGAAACGGTTTCCAAAAAGGTTACCAGTGTGGAAGAGCTCGTTGCCGCACTGAACAATCCCGACATTATCGATGTGGTCATCGCGGATAACATTGACAATGTCAATCAGACGCTTGAGATTAACAAGCATGTCACCATCGAAGCTGACGGCGCTCTGCAGAGCTTCATGCCAATCCTGGTGGGAGACGGAGGGGAGATAACGGTTCTGGGAACCCTCACTGCATCCAATGGGTTGATCCGCACCTGTGACGGAGGCAGCATTTCCGTGGAGGGTGGCGGTGCAATCAATGCCTGGATCCTCTGGCTGGAAGAGGAGGGTGATCTTTTCCTTGACTCAGGCGCCAGCCTGGATCTCTATGGGCAGACAGAGCTCTCTGCAGCAAAAGAAGATACTGGTGACAAGTATCTGGTATTTTCGGAGGAGGAATGGTTTGCGGAGGAGGCGGATGGCACAGTCGCTGTCAATACTTTGGAAGAACTGACCAGTGCCGTAAACAGCAGTGATACAAAGTCTGTTATTATTGAAGGCGACATCACATTAGAGGAATCCATTGGCATCTCCGTTCCAGTGCTGATCGCGGAGGGTGGGAGCCTGACAGCGGAGCAGTCCTCCTGGGATAATTTCATAATCTGTATGGGCTCGGACACAGCGGATACACCTGCAGTGCTGATCAATAAGGGAACCCTGTGCGCGTCGGTGAACGCCGGTGGCGAGGGACAGGTCACGATCATCAATTACGGGACCATGAAGAGCGATATCTTTGTGGAGAACCTGGGAAATGTGATTAACGTGGGAGATCTGACTTTATACGGGGGATGCTGTGTAAAATACGCAAATATGGTGAATCTGGGGACTGTGACAGCCATTGGCGGAGGAGAGGATCCGGATTGCGGCTTTTTCGATTTCAGGGAGAGCGATATCTTAAATTATGGCACATGGACGCTGGAAAACAGCTCCGGGACGGAGACCTATTTTAACAGCAACTACCGTTTTATTAACTCCGGAGCCCTGGAAATAGGATCCAATACGAACCTGGACAACAATGGGTGGCTGGAAAATAACGGCGAAATTATCCTGGCTGCAGACGCCTCGTTTGACAATGGCGGACTTTTCTGTGCTACAAACGCCAACTCCCGGCTGATAGGAGAGGGAACGATAGACGGATGCGGCGTTATTGTTTATGTGGGCGGCAACACCATTGATTTGTCTGAGTCTGTTGACAGCTACAGCAATCGAGCCTTGAATCTGACCGAGGGGGACGGATACACCACTCATGTCACTGACCTGGCAGGACTTAAAGAGGCTCTCAATAATGAGGCGATCGATGTGGTTGTGATTGACATAGATCTGACAGTAACGGAGGACCTTGTCATCAATAAGACAGTGATTTCCGACCACGATCTGATCATGGAAAGCAACGTGACCGTGGACGGAGGGGTTCTGTTTTCAAACGGCTATCTGGCAGTCAGTGAAAACGCTGCTCTGACGGCGACAGGGGACGGAAGCGTAGTCTGCTATGATAATTACTGCTTTGCGGGAGATCTGACTGTGGAGGACTGCGGCGTGGTGAATCTCGGCACCTACGGATTGCAGCATGAGTTCACCGGCTCTGTGACCTTAAGGGACGGCGGTTATCTGGTGATAGACTGGTCCGCCAACCTGACGGGCGTGGAGCTTGCCATTGAGAACGGCGGATCACTTTTTGCCTTGGGTGAACTGTGGCTGACGGATTGTCAGGTGACGATTGAGGAGGGAGGAAGACTGAGCGTTACGCATGACAGTTTTTATATGAATGCCGGAAGCACTCTGGTAAACTATGGCTCTTTTGCATCTAATGACAATCACTGGATGTACACGATTGAACTGGCTGGTACGGTCATTAATTATGGGGAGATGGACATCAATGCGGGTGCACAGCTTCCAATTTCGGGAAGCCTGACCAACTATGGAACCATGTGGGTTGCAAAAGACAGCAACGAAGGCGGAATCGTAGTGTCCGGCACCCTGGACAATCAGGGCACCCTTTATCTGGATTCCACAGAGGAAAATGACCTGACCATCCCCATTGAGGGGCAGGGCAGCGTCACCGGTAACGGCACGATTACCTTATGGAATTAGGACTACTGATATATCGGTCTGAATAAGAAAAAACAACACCGGGCGCCCGTCTGATTCACATTTACTGTAAATCCGCAAATAAATGGTCAATCACCTGCGACATGCGCTCGCTCATGGACTCGTCCTCATCGGCGGTCATGGCATATAAAATCAGCCAGTCGAAGGCATTGCGGGGATCCAAGGTGGGCATGCCGCAGTCGATCAGGATGGCGTTCAAGACCCACCAGTGATCCTCCAGTCTGTCCTGCAGGGAGAGGTAGTCCTCGTCCGCTTCGTGATACTCATCGTCCACCACGTTTTCCGTGATGATGTAAAGCAGCAGTAGCAGCTTTCTGGATACGTCTTCCCGGTGCGCCCGGATATCCTTCAGGGCCGTGGAGTTGGGCCAGTTCTGTTTTACCAGCTTCTGCACCACCGAGTAGCGCAGACGGCTTCTGCCGGAAGGCATATGCAGGGAGAGATATCGTTCCATGATGGTTTCCAGGGAATATTCCTCTACGGCTGCGCTCTTGTCCCAGCCGGTGTCGGGATGGATGAGAATGTTCAGGTATTTGTCGAAATAGCGGTAGGCGCGGACATGAAGCTGTCCGAATTTGTCCAGATTGGCCAGATAGACGCGTCTTAATTCCTCCGGGTTTCTGGCTCCTGCAAAGACGCTCTGCACTTCGCGTGTGATATGGGCGCTGCAGCCCGCGGGATACTCGGTCAGCCTGGGAGCAGGAGGAAGGGAGGAAAAAAAGTCCCGTGCTTCCATATATCCCCGGTCATTGCGCAGAAACCAGGTATAAATGACGTCCCTGGGCTCACGGTAATGGATGCCATATTCCGTGCATTGCCCCAGCAGCAGATTGGCCTGGGCCTCCGTCAGGTCGAGGGAAAAACAGATGCGGAAAATATCCTCTCTGCGGCGGGGTTGACTTTTGCCGCGCACCCAGTTGGAAACGTTGCGGGCCACGCTCCGGTCATCCACACCTGTGTCATAGCAGCGGAAGGAAGAGACCAGTCTGGACTCCAGATCGGGGTAGATATACTGTTCGCGGAGAGTTTCGGAGAAGGTGCGCAGGGCAATGCGTCCGTCCCGCAGATATTCGGCTGCCATGGCCGGGGTCATCGTGTTGTCGCGCAAAAAGTCATATTCCGCTGCGGCGCGGGCAGTCAGTTGTATTTCCATACTCGACGTGTCTCCTTTGTGGAAAGCTTTCGCTCATTGTATCATTTTTTCATATAAAAAGATACATAAAAAGTCGCGGGAGGACAAAAAATATCCTCCCGCTTCGCATGTTGATTGGGGACAGACCTCATGTCGTCTGCGGAGAACGCGGTGATCTCTGAAGCCCATGAAAGTTTCTTGTTGAGGTATTTTGTAAAATCATCCATGAGCGCTTTTCCTTTCTGCATAATCCTTGCGGCAGCGCTCGGCCATTTCAATTTCTTTTGCCGGTGTTTTTTTGCGTTTTACTTGATAAACCCGTTGGTAAGAACGATCGTTTTTTCCAGGGGTATAGACCCCAATTTCCATCATGGTGTAAATGAGGAGCAATCTGGTGATATGTCAAGCTAAATTTTAAAAAGTTTTTGGGGTGT